>JAFWDQ010000007.1 GCA_017516065.1 Oscillospiraceae bacterium
GCTGTCTTTGCCGGTACTTCCGTCAGATCGAGAAAAGGAAGTACATAGAAACCATGGGTTTCTATGCGCGTCTTTGGTGACTTTCTGCGCGATCAGAAAGTCACCCGCCGGAGGCACGTTCTCTCCTCCGCCGGAGGCGGGGAAAGCGCCCGCCACGGCAACAAAAAACGGGAACGGCCCTGTGCCGTTCCCGTTTGCAGATTTTGGATTTCACACCAGCTTGACAGTGTAGTACACCGCCAGAAGGAAGAAGTAGACGCCCAGAACGAACAGGGCGAAGTATGCTGCCATACTGCCGAAGATCAGGGCGGCAATGAGAGCCAGGGCCACGATGATCAGCGTGGCAAAAAGGAGCCTGTACTCCGTCTGCTGGGGCAGGAGCCGTCTGGCGTTCTCGCCGGGGGTCCAGTACCCCTCGCCCTTCTTCACCCGCCAGATCACCAGCGCCGCCGCGATCAGCAGGACGAAGCCGATGAGGAACACGATGAGTGCCCGCATGGACACCTGGCCCCAGGCGGCGCTGCGGCGGTAGATGGTCAGCGCGCCGATACCGCAGGCGATGACCGCGCAGGAGCAGAAGAAATCCCGCTGATAGACCACATAGATAAAGGCCAGCACCGTCAGGAACACCAGCAGTACCGCCACGAACTTGACGCCCTTGATAAACCACAGGTCGGTGCACCCCATGCTCACCGTCAGGAACAGGAACACGGCCATGATCCAGCCCAGCCACTGTTTCGTCCGCTTCGTTGCCAGCCAGAGCACCAGTGACACCACAAAGACGATGGGGCTGACGATGGCCAGAATGTGGATCACCTTCATGACGGCCAGCATGGTATAGATGCTGGTGCCGTTGAGGAGCCGGAACTGCAGCAGCTGGACCAGCTCCATCACCACCGCCGCGCAGAGAATGATCACATAACGGTTGTCATTTTCCGCAGCCTTCGGCACCCGGGCCGGGCCGGGCTTGTTGCCGTAATAGCGTTTTTTCTTAGCCATTTACCCATCTCCCGATCAAAAGATCAAATCAGGTTGCAAAATATTGTATCAGAAATCAGACGACAATGCAAGCGGGACCGGGCCCCTTTTTCCCGTTTGCGCAAAAAAACAGCCGCGTCGTCCCGATTCGGGAAAAATATCGCCCGCTCTGTGCCGGTTCAATCATAGTTCATATTTCGGTATTATAAAAAGATATCAAGAAGAATGGGAAAGCATACCCTGTTGATTTTTCCCGGGGTATGAGGAGCGATCTATGGGAACTGTCGACCTGCATATCCACACCACCGCGTCGGACGGCACCCTGACCCCGGCAGAGGTCGTCGATCTGGCAAAATCCCTGGGCCTGGAGGCCATCGCCATCACGGATCACGACACCGCCGCCGGCGCCGGACCCGGCGTCGCCGCCGGACTGGCCGCAGGGCTGGAGGTGATCCCGGGCATCGAGGTCTCCGTCGATTTCCGCGGCCGGGAGATCCATATCCTGGGCTATTTCATCGATCCGGAGGATCCGGCGCTGCAGCCCGTGCTGGACTGGGTCGTGGAGGACCGGGACCGGCGCAACGAGAAGATCGTCGGCATGCTGGAGCGGGACGGCTACGGCGTGTCCCTGGCTGCCCTGAAGCGGGAAAATCCCGGCGCCGTCATCGGACGGCCCCACATCGCCCGGGCCCTGCTGGCCGGAGGCCACGTGAGCTCCGTGAACGAGGCCTTTGACCGCTTCCTGGCCGAGGGGAAGCCCTACTTCCTGCCCCGGGCCTATCTGCCTCTGCAGCAGGCGATGGATTCCATCCGGACCGCCGGCGGCGTGGCCGTGCTGGCCCATCCCCTGTGGTGGGGCTTCGAGGACAGCTTTCTCCGGGACATGATCGCCGCGGTGAAGGCCGCCGGCGTGGTGGGCATGGAGGTGCAGTACTCCACCTACACCCCGGAGCAGACGGCCTATGCGATGACGCTGGCGGAGGAATTCGGTCTGCTGCCCACCGGCGGCAGCGATTTCCACGGCGACGCGAAGCCGGAGGTCCGGATGGGCGTCGGCATGGGAGACCTGAACGTGCCCCGGGCATGGCTGGACAGCCTCCGCGCCCGGCGGGACGATATGACGATAGATTAAAGAAACTCACCCGGAGGCCCGAAAGACGGCGCGCTCCGCTTACTGCTGACATGAGAAGGGGGAACACGCGTTATGGATCTGTTCGAAAAGTGCAGGAAATTCACCGAACCGGCTCAGGTGCGGGAGATGGGGATCTACCCCTATTTCCACGCGCTGGAGTCCCGGCAGGACGTCGAGGTCATCATGGAGGGCAAGCGCCGGATCATGCTCGGCTCCAACAACTATCTGGGCCTGACCACGTGCCCCGAGGTGATTGAGGCCGGCATCAGGGCCTATGAGCAGTACGGCTCCGGCTGTTCCGGCTCCCGATTCCTCAACGGCACCCTGCAGCTCCACCTGGAGCTGGAGGCCGAGCTGGCAGACTTCCTCCGCAAGCCCGGCGTAGTTACGTTCTCTACGGGCTTCCAGTCCAACCTGGGCATCATCAGCTCCGTGGCCGGTCACGGGGACGTCATCCTCTGCGACCGGGAAAACCACGCCAGCATCTACGACGGCTGCCGTCTGAGCTTCGCCAAGATGCACCGCTACCGCCACAACGACATGAATGAGCTGGAGCGGCTGCTCCGGAACGTGCCGGAGAGCGCCGGGTGCCTCATCGTCACCGACGGCGTGTTCAGCATGGGCGGCGACATCTGCAATCTGCCGGAGATCGTGCGCCTTGCAAAGAAGTACGGCGCCCGGGTCATGGTGGACGACGCCCACGCTCTGGGCGTCATCGGCGAGGGCGGCCGCGGCACCGCCAGCCACTTCGGCCTGGAGGACGAGGTGGACATCTACATGGGCACCTTCTCCAAGTCCCTGGCCAGCCTCGGCGGTTACATGGCCACCACCGAAGAGGTGGCGGACTATGTGCGCCACACCTCCCGGCCCTTCATCTTCTCCGCCTCCATCCCCCCCGCCAGCGCCGCCGCGGCCCTGACCGCCCTGCGGCAGCTGCGCAAACATCCGGAGCTGGTGGACCGGCTGGCCGCGCTTTCCACCTACGCCCGGGACGGCTTCCGCAAGAGAGGCGTCACCATCCGGGAGTCCATCGCCGACGTGCCCACGCCGGTGGTGCCGCTGTACACCTATGAGAAGATCCGTACCCTGACCCTGGCCAAGAAGCTCTATGACGAGGGCGTGTACGTCAACTCCTCCCTGCCTCCCGCCACCGCGCCCAACGAGTGCCTGCTCCGGACCAGCTATATGGCCACCCATACCGAGGCGCTGCTGGACGAGGCCATGGATATCATCGCCCGTGTGCTCGCAGAGAACCCGTAAGGTCGCTGTGGTCACCGGCGGCAGCAGCGGTATCGGCGCCGCTGTCTGTGAGGCCCTGCTGGAAGGCGGCTGCCGGGTCTATGCCCTCAGCCGCCGGGGGGTCGGCCCTGCCGGGACCGAGGCTCTGTCCGTGGACGTCACGGACGAGAGCGCCGTCCGGGCCGCCGTGGACCGGATCTCCGAAGAGGCCGGGACCATCGACATCCTGGTGAACAACGCCGGCTTCGGTATCTCCGGGGCCGTGGAGTTCACGGAAAACGCCGACGCGAAGCGGCTGCTGGACGCGGATCTGTTCGGCGCCGTGAATATGACAAGAGCCGTGCTGCCCGTCATGCGGCGGCAGGGCGGCGGCCGCATCGTCAATGTGTCCTCCGTGGCCGCCCCCATCGCGATCCCCTTCCAGGCGTGGTACTCCGCCGCCAAGGCGGCCCTGGACGCCTGGAGCGCCGCCCTCCGGGGGGAGGTGCGGCCCTTCGGCATCATGGTCTGCTCCGTACAGCCCGGGGACATCCGCACCGGCTTTACGGAAGCGCGGGAAAAACAGCATAACGGAGACGACGTCTACGGCGGCCGCATCGGCCGGTCCGTGGCCGTCATGGAAAAGGACGAACGGAACGGCATGGAGCCCGCCGCCGCCGGACGCGCCATCGCGCAGCTGGCACTGCGGAAAAGGGCAAAGCCTGTGTCCGTAGTAGGCGGGAAATACCGTCTGTTCGTCTTTTTGCTGCGGATACTGCCCACGAAGCTGGTGCGCAGCATCGTAGACGGCATGTACGCGAAATAATCGCCTGAGAGAAGGAATGTCTATGAAAACCGCAATCATCACCGGTGCGTCGGAGGGTCTGGGACGGGAACTGATCCTGGCCGCGGCGGAGCAGTTCCCGGAGATCGAGTCCTACTGGCTCATCGCCCGCAGCGAGGAGAAGCTGCGCCAGTCCGCCGAGCTGCTCCAGGGCCGTGAGACCCACATCCTGCCCCTGGACCTGCGCCGGGACGAGAGCTATGATATCCTCCGGCGGCTGCTGGAGGAGGTCAGACCCGACGTAGCCCTGCTGGTGAACAACGCCGGCTGCGGCATGTTGGGCAACGTGGGGGACGGCCCGCTGGAGGACCAGCTGACGATGATCGATCTGAACGTCAGAGGCCTGACGGCGGTGACCCACCTGACCCTGCCCTATATGGGCGAAGGGTCTCGCGTGGTGAACATCTCCTCCATCGCCGCCTTCTGTCCCAATCCCAGGCTGACGGTCTACAGCGCAACAAAATCCTTCGTCAATGCCTTTACCCGGGGCATCGGCGACGAGCTGCGGTCCTACGGCGTGTCCGCCACCGCCGTGTGCTCGGGGCCCATGGATACCGCCTTCATCTACAACGGCGGCATCAAGGGGAACTCCAAAAAGTTTGAAAAGCTGCCCTTCTGCGACCCCGCACAGGTGGCCCGGGGCGCCATGCGCGCCGCCGCCGCCGGGAAGGCGGTATACACGCCCAAGGGATACTACAAGCTCTTCCGCTTCGTGGCGAAGCTGCTGCCCCAGTCCCTCGTGATCAACATGACCAGAACTTAAGGGGGGTCAACCTATGGAACCGAGAACCCTTTGTTTTATCAATCTTTACGCCATTTTCGGCGCCCTGCCCAAGCTCTGTGAGCTGGACGACGAGGCGAAGGCCCTGATCGCGGACAAGAACATCGCCGTGGGCTTCCTCGTCAGCAACGGTCCCAGCGCCACCCTGCGCTTCGCCGGCGGCGAGTGCGCCATGTATGACGGCGTGGAGGACTGCGATATCAAGATGGTCTTTTCCGGACCGGAGAAATTCAACGCCATGATCGACGGCACCTCCACGCCCATCCCCCGGAAGGGCCTGATGAAGGCCGGCTTCATGACCCATGAATTCACCGAGCTGACCAAGATCCTGGAGCGGTATCTGCGCCCGACGCCGGAGGCTCTGGAGGATCCGGAATTCAAGCGCAAGAGCACCACACTTATGTTCCACCTCATCGCTGAGGCGGTGGCCCAGGTGGGCAATGAGGATACTGTGGGCCGCGCCAGCACCGGCTATATCTCCAACGGAGAGGTAACGCTCCGGGCCGAGGGCGGCGAGGCCGTGGGCATCCGGTGCGTCAACCACCGGCTCACCGCCATGCACACGCCCCCCAGGGAGCCCACCGCCATCATGGAGTTCGAGAGTATGGACTATGCCCGCGATCTCTTCGACGGCAAGGTCAACGCCGTGACCGGCGTGGGCCAGGGCCGCGTCCGGGTGCTGGGCATGATCTCCCAGCTGGACAACATCAACCGCATCCTGGACAGGGTATCCCTGTATCTGGCCTGACCAGGACAAACACTATCTCGTTTGGGGGTATCACATCATGAGAGAGCTCTATTCACAGCGCACCAGCGCGGAATATCTGGACCGTGCCGCAAAGGTGATCCCCGCCGGCGTGTACGGCCATCAGGGGCCGGCGGAGGGCTGCTTCATTCCGGTACAGGCCTTCCCGAAGTTCAGCTCCCGGGCCCAGGGCACCTATTTCTGGGACGTGGACGGCAACCGCTTCATCGATTATATGTGCGCTTACGGCCCCAATATCCTGGGCTATAACGACCCGGACGTGGACGCCGCCGCTGCCGAGCAGCGGGCCATCTGCGACTGTGTCACGGCGCCCCACACGAAGATGATCGAGTTCGCCGAGCTGCTGGTGGATACCGTGGCCTGTGCGGACTGGGCTTTCTTCGCCAAGAACGGCAACGACGCCACCAGCGGCGCCATCCTCTGCGCCCGGGCCCACACCCATCGCAAGAAGATCGTCTTCTTCAAGGGCTATTACCACGGCGTGTCCGCCTGGACCCAGAAGATCGACTATCCCGGCATCCTCCCGGAGGATGTGGCCAACAACCTCTACGTGGACTGGAATGACTTCGACGCGCTGTCCGAAGTCTTCGACCGGAACCGGGGCGAGATCGCGGCGGTCATCGCACAGCCCTATATGCACGGCAACTTTGCCGACAACATCCTGCCGGCGCCCGACTTCTGGCAGAAGGTCCGCAAGCTTTGCACCGACGAGGGCACCGTCCTCATCGTGGACGACGTCCGGGCCGGTTTCCGGCTGGATCTGGCGGGAAGCGACCACTACTTCGGCTTTGAGGCGGATCTGATCTGCTTCTGCAAGGCCCTGGCCAACGGCTACAACGTCTCCGCCCTCTGCGGCAAGGAGTTTTTGAAGAACGCCATGTCCTCCCTGACCTATACCGGCAGCTACTGGCTCAGCGCCGTCCCCTTCGCCGCCGGCATCGCCTGCATCCGGAAGATGAAGGAGATGAACCTGCCCGCCCTCCTGCGGGAGAAGGGTCTGAAGCTGACCCAGGGACTCCAGGACCGGGCGGCGAAGCACGGCTTCGACCTGCACGTCTCCGGTGAGCCCGCCCTGTTCTATCTGCGCCTGGCGGACGATCCGTCCCTGATGCTCCACCAGCAGTGGATCGCCAACTGCGTGCTCCGGGGCGTGTATTTCACCAACCACCACAACCACTTCATCAACGCCGCCCTTTCCGACGAGGACATCGAGGAGACCCTGGACATCGCCGACGAGGCGTTTGCCGCGCTGTGATGACGGATCCTCTGCTCCTGCACCTGGACCGGCAGATCGTTGTCTGTCGGAAGCCCCCGGGGATGCTCTCCGCCTCCGGCGAGACGGACCTGCCCCACCGGCTGGCGGCTCTGCTGTCGGACCGGGGAGAGCCGGACGACATCTTCGTGGTCCACCGTCTGGACCGGGAGACCGGCGGCGTCATCGTCTATGCCCGGACCCGGGACGCGGCGGCGACCCTGTCCTCCGCCCTGAAAAAGGGCACGGTGCAAAAGACCTATCTGTGCGTGCTGCAGGGTACGCCGGATCCGGCCTCCGGCGTCCTCCGGGACCTGCTGTTCCGGGACGCGCACAGGAATAAATCCTTTGTCGTCAAGCGCTCACGCAAGGGAGTGCGCCCGGCGGTGCTGACCTATGACATGTTGGCAGAGTGTCCTCAGGACGCGGACACCATCAGTCTGGTGCGGGTCTTGCTGGGCACCGGCCGGACCCATCAGATCCGGGTGCAGTTCGCCTCCCGGGGCCATCCCGTGCTGGGCGACGGCAAGTACGGCGGCGGCAGCAGCCGGTGCCGTCTGGCCCTGTGGGCCGTGGGGCTGACGATCCCCCACCCCGAGACCGGGGAGCCGGTATCCTTCACCAGTCCGCCGCCTGCGGACTGGCCCTGGACGGCGTTCCCTGTTGAAACAAGCATGATCTGACAGACGAGAAACAGCAGAGGCGTTCCGCCTCTGCTGTTTTTTGCGCCGCTTTTTGGTTTTGGGTCGACGCCGCAGACGGAAAGTTAAGAGGTTCTTTATAAGAAGGAACGGTCCTCCCGGGGGCCTTTTTCCTTTCGCAGACTGTTTTTCCCGCCTGCGGGCGGGGATGCCGACCGCGGGTGACTTTCTGTGTGCGACAGAAAGTCACCAAAGAACGCACCAAAGGGGAACCCAAATCGCCGTCATGTCTGCGGACATGACAAAACCGGCTTGCGCCGGGGCGATTTCAAGGGGGACCAGTCCCCCTTGAGTAACCCCCTGGCCTCCCGGCGGGGAACAGAAACATCCCGCGCAACCACCCCGGCCGGCAGAGCCCTGAATTGACTCATCAACCCACCCGCGCTGGCGCGTTTTTGCGGTGGTGACGCGACTGGCCACGTTGGAGCGCTGAGCGGCAGGGTTGCCTTCCCGCACCAGACCAGGCGCTGTTATTCCAGCGCAGAAGTTTTTCAATAAGCCCCGAGGGCGCGGCAGCGCTTGGGAAGCGGGGTCAATTCGGCGAAGCGCGCCGAAAAGAGAAGAACGCACCCATAGACGAAAAGGAAAGTCCAGAAAACCATGGGTTTTCTGGCGCATCTTTTCTCCCTGCTTTTCTGGGCGATCAGAAAAGCAGGGTCGCTCGGAAGCGAAACATTCCCTTTACCAGACTAACGACATTTTCCAATCTTTCGATAGAAGGGGGACGAGCCTCCGGCGGGTGACTTTCTGTGTGCGACAGAAAGTCACCAAAGAACGCACCAAAGGGGGACCCCTTTTCATGGGGTCCCCCTTGTGGAATCCCCTCCCTTATGACAGGAAAGTCTTTGCCGCAGAACGACCCTGGCCGGCAAAGCCCTGAATTGTCCGAAGCAACCTCCTCGCGCTTCCGCGCTCCTGCGGTGGGTGACGATGACTGGTCGCCGATTTGCACCCGCCGAGGCGCAGGAACAGAGGAGCGGATTATCATACCAAACCGGACCCGCTGCGCTGGGCTCCGGTTTGGGGTAAGGGCCCCCGCCCGCCAGGGCGGAAAAATCCAGGCGCAGATTACGACTCCGGCTGACACTGCGCGCAGGAGGACACGGGGCGACAGGAACAGACGCCTCGCCTCGCCGCGGCGAACCCTTGCGGGGAGTGGGTTTTTGTGCTATAATAAACAGGTTATGACACAGATCGTGACCTGTCGGGGCGGCCGCAGACCGCCCCGGGGACGGTCCGGCCCGCCGAAAGGGCCGGGAACGACGTATGGGGAGGGACCGGATATGGCAATATGGCTGGAGGCCGCGGTCTCCGCCCCGCCGGCGCGGCTGGAGGCGCTCACCGCCTTCTTCACGGCGTCGGACTTCGGCGGCTTTGCCGTGGAGGACGAGGACGAGGTGCGCCAGTTCCTGGAGGATCACCCGGACCGGTGGGATTACGTGGATCCGGAGGTCCTCAGCGCCTGGCACGGAGTGTCCCGGGTCAAGTGCTACCTGCCCCAGACGGAGAACGCCGCATCGCGGCTCCGGACACTGCGGCAGGGACTGGACGCTCTGGCGGCGCGGATCGGCTGCGCCGCCTCGGATTTTACCCTTACCGTCACGCCCATGGACAGTGAGGACTGGGAGAACAGCTGGCGGCAGTACTACCGGCCCATGACCGTCGGAGAGCGGCTCTATATCCTCCCGGCCTGGGAGGATGCCCCGGCCCCGGAGGGCCGGGTGATCCTGCGCATGGATCCGGGTCTGACCTTCGGCACCGGCAGCCATCCCTCCACCCGCCTCTGTCTGGAGGCGGCGGAGCGCTGGGTCCGGCCCGGGGCCCGGGTCCTGGACCTGGGCTGCGGCAGCGGCATCCTCAGCCTGGCGGCGCTGCTGCTGGGGGCGAAGGAGGCCCGGGGCTGCGATCTCCGGGAGGAGGTCGCGGCGGTGACGGCGGAAAACGCCGCCCTCAACGGACTGCCGCCCTTCCCTGTCCGGATCGGCGACATCCTCACGGACGCCGACCTGACGGCGGACCTGACGGATCCGCCGGCGGATCTGATCTTTGCCAACATCGTGGCGGACGTGATCATCGCGCTGGCCCCGGAGGTCCCCGGCTGGCTGACGGACCACGGCATCTTCATCTGTTCCGGCATCATCGACACCCGGGCGGCGGAGACGGAGGCGGCCCTGCTGGCCGCGGGCTTCACGGTCCGGGAGTCTCTGGCGCTGGATGACTGGCGTGCCTTCGTGTGCGAAAAATAAGGGGAAAAGGTGGAACTATGGCTGCAATGACCGGCAATCTCACCGAGGGCGTCGTCTGGAAGCGACTGCTCCGGTTCAGCGTGCCCATGCTCATCGCGAACCTCCTCCAGGCGGTGTACGGCCTGGTGGACATGCTGGTGATCGGGCGCTTTATGACCACCACGGCGGGCCTGTCCGCCGTCACCAACGGCTCCCAGACCGTGCAGCTGATCAACACCCTGATCTTCGGCCTCTGCGTGGGCGGCCAGGTGGTGGTGGGCCAGTACTTCGGCGCGAAGCAGATGGACGGCGTGAAGCGGACCATCGGTACCATGCTCTGCTTCTGTGTGGTGCTGGGCGTGGCCATCCCCGCCGTGTTCATCCCCCTGTCGAGGCCCATCCTCCACGCCATGCATACCCCCACCGAGGCGTTCCGCTACGCTTTCGTCTATATGGCCATCTGTCTGGGCGGCACCGTCTGCGTGGCGGGCTATCAGGCCATCGCCGCCATCCTCCGGGGACTGGGAGATGCCAGACGGCCCCTGTGGTTCATCCTCATCGCCGCCTGCTTCAATATCGTCCTGGACCTGATCTTTGTGGGCGTGCTGCAGATGGGCCCCGCCGGGGCCGCCGTGGCCACCGTCATCGCCCAGTGTCTGGCGCTGATCTGCGCGCTGATCTATCTGTTCCGCCGGACGGATCTGGGCTTCCGGCTCCGGGGCCGGGATCTGCGCATCAGCGGACCGGAGCTGCGGCTGGTGGTCAAGGTGGGCGTGCCCTCCGCCATCCAGTACGTGTTCGTGAACTTTGCCGCCGTATTCGTCACCTCTCTGGTGAACCGCTACGGCGTGGACGTCTCCGCCGCCATCGGCGCGGCGGCCCGGGTGGAGGTCTTCTCCCTGCTGCCCCATCAGGCGCTCGGCTCCGCCGTGTCCGCCATGGTGGCCCAGAACATGGGCGCCGAGCGGGTGGATCGGGTCAGCGCCACGGTGAAGTCCGGCATCCGCATGGCCTTTATCTGGTCTCTGGTGGCGGTCTTCTGCTTCCAGGTCTTCCCCGCCCGGTTCATGACCATGTTCAGCGACAACCCCATGGTCATCGCCCAGGGGGCCCTGTACCTGCGGATCATGTCCGTGGCCTGTCTGCTGGGCTGCCTGACCATCTGCATCCACGGCCTGGTCATCGGCCTGGGCTTCTCCAGATTCGCCATGATCAACACCCTGATCCCCCAGTTCTGCGTGCGCATCGTGCTGGCATGGGTGCTGAACGTGGCCCTGGGCTGTCCCCTGTGGACCCTGTATCTGTGCACCATGCTGGCCCCGGTCTGCTCCGTTCCCGCCGCCGTGATCTACTATCTCAGCGGCAGATGGAAAAACCGGCGGCTGCTGAAGCCGCCGCAGAAGCCGGCGGAAAAGGCATGATCCAACTCAGACAAAGAAGGCGATCGTTTGGCATCTCATATGACAGATCTCACCGTCGGCAGAGTGGGGCCCCAGCTGCTCCGGTTCTCGC
Organism: Oscillospiraceae bacterium; assembly: GCA_017516065.1. Lineage (GTDB taxonomy): Bacteria > Bacillota > Clostridia > Oscillospirales > Oscillospiraceae > RGIG5644. The sequence goes on from JAFWDQ010000007.1 coordinate 11,410, forward strand.
TCCCCATCCTGCTGGCGAATATCCTGCAGGCCCTCTACGGCATGGCCGATATGCTGGTGGTGGGCAATTTCGTCGGCACCGCGGGCCTGTCCGCGGTGAACATCGGCAGCCAGCTCAATAACGTGGTCAACGCCCTGTGCTTCGGCGTGTGCATGGGCAGCCAGATCGTGGTGGGACAGTTCTTCGGCGCCAGACGCATGGACGGCGTCCGGCGCACCGTGGGCACCATGCTCTGCGTCATCGTCATCATGGGCGTGCTGATCCCGGCGATCTTCCTGCCCCTGCGCAGCCCGATCCTGGGCGCCCTGCACACCCCCGCCGAGGCCTGGGCCGGCGCGGTGCGGTATACCACCATCACGCTGAGCGGCTCCATCTTCGTCATTGGCTATCATGGCATTGCCTGTCTGCTCCGGGGCGTGGGCGACTCCCGGCGGCCCTTGTATTTCATCATCGTGGCGGCGGTGCTGAACGTGGGTCTGGACCTGCTGTTCGTCGGCGTGCTCCACATGGGAGCGGAGGGCACCGCCTGGGCCACCGTCATCGCCCAGCTGGTGGCCTGCGTCTGCGCGCTGATCTACATGATCCGGCAGGGCGAGATGCTCAGCGGCAGAGAGCTGCGCATTTTCGGCAGAGAGCTGGCCCTGATCCTCCGGGTGGGCTTTCCCACGGCGATCCAGTCTCTGGTCCTGCAGTTTGCCGGCCTGTTCGTCATCGGTCTGATCAACCCCTTCGGCGTGGCGGCCTCCGCCGGCGCGGGGGCGGCGACAAAGGTGGAGAACCTCACCTATATGCCCCATCTGGCCGTCAACGGCGCCGTGGGCGCCATGGTGGCCCAGAACATGGGCGCGAAAAAGGTGGAGCGGGTCAACAGCGTCTTCAAAAACGGCCTGCTCATCGTGGTGATCTATTCCCTTCTGCTGGAGCTGCCGTTCCAGCTCTGCCCCGCCTTCCTCATCAGTCTGTTCAACACCGACCCGGAGGTGATCCGGATCGGCGCCATGTTCCTGCGGTGCATCGGCATCGCCATGTTCTTCGGCGCCATAACCCAGAGCTGCAACGCCCTGGCCAACGGCGTGGGCTTTTCCCTGTTCTCCATGATCAACTCCGGCTGCGCCCTCATCGCCATCCGGATCATCCTGGCCGCGGTGCTGGTGAAGGGCTTCGGCTGCGGCCTGCTGGCCATCTTCCTGTGCGTGGGCTGCTCCACCATCCTCTCCTCCGCCGTGGGCCTCATCTTCTACTTCCGGGGCCGCTGGCGGAACCATCAGCTTCTGAAAGATTAGGAGGTCTCTTCCCATGACGGAACAAGAACTGATCCAAACGGCGCAGGCCATGCTGGACCGGGCCTACGCGCCCTATTCCCGCTATCCCGTGGGGGCGGCGCTGCTGTGCGCCGACGGCACGGTGTTCACCGGCTGCAACGTGGAAAACGCGTCGTCCCCCTGCGGCATCTGCGCGGAGCGGACGGCGGTTGCCAAGGCCGTCAGCGAGGGGCACACGGATTTTGTCCGGCTGGCAGTGATCTCCCGGGCCGACGGGCCCTGCACCCCCTGCGGCATGTGCCGGCAGGTGCTCTATGAATTCGCCCCGGAGCTGGAGCTGCTCTGCTGCGGCGGCGACGGCAGCGTGCTGAAGACCGGACTGCGGGAGCTTCTGCCCCACGGCTTCGGACCCGACTCTCTGTGAGCGGGTGTATCATACCAACGAACGGAGGTAACGGCAATGATCGGAACACTGGGAACGCGGCGGCCCCGTCCCAATGAGGAGAAGGCCCTCCGGGAGCTCTGGCAGCAGGGTTTCCCCGGGGAGGAGCCATATCTGGAATGCTATTTCAAAAACCGCTATCAGCGCACGGAAACCCTGATCCTGGAGGAGGACAAGGTGCCGGTGTGCATGATGGCGACTCTGCCCATGATAACAGTGGAGCCTGACGGCACCCGGCTGGAGGCGATGTATCTCTACGCCGTCACCACCCGGGAGGACCGGCGGCGGCTGGGCTTTCTGGAGACGCTGCTGCAGTCGGCGGACATGGTCTTCCGGGCCCAGAAGAAGGACTGCGCCCTGGTGGTCCCGGCCAACGACGCCTCCCGGGCCGCCTTTGAAAAGGGCGGCTTCCACGACGCCTTTTCCCTGCGGGAGTTCACCGTTGAGGACCTGCCGGAGACGGCGGCCGCCCCGGTGCTGAAGCCCGCGGAGTACCGCCGCCGCCGGGAGGCCATGCTGAAGGGTCATTATTACGTCAGCTGCAACACCGACGCCATCGAGTTCGCCCGGAAATTCGCCAGGGTCTCCGGCGGCGATCTCTACGGTATCGGCAGGGACGCCTGCGCCCTGGCCGAGCGGCTGCCCGACGGCACGGTGCTGATCAAGGAACTGCTCACGGATCCCGGCGAGGAGGACGCCCTCATCGCCGCCGTGGCGGCGGCCATGAAGGCGAAGCGCTGCGTGGTCCGCACGCCGGAATGGCTGTGCACCGACAGAGGCGAGGTGCGGCCCTTCGGCCTGATCCGGGGCTATGACCGGGTGGAGCTGCCCGGAGAGCCCGGCTGGCTTGGTATCGCCTACGACTGATCGAACAGGAGGGATATGATGTTTCGTCCGATGGCGCGCCGGAAGCAGCAGCTGTCCGACGCGGAGTGTATCGAGGTCCTGACCCGTGAGCTCCGGGGCGTCCTGAGTCTGCTGGGGGATGACGACTATCCCTACGGCGTGCCCCTGAACCACTACTACTGCCCGGAGGACGGGAAGCTGTACTTCCACGGCGGCAAAAAGGGACACCGGGTGGATGCCATGCGCCGCCATGACAAGGCCTCCTTCTGCGTCTGTGACGCCGGGTACCGCAAGGAGGGCGAATGGGCCCTGAACATCCGCAGCGTCATCGTCTTCGGCCGCATGGAGATCATCGAGGACCGGGAGACCCTGGAGCGGATCACCCGGGCCCTGAGCCGCAAATTCACCGACGACGAGGCGTATATCGACGAGGAGATCGCGAAATTCGCCGCCGGAACGCTCCTGTGCGCCCTTGTTCCGGAGCACATCACCGGCAAGCTGGTCAACGAAGCGTAAAGAAAGAGGATGATCCACAAGGGTCATCCTTTTTTGTGCTTTTTGCAGGCGGAAAAGCCTTTTTGCAAAAGGGGAACGTGCCTCCGGCGGGTGACTTTCTGTATGCGACAGAAAGTCACCAAAGAACGCACCAAAGGGGACCCCCTTGACAAGGGGTTCCCCTTGTGGAATCCCCTCCCTTATGACAGGGTAGTCTCAGCCTCACAACCACCCCGGCCGGCAGAGCCCTGAATTGCTTGATGCAACCGCGTCGCGCTGGTGCGCTACGTCGGCACAAATTCCATATCATTTGCTTGCGCGTAAACGCGTAAGCAAACTCATTCCATTGCGCCTCCTTTCCAAACCGGACCCGCTGAAGCCGGGCTCCGGTTTGGGTTTTGAGGTTGGCCGCCGATTCGCACCCTCCGAGGCGCAGGAACAGAGGAGAAACAGCCGATTCGACAGAGACGGACGGCAGTGATGCTGGAAGCAGGCACAATCCTGTCATGCTGCGCCGAGCTGTCTTTGCCGGTACTTTCGTCAGAACGAGGAAGGAAGTACATAGAAACCATCGGTGTCTATGCGCGTTCTTTGCCTACTTTCTGTCGCGATACAGAAAGTAGGCCCCCGGAGGGTTCCCCCGCCCGCAGGCGGAATAAACCCTTTTGCAAAGGGATGTTCCCCGTCTGTGAGCGGGAGAACGCGTCTCCGGGGGCGTTTTTGACAGACAAAAGCGGAGGAAGCGCAAGGCTTCCTCCGTTTTTTCAGTCGTCATCCGGGAACTCCAGACTGTAATCCAGCACCCGGCGCAGCCGAGCGCGGCCCCGCTGGATGGTCCGGGCCACGGTGAACCGGCTCACGCCCACGGCGTCGCCGATCTGGGTGGTGTTCATGCCCTGCATGTAATACATGGTGATGTACTGGGCCTGCTTCGGCGTCAGCTCCTGCCGGATGGCCCGGCGCAGGGACCGACAGAGGAACCGGTGCTGCATGGAGTTGTCCGGGGCCTCCGACTGGAGCCAGACGGCCAGGTCCGGGGAGCGGACGGCTCCATGGTTAGACGGTATATTTTGCATTTCTGAAATATCCCCTTTCGTAGTATCGGGCGGTGAGGACGGAGAGCTCCCGGGCCTCCCGGCGCATTGCCTCCAGCATCGCCAGACGGCGGGCCAGCACATGCCGGTTCCCGGGGTCCGGCGGCTGGGCCCGCAGGAGCTTGATCCGCTCTGCCAGCACCTGGGCCGTCTCCTGGTACATGGGTGCCAGCTCGGCAAGAGCAGGCCAGATGTTCGGGGTCTGTTTTTCCATGGGATACCTCTCTGAACGATCAAAAATGTAGCGATATGCCGAGTTTTTTCTCTTGACAAAGCATGTGCGCTCTGTTATTATACTATTTGCGGCTGTGGACGGCGTGCTGGTGTAGCTCAGTTGGTAGAGCAGCTGATTTGTAATCAGCAGGTCGGGGGTTCGAGTCCGTCCACCAGCTCCACAACTTCATACGGAGGAGTTCCCGAGTGGCCAAAGGGGGCAGACTGTAAATCTGTTGTCAACGACTTCGGTGGTTCGAATCCACCCTCCTCCACCAAAAACGCGACTGCCCTTTGGGCGGGCGCGTTTTTTGCTTTTTCCGCCTGCGGGCGGGGTGGGAACGTGCCTCCGGCGGCCTACTTTCTATTTCGCGATAGAAAGTAGGCAAAGAACGCGCCAGAAAACCCATGGTTTTCTGGACTTTCCTTCGGCAGGGGACGACGGTGCGTTCTTCTATATCCGGCGCAGCAGGACAGGATTGTGTCAGCATCTGCGCCGCTGTCGCTGATGCCGTCCTTGCGGAGCACCTCTGCGCTGGAACAAGTACGCCTGCTGCGGCTCAGCTTTGCGGGGTGCACCTTGGAGGGCACGGACTGGCGGTCAGCCTCAACACCCAAACCGGAGCCCAACTTCAGCGGGTCCGGTTTGGAAAGGAGGCGCAATGGAGTGAGTTTGCTTTCGCGTTCACCCGGCCAAAAGCCCAGTGGAACGGGTTTTGGCCGGAAAGGAGGCACAGTGGAATGATCTCGCTTTCCCGCTTGCAGGGAAGCGAGGGATACGGAGCTTGTGCCGACGCAAGCAAATGATATGGAATTTGTGCCGACGTAGCGCGCCAGCGCGGGTGGGTTGCGCCGGACAGTTCAGGATTCTGCCGGCCAGCGTATTTGTGAGGCTGGTATTTTCCTGTCATAAGGGAGGGGATTCCACAAGGGGGACCCCTTGTCAAGGGGTCTCCCTTTGGCGCGTTCTTTGCCTACTTTCTGTCGCGCACAGAAAGTAGGTCCCCCGGAAGGGGCATTCCCTTTCACAAAATGGTTTTGCCGCCTGCGGGCGGGAGACATGAAAAAAGGAAAAGCCCTCGGGGTGAGCCCTGGGTCTGCCCGCCTCATAATAGAACAAACGTTCTACTAACGGGACAGGGAGATACTACCACGCCCCGCCTGGTTTGTCAAGGGGGAAAATCCGGCTGGTTTTGTCGCCTCTCAGGCGCCAGGCTGTGAAACGGAGGGAAAGCGCGGCAAAATGGTGCAAAAATATGCGGAGGAGTCATTGAAAAGAAGTTTTCCTGTGTTATAATAAAGAATAAGACTCTGCAAAAAATTTTTTGAAGGGGGGCTGCATCATGGCGAAGACAGTAGCTGTCGTCAACCAGAAGGGCGGCGTGGGCAAAACCACCACGGCCGTCAACCTTACCGCGGCCCTCCACGAGATGGGCCGGCGGGTGCTGCTGGCCGATTTCGATCCCCAGGCCAACGCCACCTCCGGCATGGGGGTGGACAAGGTCGCCGCCTCGCCCACCGTCTACGACGTGCTGATCCGGGGCACGGCCTGCGAAAAGGCCGTGGTCCGCACCCCCTACGGCGACCTGCTGCCCGCCAACAAGAGTCTGGCCGGGGCCGGCGTGGAGATGATCGCCATCGAGGGCCGGGAACACCTGCTGCGCAGCGCGCTGGCCACCGTTGCGGACAACTACGATTTCATTATAGTGGACAGCCCCCCCTCTCTGGAGCTGCTGACTCTCAACGTCCTGTGCGCCGCCGATTCCGTGCTGGTGCCCATGCAGTGCGAGTACTATGCCCTGGAGGGACTGTCCGATCTCATGAGCACCCTGCGGGTAGTGCGCCGGAGCCTGAATCCCGGCCTGGCCCTGGAGGGTGTGCTGCTGACCATGTACGACGGCAGGACCAACCTCACCATGCAGGTGGCGGCGGAGCTGAAACGCTTCTTCCCCGGCCAGGTCTATGCCACACCCATCCCCCGGAACGTCCGGCTGTCGGAGGCCCCCAGCCACGGCAAGCCCGTGCTGGCCTATGACGGGACCGCGCGGGGAGCGGAGGCCTATCGGGCGCTGGCCCGGGAGTTTCTGGAGAAGAACGGCGTCACGGCAAAGGAGATGGAGTCATGACGGAACGCGGACTTGGCAGAGGCCTCAGCGCCCTGCTGGGCGACGATGTGCTGCGTACCACCGAGGAGAGCGTGCTGCAGCTGCCGCTGTCTCAGGTGGAGGCCGGCGTCTGCCAGCCACGGCGGAATTTTGACGACGAGGCCCTGGCGGAGCTGGCGGAGTCCATTCGCATCCACGGCATCCTGCAGCCGCTGCTGGTGCGGCGGCTGGCCTCCGGCTACTACCAGATCATCGCCGGAGAGCGCCGCTGGCGGGCCGCCCGGATCGCCGGACTGGACAAGGTCCCCGCCATCGTGGTGGAGGCCGACGACCAGCGGGGCATGGAGCTGGCGCTGATCGAAAATCTCCAGCGGCAGGACCTCAACCCCATGGAGGAGGCCCAGGGCTATCAGGTGCTGGCGGAGACCTACGGCATGACCCAGGAGGCCATCGCCGGACAGGTGGGCAAGTCACGCCCCGCCGTGGCCAACGCCCTGCGGCTGCTGCAGCTGCCCCAGGAGGTCCGCCTGCTGGTGGAGGAGGGCTCCCTGTCCGGGGGCCACGCCCGGGCGCTGCTGGGACTACAGGACGCCAGACTGCTGACGGAGACCGCCAGACGCGCGGCGGCGGAGGGCCTGTCCGTCCGCCAGACGGAGCGGCTGGTCAAAAAGCTCCGGGAGGAGACCGCGAGAACGGAGCCGGTGAAGCACACCGACGAGGTGGACTATATGGCCGTTCTGGAGGCGGACCTCACCGCCGGGCTGGGCCGCAAGGTCCGGATCGTCAGCGGCAAGAAAAAGGGCCGGTTTGAACTGGAATACTACGGAGAAGAGGACTTTGAGCGTCTGCTGGACGCCCTGCGGAGCCTGGGGTCCGGAGAAGGGAGCGTCCGCCGTTGAGACGCAGCAGAAAGACAAAGCTCATCACCTATTTCTTTGTGATGTTCATCGCCGTGGTCCTGCTGTTGCTGCTGTCCTACTGCATGGAGCTGGGCAGCACAACGCTGGACCACCCCGCCGCCGCGGCGGCGGCCACCTATGAGAGGACTGAGGGGATCGATCATGCTTGATATTAAGTTTGTACGGGAAAATCCCGAGCTTGTACGGGAGAATATCCGCAAAAAATTCCAGGACGCCAAGCTGCCGCTGGTAGACCGGGCCCTGGAGCTGGACGCCGCAAACAGAGCCGCCACCACAGAGGCCAGCACCCTCCGGGCCAACCGCAACACGCTGGCCAAGAAGGTGGGCATGCTCATGGGCAAGGCCAAAAAGGATCCGTCTCTGATGGCGGAGGCCGAGGCCGCCATGGAGGAATCCCGGGCCCAGGCGGACCGCCTGGCGGCCCTGGAGGAGCAGGAGGACCTGCTGCAGGGGCAGCTCCGGGAGGTCATGCTGCAGATCCCCAATATCATCGACCCCTCCGTGCCCATCGGACCCGACGACAGCTGCAACGTGGAGGTGGAGCGGTTCGGCGAGCCTCTGGTGCCGGACTTTGAGATCCCCTACCACACGGATATCATGGAGTCCCTGGACGGCATCGACATGGACGCCGCCGGCCGGGTCTCCGGCAACGGCTTCTACTATCTCATGGGGGACGTGGCCCGGCTCCACTCCGCCGTGCTGGCCTACGCCCGGGACTTCATGATCGGCAAGGGCTTCACCTACTGCATCCCGCCCTTCATGATCCGGGGCAATGTGGTGGAGGGCGTTATGAGCCAGGGCGACATGGACGCCATGATGTACAAGATCGAGGGGGAGGATCTTTACCTCATCGGCACCTCGGAGCACTCCATGATCGGCCGGTACATCGACCGGCTGCTGCCGGAATCCGCTCTGCCCCAGACCCTCACCAGCTATTCCCCCTGCTTCCGGAAGGAGAAGGGCGCCCACGGCATCGAGGAGCGGGGCATCTACCGCATCCATCAGTTCGAGAAGCAGGAGATGGTGGTCATCTGCCGTCCCGAGGACAGCATGGCCTGGTATGAGAAGATGTGGCGCTACAGCGTGGAGCTGTTCCGGAGCATGGACATCCCGGTGCGCCAGCTGGAGTGCTGCTCCGGCGATCTGGCGGACCTGAAGGTGAAGTCCTGCGACATCGAGGCCTGGAGCCCCCGGCAGCAGAAGTATTTTGAGGTCTGCTCCTGTTCCAATCTGGGCGACGCCCAGGCCCGTCGGCTGAAGATCCGCGTTCAGGGCGAGGACGGGAAAAAGTATTTGCCCCACACCCTGAACAACACCGTGGCGGCGCCGCCCCGGATGCTCATCGCCCTGCTGGAAAACAACCTGCAGGCCGACGGCTCCGTCCGCGTCCCTGCCATCCTGCGGTCCTATATGGGGGGCAGGGAACTGCTGGTCCCCCGCGCCAAATAAGGCCCCTGTCGCCGCGCTTTGCGGCGTAACATAGGCGAAGATATGTCATTTTCATTCTTGAAAAGGAGGCATTCCTCATGGCAGAAGAAGAGAAGAAAGAGAAAAAAGGCCTGATCAAGGAGTTTAAGGAGTTTATCAGCCGGGGCAACGTCCTCGACATGGCCGTCGGCGTGATCATCGCCACAGCCTTCGGCAAGATCACCACCTCCCTGGTCAACGACGTCATCATGCCGGCCATCGGTCTGCTCTGCGGCGGCAGAGACCTGACGGATATCCTCAACTGGGTCATCGTTCCCGCCACCCTGGACGAGGCGGGCGAGGTCGTCGACGCAGGCGTTACCCTCGGGTTCGGCACCTTTATCGGCACCATCATCGACTTCATTCTGGTGGCGCTGGTGGTGTTCCTGATCGTCAAGGCCTTCAACAAGGCCCGCGAAGCCGCCGAGAAGAGAAAGAAGCAGGAGGAGGCCGTCGAGGAAGAGCCTGCCGGACCGACCTCCGAGGAGCTCCTCACCGAGATCCGCGACCTGCTTGCCAAGCAGAACAAGGGTGAATAAGCGAATCCTGGCGTGGATCGGACTGGCCTATATGGCCATCATCCTGTTTCTGACGTTTTATAATCTGTTCTCAGGCCGACTGATCACGGGGATCCCCACCCTGATGCTGATCCCCGCCATTGTCGGCCTGGGTGTCATGTCCGTCTGGCGGTCCCGGCAATCCGGCCGGGGCCGCGGAGGCATGTGGGGCATTCTGGCGGTCTGCGCCGTTGCCGTGATCCTGTGCCTGTACGTGGGCATCCCGGATCTGCTGAACAATTTCCGCTGAGGTGACGCCATGGAATCCATCCTGAAGACAGGGCTGGCCGCCATGGAGATCCCGGCGGAGGCCCGACAGATCGACCTGCTGGCTCGCTACGGCCGGACGGTCCTGGAGCGCAATCAGGTGATGAACCTCACGGCCGTTCGGGAGCCAGAGGCCTTTGCCCGGCGGAATATCCTCGACTCCGCCGCCCTGCTGCGGTGCTTTGAGCCAGGGGCCGGGACTCTCATCGACGTGGGCACCGGCGCGGGGTTTCCCGGCATGGTGCTGAAGATCCTCCGGCCCGATCTGCGGCTGACCCTGCTGGACGCCACGGGGAAAAAGGTGGCGTTCCTCCGGGAGACCGCCGCCGCCCTGGGTCTTCACGACGTGCGGTGCGTCCAGGGCCGGGGCGAGGAGCTGGGCCGTGACCCGGCGTTTCGGGAACAGTTCGACTTTGCCGCCGCCCGGGCCGTGGCGGCCATGGCACTGCTGGCGGAGCTGACGCTGCCCTTCCTTCGGGTGGGGGGCCAGCTCCTGGCCATGAAGGCCGAGGACTGTGAGGCGGAGACCGCCGCCGCACTGCCGCTGCTGCGAAAGCTGGGGGGCGAGCCGCTGCCTGCCTTCACCTATACCCTGCCGGAGGACGACGCGGTCCGCCGGGTGATCCGTGCGGAAAAACGTGCTCCAACACCGGCGCTCTATCCCCGGACCTGGGCAAAAATGAAGAAGGAAGCCCAGGGATAGCCTGTAAAAATACCGCCCGCCGCCCCTCTCCGGGGGCCGTCGGACCGCCCCCACAGCCCCATTCGGGCGCTGCGGGGCGTTTTTTTGGGCTGTTTTGGGCGTTTTTGGCGAAAAAACTTGTGTTTACAACTAATCTGCACAAAGATTTCTATTGATTTATGCCATTTCTTGTGGTATACTTACATACTGAAGGCGGGTGCGGTATGAGAAACGGAACGGTGATCGCGGTGACCTCCGGCAAGGGGGGAACCGGCAAAACCTCGGTGACGGCAGGCGTCGGTACGGCCCTGTCCATGGTGGGCCGGACCGTGCTCTGTATCGACGCGGATCTGTCCCTGCGGAATCTGGATCTCTGTCTGGGGCTCTCCGACCGCGTGGTGCTGGACCTGTCCGATGTGCTGGCCGGCTCCTGTACCGTGGAGCAGGCCGTGGTTCCCCATCCCGACCGGCCCGGCCTGAACCTGCTGGCGGCCCCCTACCGTATGTCCACGGCGGAGCTGGAGAGGGACGCCCTGTCGGACCTGCTCCGGGAGGCCAGGACCCGATATGACTTCATTTTGATCGACAGCCCCGCAGGACTGGATATCGGCTTCTATGTAGCCGCGGCGTCCGCCGACGGGGCCATCGTCGTGGCTACCCCCACCGCCGCCAGTCTCCGGGACGCCCAGCGCGTGGCCCAGGAGCTGCGGGCTATGGACAAGGCATCTGTCTTCCTTGTCGTCAATCAGATCCGGCGCCGGCTTCTGCGGCGGATGTCTCTGACCGTGGACGACGCCATGGACGCAACGGGACTGCCCCTGCTGGGGCTGATCCCCGAGGACGCCGATGTTCCCCTGTATAACCACCAGGGGCGGCTGATCACGGCTCCCCGCCGCCGGGGCGCCGGCGCCGCCTATCAGCATATTGCACGTCGTCTGACCGGAGAACAGACCGGGCTGCCGCGCCGGCTATAACGCCGCCTGAAAGGATGATTTCCGTGACCGTAGCGCTCATCTCCCATGACAAGAAAAAAGATTTGATGGTACATTTCTGTATCGCGTACTGCGGCATCCTCTCAAAGCATACCGTCTGTGCCACCCAGACCACCGGTCAGCTGGTAGAGGAGGCCACGGGCCTGCAGATCCATAAGTACCTCTCCCATTCCCATGGGGGACTGCAGCAGATCGGCGCCCGGATCGCCTACGGTGAGATCGACATGGTGATTTTCTTTGTGGATCCCCACTCCCATGATATGGATCACGAGCTGTCGGAGATCACCCATCTCTGCGACCAGTACAACGTTCCCTTCGCCTCCAATATCGCCACCGCCGAGATGCTCATCCACGGCCTGGCCCGGGGCGATCTGGACTGGCGGGCCATCCTCTCGCCGAAAACCTGAGGCCCTTGCCCCCGTCCGGCTTTTGTGTTACAATGAGTCGGGCGGAAATATATTGCGCCTTCGTTCTGTCCGGAATGAGGGCGTTTTTTGTCGAAAGGGAGCGATGTCCATGCGCGCAGTGGTGACCCGTGTGACCTCCGCCTCCGTGACGGTGGCGGGGGAAACCGTCGGCGCCATCGGCCCGGGCCTTCTGGTGCTCCTGGGGGTCCATCGGGACGATACGGAGCAGCAGGCGGACCGGATCGCGGACCGGATCTGCGGTCTGCGGATCTTTGAGGATGCCGCAGGAAAGATGAATATAAATCCGGCGGATGCCGGGGCCGGGCTGCTGATCGTCTCCCAGTTCACCCTGTATGCCGACTGCCGGTCCCGGCGACCCGGCTTCACCGCCGCCGCCGGTCCGGAGCTGGCCAGAGAACTCTATGAGCGGGTCATCGCCGGCTGCCGGGACCGCGGGTTCACCGTGGCGGCCGGGGAGTTCGGCGCGGATATGGCCGTGGCCTCCGTCAACGACGGCCCGGTGACCATCCTGCTGGACACGGCGGAACTGCCCGCATAAAACCGCTCTGCCCCAACGTTTTCCGCGCCTCGGCGGCCTTGCCCGGGCGTAAGATAAGGAGGCGTTCCATCCTATGAATATCATCAATGTGCCGGTAGGCATGCTGGGTACCAACTGCTATCTGGTCTGTGACGAGGGCCGCTGCGTTGTGGTGGATCCCGGCGACAACGGTGTTCGCGTCGTGAAGAAGATCAGGGAATCCGGCTGCACGCCGGTTGCGATTTTTCTGACCCACGGCCATTTCGACCATGTTCTGGCGGTGCCGGAGGTACTGGCCTATGCCGACGTGCCTGTGTATATTCATAAGGCAGAGGTTGCAGAAAAACCCTCGGACTTCAGCTACTATCCCCAGGGCGTCAATGACCTGCGCCACTACGGCGAGGGGGACGAGCTGGATTTCGGCGGGGACCTGCGCTTCCGGGTGATGCACACCCCGGGCCACTCTCCCGGCTCCGTGACCCTTGTCATGGACGGCGTCCTCATCACCGGGGACACCCTCTTCTGCGGCTCCTGCGGCCGGACGGATTTTCCCGGCGGCAGCTATCCCGAGATCCTGAACAGTCTCGGCCGCATCCGGGACCTGGAGGGAGATTATCAGGTCCTGCCGGGCCATGAGATGCCCTCCACCCTGGAGCGGGAGCGCCGGAGCAACTACTATATGCTGGCCGCCGGCGAGCATCCCTCCCTGCCCGGCGGTACCCTGTGAACCTCTACCTCACCGGCCACGCCTTCCGGTACGCCGTGGAGCAGATGCTGCTGATCCTGTTCCCGCAGCAGCGCCCCGTCTATCCCGACGGCCCGGCGGCCGGAGATTCGCTTTACTCCCGGCTGACCGAGACCTCCGCCAGCGCTGCCGTGACGGCGGACCTCACGGTTGACGGCCGCACAGCCCATGAGGCCATGACTCTGCCGGCGGACGCCGGGGACCGGGACCGGGAACAGGCGGTGAAGCTGACCTTTTTCCGGGCCGCCGTGGCCTGTACCGGCGTCACGCCCCCCTGGGGCGCCATGACCGGCGTGCGGCCGCCGAAGCTGGCGGTGCGGCTCATGGACGAGGGTCGGGACCGCGGCCAGACCGACGCCCTGCTCCGTGACCTCTACTGCGTCAGCGCGCCCCGCAGGCGGCTCTGTCTCGATGCCGCCGAGGCCCATATCCGCGCCCGGAATGCTTTGGGGCCCAACGAGTTGTCCCTCTACGTAGGGATCCCGTTCTGTCCCTCCCGGTGCGCGTATTGCTCCTTTGTCACCCACTCCGTGGAAAAGTCCCTGAAGCTGGTGCAGCCCTTTCTGACGGCGCTGCTCTCGGAGATCGAGGCTGCGGGAGAGGCCCTGCGCCGGGCGGGAAAGACCGTCCGCACCCTCTATATCGGCGGCGGTACCCCCACCACGCTGACGGCGGCCCAGCTGGATCAGCTGCTGGCGGCGCTGGAGGCCTCCTTCGACCTGTCCGGCTGTACGGAGCGGACGGTGGAGGCGGGCCGGCCCGACACCGTTACGGAGGAGAAGCTGGCGGTGATGGTCCGCCGCGGGGTGGACCGGGTCTCCGTGAATCCCCAGACCATGCAGGACGCCGTTCTCGCCGCCATCGGACGGCGGCACACGGTGGCCGATGTGGAGCGGGCCGTGGCCATGACCCGGGAGGCGGGGCTCCCCTGCCTCAACATGGACCTCATCGCCGGGCTCCCCGGCGACAGCGAGGCTGGCTTCGACGCCAGTCTGGACCGGCTGCTGGAGCTCCGGCCGGAAAATATTACCATCCATACCCTGGCCCTGAAGCGGGGTTCGCAGCTGACGCTGGAACAGACCCCGCTGCCGGAGGCGTCCGCAGTGGCGGCCATGCTGGACGGCGCGGACGCGAAACTGCGGGCGGCAGGCTACGTCCCCTACTATCTCTACCGCCAGAAATTTATGTCCGGCGGCTTTGAAAACGTGGGCTGGGCCCTGCCCGGTTATGAGAATTTATACAATATCTGCATGATGGAGGAGCTGCATACCATCCTCTCCGTGGGCGGCGGCGGCGTAACGAAGCTGGTTTCTCCGGGCCGGATCCGGCGGGTGTGCAACCCGAAGTACCCCTATGAATATATTGAACGTATCGACAGTCTCAGAGCTGAAAAGGCGGCCCTGGAGCTGCCGTGAGCCTGGCCGGGACGGCCCGCCGTTCCGGCAGTGACGCCGCCGGGAGCCTTTCATTCCGGCAAGTTTGATAGACCCCTGGAAAGGAGGCTTTCCTTTATGATATATGATCTTTCTCTGATCAACAGCAGAGTCGTTTCCGACCCTGTTGATTTCGTGGAGGATTGCGACGCCGCCTTCCGCCGCCGTATTGACCGGCTGGCGAAGCGCATTATCTATCGCATGTGGAGGACCGACTGCCGCATCATGCTGGTCTGCGGCCCCTCTGCCTCCGGCAAGACCACCACCGCCATGAAACTGGACAGGGCGCTGGAAAAGCAGGGGATCGTCGCCCACGTGCTCTCAATGGATAATTATTACAAAACTCTGGATATTGATTCATGTCCAAGAACGCCCTCCGGGGAGCCGGATCTGGAGTCTCCCCTGTGTCTGGATATCGACCTGATGAATCAGCAGATCGCCGCTCTTTCCGCCGGAGAGGAGGTCATGGTGCCGTACTATGACTTTTCCAGGCAGCGTCGGGACCCGGATCGGGCGACGCCTCTGCGGCTCGGGCATCAGGAAATGGCCATCTTTGAGGGTATCCATGCCCTCAATGATGACATCAGCGGCCGCTGGGTCGATGCGGCCAAGCTGTATATGAGTCCCCATGCGGATTTTTATGACGGAGAAGAGATTTTTAATCGCGGCTGGGTCCGCCTGATCCGACGGACGGTCCGGGACGCAAAATTCCGCAGCTGCACGGCGGAGGAAACGCTGAAAATGTGGCAGAATATCCGTCGGGGAGAGCGGATCTACATCGACCCGTATAAGAATCAGGCGAATCTTCACCTGAATACCACGCATTCCTATGAGCTCTGCGCCATGCGGGATTATGCCCTGCCGCTGTTTGAAGAGGTGAAAAATCCCTCGGAGCAGCTGAAAGCGCTCTGCGAATTCCTCCGGCGCTTTGTTCCTCTGGAGGATAAATATGTGCCGCCCGCGTCTCTTCTGCGGGAATTTATCGGCGGCGGCGTCTATCAGTACTGAGAAAAGGCCGCCCCCACGGCAGCCTGGAATGATTTTTCTAAAGAAAGAGGCGTTTTTCCATGTCTGAAGCGTGCACCCATGACTGTTCCACCTGCGGGGCCTCCTGTGCCCACCGTTCAAAGCCGGAGGATTTTCTGGCCGCGCCCAATCCCGGCGCACATATTAAGAAAGTGATTGCCGTCATGAGCGGCAAGGGCGGCGTCGGCAAGAGCACCGTCACTTCCCTGCTGGCCGTGGCCATGCGCCGGGCCGGCTTCCGGGTCGGCATCCTGGACGCCGACATTACCGGGCCCTCGATCCCCCGTATGTTTGGGCTCTACGGACGTCCCGCCGCCAATGAGCAGGGCATTGAGCCGGTCCGCAGCGCCAACGACATCGCCATCATCTCCCTGAACCTTTTTGCCGAGAACGACACGGATCCCGTGGTCTGGCGCGGGCCTGTGATCGCCAGCGCCGTCACGCAGTTCTGGACCGACGTGGTCTGGGGCGACATTGACTATCTGTTCGTGGATCTGCCCCCCGGCACCGGCGACGTGCCCCTGACCGTATTCCAGTCCCTGCCCATTGATGGTATCGTGGTGGTGACTTCGCCGCAGGATCTTGTGTCCATGATTGTGGCAAAGGCGGTAAATATGGCCACGCTGATGAATGTGCCTGTGCTGGGCGTGGTGGAGAACTTCAACCGCTTCCGCTGTCCGGACTGCGGCAGCATCCATAATATTTTCGGCGAGAGCCGCGTGGCTGAGACTGCCGGTGAGTGGGGTCTGCCCCTGCTGGGCAGCCTGCCCATCGACCCGGCCCTTGCCCAGGCGGCCGATTCCGGCCTGCTGGAGGAAACGGCCGAGACCGTTGAGCTGGCCCCTGCCGTCACGACGCTGAAAAAGCTGATGGAGGCGTAAAAAAACCGAACAGTGTAAAATATCGGTGCGGACCCGTGATTGCGGGCCCGCACCGTCATTTTGCGCACATTCTGACGCGGCCGGTTCAATGACTGTCAGGCGATTGAAAATGGTGGCCTCCAGGCTGTCATGTGGGATTCCCCCTATCCGGAAGTCGCAGGATCCTATCCTGCTGTCAAGGCAGATGATTATCTTCAAGTAGTCAATTATGCACATCCTTATATATTATAATGTAGGAGAAAACGGCGGCCGACCGTGTTTCACGTGAAACATTTTCCGGGTATCGTCCCGGGGGATGTTTCACGTGAAACACAGGCAGGGGAAACACCCGGCACATGGGCTGAAAACGCCGCCAAGGTATTGCAGGAGAAGGGCTCTATATGGTATAATACCAACTCGAGGGGGGAATATCTATGGGCACTGCGGTTGGCTTCGACTGTAATAAATACTATGACCTGCAATCCCGGCAGATTCGGGAACGAGTGCGGCAGTTTGGCAATAAACTGTATCTGGAATTCGGCGGCAAGCTGTTCGACGACTATCATGCGGCCCGGGTCCTGCCGGGGTTTGAGCCGGACGGAAAAATCAAGCTGCTGCTGGAGATGAAGGATCAAGCGGAGATCGTCATTGCCATCAACGCCACGGATATCGAGAAAAACAAGGTCCGGGGCGACCTGGGCATCACCTACGACGTCGATGTCCTGCGGCTGATCGACGCCTTTCGTGCCATTGGCCTGACTGTGGGCAGCGTGGTCATCACCCGCTTCGATACCGCGCCCAGAGCCGCGATGCAATTCCGCAAACGCCTGGAACAGCTGGATATTCGGGTCTATCAGCACTATACCATCGAGGGCTACCCCGGTAATGTGCGGCTGATCGTCAGCGACGAGGGGTACGGCAAGAATGAGTACATTGAGACCTCCCGCCCGCTGGTGGTGGTGACGGCCCCGGGTCCCGGCAGCGGCAAGATGGCCGTGTGCCTGTCCCAGCTCTACCACGAGCACCGCCGGGGCGTCCAGGCCGGTTACGCCAAGTTCGAGACCTTCCCCATCTGGAATCTGCCCCTGACCCATCCCGTAAACCTGGCCTATGAGGCCGCCACCGCGGATCTGGACGATGTGAATATGATCGATCCCTTCCATCTGGAGGCCTACGGCAAAACTGCGGTGAATTATAACCGGGATGTGGAGATTTTCCCTGTTCTCAGCGCGATTTTTGACCGAATCACCGGTCAGAGCCCCTATCGGTCGCCCACGGACATGGGAGTAAATACCGCCGGGCTGTGCATCACTGATGACGAGGTGGTCAGCGCCGCGGCCCGGCAGGAGATCATCCGCCGCTATTATCAGACGCTGTGCGAGCGCCGAAAGGGCCGTATGGAGGACAGCGCCGTCTACAACGTGGAGCTGCTGATGACGAAAGCCGGCGTCAGCATTGAGGACCGGCCTGTTGTGGCGGCGGCCGTGAATAAAGCGGAGGAGACCGGCGCACCGGCGGCGGCGATCCAGCTGCCCAACGGCACCATCGTCACCGGCAAGACCTCTCCGCTGCTGGGAGCGGCTTCGGCGGCGCTCATCAATGCCCTCAAGGCCCTGGCGGTAATCCCGAAAGATATGCTGCTCATCGCACCTCTGGTCATTGAGCCCATTCAACGGCTGAAGGTCCAGCATCTGGGGAACCACAACCCCCGGCTGCACACAGACGAGACCCTGCTGGCCCTGGCTATCGAGGCCCTGACCAACCCCATCGTGGCCCGGGCCATGGAACAGCTGCCCCTCCTGAAGGGCTGTGAGGCCCATACGTCGGTGATGCTCTCCGCCGTGGACGAAAACGTCTTCCGCAAGCTGGGGGTCAACCTCACCTGCGAGCCGGTGTATCAGACCAAGAAGCTGTACCACAAATAAGGAAATATTTAACAGGAGCGTGCCGCTCCGGCACGTTCCTGTTTTTTTGTACTTTTATTTGCGTTTGGCGGGCCCGAGAGGGCCCGCCGTTTGCTTTTCGTGGCCGTGGATACATCGCCGAGAGCTGGAAATAATTTACATGGAACGAAGGTTTTTTGCCGTCTTTCTCCCTCGACAGAAAGCACTTTGTTTTGCCTTAAAAAGGGATAAAATGGAAATAAGACCGGAGGGAGGCGGGGGAGATGTGGAAAAAGCGGGAGGACGGCCAGGGCTTACTGTATCTCACGCCGGGGGAGATCACGCCGAATCCTGCCCAGCCCCGGCGCCAGTTTGACCAGGCGGCAATGGAGGAGCTGACGGCGTCGATCCGGCGGTACGGAGTTCTGCAGCCACTGTCGGTGCGGATGCGGGAGGATGGCAGCTGGGAGCTCATCGCCGGTGAGCGGCGGCTCCGGGCGGCAAAGCGCGCGGGGCTGGACCGGGTGCCCTGCCTCCGTGCGGACGTCAGCGCCGAGGACTCCTCGCTGCTGGCGCTGATCGAGAACATCCAGCGGCGGGATCTGAATTTTCTCGAGGAGGCCGTAGCGCTGGCCAGAATCGTGGAAACCTATGGGCTGTCGCAGGAACAGCTGGCGGTCCGGGTGGGCCGGAGCCAGCCGTCGGTGGCCAACAAGCTGCGTCTGCTGCGGCTGCCGGAGGACTTGCTGCTGCGGATGGTCGACGAGGATCTGACGGAGCGCCATGCCCGGGCGCTGCTGTCTCTGGAGGATCCGGAGCAGCAGTATCGGGCCCTGGATTACATTGTGGCCCACCGGCTCAACGTGGCCCAGACCGACGCCTATGTCGCCCGGCTGCTTGCCGGGGACAAGCCTCCTGCACAGCGGGTGACGTACATATTAAAGGATGTGCGCATCTTCCTGAACACCGTCTCCCGGGGCATGGATCTGATGAGGAAGGCCGGCATTCACGTTCAGTGCGGCAGGACGGAGACGGAAGAGGAGATCCTGCTGTCCATCCGGATCCCCAAGAACGCCCGGGAGCGGCCGCGGCGGGGACCGTAGCACGGAGTGCATCCGGCCTGTCCGCCGCAGGCAGGACGGAGCGGCCGCGGCGACGGGGAACCCGTCCTCCGGGCGGTGCCGGACTGACCCGTTTTCGTGCTGCAAAATGGCAAATAAAACTACAAAACTATTTTTGTAAATATTAGGAGAAATACCCAAATCATGCTCCACCGTCGGGAGACATTCGGATCCCGGGCGGGCCGTGACGCATAAGCGGCGGGAGGGGGACATAGGATGTCCTGAAAGGGGGCGCGGGTATGAAGATCGTTTTTTTCCGCCGTCCGGGCCGGACGGTACTGGCGGCGGTGCTGCTGGCGGCGGTGATATTCGCCGTGCTGAGTCATCCGGCGGTGGTTGGGGTCTCCGGCGAGGCCCGGGAGCTGCCCATCTATTGCGTCCAGCGGGACGATAAGACCGTGGCGCTGACCTTTGACGCCGCCTGGGGCAACGAGGACACCCAGCAGCTCATCGAAATTCTGGGAAAATACCACGTCCGGGCCACGTTTTTCGTGGTGGGGGACTGGGTGGAAAAGTATCCCGAGTCGGTGAGAGCCCTGGCGGAGGCGGGCCATGAGATCATGAACCACTCCGACACCCATCCGCATATGTCCCAGCTGAGCCGGGAGGAGATGATCGCGGAGATCGAGGCCTGTAACGACAAGATCGAGACGGTCACCGGAGTGCGGCCCACTCTGCTGCGGCCGCCCTACGGGGAGTACGACAACACGGTGATCCGGACCGTCCGGGAGCTGGGGATGGAGCCCATCCAGTGGGATGTGGACAGTCTGGACTGGAAGGACCTGCCGGCAGACGAGATCTGCCGCCGGGTGACGGAGCGGGTGGAGCCCGGGAGCATCGTGCTGTTCCACAACGCGGCCCTCCACACCCCGGAGGCCCTGCCGGAGATCATCGAGACGCTGATCGGCGAGGGGTATTCCTTCGTCCCGGTGTCTCAGCTGATCCTCGACGGGGCGTGCACCATTGACAGCAACGGCCGGCAGTGTCCCTGCACTCCGGATGACGCCGGTACCGCGACGCTGGCAGGACTGCTGTAAAAACCCTGTGATTGCAGGCATTTTTCGCCGCGGCATAAAAAATCCGAGGCCGTTGTCCGGCCTCGGATTTTTTATGGTATCTGTGGTTTTCGCCGGCTGTGCCCTCCGCCCGCAGCACGATGCAGGAGGGGGACGCTCCCCCTGTCGGACGCGGGCTTTGCCCCAGGCGGGGGCGCCGCCGCCAGGCGTTCGGCGCTTACTTGAGCGCCTGGTACAGGAACTGGACCACGCACCAGCGGGGGCAGGGGGTGACGTTGTCCACGGCGATGGCCACGCCGAAGGGCCTGCCGCCGTAGCTCTGTCCGGCCCAGGCCGCCGCAGCGCCGTCCCAGCCGTCCTGACCGGGATTCAGGGTCCGGTAGAGGAAGGTGACGATGTGCTGGGTGCTCAGGGTGTCGTCAGGGTTGAAGTGAGTGGCGTCCACGCCCTTGGTGATGCCGTTCTCCACGGCCCACAGCACC
>JAFWDQ010000002.1 GCA_017516065.1 Oscillospiraceae bacterium
AGAGAGAGCAGACCCTCAACCAGCTGCTGGTTGAGATGGACGGCTTCGCCGCCAACTCCAGCGTTGTCGTCATGGCGGCCACCAACCGACCGGACATCCTGGATCCCGCCCTGCTGCGGCCCGGCCGTTTCGACCGGCAGATCACCGTGGGCCTGCCGGATATCAAGGGCCGCGAGGAGATCCTCCGGGTCCACGTGCGGAAAAAGCCTCTGGCAGAGGACGTAGATCTGTCGTCTCTGGCCAAGAGCACCGCGGGCTTCTCCGGCGCCGACCTGGAAAACCTGACCAATGAGGCCGCCCTGCTGGCCGCCCGGGAGGGCCGCACCTTCATCACGAACGAGGACTTCGAGGCCGCCACCATCAAGGTCATCGCCGGCCCCGAGAAGAAAAGCCGGGTCATGTCGGCCCACACGCTTCGGGTCACTGCGTACCACGAGGCGGGTCACGCGGTGGTCATCCGCCACCTGCCCACCCACGATCCAGTGCACCAGATCTCCATCATCCCCCGGGGCCAGGCCGCCGGCATGACGATCTCCCTGCCCCAGGAGGACAAGCCCTACCTGTCCCGGACGGAGATGTTTGAGCAGATCATCTCCCTTATGGGCGGCCGTGTTGCGGAGCAGATGGTGATCAGGGACATCTCCACCGGCGCCTCCAACGACATCGAGCGGGCCTCCAAGCTGGCCCGGAAGATGGTCACCGCCTACGGCATGAGCGACCGGCTGGGTCCCATCTCCTTCGAGAGCAGCAGCGACGAGGTCTTCATCGGCCGCAGCATGGGCCACACCCGGAGCTACTCCGAGGAGGTCGCCTCCCTCATCGATGAGGAAGTCAAGGGCATCATCGACACGGCCTACGCCCGGTGCCGGAACATCCTGGAGCAGCATTTCGATAAGCTCACCGCCGTGGCGGAGTTCCTGCTGGAGAACGAGACCATGTCCGCAGAGGAATTCGAGGCGCTCTTTGCCGGGGAAGCCGAGCAGGCTGAGGAGCCCGCGCTCCCCGAGCCCCTGCTGAAGCTGCCTCCGGACCACGTGCCCCTGACGCCTAACGCCGTGGACCCGGGCTGCAGCTACACCGGCGGTCCCGACGACGGGAAGCCGCCCGAAAAGAAATAAGGAAGCGCAAAACGGCGGTGAGCGAATGCTCGCCGCCGTTTTTTGTGCATCGGGATCCTTTTTCATCTTTTCCAAATCGAAGCCCGGCGAAGCGGGTTCGATTTGGGAAAGGAGGAGCGACGCATAGCCTGCCGGAAAAGGTCCGCGGGGAGACCCGCGTCAATTCGGAGCGCCGATTTTCCCCGTCGGAGACCTGGGGGATCCCAAACGAGACGGCACCCCAAAGGGGTGCCGTCTCGTTTGGTACGGGTAGTGGGACTTGAACCCACACGCCGGGTGGCACAGGAACCTAAATCCTGCGCGTCTGCCAGTTCCGCCATACCCGCATATACCACGTTTGCGGCTTTCCGACGAAAGCCGCAAACATACGATCTCTATATCAGTCCAGCCGTGTGGTGAACAGCGGTGTGCTGAAGTACCGCTCGGCGGTGTCCGGCAGGATGGTGACCACGGTCTTGCCGGGGCCCAGCTTCTCCGCCAGCTTCAGGGCTGCCGCCACGTTTGTGCCGCTGGAGATGCCGCACATGAGGCCCTCCAGCCGGGCCAGATCCTGGGCGGTGCGGATGGCCTCCTCGTCGGTGACCACGTAGACGTGGTCGTAGATCTCCAGATTCAGATTGTCGGGGATCAGACCGTCGCCGATGCCCATCTGAAGATGGGTGCCGATGGTGCCGCCGGCCAGGATCGCCGCGTTCTGAGGCTCCACAGCCCAGATCTCCATCTGCGGATTCAGGGCCTTCAGGGTCTCGCCGATGCCGGAGAGAGTGCCGCCGGTGCCTACGCCGGAGCAAAAGCCGTCGATGGGACCCGCCACCTGCTCCAAAATCTCCAGAGCGGTATGGTGCTTGTGGACCAGCGGGTTGTTGGGATTGGAAAACTGCTCCGGGATGTAGACATTGGGCAGGTCCTTCTCCATCTGCCGGGCGGTGGCCAGGCACTGGGCGATGCAGTCGCCGATGTTGCCGTCGTCGTGGATCAGTACCACGGTGGCGCCGTAATGCTCCACCAGCTTGCGCCGCTCCTCACTGACGGAGTCCGGCATGATGATCACCGTCTTATAGCCCCGGACCGCGCCCACAAGGGCCAGCCCGATGCCCTGATTGCCGCTGGTGGGCTCCACGATCGTGGTGACGGCCGGGTCGATCAGTCCGTCCCGCTCGGCGGCCTGGATCATGTTCAGCGCCGTCCGGGTCTTGATGGACCCGCCTACGTTCAGCCCCTCATACTTCACCAGTACTCTGGCATGATTCGGATCGGCCATGCGGGAGAGCCGGATCATCGGCGTGCCTCCCACTGCCTCCAGAATATTGTTATAAATCATCGGTGTTCCCCCAAAGCGCTCTCTGCTCTGCCGCCGCAGGCCTTTGCCCCGGCGGCGTGCCATTCCAGTATAGCGTCTGCCCGGGAAAAAGTCAATTCCATTCTCCCTTTTTGCAGACAATCCCGGCTTTCATCGGCGCATTCTCGTGCCGGCACGCGTCGGGGGTATGGGCGCTCAGCCCCTACGCCCCGCCGCCGGCCTGTGAGAAGGGTCGGAAAAGCCGGGATGACATTTATATGAGAGCTTCGTCAGCTCCTGTGGATCAGGCAGTCGATCCCCGCGTCGTCAAACAGCTTCTGCACCTTGTTCAGAAGTTCCTCGGACGGACGCTCCAGATCCTTGAGCTCATATTCACGATGCGTCATGAGATACTTGCCGGAACCGAAATTGTGATAGGGCATGATCTCAATGCTGGTGTACTTGATCTTGTTCAGCTCCACGAGCTTGTCCCGCATGGCGAGAAGGTTCTCCTCGGTGTCGTTGACCGTGGGGATCAGGGGCCACCGAATAATCACGCGCTGCTCGGACTGCATGGCGATATCGAGATTCTTGAGGATCGGCACATTGGAGCAGCCGGTCCACTTCTTGTGCACCTCGTCGTTGAGAGACTTCAGATCGAACAGGAAGATGTCCGTGTAGGGCACGACCTTTCTGAACTGGGCCTCAGAGGCAAAGCCGCACGTCTCGATACAGGTGTTGATATCGGCTTCCTTGCACTTTTTCAGCAGAGCCGCCGCGAAATCCGCCTGCATCGTCACCTCGCCGCCGGAGATCGTCAGACCGCCGCCGGTGAGATTATAGTAGACCCGATCCTTCGCCACGGTCTCAAAGAGCTCGTCCACGGTTGCGGTGTAGCCATAGCAGCTGAGCGCCTTGTAGATACAGCCGTCGACACAGATCTTACAGACGTCGCACTTGGAACGGTCGATCATCAGCTTCTTGTCAACGTCCGGCGTCATGGTGATCGCCTTCTGGGGACAGTTGGCCGCGCACTTGCCGCAGGCCTTGCAGGCCGTATAGTGATGGCCGATCTCCGGTTCGATCTGCTGGGACTCCGGGTTGGCGCACCATACGCAGCGCAGAGGACAGCCCTTCAGAAAGACGATCGTCCGGATGCCGGGACCGTCGTCGATGCTGAATCTCTGGATATCAAATACAACACCAGTGTTGGAATTGGACATAAACCACGACCCTCCTTAAAAGTGGAATATGCGTAAAATGACAGGTAAAAAGGGGGGCAAACTCAAGATGAATTTGCCCCCCTTTACGCGAGTTGTCATGTAAAGCGAAACAGGGCTACCGATCGGTCAGATGGATAGTCTGTCCGCTCCCTTCCATTGCCTGTAGTTAAACGTTAATTACAGGGTGTGGCCGGTTCTGTTGATGATCTCATCCTGCAGCTCGAAGGGAAGATCGACGAAGTTGGCGCTGTAGCCACCGACGCGGACCAGCAGATCCCGATGCTTGTCGGGGTTGTGTCTGGCATCGATCAGCTCTTCCTGGTCGTGGATGTTGATCTGGATGTGGAAGCCGCCCTCGGCGATGTACGCACGGATCAGAGCGACGATGTTCATCAGCTTCTCCTCGGAGTTCAGAACCTGGCTGTTCAGCTTGACGTTCAGAACGTTGCCCATGTAGACGGAGCTGTCGAACTTGGAGGCGCTGTTCAGCAGAGCGGTCGGGCCGCAGCAGTCGCCGCCGGCCATCGCGGAAACGCCACCGTCGTTGATCGGGGTGCCGGCCTTGTGGCCACCGGGCATGGCGCCCAGGGTGCGGCCGAAGTACAGGTGAGCGGAAGCGGCGCCCTTGAACAGCAGGGGCTTGGTGCCGGTGATGGGATCCGGACGCTTC
This sequence comes from Oscillospiraceae bacterium, assembly GCA_017516065.1. Taxonomy (GTDB): domain Bacteria; phylum Bacillota; class Clostridia; order Oscillospirales; family Oscillospiraceae; genus RGIG5644. Next base: position 4,291 of record JAFWDQ010000002.1, read on the forward strand.
TGCAGGATCTTGGTGGTGTTGTCAGCAACGCGCTTGAAGATGGAGTCGACATACTCGTCGTCGTTGCCGTACTTGGGAGCATGCAGGCAAGCCTGATAGATCTCCTCGTAGCCTTCCCAGTTGGCCAGCAGGGCATCCAGGACCTGCTGAGCGGTGAACTGCTTGTCGTCGAAGACAACCTTCTTCACGCCGGCCAGAGCATCGGCGATGTCGGTGGTGCCGCGCTCGCCGACCCACATGGAGGTCAGGACGGGATACGGAGTGCCGCCGCAGGTCGGGTTGACGCCGTACTCAATGGCGGAGTCATAGTACATAACGCAGTTCAGCGGGCTCATCAGAGGATGGGTCATCTCGATGCTGTGACGGATCTCATAGTCACGGGTCAGCTGCTCGGCAGCCCAGTCAGCCTGCTTGTAGTAAGCCTCTTCCAGCTCTTCCGCGCTCTTCATGTCCACGAACTTGCCGGTGTGGGGGCCAAGCTGCTTCTTGTAGACGGGATCATAACCGTCATGGATGGCCAGCTCCAGGCACTTGATCAGGTTGACGGTCTTGAAGCCGCCGATGTGCTGGCCGATGTTCAGGTGATAGCCCAGGCAGCCAGAGGTCTGCCAGTCAGTGGCATAGGACAGGGGGATGCCGTACTCCAGCCACTTCTCGGTGCCGATCCGGTCATTCAGGAAGGCCGGGCAGCCGCCCTTGTGCTCCATGTTGGCCTTGACAGCGAACTTCAGGAAGTCGTTGTCCATCTTCTCATGGACGCGGATGTAGATGGTGGGCTCGGAGAACTTCATGTTGGCCATGGCGCGCAGGATGATGCAGCTCATCTCGTTGGTGCAGTCATTGCCGTCCTCGTCCATGCCGCAGATGGTGATGTCGGGGAGCAGGGTGCCCTGAGAGTGACGCATCTCGGGAGTCTCGGGATCCCAGGACTCGACCTCACGGGTCTTGATCAGGAAAGCGCCGAACAGCTCAACGGCGAACTCGGGGGTGATCCGGCCGGCTTCCTTGTCGGCGGCATAGTACTTGTACAGATCCAGGTCCATACGGTTCAGAGCCGTCTCCTTACGCATGGTCTTCTCCTTCTGAGAAGCAGCGTGCATGAAGCGGACAGCCTGGAGGGCTTCCCAGAAGTCACGGGGAGGATTCTCGGGGACCCAGCGGCAGTTGGAGGCGATCTTCTCGAGCTCAGCCTTGCGCTCCGGACGGGTCTCTTCCTTCGCCATCTTCTCGGCCAGATCAGCATAGCGGTTGGCCCAGCGGATGATGGCTTCGCAGTTGAGGATCATGCCCTCGAGCATCAGCTTCTTGTCCAGCGGGGTGACCTTGCCCATCAGGCTGTCGGGATACTTGTTCATGTAGCCGCCGTACTTGTTCATGCGGTCCAGCTCCTGCTGGCACAGCTGAATGACCTTCTTCAGGCCGATAGCGGCGGGCTCGAAACGATAAGAGGAACGGCCGCGGCCGATCTTCTCGGGCATCAGGCGGCCCCAGATGCTCTCTTCGGGGGTGGCGCGGAAGGGGATGCCTTCGATGACCATGGAGCGGTCCATCATCAGGTCCATGTGGCCCTCGCCCAGCTCATGGATCAGAGCGGCGTTGACAGCGTCATCCTCGGGCTTGGGAGCGAACTGGATCCAATACTCGGCGTCCTTGCGCAGGGTTTCCATGGTCTCGGGGGTGCAGATAGCGGAGGAGGTCTCACTATACTTACGGTCGAACGCGCCCTTGGCGATGTTGTTCAGAACGCCCTGGGGGCACTCAGCGGTGAAGATGTCAGCGCCGCGGACCTTGTCGTTCATCTGACCAACGATCAGCTCGCCGTCCCGGATCAGCAGCTTGGTGTTGTCCAGGATCTCAGCAGAACCCTCGGCGAATCTGTAGTGGATGGGGAGGCCGGGATGTCTGTTGTAGCCCTTGGTGAAGGACACGGAGTCGTCAGCGACGATCTCGACGGGGGCATCCTCCCACTCTTTTCTCAGCTTCGCCAGACGCTCGGTGGTCGTGGCAGCCCAGATGCGATCATAATCGATGGGCTTCTTCGGGAAAGCTTTCTTTGCGGGTAACTGTGCCATGTTTCTTCCTCCTAGTTTAATAATAATGGATTTCGCAATGAACCATTTTAATGGATAACGTTAGCAAATGGTTTTGCTGTGTATATTATAGTGCATTACTCAAGATTTGTCGAGGGGAAATCCGCCCCCACCTTTATTTTTGTAACATTTAATAAAGAAGTCGTGGAACAACCCCTGTTTCCTTGAAGAAAATGATACTCAGTTGCTTATATGTCGCATGTGACATGTTCCAAAATGGAGGGGGCGGGCACGCCTTCCGGGGGGGCTCCGTTCTCTTTTTCGTGCCGGGATCTCCACCCTCCGGTCCGGCGCCTTTCCGGCACGGTCGGGGCGCGGAAATAATTTTCTTCCCGCGATTTATCATTCAGCTCTTGCATATACGTTTTTGATTAGGTATAATTATAGGTCAGATAAAAGAATTCTAAAATATTAGAGGGATCATCCCTCGGATCATAAAGGAGGCGCGCTATGTCGCTGCCTGATATCCATGATTATCTGAAACCCGGCCTCCACGCCCATCTGCTGGGCATCGGCGGCGTGTCCATGTGTCCCCTGGCCCAGGTGCTCCAGCGGTCCGGTATGACCGTCTCCGGCTCCGATATCCAGGAGAGCAGCGCCGTGAGGCTGCTGCGAAGCTGCGGCATCGAGGTCTTCCTGGGCCATCACGCCGAAAACGTCCGGGGTGCGGATCTGCTCATCCGTACCGCCGCCGTCCGTGATGACAACCGGGAGATCGTCGCTGCCCGTGAGCAGGGCATTCCCGTCTTTGAGCGGGCCCAGGCCTGGGGCTGTCTGATGCGGTCCTACCGCAACGCCGTTTGCATCTCCGGCACCCACGGCAAGACCACCACCACCTCCATGATCACCCACATCGCCATGGCGGCGGAGAGCGATCCCACCGTCATGATCGGCGGCACCCTGCCCCTGCTGGGGGCCGGCTTCCGGGTGGGCCACGGCGACACCGTCATTTTGGAGGCCTGCGAGTACCGCGACTCCTTCCTCAGCTTCTTCCCCACCATTTCCGTGCTGCTGAACGTGGAGGAGGATCACCTGGACTACTTTGAAAATCTGGATCACCTCAAGCGCTCTTTCCGGGCCTTTGCGGAGCTGACCGCGCCTGACGGCACCATCGTGGCCAACGCCGACGACGACGGCGTCACCGGCGCGCTGGAGGGGATCGAACGGCCCGTGCTGACTTTCGGCTTTGACCGGCCCGCCCGGGTCCGGGGCGAAAACCTCACCTTCTCCAGAGGGCGTCCCTCCTTCGACGTGACGGTGGACGGGGCCCCTTACGCCCATATCGTCCTGCATATTCCCGGCCGCCACAACGCCTGCAACGCGCTGGCCGCCTCCGCCGCCGCCTATGCCCTTGGCCTGGACGGCGCCGTGGTGGAGCGGGGCCTGGCAAATTTCGTGGGCGCGGAGCGCCGGTTCCAGTTCAAGGGCACGTACAACGGCGCCGACGTCTACGACGACTACGCCCACCATCCCAGCGAGCTGCGGGCCCTGCTGACCATGGCGGAGAGCCTGGGCTATCGGCGCATCATCTGCGCCTTCCAGCCCCACACCTACACCAGGACCAAGGCCCTGTTTGCGGATTTCGTCCGGGAGCTTCGGCGGCCCGATATCACCCTGCTGGCGGAGATCTACGCCGCCCGGGAAAAGAATGAGATCGGCATCTACTCCTCCGATCTGGCCGACCAGATCCCCGGCGCCATGGCCTTCCCCTCCCTGCTGGAGCTGACGGAGGCCCTGCAGGAGCTGGCGTCCCCCGGCGACCTGATCCTTACGGTGGGCGCAGGCGACATCTACACCGCCGGCGAGGCTCTGGTGGCCTCCGCCAGCCGGTGACGTGACCGCCCGGTATGGAATCAACAGAAAGGGAGTGCCCCGCTTTGGACAACCGGCCTATCGGCGTCTTTGACTCCGGTCTCGGCGGACTGACGGCGGTGCGGGAGCTGCGGCTCCTGCTGCCCAACGAGTCCATCATATACTTCGGCGACACCGCCCGGGTGCCCTACGGCACCCGTTCCCGGGAGACGCTGCTGCGCTATGTGAAGCAGGACATCGGCTTTCTGCGCACCTTTGATCTGAAGACCGTCCTGGTAGCCTGCGGCACCGCCTCCACCACCGTGCTGGAGTCGGTGCGGGGCGACTATGATCTGCCCATCTTCGGCGTGGTGGAGCCCTCCGCTGCGGCTGCCGTGGCAGCCAGCGCCACAGGGCGCATCGGCCTGATCGGCACGCCGGCCACGGTCCGGTCCGGAGCCTTTGAGCGCCGGGTCCGGCAGCTCAATCCCGAAACGCAGGTATTCAGCGTCCCCTGTCCCCTGCTGGTGCCTCTGGTGGAAAACGGCAGGACCTCCCCTGACGATCCCGTTCTGCAGTTGGTGCTGGAGGAGTATCTGGCCCCCCTGCAGGCGCAGAATATCGACGTGCTGATCCTCGGCTGCACCCACTATCCTCTGCTGTCCGAGGCCATCGCCCGTCAGATGGGGCCCGCAGTGCGGCTCATCGACTCCGGCGCCGCCATCGCCCAGTACACCGCCGCCACCCTGCGGCAGAACGGGGCTCTGGCCGCAGGGACCGATGCCGGTTCCCTGCGCTGTTTCGTCAGCGACCAGCCCCATGATTTCGCCCGGCTGGCCTCCCTGTTCCTCCGCTGTGATACGGAGCCGGAGGTGTCCCGGGTGGACATTGAACAGTATTGACATCCCATCGGGAAAGGAATCCGTTATGAAAAAAAACGTGATCATCTCCATCTCCGGGACCCAGACTTCCCTGGACGGGGACTCGGAGCATATCGAGCTGATGACGCCCGGCACCCTGGCCCGCAAGGGCGGCGCGTACCTGCTGTCCTATCAGGAGACGCCTCTCAGCGGTCTTGACGGCACCGAGACCACGTTCCACATCCACCCGGAGTTCATTACCCTGCTCCGCCGCGGCAGCATCAATACGGAGATGACCTTTGAGAAGGGCCGCAAGCACCTGTCCGCCTATGAGACGGCGGCAGGCGTGGTCACCGTGGGCGTCAACACCCACTCTATCGCCGCCTCCATCGACGATTCCGGCGGCAGCATCGACATTCGTTACGTGGTGGACGTGGAAAATCTCTCCACCGGTGAAAACCACTTTCATATCCTCGTCCAGGAGCCCCGGAGCGCCTCGGCGCCCGTCTCCGGTCCGACGATCTGACGCGCAGCCTGTATGCGCCCTGCAAACGATATCAATTCAGGAAGGAACACTGTTATGCCGAATCTGATCCAGGCCGCGAAGGACCAGGTGGCCGCCCTCACCGCCGCCGCCTGCGCCAAAGCCGCCTCCGCCGGCGTTCTGCCGGAGGCGCCGGATATCTCCGGCTCCATCGAGATCCCCCGGGATCCGAAAAACGGCGACTACGCCTCCGGCTTTGCCATGGCTGCCGCCAAGGCGATGAAACAAAATCCCCGGGCCATCGGACAGGCCCTGCTGGACCATCTGGACCTGACGGGCAGCTACTTCTCCTCCGCGGAGATGGCGGGGCCGGGCTTCCTCAATTTCCGGCTGGCTCCCGCCTGGTACGGCGCCGTGCTGGCCGCCATCGAGGCCGAGGGCGACGCTTACGGCCAGTGCGACGAGGGCCACGGCGAGAAAGTCATGGTGGAGTTCGTCTCCGCCAATCCCACCGGCCCCATGACCATCGGCAACGCCCGGGGCGGCGTGCTGGGCGACACTCTCGCCTCCGTCCTGCAGCGGGCCGGCTATGACGTATGGCGGGAGTTCTACGTCAACGACGCCGGCAACCAGGTGGATCTGTTCGGCCGCAGCATTGAGGCCCGTTACCTCCAGCTGCTCCACGGCGAGGACGCCGTGCCCTTCCCCGAGGACGGGTACCACGGCGACGATATCCGGGAGCTGGCAAGACTGATCTATGAGCAGGACGGCGACAAGTACGCCGACGTGCCGGAGGCCGAGCGCCGGGCGGCCTTCATCGCCTTCGGCCTGCCCCGGAACATCCAGCGTATGAAGGAAGATCTGGAGCGCTACCGCATCCGCTTCGACCAGTGGTTCCTGGAGAGCTCTCTCCACGAGTCCGGCTACGTGGCCGAGACGGTGCAGCTGCTCACCGACGGGGGCTGCACCTACGAAAAGGACGGCGCGCTGTGGCTCCGGAACACGGATTTCGGGGCGGAAAAGGACGAGTGCCTGCGCCGTGCCAACGGCTTTTACACCTACTACGCCGTGGACATCGCGTACCACCGCAATAAATTCATCGAGCGGGGCTTCGACCGGGTCATCAACGTCTGGGGCGCCGATCACCACGGCCACGCCATCCGCTTCGCCGCTTCCATGACGGCCCCTGCTCTGGGGCTGCAGGACAAGCAGCTGGACTTCCTCATCATGCAGATGGTACGGCTGGTCCGGGGCGGCGAGACGGTAAAGGTCTCCAAGCGCACCGGCAAGGCCCTGACCCTGGGCGATCTTCTCGACGAGATCTCCGTGGACGCCTGCCGCTTCTTCTTCAACGCCAAGCCCAACACCCATCTGGAGTTCGATCTGGATCTGGCCGTCCGGCAGGATTCGGAGAACCCCGTCTACTACGTTCAGTACGCCCATGCCCGGATCTGCAGCCTCATCGCCCGGCTGGCCCAGCAGGGGATCTCCGTCCCCGCCGCCGCCGATATCGACCCGGCGCTGCTGTCCACGGAGCTGGAGCAGAGCCTCATCAAGAGCCTGTCCCAGTATCCCGAGGAGATCCGGCTGGCCGCCCGGGACTACGACCCGTCCCGGATCAACCGCTATCTGACGGCCCTGGCCGCCGATTTTCACCGCTTCTACAACGGCTGCCGGATCCTCGGCTCGGAGGATCCCACCCGGGACGCACGGCTGAAACTGGCCGACACCGTCCGCAGCGTGCTGAAAAACGGCCTGCAGCTGATCGGCGTCACCGCGCCGGAAACCATGTGAGAAAGGATCGACTATGGACGAAATCCCCTTGCCCGTATTTCTCCTGATGGAGGGCGCCGACGAACTGCCGGTGCCTCCCCGGGTCTGCCGCCCCCAGTGGCTGCTGGATAATTCCGACCTGCTCCGTCTCCGCTGGGACGCGGAGCTGGACGCCGGGACCCGACTGCTGTGCGCCCCCACCGGCGGCGCAGACCGGGTCCGGCTGAGAAAATACGGTCTGACCGACGAGCTGGACGCTCTCAACTATCAGCTGGTGGATCTGGCCCGGCAGGCCGCCGGCAGCCGTGCCCACGTGGCGGGCTGCCTCTCCCCTCTTGGCTTTCCGCCCATGGCGGAATACGACCCCACCCGGTTTGAGGTCCTCATCGACGTCTATGCCCAGCAGGCCAAATCTCTGGAGGCCGCCGGCGCGGACATCATCTTCCTGGAGGGCGCCTCCCTGCTGGCCGATTTCCGGGCCGCGCTGCTGGCCGTTCGGGAGAACACCTCCCTGCCCTTTATCGTCACCGCAGCCTGCTCCGACACCGGCCGTACCGCGGCGGGCACCGACGTGCTTGCCGCCCTGCTGGTAATGCAGGGCATGGGCGCCGACGCCTTCGGTCTGGACGGCGGCGACGGCGCCGTGGCCATGGCCCGGCAGATGCTCCGTCTGGCTCCCTCCGCCTGTCTGCCCCTCATTGCCAGGCCCGACGAGGGGCCTCTGGAGGATGAGGACGGCAATCCCCTCGCCCCCGTCACCACCCCCATGCTTCTGGAGCAGCTCCCCATACTCGCCGGATGCGGCGTGCGGATGTTCGGCGGCCGAAAGGGCGTCGGCACCCGGCAGATCAAAGCCATGGCGGCAACGCTGGAACAGCTGGATCTGTCTCAGCTGCCCACGCCGCCGGAGGCGGACCCCGATCTGCTGCCCTGTGCCTGTGAGCTGGACGCCTGCTTTATCACCCCCATGGTGGAGATGGGCGAGGATCTGGAATGCACTCCCGACTTTGCCGAGGATATCCTGGCCCGGGAGGACAGCTCCACCGCCCTGAAGATCCTCCTGCGGGACGAGGACGATCTGGCCCTCTTCCTGGCCAATCAGTACATGATCCGGGACGCCCTGTGTCTCTCCGCGCCGACGCCGGAGCTTCTGGCCCGGGCGCTGCGGGGCTACCACGGCCGCGTCTTCTATGACGGCACCGACGACTTTGAGCCGGAACAGCTGGAGCCTCTGGTACGGAAGTACGGTCTGGTGGTATTGTAATACTCAACGGGAAATCGCTTCGCTGGATTTCCCGTTGAGAAAAAGCGGCCCGCTGCGGCGCACGCCCAAGGGCGCACGCTTGCGGGCCGAGAGGTGTTTTTTCCGTGATACATGCTCCCGGAAAAAACGATCAAAAACCAAACCGGAACCCAACACAAGTGGGGCCGGTTTGGAGAGACGGCGCGACGAAGTGAGCTCGCTTTCGCATTTATGCGGAAGTGAAGGATACGAAGCCCGTGCCGACAACGTGGGCGCAGAACTCTGCGAAGCGTTTTCTTCTCTGACGTATTCTCCTGTCTACAAAAATCGCTCCCGGAAAGGAGTCTGACCGGATGCGCAAGCTTTTCTCTCTCAATACGGAGCCTCTGGCGGACGAGGGCCTCTTTGAGTTCTGCCGAAAGGACCTGTCCGACCAGCGAAACGCCCGGCTGCACCGCATGCAGAATGCCCGGGCCAGACGGCTGTGTCTCGGCGCGGGTCTCCTGCTGGATGCGGCGCTCCGGGAATACGGCCTCCGGGAGCGCACGGCGCCCATCCGCCGCGGCCTGTTCGGCAAGCCCTATCTGGCCGGCGACACGGGCATCCACTTCAATCTCTCCCACTCCGGGGAGAAGGTCATCTGCGCTCTGTCCGACCACCCTGTGGGCGCGGACGTGCAGCAGGTGGAGCCGGAGCCCCGGCTGCGGCTGGCCCGGCGCTTCTTCCTGCCCGGCGAGATGGACTACATCCGCTCCCATCCGGACCGGACGGCTCAGGCGGCGGCTTTCTTCCGTCTCTGGGCCCTGAAGGAGAGCGTGCTGAAGTTCACCGGCCAGGGGCTGCATCTGCTGACCGAATTTGAGTTCCAGCTGGACGACCGGCCCGTCCTGCGCCGGGGCCGTCTGTCCGACCGCCTGCAGTTCTGGGAGGATGCCTCCCCGGACTATCAGATCGCCCTGTGCAGCGACCGCCCCTTCGACGGTCTGGAGCTGATTCCCCTGCGCGTTGCCGCCGACGGCTCTCTGGATCACGCCGGATAACCGCCGATCCCACTTTCCCTGCAGGAGAGATACGTACATGAAGGAATTTATGCGCCTGGTGAAATTTGCGCTGTTCTCCATCAGCGCAGGCATCATCGAGATGGGCGTCTTTGCGCTGCTGAATCTGATCACGCCCTGGCGCTACTGGCCCTGCTACCTCATCGCTCTGGTCCTGTCCGTCATCTGGAATTTCTCCCTCAACCGCAGGTTCACCTTCCAGTCCACCGCCAACGTGCCGGTGTCCATGCTGCTGGTGCTCTGCTACTACGCGGTCTTTACCCCTCTGTCCTCCATGCTGGGGACCTATCTGGCCGAGGTGCTGATGTGGAACGAATATCTGGTGACCCTGATCAACATGCTTTTGAATTTCTGCTCGGAATTCCTCTTCCAGCGGCTGGTGGTCTACGGCAGGAAGGTGGACAACCGGGCCTGATTTCTTCTTTTTCAACAACACGTTCAAAGGACGCGGGACCATGTCCCGCGTCCTTTTTATTTTTGAGAGAAAAACTCCTTCCGTTCGATTGCCACGGCAGAAGGAATGTGGTATGATAAATAATAATAGCTGTGGCTAACACACGTAAGCGGAGGGAAACAGCATGACCCTGAAGGAATTGGAGCCGGGCAAGAGCGCCGTCATCACCGCCGTCGGCGGGCAGGGCGCTCTGCGTCAGCATTTCCTTGATATGGGCATGATCCCGGGAACGGAGGTCACCGCCGTCAAGTACGCCCCCATGGGCGATCCCATGGAGCTGATGCTCCACGGCTATGAGCTGACTCTTCGGCTGGCCGACGCGGACCGCATCAAAGTGGCGCCCGTCTCACCAAAGGAAGAGCAGCCCCGGTCCCCGGCGGCCGCCGTTCAGGAGGCGGAGCACCCCGGTCTGGGCGAGGGCGGCCGCTTTCATCCCAAGGGCAGCGGCGATCCTCTCCCCGACGGCACACTCCTGACCTTTGCTCTGGTGGGCAATCAGAACTGCGGCAAGACCACTCTGTTCAACCAGCTCACCGGCGCCAATCAGCATGTGGGCAACTTCCCCGGCGTTACCGTGGACCGGAAGGACGGACCTATCCGGGGTCACGCCGACACCATGGTGACGGATCTGCCGGGCATCTACTCCATGTCCCCCTACACCAGCGAGGAGATCGTGTCCCGGAATTTCGTCCTCAACGACAAGCCCCGGGCCATCATCAACATCGTGGACGCCACCAATATCGAGCGCAATCTCTATCTGACCATGCAGCTGCTGGAGATGGGCGTGCCCATGGTGGTGGCTCTGAACATGATGGACGAGGTGATGGAAAACGGCGGGTCCATCGACGTCAACCGCATGGAGGCCCTGCTGGGGGTGCCCATGGTGCCCATCTCCGCGATAAAGAATTTCGGCGTCCAGGAGCTGATCGACCACGCCATCCATGTGGCACACTATCAGGAGGTGCCCCTGGAGCAGGACTACTGCGACGTGGAAGAACACGGCGGCGCGGTGCACCGCTGTATCCACGGCATCAGCCATCTCATCGAAGACAACGCCCGACAGGCGGGGCTGCCCCTGCGGTTTGCCGCCACGAAGGTCATCGAGGGGGATCCCCTGGTGCTGGAGCAGCTGAATCTGGATCCCAGCGAGGCGGAGATGCTGGAGCATATCATCCTCCAGATGGAGGCGAAGTGCGGTCTGGACCGCAGCGCCGCCATGGCCGCCATGCGCTTTTCCTTTATCCAGAAGGTCTGCGCCCAGACGGTAAAAAAGCCCACGGAGAGCAGGGAGCGGATGCGCAGCGATAAGATGGACCGCTTCCTGACGGGCAAATTCACCGCCATTCCGGCCTTTATCATCATCATGGCCCTGGTGTTCTTCCTGACCTTCAATGTCTTCGGCGCTTGGCTCCAGACCCTGCTGGAGATGGGCATCGACGGTCTCACCGTTCTGGTGGACCGGGGTCTGACGGCGGCGGGGGTCAACGACGTGATCCACGGGCTGATCATCGACGGCATCTTTACCGGTGTGGGCAGCGTACTGAGCTTTCTGCCCATCATCGTTGTCCTCTTCCTTTTCCTGTCGCTCCTGGAGGACAGCGGCTATATTGCCCGGGTGGCCTTCTTTATGGACAAGCTGCTGCGCAAGATCGGTCTGTCGGGGCGGAGCATCGTACCTCTGCTCATCGGCTTCGGCTGCACGGTGCCCGCCGTCATGGCCACCCGGACCCTGCCCAGCGTCCGGGACCGGAAGATGACCATCCTCCTCACCCCCTTCATGAGCTGCTCGGCAAAGCTGCCCATCTATGCCTTTTTCGTCAACGCCTTCTTCCCCCATCAGGGCGGACTGATCATGGTGGGACTCTATGTGCTGGGCATCCTGGTGGGCGTTCTGGTGGCCTATCTGTACCGGGGCACCATGTTCCGGGGCGAGGCGGCCCCCTTCGTCATGGAACTGCCCGCCTATCGTATGCCCGGCTGGAAGAACGTGGTCCAGCTGCTGTGGCAGAAGGCCAAGGATTTCCTGCAGCGGGCCTTCTCCGTGATCCTCATCGCCACCATCGTGGTCTGGTTCCTCCAGAGCTTCGACCCCCATCTGAATCTGGTGGCGGACTCCCAGGGCAGTATGCTGGCCATCATCGCCGGGACTATCGCGCCGGTGCTGCGGCCTCTCGGTCTGGGAGACTGGCGGATCGTCACCTCCCTCATCAGCGGCTTCATGGCCAAGGAAAGCGTGGTCTCCACTCTGGGGATCCTCTTCAGCGGCCATGTGGCCACGGCCATGTCCTCTCTGAGCGCGGCAGCGCTGCTGGTGTTCTCCCTGCTCTATACCCCCTGCGTGGCGGCCATCGCCTCCGTGAAGCGGGAGCTGGGCGCCCGGTGGGCCGTGGCTCTGGTGGTATGGCAGTGCGTGATAGCCTGGGTCGCCGCGCTGATCGTCCGGGCCATCGGGATCCTGATCGGAGGTGGTCTCCTGTGAGTCTGTGGGACATCCTCGTTCTTCTGATCGTCGCCGCGGCGGTGGCCGCCGCCGTGATCCTCACGGTCCGGCGCCGGAGACGGGGCAGCGGCTGCTGCGGAGACTGCGCCGGATGTACGGCCCCCTGCGGGAAGCGGGATCTCCGCAGCGGACCTTGACTTGACACGTCCCCTCTGATATGATCGAGATACGGCAGGCGGCGCCTGCCTTTGACGAAACGACACACACCGAATATCGGTTGACCGAAAAGGAGGAAACGGGAATGGCTCTGTTCGGAAAAAACAAGGATAAGGAAAAGGAAAAGAAGCACTGTCCGATCTGCAATAACGAGATGACCTTCCTCAAGTCCGTCGCTCTGGCGGACGGCACGATCTGCTCCGACTGCGAGGCGATGCTCCGGGGCAAGTACGACATTGACCGCTGGTGGCATCTGCGCTTTGACGGCACCGTCAAGCAGAAGAGCCATGATCCCCTGCTGGACATGTCCATCGCCGACGTGCAGGCCATCATCGCGGAGGCGAAGCAAAATCAGGCGGAGACGGTGGGCTCCCTGGGCGGCGAGTTCTCCGCGCTCCTGACTGCGGATGATGTCTTTTCCATTGAGCCAAAGGCCAAGGATGTGGGCGTGAAGCGGGCCAAGGCCTATAAGAACAGACTGGTGGTCCGGGGTATGATCCAGAGCGGCGAGTTCTCCAAGGAGGACAGCGTCGTGATCCTCCACGGCGACGCCCGGCTGGAGACGGTGCTCCTGGACGTGATCCCCTGCGGCGGCGCGGTGGATTTCAACACCGAGCTGAAGGCCAATATGCACAAGAAGACCGCCGGGGTCAACACCAACGCGTGGCTGATCCTGGACGTGGAGCAGGGCGTCGCCCACGGCGACGTGATCGCCAAGGCCTGACGGGCGGCGGTATGAAAAAAGACGGACGGCTTTCAGATGAAAGCCGTCCGTTGTTTGCTTTATTATGGCCGGATCCCAAACGAGACGGCGCCCCAAAGGGGTGCCGTCTCGTTTGGTGCGAATGCTGATAACGACAAACGGGATCCCCGAATCGAAGCCCAGCGAAGCGGGTTCGATTCGGAAAGGAGGAGCGACGGAGTGAATGGGAACTGGCGTTTGCTTTGAAAAAGAAAACGCCGTCGCGAACGAAACGAAGTCCGCGACGACGTGGTGCGGGAGAAGGGACTTGAACCCTCACGTCTATGGTGGGACACAGGCACCTCAAGCCTGCCTGTCTACCTGTTCCAGCACTCCCGCAGGAAATGCACTTAATCATTATAGCGATTCCCCCCCTGTTTGTCAATGAAAAAATGGCGGGGAACGATTCTGTTTGAACATTTTTGCCGGGTGTGGTATAGTGTGATCCGAAGAAAATCGGGCCGTCCGCGGGGCGGCCGGAGGGGGATGCGGAAGGATGACAGCGCGGCACACAGTTCCGGAGACGAACACGTTCCGGATCAGACCGGCCCGGAGAGAAGACGCCGGGGCGATTTTGGACATCTACGCCCACTACGTGCTCCATACCGCCGTCTCCTACGAGTACGAGGTCCCCTCCCTGCCGGAGTTTCAGGCCCGGATGGACCGCACTTTAGAGAAATATCCCTACTTTGTCGCTGTCCGGGACGGCACCATCCTGGGCTACGCCTATGCCGGGCCCTTTGTGGGCCGGGCGGCCTATGACTGGTCGGCGGAGGTGACGATCTATCTGGCGCCGGATAAGCGGCGGCAGGGCATTGGCCGGGCGCTGTACGAAACGCTGGAGGCGGCTCTGGCGGACATGGGGATCCGGAATCTCTACGCCTGCATCGGGTGGCCGGAGCCGGAGGACGAGTATCTGACACGGGACAGCGCCGCCTTCCATGCCCGGCTGGGCTATGTCACGGTGGGGACCTTCCGCAAATGCGGCCGCAAGTTCGGCCGCTGGTACGACATGATCTGGATGGAAAAGCTCATCGGCCCTCACCCTGCCGAGCAGGCCCCTGTCCGGCCCTATGGGAGATGATCGGCTGACCGGACAGATAAGCGCCCGCCTTGCGGCAGGTAAAGACCCGGTCCGCGCCCAAAACCGCAATTTATTTTCGGCTTTCTCTTGATTTCTGCAGAAAAGGGAATTATAATAAGCGTGTGTTAGGCTTTGCTAACATCTTTGCGTCGTCCTTATGTGAAGCAGCACCGATCGACATCCGGGAGAATTCCTCTCCCACGGGAAACGGCCATAACGACCGCAAGAAGAAAATCCACGGTCAACATCTGATATGTTGTTAGCTTCCGCTAACGTTTGGGGCGCGTACGCTTACTATGCCTGAACTGCAGCGGCAGACACAAGAAGAAAGCGAGGATCGGACCATGATCAGAACAATTTTGAAAATCGACGGTATGACATGCGGGATGTGCGAAGCGCATATCTGCGACGTGATCCGCAAAACAGTCCCCTCCGCGAAGAAGGTCGCCGCCTCCCGGAGCAGGCAGGAGGCATCCTTCCTGACAGAAAACGCCGCAGATGCCGATCTGCTGAAGGCGGCCATCGATGCAACGGGGTATTCCTGCCTGTCCGTGGAATCCTCCCCCTGTGAGAAAAGGGGCCTGTTCGGGCGGAAATGAGCACGGCTGTTGTCGGCCTTCTGATCCCCTTTACCGGCACGGCGGCGGGAGCCGCCTGTGTGTTTTTTCTTCGGAAAGAGCTGAAGGTCAACGTGCAGCGTGCCCTGACCGGGTTTGCAGCCGGCGTGATGGTTGCGGCATCCATCTGGAGTCTGCTCATACCGGCCATCGAGCAGTCATCGATAAGGGGACGATGGGCGTTCGGCCCCGCATTCATCGGTTTTTGGCTGGGCATCCTTTTTCTGCTCTTGCTGGACCGTATCATCCCGCATCTGCACAGGAATATTGATCAGGCGGAGGGACCAAAAAGCCGCCTTACAAGGACCACAATGATGTTCCTCGCCGTGACGCTCCATAATATCCCGGAGGGCATGGCGGTGGGCGTTGTATATGCCGGGCTGCTCTCCGGTTCAGCCAGTATCACGGCAGGCAGCGCACTGGCTCTCGCGCTGGGCATCTCCGTCCAGAACTTTCCGGAAGGTGCGATCATCTCCCTGCCGCTGTATGCGGAAGGGAAAAGCAAGCTGAGATCGTTCCGGCTGGGTATTCTCTCCGGCGCGGCAGAGCCGGTGTTCGGCGCGCTGACGGTGATCATCGCGGCACGGATCCTTCCCGCCATGCCCTATCTCCTGTCCTTTGCCGCAGGCGCTATGCTGTACGTCGTCGTGGAAGAGCTGATCCCGGAGATGTCAACGGGAAAGCATTCGAATATCGGCGTCATGTCCTTCGCCGTCGGCTTCAGCCTGATGATGGCACTGGACGTGGCGCTGGGATAAACAGAGAAAAGCGCAGGAAAGACGCTTCTCGGAAAGGTTGGGACAAAATGACGCCTGATTATAAAAACTGGATGCCGAAAGGTCTGATCTTGTCTGCCGCTCTGGCAGCGGCCGCATTTCTGATCCTGTTCCTTGTTTTCGGTCTGATCTGGCTCGTTCCCGGTACGCTGAAGACCGTGCTGTTCATCGTGTTTCTTGCGGGAACGGTGATCTGCCTGTGCGCTTCCCTGTGGATGGCCCTTATGTACCGTGCGTTTTCCTACAGCGGCAAGCGGCAGCTGTCAAAGCAGATCATCGAGGGCGTCGCCGGCTATGTGAAGCTGCCGGACGGCGGCAGAGGTCTTGACGTAGGCTGCGGAAGCGGTGCGCTCACCATTGCCTGCGCGAAACGCAGCCCGGACGCCTCTTTCACCGGCATCGACCGCTGGGGCCGGGAATACGCCTCCTTCAGTCGGCCGCTGTGCGAGCAAAACGCCAGGGCGGAGGGCGTACGCAACGTCACCTTCCGGCGCGGCAACGCCACAGCGCTTGACTTCCCCGATGAGAGCTTTGATGCGGTGACAAGCAACTACGTTTACCACAACATCCCCTCAGGCGACCGGCAGGCACTCTTGCTGGAAACGCTGCGCGTACTGAAAAAGGGCGGCACGTTTGCGCTCCACGATATCTTTTCGAAATCCAAATACGGCGATATGCAGGCGTTCATCGAGAAGCTGAAGCGCATGGGTTATGCGGAGGTCCGGCTGATCGATACGACAAACAACAAATTCATGACAAAGCGGGAGTCCGTTTGGATGGCGCTCTGCGGCTCCGCGCTGCTTGTGGGAAGGAAGTAAGAGACGATGGGCCTTATGAAAAAGTCTTTTTGTACAGACAAGAAAGCCGGAGGGCTTTCTCGGTAAAATGATGGTGGGCGGTATGAACGGCGGACACGCCAAGCTGGCCGATTGGGGCCTGGCGCATCTGGAGGGGATCGCGGTGTCCGGGATCGCCGAACTCGGCTGCGGCGGAGGCAGAAACGCGGAAGCGCTTCTGAAACGGTATCCGTCGGCAAAACTCACGGCATTGGATCATTCGGCACTCTCCGTGGAAAAAACACGGAAAACCAACAGGAAATCTATTGCGGCGGGCAGATGCGCCGTCCTCCAGGGAAACGTTGCGCTGCTTCCCTTTGCGTCGGAATCGTTCGATCTCGCCACAGCGTTTGAAACGGTTTATTTTTGGCCGGGACTGGAACACTGCTTTGCGGAGGTGTCAAGAGTTCTGCGGCCCGGCGGCGCTTTTTTGATCTGCAATGAATCCGATGGCACAGACGAGGCAGGCCTCCGATTCGAGAGGCTCGTCGACGGCATGACGTGCTACACCGCGGAACAGCTTGAGGCAGCACTGAAGGCGGCGGGCTTCTCCGCGGTGGAAACCGACCATCATCCGGATAAGCCGTGGATCGCGGTGCTGGCAAGAAAATGAACCGACGGCGCTATCGTTCTCTCCCTGCGGACCGGCAGGATATCGACCGGAGCCCGATACCGCTGCTTCAGGTGCGGTGACCGGAAAAGCCCGCAGTTGAGATGAAGAAAAGGCTGAAATACGGTCTGAAGCGCCCCGCCTTGGTTCGAATCAACTGCTGAAAAAAATACCGGACTGCCGCAATTTGCGGCAGTCCGGTATTCTATTGCGCATATCTTTCATCGTCACGTATTCCGGAGCTGCCTGCCCCCTTCCTTTCTGTACAGCAGGAAATACGCCCCGCAGAACGTCAGGATGCCGAAGGCGGCGACGATCCCCTCCAGCGCCCCTGTCGAAAGACTTGCCACGTTCACGATCACAAGAGCGGCAATAAAATCCATGGCTGTGTGGAGAATGATCGCAAGAGGATACAGCCAGAGCCTGCCCTTATCCCTGCAGGCATAGAAAACAAGTATCGAGGCTCCGATATGGAACAGGACCGCGAAAACCCTTTCCAGCAATCCCATTCCGATCCCCGCGGCCGTAAGACCGGCGATCTGACCGGCCAGGGCGCAAAGCGCGTCCGCCTGAGCGGGGGCCTGGGCCGCCGTCTGCTCGATCAAAGTGCCAAAGGTGCCCGCATTGATCATGACCGCATAGGCGATATACGTGACATACGTAACACCCAGGATCGCCATCACTTCGATGCCGCCGTGTCCGATACCGTGGGAAACGGATGTCTCCCGGTTTTTTCGGTTTTTCAGCACGGTACTGAATGCGACAAGGCGTCCGGTTTCCTCAAAAACGCCTGGGAAAAGGCCCAAAACGAGAGCCAGCAAAACCGGAGACGCACTGAAAAACCTGCTCACGGCATGGTCAGAAAGTCCCATCTGCGTGGGAAACAGCAGTACGTTCTGGATCGGTTTTTCCAAAATCAGGGCAAACACCAGAAACGTTGCCGCGCCGACAAGGATCGTCGTAAACCGTTCCTTTTTCCTGAACTTCCAGATCAGCGCGACGGCGATCGGGACGGCAAAGGCAAGCGCCGCGCCTGTGCACAGCGCAGCAAGAGACTGCGCTCCCACTCTGGCAAATTCCATACCCGTCCTCCTCTTTCCGTAAAATCATCTGAAGCGCCCCGCCTCACGGCGGGGCGCTTCCATGTTCAGTCATTCACCATGCCCACCAGCAGGGGCAGGGCAGCTTCAAATTTCACGCCGTACCAGTGGTCCGGGTCGTCCAGGGTCTTCTCGATGCAGGCCAGGGTGTAATCCGCGGCGATCTTCGCCGCCTCGTACAGCGTCCGGCCGGATATCCAGGCCCCGGTGAAGGCGGAGGCGTAGATATCCCCGGTGCCGTGGAAGAGCTGAGGAATCTTCCGGTGCCGGTAATAGGACCCGTTCTGACCGTCCCATACCAGTACGCCGGTGACGTCCTCCTGATAACTCACGCCGGTGAGGATCACGTTCCTGGCCCCCAGAGCCGTCAGAGCCTGCAGCAGGCTGTCGATATAGGCCTCGTCGCAGGTCTCGCGGTAGGGTATGCCGGTGAGCATGCAGGCCTCGGTGATATTGGGCAGCAGAACATCGGCGTCCCGGCAGAGCCCCTTCATGGCCTCCACATAGGCCTCGTCGAAGCCCACGTACAGCTTGCCGTTGTCCGCCATGGCAGGGTCCACGATGATCTTGCCGCCGGACTGCAGCATGGTCCGGAAAATCTCCGCCACGTAGTCGATCTGCTTCGTGCTGCCGAGATACCCGGTATAGACGGCCTCGAAGGCGATGCCCTCCTGCTGCCAGTGCCGGCGGATGGCCGGGATATCCTCGGTCAGGTCCCGGAACGTATAGCCCTTGAAGCCGCCGGTATGGGTCGAGAGCACGGCGGAGGGCAGGATACAGGTCTCCAGCCCGCAGGCCGACAGGATCGGCAGGGCCACGGTCATGGAACACTGGCCCACGCAGGAGATGTCCTGAATCGTCAGAATACGGTGATACGCCATGGTAATCGCTCCTTCCCTTTTCCCGGCGGATCGCTCCGCTCTATGAAACCTGATTATAATATCACAACAACCCGCCGTCAATGCCGGGATACCAAAAATTATATTTTTCTTTCGCCGCGCTGTATGAAAAAACGACGTGCCGGGGCACGCCGTTTTTTGCCTGCGGCCCTTCTTCTTTCGCTCTCCGGGCCTATTCCTTTTTCCCTATCAGGCCTTCCAGAGACGCAGAGGACAACAGCCGCTCGTGTTTCCTCTGAAGCTTTTCGATCCCCTTCCCGCATTTTCTGTACATGTGTGATTTTCTGTCAAATACAGCAAAGATCCTGCCCGTGCCCTCGACTGCTTCGATAACGTCCAACAGAGATCGTTCCAACAGAAGCGGCGCGGCATAATATTCGTTTTCGCCATCTTCACCTTCACGAATCAAGTGGATCATTCCTTTTTCGCTCAGATAACCGCAGATCCGCAGGGCAGTCGTCTTCGGGATCCTGGCTTGCGCCGCTATCTCCGACAACGCGATCTTCTTTTGTTCCCTCTCCGGGTCGGTTTCTATCGTTTCCTTCAGGCAAAACAAAATACGGATCGCGTAGTCAGTATCTCTTTTCAACTGCATGAAGCATAGTCCTCCTTATTCATGGCGGATGAAGGAAACATCCCTTCGCACAGCACAAGCTGAGATGCCCTTCCATACGCACAGAGTACCAGCCGCTATCTAATGGAAAACAAAAAAACAGCGACGCCCCCAAGCGGTGGACATCGCTGTTTTCAGGATCATACGGTCAAAATCTATTCTTCACTGAAAATATCGGCGAGGATATATTCTCCCCAGGAGTACTCGGACATGAACTCGCCCTCAAAGCGGTCGCGGGCGCTCATGTTTTTGTCCTGCCAGGCATAGTAGTCACAGTCGAACAACGCGGTATTGACCAGCTGACCTCTTTGCGTGGATATCAACAGATCGGAAAGCTCTGCCTCCTTCAGTATGGCCTTCAGTTTTCGCAGCGCATTATAATAGACCGTCATCTCCACATTCCCGTATGGCCTGTTTTCCCATATCGTTCTGTAAATCTCTTCATTGCTGATCTCTTTGCCGCGCCGGGTGACGACAAGGGCCAGGATCTCCTTCGCTTTTCCGGAGATAGGCAGCGGCTTCCCGTTCCGTAAAACCAAAAACCGTCCAAAGGTCTGAACGTATATTTCTTTCTGCTGACGCTGCGCCAGCAGACGGATCCGCTCCATCACCATCTCAAGCGTTTCCCTGCTGTACGGCTTGATGACATAGTAGTCCCCGCCTATCTGGTTGCAGTCCCAGATATATTCCTCATAGGCGGAAACAAACACGATCAAAATATCCGGGCGGATTCTTCGCAGTTCTTTTGCCAGCTCGATCCCGTTTACAACGGGCATGGCAACGTCAAGAAAAGCAACCTCGACAGGATTCTCCTCTGCGTATGATAACGCCTTCTTTGCAGACTCGAACTGTCCGAC
The DNA here is from genome assembly GCA_017516065.1 of Oscillospiraceae bacterium. GTDB lineage: Bacteria > Bacillota > Clostridia > Oscillospirales > Oscillospiraceae > RGIG5644. The sequence continues at coordinate 24,834 of JAFWDQ010000002.1, forward strand.
AACAGTAAGGTCTGGTATTTCCGCGCTCAGCCGCATAAATCGCCGCAGCATGAGGGGCTCATCGTCAACAACAATCGCTCTCATTTTCTCTTTTCTCCTTCGGTATCGTAATCGTAACGGTGGTCCCTACGTTGACGGTGCTTTTGATCTCCAGTGAGGAGTGCATCACCTTGTCAAGCCGGAACATGATGTTTTTCAGTCCTGTGGAATCCAATTCCCCTGCAGCAAGGGCGCTGTAATACTCCTGCACGTCAAAGCCGACGCCGGTATCTTCCACCGTAATCTTCCATGCGGCCTCTTTCTCCGCTGTCCGTATGACAACCGTTCCCCCGGCTTCTCCCCGCTGATAAATGCCATGGCGGATCGCATTCTCAACGATTGGCTGAACGCTCAGCGGCAGGATGGAAAAGTTATCCTCCTTTATGTCGTAAATAACCTTCAGCTTGTCTCCAAAGCGCATTTTCTCAATATTGACATACGCCCTGACATTGGCCAGCTCCTGCTCGAAGGGGATCGGCGCGTCATTCGCCATTGCACGGATACAGCTGCGAAGATGGACCGTGAAGTCTCCCAGCAGATCCGACGCGTACTGGGGGTCGTCCAAAACGATCTCCTGAATGGAGCCAAGGGCATTGTAAAGAAAGTGCGGCTGCATCTGGCTGGTAAAATTCCGTATCCTGCTCATTTGAAGTTCGTGCTCCAGGTCTCTGAGTTCTTTTTCCTTCCGCTGCTGCTCGGTCAGGTCGTATATGACGCAAAACGACAGGATGTCTCCGGTGGCCTCGTCCTGATGCAGGAAAAAAAACTTCCTGCAGGGCCGGACCTGTCCGTCTGCCGTTTTCATGGAAAAGGATACCGACGCGCGTTTCTCGCCTCGCAGAAAACAATCGATCAGGTAGTTCCGATCACTGATCTCAATGTACTTCTCTTTATTTTCGACGATTCGCGTTTCGATGCGCCACTTTTCAAAGTCACTGTAGGACAGGGACTCCTGTGAGGCCGGGAGACAAAAGGGCTCCGGCAGTTCAGGCAGAACATAGTTTGACAGTTCAAGGACCTGATCCTTTGACAGATTGGCCTCCATATAGCCCTCGGCGCTTGCCAGTACTGCCTCCAGATGATTTTTCTGCTTGCTGTACATGGCAGACAGTTCTTCCGTCTGCGCCAGGTCCAGCCGAAACGCCGCGTCAACATTCCTTACGCCGATCAGAAAATGCGGTCGTTGGTTCACAAGAGCCATCGTGGCACGAAACTCATGATACACGGGTTCTCCGTCGATCATAAGCCGATAGACAAACCCATAGTACCGTTCTTTTTCCATCCCTGCCTGCAGAGCCTTCTTTGACATCATATTGCGGACATACTCCTGATCATCCGGATATATGGCCCACTGTAAGTTCCTCTCGAGGGCATCAAAGAAGTTGTTTCCGCAGCTTTCAACCTGCAGCGCGCTGAACGTATCGCTCTCATGGAAGTACTGATACGCGCCCGTTTCCACATCTACTGCACAAAGGCTCTCATATCTTTCAAACAGTGCTTTGGAAAGCGCCTCATAAGAGAGCGCCTGCTGTAGCTCGTTGTGATAATTCCCGCTCACAATGTCCTCCTTTCCTGCAATTCAGGCTTGATGCAAACCTGAAACTAACCACACCTTAGCGTGGTTCATCTAATAATGCACTAACAAAAAAGGGCGGGGTTTTGCTCTTAAACACATTTTTTATTATTTTTCCATTCCCTGCCTCCGGCGAAGCGCTGCCGGAGCAGGCATGAGGCGGTCCTTTGCGCCTGTTTTTACAGCTTAATCATGTGCGCAATATCGATCTTCCGTCCTCTGCCTTCAAATGCGGCAGCTGCAGAAAAAACCGCCGAGCTGCTGAAGCCCGGCGGTTTCCTGTCTGGAGCAGGGTACGGGAGTCGAACCCGCCTTAACGGCTTGGGAAGCCGCTGTAATACCGATATACCAACCCTGCGTCAGTAAAAGGTATTATACTGCGCGGGAGGTGAAAAATCAAGAGAAATTTTGCCTCAGACCCGGCTGGACAAAAAACGGCGAATCCCTTTCGGGACTCGCCGTTCTGTTTCATTCACGATCAGGGCAGGCTGGGAATGGGATCGATGGGCTCGCCGTTCACGCGGATCTCAAAGTGGAGATGAGGACCCGTGGCGCGGCCGGTGGTGCCTACCATGCCGATGACCTGGCCCTGATGGACCTTGTCTCCCACGCATACCAGCACATCGCTGCAGTGTGCGTAGTAGGTGACGAGTCCGTCACCGTGGTCCACGATGATCAGATTGCCGTAGGTGCCCTGATAGTCGCAGAAGGTGACGACGCCGCCGTCAGCAGCCCGGAACTCCGTACCGTAGCTGGCAGAGATGTCGATGCCGCTGTGGAAGCTGGTGCTGCCGAAAATATCCCGATAACCGTAGGGCGAGGAGATGGTCCCCTGCAGGGGCCACTGGAAGGAGCCCACGGAGACGCCGGAAATGCTGCCCACGGCGATGACCTCGTTCACCGTCTCCACCGCCATGTCCGTGGAGAGGATGCTGGACTCCACCACTTCCCCGTCCTGATAGCGGATCTGAGCGGTGATCCGCTCCACGCCGTTGACACCCGGGGTGCGGATCTCCGTTTCGCCCAGGGGCAGGGAGGGATCCTCCACATACTCCACAGCGTAGGGCTGCTCCGTTTCATAGACCACGTTCTTGGTCACCAGCAGGGACAGGGTCCCCGCCAGATTGTCCGCAATGGCCTCCGGCTCGAGGATCATGTCCGAAGCCACATAGCGGTAGGTCAGCGCGACGTCCTGGGTGTACTCCACGGAGACGGTATTCTCATCCTCATAGGCCGCCTTGGCTTCCAACAGAAGATTCTCCAGCGTCTCGCGGTCCTCCGCCGCGCCCACTGTCACGCCGTCCACTGTGAGGACGTAGCCCTGGGTGACGGCGCCCACCTGATCCATCAGATCATCTTCAAAGCTCACCGCCGCATCCACCTGATCCCGCTGGACGATCGTCCGGTGATAGGAGATCTCGTACGGATAGGTGTACTCCGTGCCCAGCAGCCCGCTGACACGCTGTTCCACGCGGTCCACCGCGGCATCGAATTCCGCCGCGCTGGAAACGAGCCCCAGGGTCTCGCCGTTGACGGTGACCTCCACCGCCGGCTGATAGATCAGGGAGAGGACCGCCAGCGCGGCCACGGCCAGAGCGCCGAACAGGACAGGCAGCCGCAGAGACCAGACCTTCCGGCCCGACACTTCTGCCGCTGTATTCTCATGCTCCTGCACCAGAGCGCCGTTCCGGGCGGAAATGGAGAGTGCAGCCGCCCCGTCATTATCCCCCGCTCCCGTTACGACGGAGAGCAGGGTTCGCTTGTCTACGATAGGATCAAACACAACAGGCCTCCAATAAAAGGGGAAATTACAGTCAAAAAAATTTTGATTACAAATTGTTACAAAAGCATCTTACTCCCTTTTTCCCGATCCGTCAAGCCTTTTTTTGTCGATCAAGGGATTCTTCAAAATTTTTTCATACTTTTTCCCTCTGCCGGGCCAAATCCTCGGCGCGGCAGAGGGAAAAAAGGTCTGTCCGGTCCGTTTTTCCCGGCCTTGCGGCGGCAAAAAAACGGTCACTGTTTTATTTTTTGATGTCAAACAGGCCGCGGACGATGGCGTTGGAGCCGGAGCGCATGACGGAACTGAGCGCGGAGCTTGCGGCCCGCTTGCCGATGACGCTGGCACTGGTGACTTTGCCGCCGAGGGCGGTGTTGATCATGTTCGTGCTCAGGGACCGGGCCACGGAGGACGCCGCGGCGGCAGCCGCCTTCTGCGCGGTGCTTTTCCTCTTCGCAGCGCTCTTCTGGGCCGCCTTCTCGGCGGCGGCCAGCTCCTTCTGCTGCTGCTTTTCCAGAGCCGCCGCCTCCTTGGCGGCCAGTGCCTCGGCCTGCTCCTGCTCCTTCTGAAGCTGCAGCTGCTCGTTGGCACGGGCGATAATCTCGTAGGCGGACTCCCGGTCCACGGTCTGGCGGTATTTCAGATCAAATTCGTCCGCGGTGATGTCGGCGGACACCAGAGTTTCCTCCGCCGGACCCATTTTGCTCTGGGGCGGCAGGACTTTTGCCTTCTCCACCACCGTGGGCACGCCGTCCTCATCCAGGAAGCTGACCAGGGCCTCGCCGGTACCCAGGGCCATCAGGGCCTCCTCCGCGGAGAAGGCCGGATTCTGCCGGAAGGACGACGCGGCCGCCCGGACCGCCTTCTGCTCCGCGGGGGTATAGGCCCGCAGGCCGTGCTGGACCCGGTTGGACAGCTGGGCCAGCACCTCGTCGGGGATGTCCGAGGGCGACTGGGTGACGAAGTACACGCCCACGCCCTTGGAGCGGATCAGCTTGACCACCTGGACGATCTTCTGGTTGAGGCTCTTCGGCGCGTCGTCAAAGAGCAGATGGGCCTCATCGAAGAAGAAGATCATCCGGGGCTTGTCCAGGTCGCCCACCTCAGGGAGCACCTCGAACAGCTCGGTGAGCATCCACAGCAGGAAGGTAGCATAGACCTTGGGGCTGCTCATCAGCCGCTTGGCGGAGAGGATATTGATAAAGCCCCGGCCGTCGGTGTCCGTGCGCATCCAATCCCGGATATCCAGGGCCGGCTCGCCGAACACCAGCTCGCCGCCCTCATCCTCGAAGGCCAGCAGGGCCCGCTGGATGGCGCCGATGCTGGCGGTGGAGACGTTGCCGTAGGCGGTGGTGAACTCCGCCCTGTTGTCCCCCACATACTGCAGCATGGAGCGCAGATCCTTCAGGTCCAGCAGCAGGAGGCCGTGCTCGTCAGCCACCTTGAAGACGATGCTCAGCACCCCGGCCTGCACCTCCGTCAGGCCCAGGAGCCGGGACAGCAGCTGGGGGCCCATGTCGGAGACCGTGACCCGGACCGGGTGCCCGATCTCGCCGAACACGTCCCAGAAGCGGGTGGGATAGGCCTGATAGCGGAAGTCCTCAATGCCGAAGCCCGAAATGCGCTTCTGCATGTCCTCCGTGTCGACGCCGGGGCTGAGCATGCCGCTCAGATCTCCCTTGACATCGCTGAAAAATACCGGTACGCCCATGTCGGAAAAGGACTCAGCCATCACCTTCATGGTAATGGTCTTGCCCGTGCCGGTGGCGCCCGCGATGAGACCGTGGCGGTTTGCCATCTGCGGCAGAAGGTACAGTTTCTGCGTCTCGCTGGCCGCGATCCAGAGTTTCTGATCAATATACATGAAAGGATCCTCCTCACGATTCTCGGTGATCGGGTCTTCTTCGGTCAGTATAGCATCTTTTGTCCGAAAATGCCATACGTTTATACGAACAGAGGACGGCAGTCCGCAGGATCGCCGTCCTCTGTTTATTCCTGTCTTAATTATATTGCATTGCGCCGGAGCCCGGATCAGCCCTTGGCGTCGGTCCGGTAGAGGAAGGTCACCACCTGGCCCCGGGTGCAGGGCGCATTGGGGCTGAAGTGGGTCCCGTCGGTGCCGTTGGTGATGTTCTGGCCCACGGCCCACAGCACCGGGTCATAGTAGTAGCTGCCGGCAGCCACGTCGGTGAAGGGATTGGACCCGCCGCCGGACGCCCCGGCCGCGGAGGCCCGGTAGAGGAAGGTCACCACCTGACCCCGGGTACAGGACGCGTTGGGGCTGAAGTGGGTCCCGTCGGTGCCGTTGGTGATGCCCTGCTCCAGGGCCCACAGCACTGCGTCATAGTAGTAGGCGTCCTCCGTCACGTCCACGAAGGGATCCTGGATCCCCGCGCCCGGACAGTCGGCCGCACGCCACAGGAACGTCGCCACCTGGCCCCGGGTGCAGGGCGCGTCGGGGCTGAAGGTCGTCTCACTGGTGCCGTTGGTAATGAAATGGCTCACCGCCCAGTTGGTGGCGGCATAGTAATAGGCCCCGGAGGGGATATCCGTAAAGACGGGAAATTCCAGATCCTGCTCGCCGCCCGAGACGTCGGGGAACCGGAACAGCAGGCTGGAATAGTACTCCGCATCGCCGTTGGCCGCCACCTGCCGCACCGCCGCCTGGTCCAGCGTCAGGAGATGCTCGCCGGACACGCTGAAGTTGCCGGTGAGTTCAAAGGTCAGGCTGCCGATGCCCTCCACAAAGTAGTCCACATCCATGGTGCCGTCCCGGTCCAGATCCAGTCGGCTGGGGTCACCCTCCCGCTTTTCCAGCAGGGTACCTGCCGCGGCGTTGAGGGAGGCCAGGACCGCCCTGTTGCCGGTCTCGCCCTTGAGTATGATCGCTCCCTGGGTCAGGTCGATGGTGAGCTGGCCCCGGTCCGCCGGCGTCCCCTCGGCGGAAGCCGCTATCGACATCGGACAGGCCAGTATCGCCAGCGCCAGCAGAATGCTGAAAAAGCGTCGTCTCACGGCCCAGTTCCCCCTTTTCCTGCGCGGTTTCACCCTGTTTCCCGCGCATGCTTCTTTTTGTGTCATCATACCATTCTTTTCCCCGTTTTGTCAATGAAAGGCGGGGAATCCGCAGGCATTTCCGGCGGTGCCTCTCCCCTGCCGCTCCGCAGAAAAAGGCCGCGTTCCCCTGCAGGCGGCGGAGCCGTCCCGTCAGGCGCACCTGCAGCTGTCCTCCGGCCCCGGGCTGGGGAGCATATCCTCCCGGGTAGCCTCCGTCCGGAGCCGTTCTGCCCTCCGGGGGTCGTCCAGCAGGTCCAGGATCTCCGCCGGGGTGAGAGCACGCAGGGCCCGGTAGGGCTTTACCAGAGTCTCGATGCTGCTGCGCTCGATCCGCGCGGCGATCTCCCTGCCGTTTTTCTGTTCTTTCAGTCTCCGGATCTCCAGCGTGAAGGGCGCCGTCTGGCGGCCGTCCACGCTGAGGGTCGTGATTGCGTTGAACGCGTCGAGTCGGGTGAGGCCCGTCTGCAGCTCCGGATCGTCGAACCGGATGGCTGCCCTGGCCGCGTCCCGGGGAGAGAGCCGGAAGGCGCTGAAATTGGCGGAGTTTGCCTCCAGCGCGTCCTGTATCTCAAAGGTCAGCTGGCCGGTATGCTGGTGACAGAGCACCATGGCGACGCCGAATTTCCGCGATTCCGCCAGCATGCGCGGCATGGGATTCGTCTGAAACAGCGACGCCTCGTCCACCAGCACCAGGTGGGTCCTCTGCCGCTCCTTTCTGGCCATGGCCGCGTTCCACAGTTTCATCAGCAGCAGCGTGCCGACGATCCGGGCGGCATGGGTGCCCAGGGCCGGCGAGGCCAGGTCGATGAGAGTGACGGTGTCGGTGTCGATGGAGCGGCTGAAGTCCAGCGCGTTGCCTCCGGCGCCGAGAGTCTTTCTCAGCTGCTCCACCGCGGTCAGCCGCTGGAACTTGCACAGGTACCAGTTGAGCATGTTGTGGAAGTCGCTGCTCTTGTCGGTGCCGTACTCCTCCTTGATGGTCTCCGCCAGCTCCGGGTACCGGTGGATGATGGCCTTGCAGAGCTTGTACATATTGTCCTGACTCTGAGACAGCACGGCAATGCTCTCCAGGGACGCCCGGCGGCCCAGAAAGGCGATGGAGGCTTTGGCAAAGGTGCTCAGCCACCGCTCGTACCGGGGGCCCACGACGCCCTCCCGTTTCGGATCGAAGATGTCGGCGAACAGCTCGCACAGGTCGCTGATATTGCGCTCCTCCCGGGCCGGGTCGTCGCTGTCCCAGATATTCAGGGGTACCGGGTTTTCCGCGTCGCCCAGCCGCACCACCCGGACGCGGCCGGCGTACCGCTCCGGGATCCTCCGCAGCAGGCTGTCGATGGTGCTGCCGTGGGGATCGAAGAAGGTCAGGCCGTGGCCCTGCTCGATGGCGCTGCAGATGACGGCCGAGAGCAGCGTGGATTTGCCGGTGCCCGTCTGGCCCACGATCTGATAGTGACGCCGCAGGTCCGTCTCCCCCACGGTGATCCTGCGCCTGACGCCGGTTACGTCCACTGCCCTGCCGATGGTAACGGCTCCCTTCGTTCGGGTGTTCCTGTGTTCGGCGGGGAGTTTCTGCGTCTCCTCCTCGCAGAGCCTGATGCCCGCGACGGGCTCCCGGAGGAACGGCTCCATCAGCAGGAGCCGCACGGAGCAGTCCGGCAGCACCGCCGCGCCGGTGAGGGGCGCGTCCCACAGGGCCGCCATCTCCCGCTCCGCCATGCTCCCCAGGCGCCGGAGCCTGACTCCCGGCACCGCCTCGTCCAAAATCGTCCGCAGCCGCACCGTGGGCGCCGCCGGGAGCAGAAGCAGGAACCGCGCCCGCACCGGGGTGCCGATGTAATCCCCGGCGTCGACGCCTGTCACGGTCCACGTGCGCAGGGTGTTCTTCCGGCACAGGGCCTGATCCTCCGCCGCCGCCGGACCGACGGCGGCGCGGAATACCGCGCCGGTACTCTGCAGGACCCGGACCAGCTCGGCAAACTGTGCCGAGCCTCTCACCGGCCACCGGCTGCCAACCTCCTCCGGCGGTCTGACCTCGGTGCCGAAACCGATAGCGGCGTCTCTGCCGCCGCCTTCCGCCACCGGCAGGCAGAGCTCATACAGCTCCGTCAGTCTCTCTTCCGCCTTTCCTGTCGCCCCGACGGCTCCCGCAGTCCTGCCGGTCTTCTCCACGATCCACTCCAGGTCCTCCCGGCAGAGGCCGGCGGAGCCGAATACAGACAGATCCGCCAGTCCCTTTCGGGGCACCGCCATTTGCCAGCCCAGCTGCCCGGCAGCGTTAAGTACCGCGGCGCACTTCACCATGCGGGTGGACATGCGCTCCGTCACCCCGGGCGTTTCCCGATGCTTCACAAGGCCGGTCAGCCGTACCGCCGCCGCCGTATCCGCAGGATAATAGTTCATTCGCACCTCCTGATCTGTTCAAACGTCCAAACATTCCGACTCGCAATCCGCACAGGCTCCTCCCCTGGTACGCTCGCCGCCGTCTCCGGCGGGTCATGGCCTACTTCCCCGGGCGCGCCCCTGGGCGTTTGCGGATTCAGTTTTCAAAGTGCGCCTGTCCCTTCAGAGCACAAAAAGCCGATGCACCGGGAAATCCTGAACGGGTACACTGCCCCTGTGGACAGTACACTTCAAAATCTCTCAATACATCGGTAAGTAATACAAGCGTCGCTAAACTCCTGTTCCTGACACGAAGACTGCTGACGATCTCTATTCTTTTTTGCGGATATTTGCGGATATTTTAAATATCACATTTTGGATGCGTTGTCAAGCGTTTTTTTGCTTTTTTTCTCCCCGCGGCCTTTTTTTGCGCCCGGACCGCTCTCCTCCCCCCACAGGCGGGATGCCGGCCGATTCCGGGCGGCCGCCGAAATAATACGGCGGCGGCAGGCATTTTTCGCTGTCGCATACCGGTCCGCAGCGTTGAATTTTCACGGTCTGTCTGGTATAATGGTGTCCACACTGCAGGGAGGGAGGAGGGATGTCCGTTGAGGTGGGTACAGCACTGGATCATTTCCAGGGCGTCGCTGAAAAGCAGACGCTCGCTCCCCTACCAGCTGGGCTCCGTCCTGCCCGACTGGTTCGCTCTGCATCCGATCCACAGGACCGGCGAATCCCTGGATAAATTCCTCGACCGGGCGGTGCGGCTGCGTACCATGTCCCCCGGCCTGCGGCGGGACTGGTATCTGGGAACGCTGGCGCACTATGTCTGCGACTACTGCACCCAGTCCCACAACGAGGAATACTACCGCTTCTACCGGCACCGGGTGTATGAGGTGCGGGCCCAGGACCTGATCCGGGCGGAGTACAAAAAGGACCCGCACCGGTACGACCTGACGGCAGGCCTGCCGGTACCGGAGGCTCTGACGGACCCCGGCACGGCGCCGGAGGCCTTTCGGCAGGGCCTGAAGGACTTTCTGCTGACTCATATCGACCGCCTCCACGGGGAGATCCGGGACCTGCATTCAGAGCAGTGGTACACGGACCCCAGGGTGATCGAGCTGGATATCCGTTACGCCTGCCTGCTGCTGTATGCGCTGCTGTGCATTTTCGGCGAGCCGGACGTGCTGAAAGGGGACGAGGGAAATGGGGAATGACCGCTATAAGGAAATTCAGCTGTATGAGGGGGACGAGCCGTTTATCTTCGTCAGCTATAAGCACGACGACCCGGCATATGACGATGAGATCTACCGGATCCTCTCCGAGCTCTCCGGGCAGGGGTACCGCATCTGGTTCGACCGGGCCCTCCACCTGGGGGACGTATGGGAGGAGGAGCTCTCGGATCATCTGGCCCGGTGCCATGTGCTCCTGGCGATGATCTCAAACTCCTATTTTGACTCGATGTATTCCCGGGTGGAACTGAAAAGTGCCCTCGAAATGGAGAAGACGATCTTCCCCCTCTGGTGGGAGGAGCTTCGGCAGGATATCAACCGGAAGTACTCACTGACGGTGCGCGCACTGAAGGAAACGCAGTTCGTTCCCGGCAGCGAGTGGCGGCAGCTCTACGACCGGGAGGCCTTTGCCGTCTGCCGCGCCGATCGGAGCGGCGGCCCGGAGAGCCGGGAGGAAGCTCCCGGGCCCGGGGCGGACGGCAGCATCAGGGTCCGGGTCCCGATGAAGGACAGCGGGCCTCTGGAGCCGGAGGTGGCGCTTCACACCGAGGAGCCGGACCAGAAAAAGCGGTTCGGCGGCCTGACCTACTCCAAAGAGGCTGCGGAGCGGATCATGGGAGAAAACGTCGACCGGGTCCGGGAACTGAGAGCGGATCTGACGGACCTGCTGGCCCGGGACGGCGTCGACGCCCGTCCAGCTTACCGGACGGCTAAGACCGTCGTCACCGTCGTGGAGGAACAGGTGGGCTATTATCCCTTCTGGAACTATGAGGCAAATCAGGCGATCCATCTGTTCAAGAGAGAAAACGACGTCTTCCTGCGGCAGCTGCGGGATGCGGGGGAGAAAAACAAGCCCCTCTCCGACGGGCTGCGGCGTTCTCTGGAGATTTTTGCCGGGCGCTTCGATGAGGTGGTCCGGAGCATGGAAAAGTGCCTCGGCGCATCGTGACGCCGGGAGACGAGGGATGTGATAACTATGACGCACCTGATGCAGATGCTCCTGGCGCTGGCAGTCATCATCGTGATGACGCTCATCAGCAAGGCGATCCGTCAGCTGGCCACGGGGCGGTCCGACTCCATCGCCCTGGAGGTCGCTCTCTGCTCGTTCACGTATAATCTGATCTACTCCGTGGCCGTCACTGAGTCCCCGGGGGATTTCGTCCACCATGAGCTGATGCGGTGCATCGTGCTGCTGCTGTTCGCGTTCATCATCGCGGCGGTGCACAAGCACTACAAGGACCTGTGCATGGCGCAGATCGACAAGCAGGTGGATCAGCTGGACACTCTGTACCGGATGAATCAGGATACGGAGGAGAACGAGGAGGACGTGACCCTGCGGGGCCTGCGGGTGACGGTGCTGCGCAACGTGGGGATCCTGGCGCGGGAGGCGATCTCCGTGTGCTACTCCACCTTTATCGACCGGACCGTGTTCAACAGCAGTCGGCTGTCCGGGGTCCTGCGCAAACGGGACAAAAAGGATACCAAGGGCTTTCGCCGGAACAAGAGCGTCGTCCGGCAGAGCTTTTCCGACCTGCTCAACAACCTCGGCATCCTGGGCGCGAAAAGCATCGACAGAGACCGGGACCTGAACATCGACGAAAAGAGCCAGATCACGGGCCTGATCATCTTCGATGTGCTGGCCATCCTGGCCCTGCTGACGGCGATCCGGCTGTTCTGAGCCGGGCGTCGTTCGATCCGAAAAAGAGACGCGCCCCGGCCTCTCCTTACACGGAAGGCCGGGGCGTGTCTCTTTATTTTCTTTTACGGGGGCCTTGGCCGGTCCTTACACCATAGCGCAGACCTTGCCGGGATTGAGGATCAGGTTGGGGTCGAAGACCTTCTTGATGCCCCGCATAAGGGCCAGATTCGTCTCGCCCAGGGTCTCATAGAGATACTTGATCTTGCCTACGCCGATGCCGTGCTCGCCGGACACCTGTCCGCCGCAGGTGACGGCCCGATGGTAGAGCTCCTGGAAATAGTCGTCCACCCGGCGCTTGAACTCGTCCTCCGGCAGGTCGTTGCTGCACTGGTAAATGTGCAGGTTGCCGTCGCCGGCGTGGCCGAAGCTGCGGATCTCCAGTCCCAGGGCCTCGCCGGACTCCTTGGCAAAGGCCAAAAATTCCGCGATGCGGTTCACCGGCACCACCACGTCGCACTCGTCCAGCAGCTTGGATTCCACCTCGATGGCCTCCAGGAAGCTGGAGCGCGCCGCCCAGACGGCCCGCTTCTGATCCGGGGTGTCCGCCACGATCATGTCCTCCATGGCGCCGCACTCGATGGCCAGCTCGCTGGCCCGCTCCACACGGGTGAAGACGTCCTCTTCCTCCTCGCCGTCAAAGGTGAGCAGCAGATACGCGCCTACCTCCTTGCCGCCGATCTGGCGGGGGAACACGGCGTGGCCCACATAGCGCTCGCTGGCCAGAACGATCTCCCGCTCCATGAACTCCAGCGCCTGGGGGTCGAGGTTCGCCATCTTCAGTTTGGGCACCGTGGAGATAGCGGTGCGCAGGTTCTCAAACGGCACCACCAGACTGATGGCCACCTTTGGGGCCGGGATGATCTTGAGGGTCAGATCTGTGATGATGCCCAGGGTGCCCTCACTGCCCACCATCAGGTGCATCAGATTGTAGCCGGTGCTGGTCTTGCTGACCGACGCGCCGAATTTCGTGATCTCGCCGGTGGGCAGCACCACCGTCATGCTCAGCACATAGTCCCGGGTGGAGCCGTACTTCACCGCGCGCATGCCGCCGGCGTTGGTGGCCACGTTGCCGCCCACGGTGGCCAGCTTCTGGCCGGGATCGGGGGGATAGAGCATGCCCTGCCGGGCGCAGTCGTCCGCCAGGTCCTGCAGCAGGACGCCCGGCTCGATGGTGACGGTGAAATTCTCCATATCGTAGCCGAGGATCTTTTTCATCTTTCTGGTGTCGATCACAAGGCCGCCGTATATCGGCACACAGCCGCCCACCAGTCCGGTGCCTGCGCCCCGGGGCGTGACGGGGATCAGATGCTCGTTGCAGACCTTCATGACGGCGGCGATCTCCTCCGTGGACGTCGCCATGAGCAGTGCGTCCGGCATACGCTTGCCGTAGATGGGCATCTCGTCCCGGGCGTAATCCTCGTTGATATTCTCGCCGGTCAAGATATGACCGGGGGCCGCCGCCTCCAGAAGCGCAAGGATCTCAGGGGTTATGGTGTTGTACTGTCGCATCGCAGTTCCTCCTTATATGATGATAAATAACATACGTCGTGTTACAGGGAGCCCGTCCTCAGACGATCCCCAGGATCGGGAACAGATAGCAGATCAAGCCCGCCAGCACGAAATAGAGCACGCAGAATTTGATCACTTTCTTCAAAATCACGCTCTCCTGGCCGGACAGCCCCACGGCAGCCAGACCGATGGCGATGCTCTGGGGGCTGATCATCTTGCCGATGCCGGCGCCCATGACGTTGCCCGCGGCCAGCCAGGCCGGAGAGGCGCCGATGGCCTCCGCCGTCATGGCCTGCATACCGCCGAACAGGACGCAGGTGCTGGTGCCGCTGCCCGTGATAAAGGCGCCCAGCACACCGATGAGCGGAGAGACCAGGGGGAAGAAGGACTTTGTCTGGGCCAGCAGATTGGCGATATCCCGGGTCATGCCGCTGTGGTCCATGATCTTTGCCGTGGCCAGCACGCAGCAGATGGTAAAGACCGTCTTCCAGTTCGCCTTGGCGGTGCGGCCCAGGACCTTGCCCATGGTTTTGGGCTTTGCCATCTGGATCAGACCGCCGATAAAGGCGGCGATGAAGATAATGACGCCGGGGGTGTTGATCCAGCTGAAGTTCAGCTTGGCGGCGCCTGCCTCCGGGTAGATCTGCGCGCTGGTCTTGACGATGGCCAGCGGGTCGTGGATGAAGGGGACCAGGGTGCAGACCAGCAGGAGCACCAGGATCAGGATGAACGGAGACCAGTCCCGGAACGCGCTCTTCACGTCCAGCCGCGCCGCTTCCGTCTCCGCGGCGGCAGCGTACTGCTCCGGTACCGCCTTTTTCTTCATGCGCGCTCTGGCGCAGAGGACGGTACAGATCAGACAGACGACGGCGCCGATGACATCGGGCAGCTGCGGGCCCACGAACAGGCCGATGATCGTCTCCGGTATGACGAAGGAGAGCGCCGCCACCGCCGTGATGCCCCACACGCCCTTGAGGGCCTTGAAGCCGCCGCCGAAGATGGCGATCATCAAAAACGGCGAGATCAGGAACAGCACCACCTCAATGATCGCCACGTTGGACGAGAGCAGCAGCGTGTCGATCCCGGTCACCGAGCCCAGGGTCACCGTGGGCACGCCCACGGAGCCGAAGGCGGTGGGCATGGAGTTGGCGATGAGACAGGCCACCACCGTCCTGATCGGGTTGAAGCCCAGGGCCACCAGGATACCGGCGGGGATGGCCACGGCGGTGCCGAAACCGGCCATGCCTTCCATGAAATTGCCGAAGGCCCAGCCGATGATCAAAATCAGGATCCGGCCGTCCGTGGAGACGCCGGAGAGCATGGATTTGATCCCCTCCATGGCGCCGGTCTCCAGGGTCAGGTTGTACGTAAACAGCGCCGCGATGATGACAAGGCAGATGGGCCACAGCGCGTTGAGCACGCCCTCCAGCACGGCCGCGCCGGCGTAGAGGGCCGGCATCCGCCAGTACAGGACCGACAGGACCACCGCAATGACCGCGGCGATGCCGCAGGCCTTGTAGCCCGGCATTTTCAGCACACCCAGCGCGACGATCAGCCAGATGATCGGCAGCAGCGCCAGGATGAATTTGAGCACTAACATGACAATGTATCCCCTCCGCTCGCAACGCGCAGACCATGGCGCCGGACGCACAGGCCGGCGGATCTCTCCGCAGGTCCACGGCATCGTTTCCCCCCTGCCGTACCGGATCCATCGCCCGCCGGCAGGGCCGCGCGCCAGTTTTTTCCTTATTTTATCATATTATCAGGTTTTTTTCAATATTTTCAATGTTTTTAAATAAAGAGAACGCTCTTCCCGACATGAGAAAGAGCGTTCTCTTTTCTTATCCGTGCAAAGGCGGGTCGGCTGTCACAGATTTGCCTTCGCCCACTCGGTCACCGCGGCCTCCGAGGCCGCCGCCTCCGCGCCGCGGACGGCAAGGCTCTCCCCTACCTCCGCGCCCGGGCAGAACATCTTCAGGGCCTGGACCGCGCCGCCTGCGCCGCTGCCCTCATGGGTCATCACCGGGAAGACCTTTTTGCCGGTAAAATCGAGCTTTTCCAGCTGCGTGAAGATGGCGCAGGGATAGGTCCCCCACCAGCAGGGCCCGGCCACCACGATGTTGTCGTAGGCGCTGATGTCGGTCAGGGCCGTCTTCAGTTCCGGTCTCACGTTCTCCTGCAGCTCCTGCATGGCTTCCTCCGTGCATCTCGAATAAGACTTGCCGTAGGTCTTGACTGTCTCCACCTCGAACAGCTCCGCCCCGACGGCCCTGGCGATGTATTCCGCAACGATCTCCGTGTTGCCCTTTTCCAGGACCCGGATTTCGCCGTCGACATAGTTTTCTCCCTTGCGGGAGTAATAGATCACAAGCGTTTTTGCCATGATGCTCTTCCTTTCCGGTTGATGTCGGGGGGCGTATCCGCCCCGCTGAATTCGAATCCATTGTACCAGCCGCCGGGCCGCTTGTAAAGGACGGCGCCGCTTCGGGGATCAGTCCCGGATGGCGGCGGACACCACGTCCAGCAGCCGGGCCAGCGTCTCCCGGTCCTCGGTCAGGGCGTTGTAAATGCCGTCCTCGGAGAGGACGCCCCGCTTCAGGTCGGCGGGCAGCTTTCCGGCCTCGTCGTCGGCAAAGTCCCGCTTCCAGTCCTCCCCCGCGTAGTAATCGGAGAGTTCCCGGATCCGGGGGCGCAGGGTCTCGTACCGCTCCGCCGCTTCGGAGAGCGTCCCTGTCAGAGCGGTCAGCTCGTCAAGGATCTGTTCCATATACGCAATGCGCTCGATCTGTTCCATCGTGATCCTCCCCGTGATCTGCCGGCCGACGTATTTCAGCTGAAACTCATTTTGTACGCGGTCTTATGAATCAAAGAACCGGCGGCCGTCTTCGGTTACAGGCCTCTCGGACCTGGGATACTCGAAAATCTCAGGCCTGCCTGCGTTTTCCGTCAGATAATCAGCGAATTTCCGGGCGTACCACTTGGCCGTCCCAAGGTTGTGCATCAGGTAATTGCCGCAGTTGACCGGTGAAGCGCCGGGAACCTCTTCCGCGTCCTCAACCGATCGAAAGGCCCTGAGGATCAGATCCCAGAGCTCCTCTGGTTCGCGGTTCCCCTTCAGGATCAGGTAAAATCCCGTCAGGCATCCCATAGGGCCCCAGTATATGATCTGATCCTTCCAGTCGGGGTCATTTCTCAGGTATGTGGCGATGATGTGCTCCAGGGAGTGCATTGCCGCCACGTCAACGGCGGGCTCCATGTTGGGTCTTGTGACCCTCACGTCATAGGTGGTAACCTTCTGATCCCCAAGGGTGTCTACTCTGCTGGTAAAGATTCCCGGGATGATCCTGGTGTGGTCAACGGAAAAGCTGGGGATTAAATCCATATCTGCATCTCCTTCTGAATGGCGGGTTGTTGTGTAGTGTTTCTTTCCAAGTCCAGATCGATCCTATTGAAGAATCTTGCCGTCCACAATCACCACGTTCACGGCTTCAACTTCGATCTTCTCCCAAACGTGCTCCAGCACATATGGCTCTTTGTTCAGATACTCGTCCAGGGCGGCGCGGTCCGGATAATCCAGAACAAGCACGGACCCCTTCATCTTTCCCTCATCGTCCAGCAGGCCGCCTGCGCAGATAATGTGTTCGCTCATTTTGCTCATGCCCTCCAGATGCCGGGGACGGACAGCCAGTCTCTTCTCCAGCATATTGGGGCCATCGTATGCTTTGACAATGAATTGCATCGTGTGTTCCTCCTCAACCCGTACAGGTATTCTCCGCCGTATTCTCAAAGCACTGCTTTACCGATCCTTTTCTTTCGCCTTTGCCGATTTACTCTCTTTGTCGGCGCTCCAAATCAAATCCTTACTCTCACCGTTTTTCACCGTGACGCAAAACGCATCAGCCCAGGCGGAAGCCGTACTTGACCGGGTCGTCCTCATCGATCAGGAACTGGCTGAAGCCCATGATATAGGCGCTGCCGGTGATCTCCGGCACGACGGCTCTGTATGGCCCGACCATGGTTTCACGCAGCGCGCGCCCCGTGAATTTGGTCTGGATCACGCTTTCATAGACAAAGGGCTCGTTCAAAGCCAGCTGCCCCCTGGCCCAGAGAACGGCCACTTTGGCGCTGGTGCCGGTGCCGCAGGGCGAACGGTCTATCTGTCCGTCGAATATGGTGATATTCTGCAGTCTGGCGTCCGGGGACCTGGGCGGACCCCAAATCTCGCACAGATCGATGGTCCTGATGTGGGCCAGCTCGGGATGACGCACCTCGATCTGCTCGTTGGCGGCGCGGAGGATCGCCATGCCGGCCTCGGTCAGACGGGAGGCGTTCTCCGGACAGATATCCAGCTTGAGCTGGGCGCTGTCGATGATGGCAAAAAAGCTGCCGCCGAAGGCGATATCCATCTTGAGCCTCCCCAGGCCCGGCACATCCACCTCCGCGTCCTCTTTGTAGAGGAAAGAGGGCACGTTCTCAAAGGACACCTGCTTTGCGCTGCCGTCTTCCACCTGCACGCGGACGGTGACCAGACCGGCCGGGGCCTCCATGCGGATGACGGTCGTCGGCTCCGTCACCTCCACCATGCCGGTCTCCACCAGTATGGTGTTGACGGCGATGGTGCCGTGGCCGCACATATTGTGATAGCCTTCGCCGTGCATGAAGATGACACCCACGTCCGCGTCCGGCCGGCAGGGCTGGGTCAGCAGGCAGCCGAACATGTCCTTGTGGCCCCGGGGCTCCTGCATCAGAGCCCGGCGAAGGTGGTCGTAATGCGCAATAAAATACTCCCGCTTCTCCGGGATGGTGCTGCCGATCAGGTTGGGGAAGCCGCCCACGATCAGGCGCAGGGGCTCGCCCATAGTGTGGGCCTCTACTGTGAAGACGGTGCGCTTGGTTTTCATCACCGAAACAGTCCTTTCCTGCATATTGTCCCAAAGTACGGGGAGTTTCCCTTCTATTCTCCCCATTTCATTCCGACGCCGGACGCGACCGCCTTCTCATAGATCAGCTTGGCCGCCATAAGATCCTGCGAGCCTACGCCCACGGTCTCATAGACAATGATCTCGTCGTCATTCTCTCTGCCCGGGATACGGCCGTCGATGACGTCGCCGAGGCTCCCGAGGATATCGTCTTCCGTTATGAGCCCATCCGCAATAGGGATCAGCAGATCGCCGGTCTCTGACAGGGCTGTCTCCTTATGATCGCAGATGATCTTGGACGCCCTCGGCAGAATGGCGGGATCCATCTCATGCTTGTGCGGCTCGTAGGTCCCGACACAGCTGACCGTGCAGCCCGGCTTGATCTTCGTGCCGTCGAAGACCGGTTTCGGCGACGGCGTCACCGTAATGAGAAGATCGGCGTCTGCAGTCGCTTCGTCAGCGCTCTTAACCGGTACGATCCGGGCGCCATAGCCGCGCAGCTCCTCCTGCATCCTGACGCAGAATTCCTCACACAGCTTCCGGTCGAGGTCAAATACCCTTACCTCCTCGAGCTGTCTGACGCATACCATGGCTTCCAGCTGCGTGGCCGCCTGTCCGCCCGTTCCGATCAGGCCCCCCACTCTGCAGTCCTTTTTGCCCAGCAGATCGAACGCGGCGCCCGAGGAGGCTCCGGTCCTGAGTCTGGTCACCGTCGCGCCGTCCATCAGGGCCGCCACGACACCCGTCCTGCCGTCGATCAGCAGCACCTGTGCCGGGCATGCGTCGAGTCCCTTTGCCGGATTGTGCGGGAAGATGTTGATCACCTTGATCGCCGCGGCTTCCTCAGCCGGCGCATAAGACGGCATGAACAGGAATTCCGCGTCGTGCGCGGGCGCCTTGATGCCCGTCCTCAGAGGGACCTCGACGTCGCCGTTGGCGATCATCCGGAACGCTTTCTTATCCGCTTCAATGACTTCTCTCATCGTGACGACGCTTCTGATTTCTTTTTCGTTCAGCAGCAGCATCCATCTCTCCCCCTTTATTCATCGGCACCGGCAGGATTGCCGTATCCTACAGGTCGCTGTATTTACCGTCCAGCTCCCAGGGCTGCATCGCTCCGCCCTGCTCCGCCGGACGGCACATCCTTGCGTATACGTTCAGGCATCCCTTGCCTTCTTTCAGCGGCGGCTGCACCCAGTGCTTCCTTCTCTCCGCGAGCACTTCATCGGGGACAAGCAGGTTGGCCGTGCCGGCATCGATGTCGATCTCGATCTCGTCGCCGTCCTCGATCAGCGCAATCACGCCGCCGTCATACGCTTCCGGCGTCACGTGACCTATGACGCAGCCATAGTTGAAGCCCGAGAATCTCGCGTCTGAGATCATGCCCACGCTCTTATGAAGGCCCTTGCCGATGAGCGCGTCGATGGAGAGCATCAGCTCCTTCATCCCGGGCGCTCCCTTACACCCTTCGTAACGCACCACGATGACGTCTCCCGGAACGATCTGGCCGGACATGATCGCGTCGAAGGCGTATCTGTCATTGTCAAACACCTTTGCGGGCCCTTTGATGTGTCTGACTTCCTCGTATACGGCAGTGGGCCGGACGATGGCGCCCCGGGGGGAGATATTGCCATGCAGTATCTTGAGGCCGGGCTCACGGAAGAGCGGGGCGTCGAGAGAGTGAATGACCTCATTGGTCTGAGGCGTCACCTTTTCAAGCACTTCCCTCCACGGACAGCCGAAGATACTCGGCGCGTCCAGGTGGAGCTTGTTCTCAAGCTGCTTCATCACGTTCGGCACGCCTCCCGCGTGATAGAAGTCGACCACGCTGTAAGGTCCGTTTGGTATGACCGCGTTGATGCACGGTATCTCTCTGGCATACTTGTCGAAGTCGTCAAGGCTCAGCTCGATGCCCAGCTCATACGCATAGGCAAGCAGATGCAGCACCAGATTTGTCGATCCGCCCACGGCCATGTCATATATGATGCCGTTCTCAAGGACTTCGCGGGTGATCAGATCCGATGGTTTCCTGTTCTCTCTGACCTGCTCAACGATGAACTTCCCCGCTTTTCTCGCCGCCCTGATCCTGCCCGCGTCTGTGGCGGGGATCGTCGCCGTTCCCGGAAGGACAAGGTTTATCACTTCTCCGAGCATCTGCATGGAGTTGGCCGTTCCCATCGAAGGGCAGGCGCCGACACCCGGACACACGCTGTCCTCCAGCTCCATCAGCTCCTCCTCGGCAGCGCCCGAGAACCTGGCCGCGTCAAGGTCTGCCTCAACGACAGTCTTGCCGCAATAGCGGCCTGCCTGCATGGGGCCTCCGGTCGCCACGACGGAAGGTATGTCCAGTCTCATGGCGGCAAGATAGCAGCCGGCAATGATGTTGTCGCAGGTCGCAACCATCGCGAGCCCGTCGAAATTGTGTACTTTGGATACGAATTCAACGGACATACAGACGATATCCCTGCCCACCTGCTCATACTTCATCTCTTCAACGCCGTTTGCGAGGTTGCCGCAGGTGGCGGGGATCCCGAACTCCACGGGAATGCCGCCTGCCGCCCATATCCCCTGCTTGACTGCCTCGGCGATCTGCCGGAGATGGGACGATCCCGGGGAGCCCTCCATATATGAATTCGGAACGCCTATGACAGGCTTTCTGCGCAGGTCCTCGTCCGTATAGCCCGCCGCCTTCATCATTACTCTTCTGTGTGCGGCATCGGCACCGTTCCAGAATTTCTTGTCCATATCCTTCTCCTTATCGTTTCGATTGATGCGCCTTGATTGCAGCAGGTATTCCAGACAGCATTATAACAAGAAACAGAGAGGGTTTCCACCCCCTCTGTTTCATAAAAGCATCACAATTACCGAAAAATCTCATTCTTTGTGCGTCCTCTCTGCCTTTGAAAGGCTGAATGCTGCCGCCTGTCGATCAAAGGCAGATCGGTGCGGCAAAAAAGCGTGCTGAGGTCGGGCAAAGATTGGAATTATGGCCGCCCTATTGACATTTTTTTCAAATTGAATCATAATTTTTTGAGATCACGTGCTCAGACGCCTGCAAAAGGAAGGTGATTATCATGCACGACTGGAACGGCAACGGACAGTTTGATCCTGCGGACAGTTTCATTGATTATCAGGTCTATAAGGATGTCATGAAGCCCGGCAGGCAGAAGCCATCCGGCTCCGGCTGCCTTACGTCAGCAATAAGCACCGTCCTCAGTGTCGGCTTTGTGATCGTTATGCTTATCGTGTGTAATTGACAGCGGGTAAGGAAGGGGGGGCCATGATGAACCGCTCCCCTTCCAACACCACGAACAAAGCGTCCTGACACGGACAACGCAAAAGCCGCGACAAAAAATGGGACACCCCTGCGTTTGCAGGGGTGTCCCATGTTGTTTTGCGCGCAATGATATGTTCGTTTCAGCGCCTGATTATTTCCTTTTTCGCCGTATCGATCGCTTTTTCGGAACAGACCAGCCTGCACAGGTGGCATCCCACGCATTTGCTGCCGTTCAGCTTCGGCCTGCGCATATCCGGATCGAAGGATATGGCTTGATGTCCGCCGTCCATGCAGGAGATATAGCACCTGCCGCAGCCGTTGCAGCGGTTGTAATTGAATACGGGGAGAAGGATGGTATCCCGTTCAATGCTCTGACGATCAACAATGGTATGAGAGGCACCTCCGATCAGATGCTTGAGAGAGGAGATCCCTTTACACTTCATGTACTCGACCAAGCCCTCCAGCAGATCGTCGATTATTCTGTACCCGTATTGCATCACGGCAGTGGTGACCTGGACGCTGCCTGCGCCGAGAAGCAGAAACTCCAGCGCATCGCGCCAGATCTCTATGCCTCCCATACCGCTCAGATGCAAATTGTTAAGCTCAGGGCATCTGTAGAGATCTGAAATAAAGCGCAGTGCTATGGGCTTCACAGCAGGCCCCGAATACCCTCCGACAATGGACTTGCCGTGTACGGAAGGTTCTGCTACCAGCGTGCTGATATCGACACCGGTAATGGAGTTGATTGTATTGATTGCGGAAATGCCGTCCGCTCCGCCGCGCTTTGCAGCCAGGGCCATTGGCACCATGTCGGTGATATTCGGCGTGAGCTTCGCGAGCACCGGCAGACTTGTACCTCTTTTCGTTGCTGCTGTGAATCTTTCGATCAGCTCTTCGGACTGTCCTATGGTTATACCCAGATCATCCGACTCCATATTCGGACAGGAAAAATTGCATTCGATTACCGATGCTCCTGCCTTTTCGCATTTCGCAGCCAACTCGGTCCACTCAGCTTCATTCTGCCCCATGATGGAAGCTACGATGACCTTGGAAGGAAATTCTTTTCTCAGCTTTTCAAAGATATGTATGTTTTCCTCGACGCTGTGGTCGGAAAGCTGCTCAATATTCTTAAAGCCGCAAAATGCGTTGGAATGGTTCCTGATCACGGAAAAACGAGGAGATGCCTCGTGCTGGGGAAAGCTGCAGATGGTCTTAAACGCAGCGCCGGCCCATCCGGCTTCAAAGGCGCGTCTGCACATATCAAAGGAGCTTGCGACAACCGACGAGGACAGCAGAAACGGGTTTTCCAACCTGACACCGCATATGTCCGTTGACAGGTCCACCTTTTCGACCTTGTAACTATTGGGCGTGGGAGCTTCCTCTTTCACGATGAGCATAAGATCCCGGATATCGACCGGCTCTTTTGATTTCGCCAGGACGCATGCTTTTTCGCACGGCGCATTGCAGTAGGTGCAATCGCCGGTCAGCTTATTGGCCGCTCCGAGAAAATTCTTGAAATACAGAGATCGTAGGATCTCTCCCACTTTCGTTCCCTGTGGACACGCTTTTGTACACTCCGGATCGTAACATATCAGGCATTTACTGGTTTGGGACCTGTCATAAAAAAAGTTGAATTTCTGATAATCAATTTCCATTTTATATCCTCCTATTGGCGGACCATTAACCGGAATAGAATTCAGTCTGCGTTTCATCGCTTTGAATCAAAACCGAGTTTTGCCCACTCACCTCAATCGGTTCATCCCACAGTGAAGACAGTATACAATCCGGGCTGTTTTTATTATACCACATTGGTCGGTATCTCTGAATGGAGAGCCGCCTCCCCCTGCCGCGCAAATTGCAGGATTTCTGAATCAGGATACGCCATAACGATAGGAGAACGGGGGCAATGACGAAGCATACTCTTTCGATACTACTGCATTTATCTGTTGGTTGAATTCGGCTTTTTCTGTTTTGGAAAGACCTCTTTACTCTCTCCCCAGGGATCGATACCCCTTGGAGACCAGACAGCTCTCCACCTCCGCCAGGCTCTCGGTATGGAGAACGATGACCGGCTGTCCGGTGGTCCGGTCCCAGGCGGCGTAGAGGTAGTCGATGTTGAGATTTGCCTCTTCGATCACCTCCAGCAGTCCGGCCAGGCCGCCGACCTCGTCGCTGACCTCTACGGCCAGCACCAGACTTCTCTTCGTCAGGTAGCCCGCCTCTGTCAGGGCGGCGCAGGCCCCTTCGTCGTCATCGGCGAGCATCCGCACCGTGCCGAATTCCCCGTTCTCGTTGGTTATGAACGCCCGCAGATCTATGCCGGCGTCGGATAAGGTTTTGACAAGCGTCCGCAGGGCGCCTTTTTTGTTTTCCGTATAAACAGAGATTTGATAGATCATACTGATTCTCCTTCCCGAAGGGCATCCTTCATGGTTTTCACATAATCCCCTACATGAGGCGGCGCCTGGGTCCCGTACCGCTCCAGCAGCCTGACGATGGCCGAGCCCACGATGGCACCGTCAGAGAGGTCGGCCATGCGCTTTGCCTGCTCCGGCGTGGAAATGCCGAAGCCGATGGCGCAGGGAATATCTGTGTTTTCCCGCACCACTTTCACGATGGAGGCCAGATCCGTCGTAATTTCGCTGCGGACCCCCGTGACGCCGAGACTGGAAACCAGATAGAGAAAGCCTTCCGCCTCCCTTGCGATAGCGGCGATCCGTCCCGCTGAGGTGGGTGCGATCAGGCTGATCAGCGCCACATCGTACTGCCGACACAGAGGCAGAAATTCCTCCTTCTCCTCAAAGGGCAGGTCCGGCAGGATCAGACCGTCCACACCGACGTCGGCACAGGCTTTGAAAAACCGCTCCGCGCCGCAGGAGAAGACCACGTTGGCGTAGGTCATAAACACGAAAGGCACCGTTACGTCCCGGCGCAGGTCCCGGACAAGGTCGAAAACCTTATCCGTCGTGACCCCGCCGTTGAGCGCACGAAGGCTGGCCTCCTGGATCACCGGCCCCTCCGCCGTGGGATCGGAGAAGGGGATCCCCAGCTCAATGATGTCCGCCCCGGCGGCAGCCATGGCCCGGACGCAGGCGGCTGTGGTCTCCAGATCGGGATCGCCGCAGGTGATAAAGGGAATGAACGCCTTGCCCCCGGCAAAGGCGGCCTTGATCTTATTCATACAGTTCCTCCCCCCGATAGCGGGCAATGGCAGCACAGTCCTTGTCGCCCCGGCCGGATATCGTGATGACGATGATCCTGTCGCTTCCCATCGCAGGCGCCAGCTTCCGCGCATGGGCTACGGCGTGGGCCGACTCGATGGCGGGGATGATCCCCTCCGTCCGGGCCAGATACTCAAAGGCGCACACCGCCTCCTCGTCCGTGACGGGCACGTACTCCGCCCGGCCGATGTCGTGGAGCCAGGCGTGCTCCGGCCCGACGCCGGGATAGTCCAGTCCGGCGGAGATGGAGTATACCGGCGCGATCTGGCCGTACTCGTCCTGGCAGAAGTAGCTCTTCATGCCGTGGAAAATGCCCGGCCTGCCGGTATTCATCGTGGCGGCGGTCTCAAAGGTATCGATGCCCCGGCCTGCGGCCTCGCAGCCGATGAGCCGCACCTGAGGATCGTCGATGAAGTGGTAGAAGCTGCCGATGGCGTTGGAGCCGCCGCCCACGCAGGCGATGACGGCGTCCGGCAGCCGCCCTTCCTTCTCCAGCATCTGCGCCCTGATCTCCCGGGAGATCACCGCCTGAAAGTCCCGGACGATGGTGGGGAACGGATGGGGGCCCATGACGGAGCCGAGGCAATAGTGCGTATCATCGATGCGCGTCGTCCATTCCCGCATGGCCTCTGAAACCGCGTCCTTCAGGGTGGCGGTCCCGGTTTTGACGGGGATGACCGTGGCCCCCAGCAGCCGCATCCGGTAGACGTTGAGGGCCTGACGTTTCGTGTCCTCCTCGCCCATGTATACCACGCACTCCATGTCCATCAGAGCGGCGGCGGTGGCGGTGGCCACGCCGTGCTGTCCCGCGCCGGTCTCCGCGATCAGCCGCGTCTTCCCCATCTTCTTCGCCAGCAGCGCCTGCCCCAGCACGTTATTGATCTTGTGGGCGCCGGTGTGGTTCAGATCCTCCCGCTTGAGGTAAATCCTCGCTCCAGCCAGATCCCGGGTCATCCGCTCGGCAAAATACAGCCGGGAGGGCCGCCCGGCGTATTCATTCAGCAGCTCCGTCAGCTCTGCGCAGAAGCCCGGGTCGTTCTTGAAGTAATCATAGGCCGCCTCCAGCTCGATGACGGCGTTCATCAGCGTCTCCGGGATATACTGTCCGCCGTGCCGGCCGAAGCGCCCCTTCGGATTGGTCATGGTAATTCCTTCTCTCTTACGGCGCTTACGAACGCCTCCATTTTTCGGGGGTCCTTGACCCCGTCGGTCTCGATCCCCGTGCTCACATCCACGGCATAGGGCCGCAGCTGCTTCACGGCCTCGCTCACGTTTTCAGCGTCCAGCCCGCCCGCCAGGAAATAGGGGCGGCTCACCCGCTCCAGGAGACCCCAGTCAAACACAGTCCCCGTCCCCGCCCCGGCGTCCAGCAGGATATACTCCGCCGGACTCCGCTCCGCAGAGCGGACATCCTCTGCCGTCCGGATACGGAAGGCCTGAATGAGCGGCCGGTCCGTCCTCTCCCGCAGACGGGCAAGATAGTCTGCATCCTCCCCGCCGTGGAGCTGGGCCAGGTCGATGACGCCCGCCGTCAGCAGCGCCGCCACATTCTCCGGCGGCTCGTTCATGAACACGCCCACCGCAAGGATGCCGGGCGCAAGCCGTGTCCGCAGGACCGCCGCCCGCTCCGTGGTGACATACCGTCGGCTCACCCGGGCGAACACGAAGCCGACATAGTCGGGCCGCAGGGCGTTGGCGGCGTCGATGTCCTCCGCTCTCCTGAGACCGCACAGCTTGATCTTCGTCATTGCGCCGCCCTCATGGCCGTCAGCAGGGCCCCCTTGTCCGCCGCCCGCATCAGGCTCTCCCCTACCAGGGCCGCATCGGCCCCGATCCGGCGGAGCGCCGCGGCGTCCTCCGGCGTCTTCACGCCGCTCTCCGCCACATACACACAGTCCGGCGGCACCCGGTCCCTCAGACGGGCCGCGTTGGAAAAGTCCACGGTAAAATCCTTCAGATTCCGATTGTTCACGCCGATGACCCGCGCCCCGGCGGCAACGGCGGCATCGAGCTCCGCCTCGTTATGGGCCTCCACCAGCGCCGCCAGTCCCAGCCCGCCGCAGACATCCAGGTACCGCCGCAGCGTCTCCGTATCCAACAGCGCGCAGATGAGCAGCACGGCGTCTGCCCCCATTACTCTCGCCTGATATATTTGATATTCGCTGACGGTAAAATCCTTCCGCAGCATCGGCGTCCGGACGGCGGCGCGGATATCCCGGAAGATGTCGTCCGAGCCCAGAAACCACTTTGGCTCCGTCAGGCAGGAGATGGCGTCCGCCCCCGCCGTTTCATACGCCCGGGCGATCTCCACATAGGGAAACTCCGGCGCGATGAGCCCTTTGGAGGGGGAGGCCCGCTTCACCTCGCAGATAAAGGACAGGCCGGGCCGTTTCAGCGTCTCAACGAAAGCCGCCCCGCCGCCGGGTCCGGCGGCCAGCGCCTGCTCCCTCAGGAGCGCCTCCGGCGTCGTCTCACGCTCCGCCGCCACACGCTCCCGGGCATGATCCGCCAGCTGATCCAGGATGGTCATGCCCCCACCTCCGGACGGTTGCTGACCTCAATGACCCTGCCCAGCGTTTTCAGGGCCTCGCCGGTGTCGATCAGCTCTGCCGCCAGCGTGACTCCGTCGGCCATGGTTTCCGCTTTCCCGTTCAGATACAGCCCTGCCCCGGCATTGAGAAGCACAACGTTGCGTCTGTGTCCCTTCTCTCCTCTTAAAATGTTCAGGGTGATTCGGGCGTTTTCCTCCGGACTTCCTCCCCGCAGATCGGACTTTTCGCAGCAGACAAGGCCAAAATCCTCGGGGGTGATGGTGTATGCCTTGAACCAGCCGTCCTTAAACTCGCAGACAGTAGTAGGAGAACTGAGAGATATCTCATCCAGCTTGTCCTTTCCATAGACCACCATCCCCCGCCTCACTCCCAGCCCGATGAGGACCTGGGCCAGAGGCTCCACGAGATATTCGTCATAGACGCCCAGCAGCTGGGTTCCGGGACTGGCCGGATTTGTCAGGGGGCCCAGAATGTTGAACACCGTCCGAAACCCCAGTTCCTTGCGGATAGGCCCCACATACTTCATGGAGGTGTGGTACTCCTGCGCGAAAAAGAAGCACATTCCTGCTTCCCGCAACAGCTCCACACACTGCTTCGGGCTCTGGTTGATATTGACGCCCAGAGCCTCCAGGCAATCCGCCGTCCCGCATTTTGAGGAGGCCGCCCGATTACCGTGCTTGGCCACCTTTACGCCTCCCGCGGCACACACCAGGGCGGCGGTGGTGGAGATATTGAAGCTATGGGCGTTGTCGCCTCCGGTGCCCACGATCTCAAACACCTCCATGCCGGGGTCCACTCGTGTGGCGTGGTCCCGCATGGCGGCAGCGCAGCCGGCGATTTCGTCGATCGTCTCTGCCCTGGCGCTTTTGGTGGACAGGGCTGCCAAAAAGGCCGCGTTCTGGGTGGCGGTAGTCCGGCCGGACATGATCTCGTTCATCACGGTATAGGCTTCCTGATAGGTGAGGTCTTCCTTGCTCACGATCTTGACGATAGCTTCCTTGATCACGTTGCTCACTCCTTGCACAGAGACATAAAGTTTTTCAGCATGGTTCGCCCGTCGGGGGTCAGGATGGATTCCGGGTGAAACTGGACGCCGTAGACGGGCAGAGTCCGGTGCTCTACAGCCATAACCTCCCCATCCTCCGTTCGGGCGGTGATCTTCAATTCGTCGGGAATGGTGTCCGGGTCCGCCGCCAGGGAATGGTACCGCGCCACAGGGGCGGTGGACGGGCAGCCCAGAAACAGCGGGCAGTTCGAGTCAAACTTGACCACGGACTGCTTGCCGTGCATCAGTGCTCTGGCATATGTCACCGTCGCCCCGAAGGCGGCGCAGATGGCCTGATGACCCAGGCACACGCCTAAAACAGGGCAAGTCTCCCCCAGCTTCCGTGCAGCCTCTATCGTTATCCCGGCGCCCTCAGGCCGTCCCGGTCCCGGGGAGAGGATCACCCGGTCCGGCTTCAGGACCCTGATCTCGTCCAGTGTCAGGGCGTCGTTGCGGACCACCCGCACGTCGGGATCCAGCTCTCCTACCATTTGCACCAGGTTATAGGAGAAACTGTCGTAATTGTCGATGAGCAACGTCATGATTCCACCTCCCCGGCCAGTTTCAAAGCCTTGACCACGGCCCTGGCCTTGTTGATGCACTCGGCGTACTCCTTCTCCGGTACAGAGTCTGCCACGATGCCCGCTCCGGATCGAATGAATACCTTGCCGTTCTTCTTGTACGCGATGCGGATGGCGATGCAGGTGTCCAGGTTCCCGGTGAAGTCCAGATAGCCGATGGCCCCGCCGTAAATGCCCCGCTTGTTGCGTTCCAGTTCCCCGATGAGCTGGCAGGCCCGGATTTTCGGCGCGCCCGATAACGTCCCTGCGGGCAGCACCGCCTCCACGGCATCCAGGGCGTCAAAGCCTTCCCGTATCTCTCCCCGCACGGTGGAGCCGATGTGCATCACATGGGAATATCGCTCGACAGAGTGGAGCTTCTCCACCCGGACGGAGCCGAACCTGCTGATCTTTCCCAGATCGTTGCGTCCCAGATCCACCAGCATATTGTGCTCGGCCAGCTCCTTTTCATCGGACAGGAGATCGGCCTCCAGGGCTTTATCCTCGTCAACCGTAGCGCCTCTTGGCCGGGTGCCCGCCAAAGGAAAGGTGTGAAGAACTCCGTCTTCCAGCTTCACAAGGGTCTCCGGAGAGGCTCCTGCCACCTCCACGTCCGTGCCGGAGAAATAGAACATATAGGGAGAGGGGTTCATGGTCCGCAGGACCCGGTAGGTGTTCAGCAGACTGCCCTCAAAGGGAGCGGAAAGCCGATTGGACAGGACGATCTGGAAGATGTCTCCCTCCCGGATATAATGCTTGGCCTTCTCCACCATGGCGCAGTAGGTCTTCTCGTCAAAGAGAGACGTCACTTCACTCAAAAGCCGTCCGCCGGGCTCGTGCTTTTCCTGCCCGTTCCGCAGCAGGTCCGCCAGCCCCTCCAGATCCCGGACCGCTTTGTTATAGCCGGTCTCCGGCTCGGAAAGATCCATATTGACGATCAGCACCAGCTTCTGCCGGAAATTGTCGAAGGCGATGACCTTGTCAAAGAGCATCAGGTCCACGTCTCTGAATGCTTCGGTATCCTCTGCATCCCTCTTGACTGTCGGCTCCTTGTAGGTCAGATAGTCGTAGGAAAAATAACCCACCAGGCCGCCGGTAAAAGACGGCAGATACTCGAATTTCGGACTTTTGTAATCGGCCAGGATCTGCCGCAGATAGGCGGATGGATCGTCGGTCCGGACGGTCAGACTCCCCACCGTCATCTCCCCGTCCAGACAGGTGACCTCCAATTTGGGGTCAAAGCCCAGGAAGGTATACCGTCCCCACTTCTCCCGGCCGTCAACGGATTCCAGAATGTAACAGTGGGTGGACACGTTTTTCAGCTTGCGCAGGGCCTGAATGGGAGTGCAAAAGTCGGAGAGTAGCTCGCAGCTTACCGGCAAGACCTTGTATTGTCCGGTCCGGGCGACGGTCTTGACCTCCTCCAAAGTGGGTCGGATGTTCATATCGGCTCCTTTCCCTGCCGGGGGCAATAAAAAACGCCCTCGACAGAAACAGCTTCTGTCAAGGACGAATCAAACTATGATCCGCGGTGCCACCTTGCTTCACGGCCCCGGCCGTGCGCTTTACAGGATACCAGCATATCCCCGGCAACTGACGTATGCCCACACGTCGCAGAATACTCGGCACCAACGCCTTTGACTGCGCCCTCAGCGGTCCATTTGACAGGCCGTTTCTTGCCCGGTTCTCAGCTCCCCGGACTCTCTGGAAAGGCGTATCCTGCCGTTATCTCCGCGTCAACGGTTTGAAATATTGTGTGCACTGTAACACAGATTGCAAGGATTGTCAATATCCTGACAAATATTTTTTCAGCAGATTTATGGCGCATTATGTGGCACACTCAACAGAAAAAGCCACTGAAATCAAAGGATTTCAGTGGCTTTGTGTTGTGACGTCAGTGTCGGATACATGCCTCGGCTTTTTCTATACTGCGAAATAATCCGCTTATTATCTCAATACTTTCTCTATCATTTTTTCTACTGCCGATTTTGCTTCCTTTATCGGGAAGAGAGGGTATATATGAAACAGCTCTTCACCGATAATCAGCTCATTTGTCGGAGAATCATCCAGCATATTAAAGCATAGCTTTGAACACCTCAAAGGAGATTATAGCCGGCTCAAGCAGAGATATGTTTCCCTGGATCAGTCCTTTGACCGTGTTCAAAAGGAAAACAGGGAGCTGAAAGCGGTTGCAAAAGACTATGATACACTCTGCCGGTGTTACGGCGAAAAGCAGATTGCCGCAAAGGTTCGGGCGATCCAAGAGCAGGAAACCGCATAGCAGCAGCAGCGCAGGATGGGACAGCACAGATATGAGATTGGTGCAAGATAATACAGAGAGGAGAAATTTGCCGTGCGATTGATCGAGCGTGATTTCTATCTGAACAAGCTGAAGGATGTCAAAGCCAGCTTATTGCTTTCGATTCGTATAAACCGCTGGTTGGTGTTATTCCATCACAAAGTGGATGTTGTGCTTCTTCGCAGTAATCACTCTATTTCAAATCCTCGTACTCTTCTGTTAGAGGATTGAATACTGTGTGTTCAACGAATTCATCCCTGAATCCTGCGTCATCAAGTTTCAACATGAACGTGTCGTAATCTACAAGTCCCATCTTCTGAACTTTTTGGATCGCTTCGTTGTATCTCTCTTCTCTCTCTATGTATTGTTTGACAAAAAGTATCTTTTGGTATATACTATTCATCAGATTAGCAAAGGCGCTGATAATCAGCGCCTTTTTATTTTTTGGGAGGGGCAACAGTGAAAAACGGATTTATCAAAATCGCCTGCGCCACACCCGATCTGAAGGTTGCAGACTGTTCGTATAATGCAGATAGGATCATCGACCTGATCAAGGAATCCTGCCGCAGAGGCGTTAAGATTCTCTGCTTTCCCGAGCTCTCAATCACCGGCTACACCTGTGGCGACCTGTTTTTACAGGACTCGCTTTTAAGCGCCGCGAAGCAAGAACTCGTGCGGATCATTAAGGAGACGGCGCTGCTTGATATCGTTTCTGTCGTCGGAATCCCTCTGGCTGTCTGCGGCAAGTTGTATAACTGTGCCGTCGTCATCAATAGAGGAAAGGCTGTCGGAGCCGCGGCAAAGAAAAATATCCCGAATTACAGTGAGTTTTACGAGGTGCGGCATTTTATTCCTGCCGACGACGCGCTTTCTGCAGATGTGGGGCTTGACAGCGACTTCTCCGTTCACCTTGAAAACGTCATCTTCACCTGTGCGGAACTTCCCGAGCTTTCCTTCGGCATTGAGATTTGCGAGGACTTGTGGGTCAGCGCTCCGCCCTCTGAAAAATTGGCGGCGCGCGGGGCGGTCATCGTGTTCAATCTGTCGGCCAGCAATGAGGTGATTGGCAAAGCCGAATACCGCCGGACGTTGATCAAAGCAAAATCGGGAGCTCTTGCCTGTGCTTATGCTTACGCGGACGCAGGAATTGGCGAGTCAACGCAGGATATGGTCTTTGCGGGTCATGATATCATCGCTGAGAATGGTTCAATCCTGGAGGAATCAGAGTCGTTTTCCGGTGGGCTTACCGCTGCCGATATCGACATTCAAAAGCTCCTTTATGAACGCAGGAGGATGAATACTTTTACAACTTCTCCAACTGGAAAAGCGGCATACTTTTCTCTTGATATCACCGAGACACCCCTTGACAGAAAATTCTCCCCGACACCCTTCGTGCCGACGGACAAGCAGAGCCTCGACAGCAGATGCAGCGAGATCCTCACCATGCAGGCGGTCGGGCTTATGACAAGGCTGCGGCATATCGGCTGCAAAACTGCGGTCATCGGGCTGTCCGGCGGCCTCGATTCTACCCTTGCGCTGATTGTCACCGTTCACGCCTTCGATATGCTCGGGCTTGACAGAACAGGAATCCATGCGATAACCATGCCCTGCTTCGGCACAACGGATAGAACACATGATAACGCCTGTGCGCTTGCCAGGGCATACGGAACGACGCTTTCGGAGATCAATCTTTGCCACAGCGTCACCCAGCATTTTTCAGATATCGGACAATCTGCGGATATGCATGACGTGACCTACGAAAATGCTCAGGCAAGAGAACGCACACAGGTGCTTATGGACAAGGCGAATCAGCTTGGCGGAATCGTCATAGGTACAGGCGACCTTTCGGAGCTTGCGCTGGGCTGGGCGACCTACAACGGCGACCATATGTCAATGTATGCCGTCAATGCATCCATTCCGAAAACGCTTGTGCGCTGGTTAGTCGGCTACGAAGCGGAGTTATCGGACGGCGCACTGAAAAACGTCTTGTCAGACATACTCGATACCCCCGTCAGTCCTGAACTGCTTCCGCCTGAAAACGGCGCGATCTCACAGAAAACGGAGGACATTGTCGGGCCGTATGAGTTGCATGATTTCTTTATGTATTATATGCTGAGATACGGTTTTCCACCATCTAAAATATACCGGATTGCCTGTGCTGCCTTTGATGGTACATATCCGACGGAGAGTATCATTAAGTGGATGAAAACCTTCTATCGACGCTTTTTCTCACAGCAGTTCAAGCGTTCTTGTCTCCCTGACGGGCCGAAGGTAGGCACTGTAACGCTTTCGCCTCGCGGAGATTGGCGCATG
This sequence comes from Oscillospiraceae bacterium, assembly GCA_017516065.1. Lineage (GTDB taxonomy): Bacteria > Bacillota > Clostridia > Oscillospirales > Oscillospiraceae > RGIG5644. The sequence goes on from JAFWDQ010000002.1 coordinate 58,288, forward strand.
CCGAGCGATGCTTCGGTAAGTATCTGGGTGAAAGAGTTGACCAGCATAACCGCCGATTGAACATCCATTTGGGGGCCTGAACGCCTAGACGCCAATGCGGCGGTGAATCGTTCCTTTTATCGGTGCGGGCAGAGAGACTCGAAGTCTACTCATATGCCCACCAAACTCTCCTGACACGGATAATTCAAAGCCGTGTAAAAACACAATATCCGTGACAAATTGGTGCAAACCGAACATCCCGCGCATATCCGGCCTGCCTCAGCGCTCAAAAACTGGTGCAACAGAAATGCCTGTCGAACAGGCCAAGCAATAAAAAAAGCGGGACACCCTTGCGTTTACAGGGGTGTCCCATGTTGTTTCGACGCCAAGTGATATCCAAGCTTGACGTCATAATGTGTGCTGCGACGTCATGAGTGGATATCTGCAGCCTCAATTTTTCCGCTTTGTACGTCTGCACCGGTTGTCTCATCTGCACCAGTCCTCTGATCGTTTTGTGCATCGCAACTCGGGCTGGTATAGATATAGCACATCATGTTTTTTACGAAGGCTCGCTATTCTCCATTTGACGGACGATATAGTTAGCCTCCTTTTATTTTGAAAACCTCTGAAAGTACTAAAATCGAGCCGCAATATGGTGTAGGTTTTTCATAACCTGAAAAAATTTTTAAAAACCTATTGACATCCGCATCGTTTTGTTGTATGGTGTTGTATGTAAACAGATTTAGGTTATTTATAATCAAAGGGAGGCCGTGGAATTGCTTAATCGAAATGAACTTGAAAAACTGCGAGAGTATGACTCAGACAAGATTGCCTCGGCAATTGCATCTACCTGCCGTATGCCGGGTGCCGAGAGATCCGTGTGGGCAGCCGCCTATGTTCTTATGCGTTCTCTGGAGGATTACCAGATCAGCATTGACACAATTGAACTGTATTTTTCCTCCGCAAATGAGGAGCCCACTCGTGAATTGTATATCAGACAAGCTCTCTCACAGTGCTGGGATAATATTCGTGAACTGAAATACAGATTTACCGTGGACGAATTCAAAGCCGTTCTTCTCTTCTATAATGGGGATGGTATTCGTGGCTGGGACTCACCCACTCCAGATGGTCTGGCAAAACTCGCTGCCAGACTGTTGAATGTGAAGCCCGGTATGAAAATCCTTGATATGGGCACTGGCCTTGGTAGCTTTATCCGAGAGTGCTATGCAGAAGAACATGAAGCAACCTATGTTGGCTTGGAAATTAATGCTGAGTCCGCTATCATTGCCGGAATCCGAGCGGACATTCTCGGCGGGGACATCCAGATTCGAACAGGTAATATCTTTGATGATACCTCTGTCAACAGAGAATACAATGCCGTATTTGCAAACTATCCTCTCGGCTTGAAGTCCCGGAACCTTGGCAGCATTGGCAAGGAATATGTCCGACGTCTTTCTGATCGTTCCCCTGGATACTCCAAAATAAGCTCCATGGATTGGGTGTTCAATCGTAAAGCATATGATTGCGTAGTCGGACCAGGACGTGTCATCTGCATTATGGCAAGTGGAAGCACTTGGAATACAATAGATAAGCGAGTCCGACGCGAGTTCCTGTCGCTGGGAATAGTTGAGATGGTTATCTCTTTGCCGTCCCGCATCTATGACGGTATGGGTGTAGCTACAAGTATGATAGTCCTGAGCCACGGTCACACCTCAGTTATGATGGTAGATGCCAGCGAGGTATGTAAAAAAGGACGCAGGATGAATATCATCACTGATGATAATATTTCCCGGATTTTCGATGCTTGTGCGCATGATAGCGACATCAGCCGTCTTGTAAGTTGTAGAGAGATTGAGGAGAACGATTATAATTTTAGCCCCAGCTTGTATCTTGGACCGCAGGAAGAAGAAATAGAAAATGGCGTTGCGCTGGGTGAGCTTGTTAGTATTACTCGCGGCGCACAAGTGAATGCGTCGGTACTGGATAAGCTTTCATCTCCGACTGAAACGGATACACAGTATTTAATGCTGTCAAATATTCAAAATGGCTTAATTGATGAGGAATTGCCCTATTTGACGGAAATCGACCCAAAATTGGAAAAGTACCTCTTGAAGGACAACGATCTAATTTTGTCGAAAATAGGGACTCCCTTCAAAGTAGCGGTAGCGGAAATTGGCGCCGGGCAAAAAATCCTTGCCAATGGCAATCTTTACATCATGACCGTAGTCGATCAGAGAATCGATCCATATTACCTCAAAGCCTATCTGGAGAGTGAAAAAGGTATTGCTGCTCTGAAAAAAATCACAGTTGGGACCACGATTCCAAGCCTTGGTGTGGAACAGCTGAAAAAGCTAATCATTCCTTTGCCGCCATTGGAAGAGCAGTATAGAATCAAGAAGATTGCTGACGAATACAAAGCGTGTGTCACAGAGCTAAAGCTCCTTCAACGAAAGACCGCAAAGGTCCTTGACCGTATGGCTCACATTTATGATTCTGGAAAGGAGGCTTAACTGGTGGCACTTGGGTTTGAGGAATTTGCGGATTTGATGGAGGAGATTACCCATCGCTTTACTGTTGCAAATAATGACGGAACCCTAAGAGACCTCCTTGACAAACTCGGATGGGGGGACCTGCTTTCCTTAGACGCTGAACCGCTGTTCACCTTTGAAAAAGGGAAGATCCTTGTAATCGGAGAACAAACGGTGGGAATTGAGCAGCTGCGAATGACAGTAAACAAGCTCGGTCTTGATGTGAGCCGTTTTGAGTTTATACTGGATTATGAAAAGGCGCAGACATTTGATTATAAGAAGCTGGAATATAACCCTCAATACAGGGTCGTTTTTGTGGGTGCTGTCCCACACTCCACAACCGGGACCGGGCAGAGTGGTAGCCTCTTATCCGAATTGACAAGTCATCCAGATAAATATCCGCGAACAGTGGCTCTTAGGTCTGAAGAGGGTACGCTTAAAATCACGAAGAGCGGCTTCAAAAAGGCTCTGCAGGAACTTAAAAGCGAGGGATATATAGCTGCGTAAATGTGCAGATAGTGGCCTCAACCTGTCGTTTTAATGTCGCTGAAGGATGATACAGCATCTGTGCTCCGATGTTAGAGCTGGAAATCCCCAGCCCTTATTTTCGCCGCTTTGTACGGTTGAACCGGTCGTCTCATGCGAACCGGTCTTCTGATTGTTTTGTGCATCGCAACTCAGGTTGGTTTTATTTATATCATATTCCGGCTTTTTGCGGGGACGGCTCCGGCTGCAGAGAATAGTATCTCCTCCTGAAAGGAAATAGCGCCGCCTCCCTTATCTGCGCAAACTGCGGCAGCTGTCGGAGTATCTTCGCCTTCAAACTCAGAGCGAGTGGATGGGCGATCGGATGCCTTGGGAATCATACAAAAACTGAAGAGCGGGGCACAAATCCAATCGCAAGAATATCGTTAGGCGAAAACATTGAAAATTGACTTGGCGGATGATATACTATTTTATGAGTAATTATAAATTTCTGGAGGCGGCGTGGATGATTACAAAGGGAAGCCGCCTGCTGCGTTACGACGTGTATTCTTGGAGGAAGCGCAGATGACAGATAAAGAGCTGAAAACCTTAAAAGATAATCTCTGGCACGCGGCGGATGTGCTGCGTTCCGGCGCGCACCTGGCGGCGAACAAATACGGTCAGCCGATCCTCGGTCTGATCTTTCTTCGCTATGCGGACATCCTGTTCAAGCAGCACAAGGATGAGATCGACGCGGAGTATACGAAGCGCCTCGACACCCGCATGGAGAAAACCCGCAAGGAGATCGCCATCGAAAAGTGCGGCTTCTTCCTCCCTGAGTGCGCCTATTATGACTTTATCAACGATGCACCGGACACGGCGGAAAAGGCCGATCTGGTGAAAAAGGCCATGGAGGCCATCGAGCGGGAGAATCCCAAAATGGACGGCGTTCTCCCCAAGGAGGTCTACGCCCAGCTGGTGCCGGAGGAAGAGCCGGAGCTGCTTTCCAACATCGTGCGCATCTTCAAGGACATCCCCGAAAACTGCACCGTGGACATTTTCGGCGAGATCTACGAATACTTCCTCGGCAACTTCGCCCTGGCGGAGGGTAAGGACGGCGGCACATTCTACACGCCCGCCACGGTCGTGCGCTACATGGTGGAGGTGCTGGATCCCCAACCCGGCGACAAGAAGTTCCTCGACCCCGCCTGCGGCTCCGGCGGCATGTTCGTCCAGGCGGCGCGGTATATGCACGCCCACAATGCCAACGAGGCCGAGCAGATGAAGTTCCGCTGTTACGGCGTGGAGAAGGAGCCGGACACGGTCAAGCTGGCAAAGATGAATCTACTGCTCAACAACGTGCGCGGCGACATCACCGAGGCCAATTCCTTCTACTCCGATCCCTACAACGCTTTCGGAGCTTTCGATTACGTCATGGCGAATCCGCCCTTCAATGTGGACGAGGTCTCCTTTGACCGTGTCAGCGGCGATGCGCGCTTCAACACCTACGGCGTGCCGCGCAACGCCACCAAATCCGCGAAGAAGACTTCCGACAAGAAAGAAACCGTGCCCAACGCCAACTATCTGTGGATCGGTTACTTTGCCACGGCGTTGAACGAGCACGGCAAGGCGGCGCTGGTCATGGCGAACTCCGCCTCCGACGCGGGCAAGAGCGAGTATGCGATCCGCAAAAAGATGATCGAAGAGGGCATCATCAGCCAGATGGTGACGTTGCCCTCCAACATGTTCTCCTCCGTCACGCTGCCGGCCACGCTCTGGTTCTTCGACAAGCACAAGCCGCAGACGGACAAGAAGGACGAGATTTTGTTCATCGACGCCCGCAGCACCTTTACCCAGGTGGACCGGGCCCACCGCAAGTTCAGCGACGAGCAGATCAGGAACCTGGGCGTCATCACCCGCCTGTACAACGGGGATACGGAGGCGTTTAAAAACCTGTTACGCGAATATAAGACAAAGGCAATGCAGAGAACAAGCGCTATGCTTGATTGTATATCCGATTTGTCAAGCTACGAGTTTTGCTTCATACAGAGCGCCGATGAAGCTTTATCTGAACCCTTGATAAGCTCCTGTGCCCCGGAAGTGCTGCATTTTGATTATGACAAGCTTTCAGAGCTTACGGTAAAAACGGTGTCTGAGTTTAAGTCTTATATTCTAAGCCAAGGCGAAGCAATAGACAATGCCCGCATTGATTTGGAATATGGCCTTTGTGCTAATGGACAGGATAAAGAAATCAGGGCGTATTGTGCACGGTCAGAGGAGGCCAAAACCTGTATCGGCGAGATAATATATTATCTTGATAATCTAATTTGGCTGACGGAGCGCTTCCCGGATGGTGTTTACCGGGACGTGATCGGTCTGTGCAAGGCGGCGAAGCTGGACGGCGAGGACGGCATCATCGACCAGGACTATTCCCTCAACGCCGGGCGTTATGTGGGCGTGGTCATCGAGGATGACGGCATGACCGAGGAAGAGTTCAAGGAGACCATGCTGGGCTTGAACGCAGAGTTTGAAGCACTGAATGAGGAAGCGAAGAAGCTGGAAACGCAGATATCGTTGAACCTGAGAGGTTTGTTTACAAATGAGTGATTTTACTTCTCCTTGGCAGGGGTATGATTTTTCAGGGTTGAGTGCGGCTCTTTCTCAAATGCAAGAGATTACCCGTCCTGTAATGGAAGCAGTGCAAAGTATTCAATCTGCACTGAAGCCTATTGTTGAGGCTATTGAACAGTATAGGCCAAAAGTAGCAGAGATTGGGCAAGCTATATTGCAGGCAACCCGCCCACTATCTGCAATAAGGAAAATGGGAGATGCGCAGTTTGTCTTTTGGGACTATATGACTGAGGAATATGTCGATGCAATTGTAGATTCAGAAAACATCAACAAAACACTTCGAGAACAAATGCTCCGGGATCGCTTCTCCAAGGTGAATAGAACTATTGAAAAAACTCTTTCTTCTCCAGCAATGCAAAAACATAAACGGCTGTACTCTCAATCTGTAAATGCGTTTCGTAGTGGGGATAGTGATCTGGCTGTTACGGGTTTCACTTCTGTTTTTGACGGTTTACTGGCTGATACTTCCGGGAATCCCACATCAAGGCTTGGGCCGCGCATAAACGCAATTAAGCAGAAGCTCGACAATGACGAGCTTCTCAATCATGATGAATATGCCATGATAACGCTGGCAATGACATTAGAGAAAACATTGGATTCTTTTTCTGCACCTTCTAATTTCAAGGGAAAAGAGCCAAAGGGTCTTAATCGTCATTGGATTGCACACGGTCGTTCCACACGGAAGAAAACAAAATTAGATTGCGTCAAAATGATAAACCTTATATATGGCCTGCTGTTGATAGGAGATCTTGAACCTACGGCATCGTCAAATTCTTCTTGTGAAAATGGTGTGTGAGTATGGATAGATTTGGAGATAAAGTCTGCTGTAACCCAACTGTAAAACTGAGAAGGCAAGAATCATATCCCGTTATTGATATTGACAAAATTACCCCCGGTTATAAAACCGTGAGGAGTGTGGAGTCAGTCGAGTACACAGGCCAAGGCGGTGCAAAATTCCAGGATCACGATGTGCTTTTTGCGCGTATCACGCCATGCCTTGAAAACGGGAAGATGGCAATTGCAGATACAGAGGGCCAAAATGGGATTGGTTCGACAGAACTGTTCGTGTTCCGTGGTATCAATGGCGTTTCAGACACAGACTATGTTTATTATCTTTTGTGCATGAAGCATATCCGGCAGTTGGCTGCCAACAGCATGACTGGCGCAAGTGGACGACAGCGTGCGGACTTAGATTTTATTAAGAGAATTCAGTGGGATTTTCCGGATATAGAAACGCAAAATAAGATTTCTTCCGCTCTCTCCGTCTATGATGACCTGATTGAAGTAAACAATAAGCGAATCAAGACGTTAGAGCAGATGGCGGAAAACCTGTACAAGGAGTGGTTTGTCCGCTTCCGCTTCCCCGGGCACGAAACTGCAGAGTTCGAAAACGGGATTCCAAAGGGGTGGGTGTATTGCACGGTTGAAGCGTTGACCTCTGTGCTTCAACGCGGTATTTCACCCGACTATGATGACGGGGGCACATTGACCGTTATCAGCCAAAAGTGCATTCGCCAGAACATTATGGATATAAAGGAAGCTCGCAAGCAAACGAAGACGTTTAAGCCCGAATTGAACCTAATGGATGGCGATACCGTGATTTGTTCTACAGGAACAGGGACACTTGGACGAGTTGGTCAGGTATTTGGAGATTATCCAGATACAACTTTCGACTCTCATGTGACATTGGTTAGAGCAAAACCCGGAGTAGGAAAGCATTTTCTTTACTGGACGCTGAAAGAGATGCAAACTTGGTTCATGAATATGGGTATCGGCTCAACAAACCAGCAAGAACTATATCGAGGCACCATCAAGAATGCAAAGGCTTTGACGCCGACGAATAGTTTGATTGCCCAGTTTGAACGGGCGGTTGAACCGATACACAGCAGTATCATTTCATTGACCAGAAGGCAGGAGAATCTTGTCCGTCAGCGCGACTTGCTTCTTCCACGCCTAATGAGTGGGAAATTGGAGGTGTAAAATGTGGCACACAATTTTGAAGAAGTTAGGTATAGTCGAACTCAGGTAAAAAAGGCTGGTAAAATATATGTATCCGAAAATACAACCCAGGAAGAGAAAGACAGAGCTCTTATACTAATAAACAATTGGCGCGCAGCACATTCATTTCCGTTACAAGTTATCTATATGCATGTAAAGAGAAACGCAGGAGCGCAAGCTATTGTTGCTCAGAGACTAAAGCGGTTATACTCCATAACACAAAAGCTGCACAGATTCCCTAATATGAGTTTAACAGCTATGCAGGACATAGGCGGTTGTAGGGTAATCGTTGATTCAATATCAGATGTGTACAGTATGGTGTCAAGCCTCAAGAAGTCGCGCATGAGGCACAAACTGAAGGAAGAGTATGACTATATTCGATCTCCAAAGCCAGATGGTTATAGAAGCTACCATATTGTGTATTCTTACTTTAGTGAAAAGAATCCAAAGTATAACGGGCTTTTTATTGAGATCCAAATTAGAACACATATCCAGCACTTGTGGGCAACAGCAGTTGAAACGATGGATACTTTCACAGGGGATCCTTTAAAAACGGGACAAGGTGATCCCGAAAACAGACAGTTCTTTGTTTTGATTTCTAAATTATTAGAAGCATATGAATCTTCAAATCAAAGCATAGATGATGTTAAACGAACCGATTCCTTGCAAGAGTTCTTGAAATACGAAAAAGAGCACGAGGTTTTAAGGAAACTAAAAAGTATAAAAGAAGCTGTTGGATACGTTCAAAGTGTTGATAACCGCGACCAAGGATACTACGTTTTGCGGTTGGATAGAGAGAAAAATCAACTGTTAATAAATTCGTACACGAAGAAACAACTTGAACAGGCAACCGCAGAGTATGATCTTGCAGAGAAGAACAGATCTGTTGATGAAGATATCGTTCTTGTATCGACAGCATCGTTCAATATGCTAAAGAAAGCATATCCCAACTATTTTGCTGATATAAATGAATTCATTGAATTGATTGACTCCTTCGTGAATTAATGATTAAGGAGAACACTGTCATGCGCAACTTCATATCCGAAGACGATATTGAACAGGCCATCCTGCAAAAGCTGGAGGGAGAGCCGTTTCAATACGATATTTTGCGCTGTGACCCCTCCCCGGACAAGCGGGAGGCGCTGCCAGACGGTACGGGACGCGGAAATAAAAAGGAGTGTGTACTTCCGCAAATTTTGCGGGAGGCCTTGTCACGCCTGAATCCCAGCGTCCCCGGCGAAAAGCTGGAGGATATCTTCCGGGATCTGCGTCGGGATTTCAGCGCCACGGATATGACAGCCACCAACTACAAGTATTACAACCAGATTCGCAACGGCATAAGAGTTTTCTTCCGCCGGAATGGGAAAGCGGATTCTGACCTTGTGAAGCTGGTGGACTTTGAGCATCCCGAAAACAATACTTTCACTGCCGTCTCCCAGATGTGGATACAGGGGCGCGTCTACTGGCGCCGCCCGGATGTGCTGATTTTCATCAACGGTCTGCCGATGGTATTCATCGAGCTGAAAAACAGCATCGTCAAGGTGGAGGAAGCCTATAACGACAACCTGACGAATTACAAGCGGGACATCCCGAACCTCTTTGCCTTCAATCAGATCTGTGTGCTCTCCAACGGGCTGGAAACGCGCCTCGGCGCCTTCAACGCCAGCTACAACCATTTCTTTGAGTGGCTGAAGGTGGAGTCCGAAAAGGAACGGCCTGACCGTCAGGCTCTGAAAAATGCCAACACCGTGGGCGAAAGCTCCGTGCGCTATTTCATTGATGGTCTGCTGCGGAAAGACCGGCTGATTGACTACATCGAAAACTTCATCCTGTTCCGCAATCAGAAGGACAAGATCATCGCCAAGAACCACCAGTATTTCGGCGTGAACAACCTGATGGAGTCGGTGAAGAACCGGGCGGAGCTGCAGGGCAAGCTGGGCGTATTCTGGCATACCCAGGGCTCCGGTAAGTCCTTTTCCATGGTCTTCTTCACCCGCAAGGTCCGGCGGAAGTTCCCCGGCAATTTCACCTTTCTGGTCATCACTGACCGGGAGGATCTGGATGATCAGATCCATAAAAATTTCGTTAAGACGGAGGTCATCGGACAGAAGGAGGAGTGCCAGCCGAAAAACGGGAAACAGCTCCGGGAGTATCTGCAGACCAACAAGTCCTTCATTTTCACCCTGATCCACAAATTCCGCTATGACAAGGGCAAGAAGTACCCGGTGCTCTCCACCCGGGACGACATCATCGTGCTGGTGGACGAGGCCCACCGGACGCAGTACAAGGATCTGGCGGAAAACATGCGCACCGCTTTGCCCAATGCCAATTACATTGCCTTTACCGGCACGCCGCTGCTGGGCAGCAAGCGCCTGACCAATCAGTGGTTCGGGAACTATGTTTCGGAGTACAACTTTGCACAGTCTGTGGAGGATGGTTCAACCGTGCCGCTGTTCTATTCCCGTCGTGTGCCGGAGGTCGGATTGGAAAACGACTTTTTGGATGATGACGTGGTGGATATCATCGAAGATGAAAACCTGAACGAAGACGAGACCCGTTTGCTGGAAAACGCCTCCTCCCGGATCCTGGAGGTCATCAAGCGGGAGGATCGTATTGATAAGATCGCGCAGGATATCGCGCATCACTTCCCCCGGCGCGGTTTTCTCGGGAAGGGCATGGTCGTTTCCGTCGATAAGTATACGACGGTAAAAATGTACGACAAGGTACAGCACTACTGGGCGATCGAAAAGCAAAAGATCATGCAGGAACGCAATGCCGCCGACACGAAAGAGAAGCGGGATGAGCTGACGCGGACCCTCAATTTCATGAACCGTGTGGAAATGGCGGTCATCGTCTCTGAGGAAGCGGATGAGGTCGAAAAGTTCCAGAAGCAAGGGCTTGATATTGCGGCGCACCGGCAAAAGATGAACGCCGTCACGCCGGAGGGCATGGATATTGAGGATCGCTTCAAAGATCCCGACGATCCCTTGCAGCTTGTGTTCGTCTGTGCCATGTGGCTGACGGGCTTTGATGTGGAGAACCTCTCCACGCTCTATCTGGACAAGCCGATGAAGGGACACACGCTGATGCAGGCCATCGCCCGCGCCAACCGGGTCTATCCCGGCAAGCCCTGCGGTATCATTGTGGACTACGTCAATGTGTTTAAGTACATGCAAAAGGCGCTGACAGAGTACGCTGCCGGAGACGACGGCACGGAGTTCCCGGCGAAGGATATCGACAAGCTAATCGTTCTGATCGACAGCGCGGTGGATGAAGCGGATGAGTTTCTGCTTGGCCTTGACATCGATATCGGGGCAATCGTGGCAGAGGCGTCCACCCTTGATCGGCTGGACAAGCTGCGGGACGCATACAACGTCATCATTTCCAATGACGAGAACAAGGATAAGTTCAAGGTCATCCTGAATACGCTGATGAATCTGTATGAGGCATCGCGTCCGGAGATCTTTGAGAAAGGCTGGCACAATGAAAAGTTTTCGCCGCTGGTCTATCTGTACGGGCTTTTCTGCCATACAATCGATGACGAAAAGATTAACCGGGCAAGACTGCGTATGGCACAGGTGCTGGACACCAGCGTTTCCTCTCAGCAAGCGGAGGACAATGATGAGGGGCTTGTCATTCATCAGGGCAAGGTAATCGACCTCTCCAAGGTGGATGTGGAGGCTCTGAAAAAGGAGATCAAGGTCGCCAAGTACAAGGCCGTAGAGATCGACGATCTGAAGGCGTTTATCGAGCAGGCACTGCAGCAAATGCTGAATCGCAACTGTACCCGTCAGAAATTCTCTCAGCGTTTCCGCAATATCATTGACCGCTATAATGCTGGTGGGTCGGAGAATGAAGACTATTATGAGCAGTTGCTCCAGCTGATCGAAGATCTGAAAGCAGAGGACAAGCGGCCGGAGGCCGAGGGACTGTCGGAAGAGGAACTGGAAATCTTCGACCTGCTGATCGCCGGAAAGAAACTTACGAAGGCGGAGGAGCAGAAGGTGAAGCTATCCGCGAAGAATCTTTTCAAGAAGCTTTCCGAGGAAAAGTCGGAGCTGATGGTTGTGGATTGGTACAAGGACGAACAGCCCCGGGCCAGGGTAAAGACGGCAATCGAAACGTCCCTGGATGCGGATTTACCGGACGCTTACGATAAAGAAACTTTCACCGCAAAAACGGACTTGCTGTTGACGCACTTCATTGACATGGCCGTGCAGGGCTATGGCTGGGTGGCAGCGTAACAGAAGGGACATTATTCCATGCCGTGCCGCAATGTTTTTTTGAGGCGCTTCGCGGTATTGGCTGTCCACAACGCATCTGCTCTTTTTGTCGGAAAATGGCAATAACCTAACGATTGCACCATACTCAGTAATAATGGGGTCGCTGTTTTCGATTTAATGAGATCCTCAGTCAAAAAGCAAGACTGTACGGATAAAACAAGAGCCGTGCAGAAACCGTTGAAAGTGCGACAGCCGTGACAATTTGGTGCAGGCGAGATACTTTGCGCATGTCCAGCCGAGTTTGGTGTTTGGAAACCGGTGCATCAAAAATGCCTGTCGAACAGGCCAAGCAATAAAAAAAGTGGGACACCCCCGTGTTTTCAGGGGTGTCCCATGTCGTTTTGACGCCAAGTGATATCCAATCTTGACGTCATAATGTGGTGGAGGCGAGGGGAGTTGAACCCCTGTCCGAAAACGCTTCCTCGGGAACTTCTCCGGGCGCAGACGGTTATTCCGGACCGTGGTCCCTTTCCCTTGTCGGACGGCAAGCCGTCACGCCGTTCCGACGCGGTAGCTTCATTGTGCGTGGTGCGGGCAAAGCTTACCGCACGCACGTTCCCCACTCAGTGACGCCCTGTCCCGGCTCGTGGGCCTTCCGGGCAGGACGGTCGGGCCTTAATCAGGCAGCGACAGGAAGATACTCGTTGTTGTTCTTTAATTTATAAAGAAGCCCGTTTTTAGAAGGTCAGGCGCCTTCGCCCGCTGTTCCCGGCTCCGCATCCCCGTCGAAACCGGTACGCCCCCATGAAATGCTTCCGAACAAAAACACTTCGTCGGGTTTTTATTCGGGAAAACTGCGGCTTTCGCACGCGCAAAGCGCGCACAACGCTCTGTGAGAGGTGTTATTTCCGTGATACATGCTCCCGGAAATAACGATCTCCCGTTATTCCGCGCTTGCGGGCGCGGAACTCTGCGAGGCTTTTTCCAACACCTGACACCCTGTTGGGAACACAGGGTGTCAGGTGGAGTCAATCAATACTTCTCCGGCTCGGGATAGTCCACGCCGAAGGTGTCCACCGTGACCTTGCGGATCACCTGAGGCTCCAGCGGCTTGTCGTTGGCGTCACGCTTGGCCATGACGATCTTGTCCGCCGTCTCCATGCCCTCCGTCACTTGACCGAAGGCCGCATACTGGCCGTCCAGATGGGGCGCCTGGGCCACCATGATGAAGAACTGACTGCCGGCGCTGTGGGGGTTCATGGCCCGGGCCATGGACAGCACGCCCCGGTTGTGGATCAGGGTATTGCCCTTGTAGCCGGCGCTGCGGAACTCGCCCCTGATGCTGTAGCCGGGACCGCCGATGCCGTTGCCCTTGGGGCAGCCGCCCTGGATCATGAAGCCGGGGATCACGCGGTGGAAGGTCAGGCCGTCATAAAAGCCCTTCTTCACCAGACTGATGAAGTTGTTCACCGTGTTCGGCGCCATCTCCGGGTACAGCTCTGCCACCATAACGTCGCCGTTTTCCATCTCAAACGTTACTTTCGGATTCATTTTGTCTCCTCCTTACGTCGTTTATCCTCTGCGGGATGCCCGCTCCATCTCGCGCTTCGCGTCCCGACGGGCGGCGTCCTCCCGCTTGTCATACAGTTTTTTGCCCTTGCACAGGCCGATCTCCACCTTGACCCGGGGGCCCTTCAGATAGACCTTCAGGGGCACCAGCGTGTAGCCGTCCTGCTTGACCTTGCCGTACAGCCGCAGGATCTCCCGCTTGTGCATCAGCAGACGGCGGGGTCTTCTGGGCTCGCGGTTGAAGATATTCCCCTTCTCATAGGGACCCACGTGCATCCCGTGGAGGATCAGCTCGCCGTCCTTGACCACGCAGAAGGAGTCCCGCAGATTCACGTTGCCCAGACGGATGGATTTGACCTCCGTCCCGGCCAGCTCGATGCCGGCCTCATAGGTCTCCTCCACGAAATAATCGTGGAACGCCTTATTGTTTTTGGCCAGCTGCTTCACTTGGTCTGCCATTGCGCGTCCTCCTCTGCGGTCCGTGGGCAATCAGTATACAGCAGGGTATCCGTTCTGTCAAGGGAAAAGCGATGCGAAAAACGGGGCGGAGCCCCGATGGACGTTTTCCATGCCGCCGCGTCGGTTTTCCGCCTTGCAATCCCGCTCCGTTGCGGGTATAATTTCCATATCATCGATAAAAAGGAGGGATCGCCGGTGAAACGGGACAGCAATCTGGACCTGATCCGCTCCGTGGCCATCGTCACGGTGCTGGCCGTCCATTTCTTCTTGAACAGCGGCTTTTATGACGTTCCTTCTGCCGGTCTGGTCCTGGCGGCGATTCTCCGCACCCAGCTGATGGTGTGCGTGCCGCTGTTCCTGCTGCTGACCGGTTATCTTAACGGAAAAAAGACCTGGTCCCCCGGCTATCTCCGGAGTCTGGGAAAGCTGCTTCTGACCTATGCGCTGGCCTGTATCTTCTGCTGCGTCTTCCGGGCGGCCGTGCTGGGCGGCCCCTGGTCGCCGATCCAATGGATCCGGGGAATGCTGAACTATTCCGCGGCTCCCTACGCGTGGTACGTGGAGATGTATATCGGCCTGTTCCTGCTGATCCCCTTTCTCAACGCGGCGTGGAATGCCCTGCCGGGGAAACGCAGCCGCCGGGCGCTGACTCTGGTGCTGCTCTTTCTGGCCGTGGCGCCCACCCTCAACGATATCTTCCTCCACTTCGGCTGGCAGATCATCCCCAGCCAGTGGACGGCGGTGTATCCGGTGGCCTACTACTTCACGGGCCGCTGGCTCCGGGAGTATCCGCCCCGGCTGCGCTGGTGGCACCTGCTGGTCATTGACGTGCTCTCCGCCGTGGTCGGCGGTCTGGTGCATCTCTACAAGGCCCAGGGCGGGCCTATTGCCTATCTGTCTCTCAACTACTGGAACGGCGTGTTCCCGTATATCTGCGCGGTGAGTCTGTTCTCCCTGCTGCGGCTGTGGGACACAGAGCGGCTGCCGGCGCCGGTCCGACACGGATTTTACCGGCTGGCACGGCTGTCTCTGCCGGTGTTCCTGCTTTCCTGGATCGGGGATCAGTTGGTTTACGGCTGGCTTCGGGGCCCCGAGCCCTCCGGCTATCTGGGCACCGGCTGGCTGGTGCCGGCGGTGATCCTGGTGCTGATCATCTCGGTGATCCTGGCGGAGATCCTGATGCTGATCCAGCGGGGGATCCTCTCTCTGCCCGTGGGGCGGAAAAAGGCGGAGTGATCTATCTGCGCCGGGCCGCCGCGGCGGCTCGGGCGTCGCTCATATAGGAGATGTTATTGCGTCTCTTCGGTCTCCGGCGGCGGCGCTGCCGCTCCACTTTCAGGAGGAAAATGCAGACGATCAGCACGAGGATCAGCACCACCAGGCACAGGAACCGGATCAAAGGCCGGCAGAAGAAGCTGGAGATCTGATGGATCAGCCCCTGGAAGCCCGCCTGCTCCACGGAGGTCAGGGCCAGCAGATCCACCTGCGCGTAGACCACGTCGTTGGCGGAGATGATCAGCTGTCCCAGAACCTGCCCCTCCTTTACAGGGGCACGGATCACATCGTCCGTCAGGACCACGGTCCGCTGGAAGTCCTCTGCGGCGATGCCGCTGGGCACCATGGTGGTGACGGTCTCGGCCGGACGGAGGACCACGTAGTCGTTGTTTTTCGCAAGCTCCACCGGGCGCTCCTCCACCAGCTCAGAGCTGCGGACCAGAGTGCGTACGGTGTACTGGCTGAAGCCCTCCTCCAGCAGCCGGGTGGCCTCCTTGAAGCTGAGCATATAGGATTCCTGTCCGTAGGAGCCGTTGCGTGCATTGAGGATCACGGCAATGAGCGTCCGGCCGCTCTTGGTGGCCGACGCGATCAGGCAGTTGCCGGACTCGGAGGTGTAGCCGGTGCGGACGCCGGTGGCGTAGCGGTAGGTAAAGCCCGGCACCACCTTGCCGGAGAGCAGGTGATTGGCGGTATACAGATACCGGCGGCCGGAATAGGCCTCAGACTGGACCGTATACTGGGTGGCGGCTACCAGATTGGCGAACAGCTCGTGACGCAGGCCTTCCCGGGCGATGAGCATCATATCCCGGGCGCTGGTATACTGATTGGCGTCGTGGAGACCGTGGGAGTTGGTGAAGTGGGTGCACACGCAGCCCAGCTCCTCGGCCCGGCGGTTCATCCGGGACACGAAGGAACTCTCGGACCCCTCGATGGCGATGGCCAGCAGGACGCAGGCCTCATTGGCGCTGCCCACGCTGGCGCAGTAGAGCAGGTCCTGCACGGAGATCACGTCGCCCTCCTTCATTCCCAGGGTGTTGCCCCCGGCGGGCAGGGTCGCCAGCGCCTGTCCGGTGACGGTGACGGTATCGGACAGGGAGATCTCCTCCCGCTCGACGGCCTCCACCGCCAGCAGCAGCGTCATGGTCTTCACCAGCGCGGCCGGGTACATTCTGGAATCGGCGCTCTGGTCGTAGAGGGTCAGATCGTTGCTCACGTCGTACAGCAGCGCCGCGCCGGAGGCGATCCGGATATTCATTTCCTCAGGGACGTACCTGATCTCCCCCTCGCCTGCCGCCGCGGCGGGCAGCACAGCCGTCAGAAGCATCACGGCGGCCAGAAGCACGGTGAGGAGAATTTTTCGGATCTTCATAGGCATCTCCTGTAAAGTGTGATAAAATGATCGTGTGTCAAAACAGTCTCCGTTCCGCCGGCCATCGTTCGTGCTGCGGCGCGGGAGATGAAACCGCATCAATTATATTGATTATACCAAACCGCTGCGGCGGCTGCAACCGGGAAGGCGGTATGTAATGAAATTTTCCAGACTGGAACGATGCGTCGTGCTCCTTTTGGCAGTCTTTGTCGCCTTCCTGGCCGGATGGACGGTCAGCGACCGCACTATGGCGGAGTCCTTTACCGTCCGCACGGAGACCGCCGCAGGGCCTGAGGCGCCGCTGCCCCGGGCCGACGGGCTGTCGGGACCTGCGCTGCTGAATCTGAACACGGCCTCTCAGGAGGAACTGGAGGCCCTGCCGGAGATCGGCCCCACCCGGGCCCAGGCCATCATTGCGTACCGGGACGAGAACGGTCCCTTCGCCTATGTGGAGGAGCTCATCGACGTGCCCGGCATCGGTGAGAGCACGCTGGAGTCCGTACTGGACTATCTGACCGTTGAGGAGGCGGCGGAGACATGAAGATCCTTGTCGTGGATGACGAGCCCCTGCTGGTCAAGGGCATCCGCTTCAATCTGGAGAGCGAGGGCTATCAGGTCCTCACCGCCAACGACGGCGAGCAGGCCATCGCCCTGGCACGGACCGGCGGCGTGGACCTGATCGTTCTGGACCTGATGATGCCGAAGATCGACGGTATGGAGGCCTGTATGCGCATCCGGGAGTTTTCCAATGTGCCCATTCTGATGCTCACGGCCAAGGCAGAGGACGCGGATAAGATCATGGGCTTTGCCTGCGGCGCCGACGACTACGTGACGAAGCCCTTCAACATTCTGGAGCTGAAGGCCCGGATCCGGGCGCTTCTGCGCCGGTCGGCGGTATCGGAGACGGCGGCGGCGCCCTCCCGGATCACCCAGGGCAACATCACTCTGGATCTGGATGCCAGAACGGCCTTCCGGGGAGACGTGCCCGTGGACCTGACGGCCCGGGAGTTCGATCTGATCTCCCTGCTCATGCAGAATCCCGGCCGGGTGTTCAGCCGGGAAAACCTCATCGACGCGCTGTGGGGCTATGAGTACGCCTGCGATTTCCGCACCGTGGACGTCCACATCCGCCGTCTCCGGGAAAAGCTGGAGGAAAATCCCGCCGTCCCGGAGTATCTGCTGACCAAGTGGGGCGTGGGGTACTATTTCAAGGGCAGGGCGTCCTGATCCGGGCGCGGGAGGCACAGTGTGAAAAAGCTCTTTTCCCGCCTGCAGTTCAAGCTGGCGGCAACCTATATCCTCATCATCGTGGCGATCCTGGCTCTGCTCAACACCTATCCCCTCATCGCCTCGCAGCAGCTGCTGTTTCAGACGAAGCAGGGCTCCCTTCAGAGTCAGGCCGCCATCTTCACCTCCTCGCTGGGGGTCATCGGCACCCTGACGCCGGAGAACGTGGCCCAGACCATGGAACTGCTGGATGACGGGTCTCTGTACCGGCTGCTGGTGACGGACGCCTCCGGCCGGATCCTCTATGACAATCAGGAGGAAAGTACGGCCCGGTACGCCCTGTTTTACGAGATCACCCGGGCTCTGAAGGGCTATGACGTCTTCCAGGCCGGCTTCAGCGGCAGCGCCATGGACAGTCGGGCCGCCGCCCCCATCCAGTACCGCGGTCAGACGGTGGGGGCCGTTTTCCTCTGTGAGCGGGACGAGGCCCAGGCGGCGCTGCTGTACGGCATACGGGCCACTCTGCGGACCATCTCCGTGATCAGCTGCGCCATCCTGCTGGTGCTGAGCTACTTCTTCTCCCGATGGTACAGCCATAGGGTCAGCGGGCTGCTGTCCACCATGGGCGGCGTCCGGGACGGCGACTTCGACCGCCGGGCGGAGGTCCGGGGCCGGGACGAGCTGGCGGAGCTGGCGGAGGCCTTCAACGACCTCACCGACCGCATCCGGGACACGGAGGAGCTCCGCCGCCGGTTCGTGGCCGACGCCTCTCATGAGCTGAAAACGCCTCTGGCCTCCATCCAGCTGCTGGCGGACTCTATCCTCCAGACGGAAAACATGCCCCCCGCCATGCAGCGGGAATTCGTGTCGGACATCGGTCAGGAGGCCGGGCGGCTGGGCCGTATCACGGAACAGCTGCTGCAGCTGGCCCGCTCCGATTATGTGGATGAAATCCCGCAGGCGGAGGCGCTGGAGCTGGGGCCCGTGGTGCAGGAGACCCTGCGGCGGCTGGAACCGCTGGCCCGGGAGAACGACGTCACCCTGACGGCCAGACTGCAGTCCGACTGCCGGGTCCGGATGACGGAGGACGCCCTGCGGCAGATCCTGTTCAATCTCATCGAGAACGCCATCAAGTACAACAGGCCCCAGGGCCGCGTGACGGTGTCCCTGTCCCATACGGAGCAGCTGGTGTCCCTCCGGGTCACCGACACCGGCGTGGGCATCCCGGAGGCCGATCGGGAGCGTATTTTCCAGCGGTTTTACCGGGTGGACAAGGCCCGGTCCCGGGCCGCCGGCGGCACCGGCCTCGGGCTGTCCATCGTCCAGCAGGCGGTGGAGCTGTCCGGCGGCAGGGTCTATGTCACCGACGGCGAGGACGGCGGCTCCTGCTTCACTGTGGAGCTGCCCCGCTGCCGGGAGGAGGAGATACCATGCGGCGAGCCTGTCTGATCCTGCTTTTGCTGCTCTGTCTCGGCCTCGCCGCCTGTACCGGCGACGCGGAGACCGTCTCCGTATGGTACGGCGTGGCGGACCACGAGGCCATGAAGTCCGTGGCAGCGGAGGAGATCGCCGTTCCCGAGGGGAAAACGCCTCTGGACACGGCTCTGGAGGCTCTCTTTGCCGAGCCGGATGACAGCACGCTGTACTGCCCCGCTCCGGAGGGCGTCGTCGTCCGCAGTGCCGAGCTGGAGGACGGTCTGCTCACTCTGGACCTCTCCGCCGCCTACGGCGAGCTGGCGGGGCTGGAGCTGAGCATCGCCAACGCCTGTATCGTGCTGACCCTCACCGATCTCCCGGAGGTGGAGGCCGTCCGGATCACCGTCCGGGGCGAGCCGCTCCCCTTCCAGGAGGAGCAGGTCCTGTCAAGAGACAATATTTTGTACGATTTTTCTGCGGATGATTGAATCTTTCCGGAAAAAGGCGTATGATTAAATTTACAGTTACTTTTTCTACAGGAGGAAAGGCCATGAAACCGTATCATATCGAGACAAACTGCCTTCGGGCCGGCTATCGCCCGGGAAACGGCGAGCCCCGGACGATCCCCATCGTGCAGAGCACCACCTTCCGCTACGACACCAGCGAGGACATGGGCAAGCTCTTCGACCTGGAGGCGGCAGGTTATTTCTATACCCGTCTGCTCAACCCCACCTGCGATCAGGTGGCGGCCAAGATCTGTGCTCTGGAGGGCGGCTCGGCGGCCATGCTGACCTCCGCCGGTCAGGCGGCCTCCTTCTTCTCCGTGTTCAATCTCTGCTCCGCCGGCGACCATGTGGTCAGCTCCGCGGCCCTCTACGGCGGCACCTATAACCTGTTCGCCTACACCATGAAGCGCATGGGCATCGAGTTCACCTTCGTGCAGCCCGACGCCTCCGCCGAGGAACTGGACGCCGCTTTCCGGCCCAACACGAAGGCCGTCTTCGGCGAGACCATCTCCAATCCCTCTCTGGCGGTGCTGGATATCGAGAAGTTCGCCGCCGCCGCCCACGCCCACGGGGTGCCTCTGATCGTGGACAACACCTTCCCTACCCCCATCAACTGCCGCCCCTTCGAATGGGGCGCGGACATCGTGGTCCACTCCACCACAAAGTACATGGACGGCCACGCCACCAGCGTGGGCGGCTGCATCGTGGACTCCGGCAAATTTGACTGGATGGCCCACGCGGACAAGTTCCCCGGCCTCACCACCCCGGACGAGTCCTATCACGGGCTGATCTATGTCCAGCAGTTCGGCCAGGGGGGCGCCTTCATCAACAAGTGCACCGCCCAGCTCATGCGGGATCTGGGCTCCTCTCCCTCCGCCCAGAACGCGTTTTTGCTGAATCTGGGTCTGGAGACCCTGCATCTGCGGATGCCCCGCCACTGCTCCAACGCCCTGGCTGTGGCGCAGTATCTGGAGCAGCACGAAAAGGTCGCCTGGGTCAACTACTGCGACCTGCCCGGCAATCCCTACCATGAGCTGGCCCGGAAGTATCTCCCCAACGGCTCCTGCGGCGTGGTGTCCTTCGGCATCAGGGGCGGCCGCAGCGCGGCGGAGACCTTCATGAAGAATCTGCAGATGGCCCACATCGCCACCCACGTGGCCGACTCTCAGACCTGTGTGCTGCATCCCGCCAACGCCACCCACCGTCAGATGAACGACGAGGAGCTGGCCGCCTGCGGCGTGGCGCCGGATATGATCCGGTTCTCCGTGGGTCTGGAGAATATCGAGGATATCCTGGCCGACGTGGAACAGGCGCTGGCACAGGGCTGATTCTGAAACACCTGCCAACCTCAGGCCGCGGGCAGCTTTGCCCGCGGCCTTTTCCCTTTGCTCCGGCCACGTGACGGCGGCCGGCGAAAAAAAGTGGCCTCAAGGTCGGGTTCTGTGTTATACTGTATTTGTATTATTGTACGTATCGACAAGGAGGCGCGCCATGAAAGCCCTGTTTCGGTCTCTTGCCGTCCTGCTGGCCCTGACCCTGTGTCTCTCCGGCCCCGCTCTTGCGGCGTCCGCCGAGGACGCTCTGGCCGGCTCGGCGGCGTACATCCTCCGGGCCGCGGCGGAGCCTGCCGTGGGCAGCGTCGGCGGCGAGTGGGCGGTGCTGGGTCTGGCCCGGAGCGGCTGCGACGTGCCGCAGACCTGGTGGGACCGCTACTACGCCGTCCTGGCGGAGGAAGTGGCGGGCCGTGAGGGCTCCTTCAACAGAAATACGGACTATGCCCGGATGGTCCTGGCACTCACCGCCATGGGCCGGAATCCCCGGAACGTTGCGGGCTATGACCTGCTGGCCCCGTTGGGCAATTACGACAGCGCCCTGCGGCAGGGGGTCAACGGGGCGATCTGGGCCCTGATCGCCCTGGACTGCGGCGGCTACGACGTGCCCGCTGCCGCCGCCGGGACCCAGGCCACCCGGGAGCTGTACCGGGAGGCGATCCTGTCCCGGCAGCTGGAGGACGGCGGCTGGTCCCCGGGCAGCCGGGCGCCTGCCGACCCCGATGAGACGGCCATGGCCCTCCAGGCTCTGAGCCCCTACCGGCAGGATCCCGCCGTGGCGGCGGCCATCGAGGACGGGCTGGCCTGTCTGTCGGCCATCCAGAATGCCGACGGCAGCTTCGGCTCCTCATCGGAGAGCTGCGCCCAGGCGGTGGTGGCCCTTTGCACGCTGGGCATTCCTCTGGACGATCCCCGCTTCGTGAAAAACGGCGCCTCAGCTCTGGACGCGCTGCTGACATACCGTCTGGCGGACGGCAGCTTCCAGCACACCATGGGCGACGGCGCCAATCAGATGGCCTCGGAGCAGGGGCTCTACGCTCTTGCCGCTGTACACCGGGCCGCGGAGGGCCTCTCCGGCCTGTACGATATGACCGATCCCGCCGCTGCACCGGGCACAGCCCCGGAGCAGACCGTCACGGCGGGTGAGATGACCGGACTGTTCTGCGTTTTCCTCGTCCGGTCCGGACTTCTTTGACGGGAGGAACATCCTATGAAAAAAAGCATCTTATGTCTGCTGCTTCTGGCCGCTCTGGTACTCTGCCTCAGCGGCTGCAAAAGCAAAACGCCGGCACCGCCCCCCGACGGTGAGGTCCTGACCGAGGACGGGACCGGCGCAGCGGCCGCCGACAGCGGCGAGGTCAACCCGGGCACGGTGGGCTACTATCCCAACGCCGCGCCGGAGCAGCCTCTCACCCCCGTGGGGGCGGAGAACGCCGGACAGCCGGAGGAGACGCAGCCGCCGCAGGAGCCGCAGCAGCCGCAGGAGCCGGAGCAGATCGCGGAGCATGAGGATCCCGGCGAGCCGGAGGAGCCCCAGCAGATCGTGGGCTACGAGGACCCCGGCGAGCTGGAGGAGCCCCAGCAGATTGTGGGCTATGAAGACCCCACCGAGCTGGAAGGGGCAAAGATCGGCACCTGCACCATCTCCATCTCCTGCTCCACGATCCTCAATAATATGGACAAGTGCGACCCGGCCAAGGCGTCCCTGGTGCCCGCCACCGGCTGGATCCTCGCCCCCGCCGCCGTCTCCTTTGAGGAGGGCGAGTCGGTCTTCACCGTTCTGCAGCGGACCTGTCAGCAAAACGGCATCCACATGGAGTTTTCCAACGCGCCGATGTACAACAGCGCCTATATCGAGGGCATCGGCAATCTCTATGAGTTCGACGTGGGCGAGCTGTCCGGCTGGATGTACTCCGTCAACGGGGTCTTCCCCAACTACGGCTGCTCCAAGTATATCCTGCAAAACGGCGACACGATCCGCTGGGTCTATACCTGCGATCAGGGCGCCGATGTGGGAGGATCAAATTTTTCGTAACGGATAGGATGGATGAGCGTGGACCGTCAGGACGCCTTTGCACGGTATCACCCCGCGGTTAATCTGCTGTACTTCGTGCTGGTGCTGGTGTATGCCATGTGCCTGATGCACCCTGTCTGCCTGGGGGTCTCCCTGCTGTGCGCGGTATGGTACAGCACCGTCCTCCGGGGCCGCCGCGCCGTGCGCTTCAACGTGCTGTATATGCTGCCGCTGCTGGTGCTGGCGGCGATCATCAACCCCGCGTTCAATCACGCGGGGTTGACTGTGCTGCGGCTGCTGCCCAACGGAAATCCCCTGACCCTGGAGAGCATCGTCTACGGCGCCGCCGCCGCGGTGATGGTGGTGTCCCTCGTGATCTGGTTTACCTGCGTCCACGTGATCATGACCTCGGATAAGCTGGTGTACCTCTTCGGGCGGCTCATCCCCGCCCTGTCTCTGGTGCTGGCCATGACGCTGCGGTTCGTCCCACGGTTCATGGCCCAGGCCCGGCGCATCTCCGCCGCCCAGCGGTGCATGGGGCACCGCCGGGGCCTGCGCACCGGGATCCGGGTCTTCTCCATCCTCGTGACCTGGTCTCTGGAAAACGCCGTGGAGACGGCGGCATCCATGAAGAGCCGGGGCTACGGCCTCCCGGGCCGCTCGGCCTTCTCCCTGTACCGCTTCCGACGGCATGACCGGTGGGCCCTCGTGTGGCTTATCATCTGGGGCGGCTACGTTCTGGCCGGCTGGATCGCCGGGGGGCTGCACTGGCAGTACTATCCCTCTCTGGAGCTGGGTGTGCCGGGCCCCTACGGCGTGTCCCTGTTCTGTGCCCAGCTGCTGCTGTGTCTGACGCCGGTACTGCTGGACCTCCGGGAGCGGCTTGTCTGGCGGCGAAGGGAGGGACTGGCATGAGTCACGTGACGGTGGAAAATCTGACCTTCACCTATCCCGGCGGGACGGAGCCGGCCCTCTCTCAGGTGAGCTTTTCCCTGCATGCCGGGGAATTTGTGACCCTGTGCGGACCCTCCGGCTGTGGAAAAACGACTCTGCTGCGGCACCTGAAGCCGGAGCTGGCCCCCCACGGCCAGCGGTCCGGACGCATCCTCTTCCATGATCGGGAGCTTTCGTCTCTGGACCTCCGGGAGCAGGCCGCCGCCATCGGCTTCGTGCAGCAGTCCCCGGAAAATCAGATCGTCACCGACAAGGTGTGGCATGAGCTGGCCTTCGGGTTGGAAAGTCTGGGCATGGACGGGGCGATCATCCGCCGCCGCGTGGCGGAGACCGCCCTCTTTTTCGGCATCCAAAACTGGTTTCACAGGGACGTGGCGTCCCTCTCCGGCGGGCAGAAGCAGCTGCTGAATCTGGCCGCCGTTCTCGTCATGCAGCCGGAGCTGCTGATCCTGGACGAGCCCACCAGTCAGCTGGATCCTGTGGCGGCGTCGAATTTTCTGGCTGTCCTTGGCCGGATCAACCGGGAACTGGGGGTGACGATCCTGCTGACGGAGCACCGGCTGGAGGAGGTGTTCCCCCTGTCCGACCGGGCGCTGGTGCTGGATCAGGGGCGGCTCATCGCCGACGCGCCGCCGGTCCAGGCCGGTCAGCTGCTGCGCGGTTCCGGGCACCGTATGTTCCGGGCCATGCCCGTGGCCATGCGGGTCTGGGCCGCCGTGCCCTCCGAGACCGCCTGTCCCGTCACCGTGCGGGAGGGCCGGACGTGGCTGGAGGACTACGCCGCCGGTCATACGCTGGATCCCGCCGTCCCGGAGGATCCGGCCCCCGCTTCCGACGAGGCGGCGCTGACGCTGGACGCGGTCTCCTTCCGCTATGAAAAGGATGCGCCGGAGGTGCTCAAAGATCTTTCCCTGACGGTGCGCCGGGGCGAATTTCTGGCTGTCCTGGGAGGCAACGGCGCCGGCAAGACCACTCTGCTGTCCGTGGCCGCCGGGCTTCTGACGCCCCAGCACGGCGCCCGCACCGCAGCCGGAACGGTAGGGATCCTGCCCCAGGATCCCCAGCTGCTCTTTTTGAAAAAGACAGTGCGGGAGGATCTGCTGGACGCCGCGCCGGAGTGTCCGGAGCGGGGGGACGCGATCTCCTCCATGGTCCGTCTGTGCGCGCTGGAGGGTCTGCTGGACCGGCATCCCTACGATCTCTCCGGCGGCGAACAGCAGCGGCTGGCGCTGGCCAAGATTTTGCTGAGGAAGCCGGATATCCTGCTGCTGGACGAGCCCACGAAGGGGCTGGACGCGGCCTTTAAGGACACTCTGGCCGGGATACTGGACGTGCTGATGGAACGGGGCACTGCCGTGATAACGGCCAGCCACGACGTGGAGTTCTGCGCCGCCTATGCCCACCGATGCGTCCTGCTCTTTGACGGCTCCGCCGTGTCGGAGGGACCGCCCCGCGCGTTCTTCTCCGGCAACAGCTTCTACACCACCGCCGCCTCCCGGATGGCGCGGACCGTCCTGCCCCGGGCCGTCACCGCCGACGACATCATCCGCGCCTGCGGCGGGACGCTGCCGCCTCCGGTCCGTCCGGAGGGGCTTCTCTCCCCTGCTGCCGCAGCCCCTGCGCCTGCGGCGACGCCGACGGAGCCTCCGAAAAAGTGCCGGCTTCCCCTCTGGCGGCGCATCGTGGCCCTGCTGGCGGGGATCGCCGCCGTACTGCTGCTGCTTCAGGCTGCCCGGGTGCCGGTGCTGCCCTGGCTGTCCGGCGGCGCCTGGGACGGCGCGCAGCTTTCCGTGCTGTTTCTGCTGGCGCTGCTGGTGCTGGCGCTGGCCCTCGGCCGCCGGGCCCCGCCGCCGGTCTCCCCTGTGCCCCCCAGGGCGCGGAAGCGGGCCCGGTGGGCGCTGCTGGTGATCATTCCCCTGGTGCTGGCGACCCTGCTGATCGGGGCGTTCCTGCTGGACGGACGGCGGTACTACATCATCGCCCTGCTGGTGCTGGCGGAGACCCTGCTCCCCTTCGCCCTGCTCTTTGAGCGGCGCAGGCCCCAGGCCCGGGAGCTGGTGATCCTGGCGGTGATGTGCGCCCTGGCCGTGGCGGGCCGGGCGATCTTCTTCATGCTGCCGGAGTGCAAGCCCGTAGTAGCCCTCACTGTGATCACCGGGGCGGCCCTGGGGGGCGAGGCCGGCTTTCTCATGGGGGCCATGACCATGCTGGTGTCCAATGTTCTTTTCGGACAGGGGCCCTGGACGCCTTTCCAGATGTTCGCTCTGGGACTCATCGGGCTGCTGGCCGGGGCGGTGTTCCACCGCAGGCCCCGGATCCGGCGACGGCTGCCCATGTGTATCTTCGGCGCGGTGGCCGCCGTGGTGATCTACGGCGGCATCATGAATCCCGCCACCGCCCTGCTGTGGGCCGAAACCCTGAACGGGAAGATGCTGGCGGCCTATTATATCTCCGGCTTTCCGTGGGATATGGTCCGGGCCGTGGCCACGGCTCTGTTCCTCTGGTTCGGTGCGGAGCCCCTGCTGGAAAAGCTGGACCGCATCCGGGTGAAATACGGTCTGCTGCTGTAAAAAAGGACACGCCGAATGGCGTGTCCTTTTTTATGAAACGATGGGACAGGGCGTTCCTTACATGCCCCGGAAGACGGGATCGGCGAAGAACTCCGCAACGGAGATGCCAAATCCGGCGCAGATGGTCTGGATGAAGGCCATGTCTGCGTTGGCGCCGGCCCGCATCACGCGGTTCACGGTACCCTGGGGTATCTTGCACTGGTTGCCGAGGTGGTTCAGGGGCAGATTCTTTGCCTCGCACAGGCTGTTGATCCGGGCGCGGACAGCATCGTTGATGTTCATAGGTATTCTCCTCCTTTTTTCATGTGCCCACGGTTTCCGTGGGGTGATAGGTCGCTTCATATTTTTCCCTGCCCATGAGGAAGCGGTTCATGGGCACAAACTTCTTTTTCAAAAATCCGGCGATGATGCCCACCAGGAAGGCGCAGATGACGGTGCCCTCCCGGACGCCCACCACGGTGTGGAGCACCGCCAGGTCCACGATAACGGCGATGACCACGAAGGACCAGTCCACGCAGATCTTGCATTTGCCGAAGTCAAAGCCGAACTTGTCCGAGATATCCTTGGTAAAGGCGGTGGCGGCGTCCATGACCACGTTGGCTGTGACCTGGAGGCCGACGCCCAGGGCCGTGAGACAGCAGCCGATCAGCAGGACGATCAGCTTGATAGGATACGTCTCCGGGGCCCAGTCCCCCAGCAGGAAGCCCCAGACGTCCTGGAACAGGCCCAGGAAGATAGCCAGAGGGATCTGGGCAAACTGCTTGAGATCAAAGTCCCGGCGCATGAGCACCAGCTGGGCGATCAGCAGCAGCATGCAGTTGAGGAACGTAGCGGTGCCGAAGGACAGCGGCTCGAAGATGCTGTAGAGCGCGAAGGGGAAGCTGGCCAGAGGCGTGGTGCCCAGGGCGGACCGGACGGTGAAAACAACGCCGCCGGCCATGATGAACACACCGACGAGGAACAAGATATAGCGCTTGATACGCTCCGACCAGAGCATAACGATCATCCTTTCTTCCCGTGCCCGGCATTTATACAATAGGCAGGCTCTATTTTATACAATGTTGTTGTGCTTATTTACAGGTTTTTCTCCATTTTCTGAAGGAGCGTAGACAGGATCTGCTTCTCCTCCGGGGTGAAATCCGCCAGCAGCCGATGGCCCACCTGATCGCCTTGGCCGGCCAGGATGTCGTACAGCTCCCTGCCCTTCTCCGTGAGGTAGATGGCCTTGGCCCGGCCGTCGTCGGGAGAGTCGGTGACGGAGAGCAGGTCCTTGGCCTTCATGCGCTCCACAACGCTGCAGGTGGCCTGATGCGAGACGTTCAGCCATGTTTTGAGCCGGGTGATGGGCGCGCCCTGATTCTTGCCGCAGAACATCAGCGTCTCCGACTGGTTCGGCGTCAGGCCGAATTCCTTGATATCACTGTTCCGCCCTGCGTACAGCCGGTGGCCGATCCGCAGAAGTCTGCGCTGCAGGACAAAATCCTCCATGTACATGCCGCACCTTTTATACCTTTCATTTATACAACCCATTGTACAATTTCATTCTATATTCTGTTCCGGGGTTTGTCAAGAGAGATTTTTATTTTTTGTGCGCAAAGCGCGCAAAAAAGGCCCGCTCCGTAGGGAGCGGGCCTTTTGATCGTATATTGCCTCGCAGAGTTCCGCGTCCGCAGACGCGGAATCGATTTGGATCGTTTTTTCCGGGAGCATGTATCACGGAAAAAACACTTTTCGCGGAGCGTCGTGCGCGCGTCGCGCGTGCGAAAGCGCAGCGCAGCCTTCTCAAATCGGAGCCCAGCGAAGCGGGTCCGCTTTGAAAAACTTACTCTTCCTCGGCCAGGGCCTTAGCCTCCTCGATGGCCTTCTGCTGCACGGGGGCGGGCGCCTCCTCGTAGCGGACGAAATCGAAGGTGAAGAAGCCGCGGCTCTGGGTGATGGAGCGCAGGTCGATGGCATAGTTGAGCATCTCGGCCATGGGGACCTCGGCGGAGAGGACCTGATCGCCGTCGCCGGTGGGATCCATGCCCATGACCCGGCCCCGGCGCTTGTTCAGATCGCCCATGACGTCGCCCATGTAGCTGTCGGGAATGGTGACCTTCAGCTCGCCGATGGGCTCCAGCAGCACGGGATTGGCCTGGGGCAGGGCCTCCTTGTAGGCCAGCTGCGCCGCCGTCTTGAAGGCGATTTCGGAGGAATCGACGGGATGATAGGAGCCGTCGTGGAGGACGGCCTTCAGGTAGACCACCGGATAGCCGGCCAGAACACCGTGGTTGACGGCCTCACGCAGGCCCTTCTCAACGGCGGGGAAGAAGTTCTTGGGAACGCTGCCGCCGAAGACCTCTTCGTCGAAGACCAGCTCTTCGCTCTCCTCGTTGGGCTCGAAGCGGATGACAACGTCGGCGAACTGGCCGCTGCCGCCGGTCTGCTTCTTGTGGCGGGCGTGCTGATCCACGACCTTGCGGATCTTCTCACGATAGGGCACGCGGGGGGTGTCCAGCACGGCCTCAACGCCGAAGCGGGTCTTCAGCTTGGCAACCAGCACGTCCAGCTGGATGTCGCCGGCGCCGGACAGGGTGACCTGATGGGTCTCGGCGTTGTTGACCAGGCAGAAGGTGGGATCCTCTTCGTTCAGGCGCAGCAGGCCCGTTGCGACCTTGTCCTCCTGGCCGCGGGTCTTGGGCAGGATGGCCCGGGTGTAGCAGGGCTCGGCGAAGGGGATGGCCGCGGGGACCACGGTCGCCTTGGGGTCGCACAGAGCGTCGCCGGTGCGCAGGCGGTCCATCTTGCCGATGGCGCCGATGTCGCCGCAGACGATCTCCTTGACTTCCTCGTTCTTCTTGCCCCGCATCTGATACAGACGGCCCAGCTTCTCCGTGTTGCCGGAGGTCATGTTCACCAGAGACATGTCGGAGGTCAGGCTGCCGGAGAGCAGCTTGACAAAGGAGAACTTTCCGTACTGGTCGGAGACGGTCTTGAATACGAAGGCACAGGTGGCGCCGTTGGGATCGCAGGCGATCTCCACGGCCTCGCCGTCCTTATCGCCGGCCACGGGCGCGGCCTCGGCGGGGTTCGGGCCCAGAGCCACCACGGTATCCAGCAGGAACATGGTACCCAGACCGGTGACGGCGCTGCCGCAGACCACGGGAGCGAAGCTGCCGTCCTTCAGGGCCAGGCGCAGACCGCGGGTCAGCTCGTCGGCAGTGAGCTCGCCCACGTCAAAATACTTCTCCATGAGCTCCTCATCGGCGCCGGCGGCGGCCTCGGTGAGCTCGGCCAGCAGGCCCTCCAGCTCAGCGGCCTTGTCATCGGGCACGGGGATCTCGGCGTCCTTGCCCTTCTGGACGGAATACGCCTTCTTGTTGAGCACGTCCACGAAGCCGGTGATGACCTTGCCGTCGGAGATGGGCAGCACCACGGGGATCACGGAGCTGCCGAACTTCGCCTTCATCGCCTCCACGGCGGCGTCAAAATCGCCGTTCTCCTCATCCACGCGGGAGATGTAGATCATGCGGGGCTTCTGCTGATCCCGCATCATGCGCCAGCAGCGCTCCGCACCCACGGACAGGCCGTCCTTGGCGGAGCAGACCAGCACGCCCATCTCAGCGGCGTACAGAGCCTCGGCCACCTCGCCGGCAAAGTCGAAGTTGCCCGGTGTGTCGATGACGTTGATCTTGTGCTTCTTGTACTCCACAGGCGCCAGGGCCAGGGAGATGCTGCACTGACGCTTGACCTCTTCCGCGTCGTAGTCGCAGACGGTGTTGCCGTCGGCTGTCTTGCCCATACGGTCCGTGTTGCCGGTCTGGAACAGAATGCTCTCCGCCAGCGTGGTCTTGCCGTTTCCGCCGTGGCCCAGCAGGCAGATGTTGCGAATGTCCTGCGTAGAATAGCTCATAGTCGTCTTCTCTCCTTTATAAAATGAGGATGCAGTTCTGCAATCAAATAGAAACAAATGCATGCGCCGCATCTGCGGCGTCGTGAAATTTATTCGTGAAATTTATTATATATCATGAAATCAAAACTGACAATGAATTTTTCGCATTTTCCTGATTTTTTCTCTCAAAAAATGCGGCCGAAGGGCAAATCAGGCGTCAAAGACCTGTTCCGCGTACCGGACGGCCCCCATGGCGTCGGCGGCATAGCTGTCCGCCCCCATGGTATCGGCGTACTCCTGGGTCAGCACGGCACCGCCCACCATGATCTTCACATCCGGGGTCTCCTTACGGAGCAACCGCACCGTCTCCGCCATGTGGACCACGGTGGTGGTCATCAGGGCCGACAGGCCCACCAGCGGCGCGTTGTGCTCCCGCACCGCCGCGACGATCGCTTCAGGCGCCACGTCCTTGCCCAGATCGATGACCTTGAACCGGTAGTTTTCCAACAGGGTCTTGACGATATTCTTGCCGATGTCGTGGATGTCCCCCTGGACGGTGGCGATGATGATGGTACCCCGGTCCTCCTGATCCGCGTCCTTTTTCAGGGCGGTCTGGAGTACCGAGAAGGCTGCCTTGGCCGCGTCGGCGCTCATGAGGAGCTGCGGCAGGAACAGCGTTCCCTTCTCAAAGCCCTGACCCACGGTATCCAGAGCCGGGACAAGCTGCTCCGTGACGATGGTCAGGGGCGGCGTCGTCTTCAGCAGCTCCGCAGCCGCCTGCTCCGCGCTCCGGGACAGGCCCCGGATCACGGCGTCGGACAGGGTCAGCGCCTCGCCGGAGGCGGCCGCTGCTGCCGGGGACGCCGCCGTGTCGGCGTACTTGGCCACATACCGGGCGCAGGCCGGGTCGTAGCCGTAGAGGGCGCAGAAGCTGTCGTAGGTCTGCATCATGGCGTCGGACATGGGGTTGATGATGCCGGCAGAAAGGCCGTTTACAAGAGCGGCGCTGAAAAAACCGCTGTTGAGCTGGGGCCTGGCGGGCAGTCCGAAGGAGATGTTGGACACGCCCAGCACCGTGTGCAGGCCCATCTCACGGAGGCGGCGCAGGGCCTCCAGGGTGATCTTCGCGTTCTCTCCCCCGGTACTGATGGTGATGGTCAGGGGGTCGAAGATCAGGTCCTCCCGGGGGATGCCCAGCCGGGCGGCCCGGGTAAGGATCTTCTCCGCCACCGCGATCCGGCCGTCCGCCGAGTCGGGGATGCCGTCCTCGTCCAGAGTCAGGCACACCACGGCGGCGCCGTATTTCTTCACCAGCGGCAGGACCTGGGTCATGGACTCCTCCTTGCCGTTGACGGAGTTGAGCAGGGGCTTGCCGTTGTACAGCCGCAGAGCCCGCTCCATGGCGGTCACGTCGGCGGTGTCGATCTGCAGGGGCAGACCTGTCACGGCCTGGATCTCCGCCACCGCCCGGGCCATCAGCACCGGCTCGTCGATCTCCGGCAGGCCCACGTTGACGTCCAAAATATCCGCGCCGTGCTCCGCCTGAGCCAGGGCCTCCCGGAGCAGGTACTCCATGTCGTTCTCCCGCAGGGCCTGCTTCAGGCGCTTCTTGCCGGTGGGATTGATCCGTTCTCCGATGATGAGAGGCCGCTCACCGAAGACCGCCGCCTGCTGCCAGGAGGAGACTACGGTCCGGTGCCGGGCCTCCACGGGTCTGGGCCGCATATCCAGACATACCTCCGTCAGCGCCCGGATGTGGTCCGGAGTGGTGCCGCAGCAGCCGCCCACGGCGGAGGCGCCCAGCGCCACGAGTTCCTTCACCTGTTCGGCAAATTCCTCCGGTCCCACGGGGAAGATGGTCTGTCCGTCCCGGAGCAGCGGCATTCCGGCGTTTGGGCTGCAGATGACTGGCACAGAGCTCGCCGCTATCAACTCCGGCAGGAGTTCCTTCATCTGGGCGGGACCCAGACCGCAGTTGAGTCCGATGGCCGACACGCCCAGGCCCTCCAGCAGGGCCGCGGCGGCAGCCGCGTCGCCGCCGGTGAGCAGCTTGTGCCGCTCGTCGAAGGTCATGGAGGCGACGACGGGGAGCTCGCAGTTCTCCCGGGCCGCCAGCACGGCGGCCTTGGCCTCATAGGTGTCGCTGACGGTCTCGATGAGCACGAAATCCGCTCCGGCCTTCGCGCCGACCCGGACTGTCTCTCCGAACAGCTCCACCGCGTCTTCAAATTCCAGCGTTCCGAAGGGCTTGAGCAGCTTGCCCAGAGGACCCACGTCCAGAGCCACCAGCGCGCCCTCCGCCGCCTCTCTGGCCAGGGCCACGCCGGCGGTGACGACCTCCTCCACGGTATGGCCGGTGCCCTCCAGCTTCAGCCGGTTGGCGCCGAAGGTGTTGGTGGTAAGCACCTGGGCACCGGCGGCACGGTAGTCCCGGTGGATCTGACGCACTACGTCGGGGTGGGTAAGATTCCACAGATCCGGCAGTTCTCCGGCCTCCAGGCCCTTCTCCTGCAGCTGGGTGCCCATGCCGCCGTCGAAGAACACCAGCTCCTTCCCCAGCTGCCGGAGGGGATCGTTCTTCTTCTCCCGCTCCGTCGTCCGGACTGCGGGCCGCAGGCCCACCAGCGCCGTGACGCTCTTGGAGGGGTTGATGAGGAAGTCCTTTGTCAGCTCCATACGCAGCTGCTTTTCACAGGGAAGGAGTCGGAAGAACATCCGCTGATTTTCCAGTGGGAAATCCCCGAAGCCGGGACTGAACCGGGGCGTGGGCACCAGCCCCTGACCGGCGTATTCCGACTTGAGGCTGGCGCAGATGCGGTCACAGCAGTCCTCCGCCCGCACGTTGGCGGCGGCACTCATGACGGCGGCCCGGGCCAGGTCTCCTCCGCCGCTGTACCGGCGGATGGCCCAGTCCGGTCCCGGACCCAGTGTCATGACGAACATGGCCACCCGAACGCTGCCCCGGAGGCAGTCCGACAGCGTCCGGCTGTGGATCCGCTCCTCTCCGAAGGTCACCGTGTCGCCGACAACCGAGCACTCGTCCACACGGCAGAGGTACAGGGGGTTGGCAATATCCTCCAGCTCCCGAAAGACCTCCTCCAGCATGGTCAGCGTGGTCTCGTCCGCCTGGGCGCCCTTATAGCCCAGATAGCGCAGGGCCTCCTTTTTTTCCCGTTCTGTCATGTCCCGATCAGCTCCGATAGATTCTCAAAGATTTTCCTCGCCACGTGCGGCTTGTTCATGGTGTAGATGTGGATGTTGTTCACGCCGTTGGCCGCCAGATCCACGATCTGCTCCGTTGCGTAGACGATGCCGGCCTGTTCCATGGCGGCGGGCTTGTCGCCGTACTTCTCGATGATGCTCCGGAATTTGGGCGGCAGCATATTCCCCGACAGGGCCATGGTGCGCTTGATCATCTTCCCGTTGGTCACGGGCATGATGCCGGGCACCACCGGCACACGGATCCCGGCGTTGCGCAGGCGGTAGACGAACTGATAGTACAGATGGTTGTCGAAAAACATCTGGGTGGTGAGAAAATCACATCCGGCGTCCAGCTTGTGGCGCAGATGCCCGATATCCGCCTGCATGCTCTCCGCCTCCGGGTGGCCCTCGGGATAGCAGGCGCCGCCGATGCAGAAATCGCCGCTGGCCCGGATCTGAGCTGTCAGCTCACTGGCGTAGCGGTACTGGTTGGGCAGCGGAAAGTCCGCGTCCTCCGGGATGTCGCCCCGCAGTGCCAGAATGTTCTCCACGCCCGCCGCCTTGAGCTCCCCGATCACCTGCTGCACCTGCTCATGGGTGGAGGAGGCGCAGGTCAGATGGGCCAGAGCCGGTACGCCGAAGCGGTTTTGGATCAGGTCGGCGATATGAACCGTATGGGCGGAGGTGCCGCCGGAGGCGCCATAGGTGACGCTGATATAGCTGGGGCCCAGAGCCGCGATCTCCCCAATCAGCCGGTCCACGTTGGCCAACTGGGCGCCCTGCTTGGGCGGAAACAGCTCGCAGGACAGGTGGAGCCTGTCCTCCCGCAGAATGTCGATGATTTTCATTGTGATCCTTCCTATTTCAGCCAAATGGTTATAACTACAGATATTATATTATACCTGTTTTCCCCTGTCTTGTCACGCAAAAATATTCAGGGAGCCCGGGGCAGTACCGCCCGGGGCTCCCTGCGCTGTACTTCTCTTCCTTTGGAAGGGCTGTTCGCTCCTTATGCCTCCCTGGCCAGCTCCACCAGGCGCATGCCCAGCTGACGGGCAGCCTCCAGATCCCTGGGGAACTGCTGCTCCCGCCATTCCCGCTTGTGCTCCTCGCTGAACGCAGTGATATCGTACCGGGCGTAGTCGCCGAACTGATAGGTATCGTAGGCGTACAGCACCTCGCTGTGGCCGAAGATGCTGTCAATGGACTCCGCCGTGGTCTCCAGCAGCGTCGGGTAGTTGAGCTGCTTCATCATCCCTTCGGGACAGTTCATGGTATAGATCACCCCGGTCATGATCTGTCTCCGGGCGCCCGGCAGGTACTTCCCGTCCGGGCCGGCCAGATACGTCATGTTGGGGAACAGCAGACGCTCCAGAAAAGACCGCAGCTGGCCCGTGGGATAGCCGAAGTAGACCGGGCTGCCGAAGATCAGCACGTCCGCATCCACCGCTTTTTCCAGCAGAGGCCGGGCTGCGTCCCGGGGGGCGCAGATCCCCTCCGTGGTGCTGTTTTTCAGCTTGCAGGCAAAACAGCTCTTACAGCCTGTGAACTCATAGTCGTACAGATGGATCCACTCCGTCTCGGCGCCGGCGGCCTTCGCGCCTTCCTCGGCGGCGGCCAGCATCTGGGCCGTATTCCGCTTCTTCCGGGGACTTCCGTTGATCAGGATCGCTTTCATCGCGCTTCCTCCCTTTCCGTGCACAGAGCTGCGCTGATTTCATTGTAACCCAGAGGGTGCGGAACCGTCAAGCACTACGCCGCGCACAAAAAAAACACGGCGCAGGCCCTGTGGGACTGCGCCGTGCTCAGCGTTATTCTATCGCGGGTAAAACTTACTCGTTGATGGCGATGACCACGCCGGAGCCGACGGTACGGCCGCCCTCACGGATAGCGAAGCGCAGGCCTTCCTCGATGGCGATGGGGGTGATCAGCTCCACGTCCATCTCGACGTTGTCGCCAGGCATGCACATCTCGGTGCCCTCGGGCAGGGAGATGACGCCGGTCACGTCGGTGGTACGGAAATAGAACTGGGGACGATAGTTGTTGAAGAACGGGGTGTGACGGCCGCCCTCGTCCTTGGACAGGACATAGACCTGGCCCTTGAACTTGGTGTGGGGATGGATGCTCTTGGGCTGCGCCAGAACCTGGCCTCTCTCGACCTCGTTCTTGGCGATGCCGCGCAGCAGGGTGCCGATGTTGTCGCCGGCCTCAGCATAGTCCAGCAGCTTGCGGAACATCTCGACGCCGGTAACGACGGTCTTGCGGGCCTCGTCCATCAGACCGACGATCTCGACTTCGTCGCCGACCTTGACCTGACCGCGCTCGACTCTGCCGGTGGCCACGGTGCCGCGGCCGGTGATGGTGAAGACGTCCTCGACGGGCATCAGGAAGGGCAGATCGGACTTACGATCGGGGGTGGGGATATAGTCGTCGACAGCGTCCATGAGCTCCTTGATGCAGGCATACTCGGGGGCGTTGGGATCGGTGGACTCGCAGGTCAGAGCGTTCAGCGCGGAGCCCTTGATGATGGGCAGATCGTCGCCGGGGAACTCGTACTTGCTCAGCAGCTCGCGGACTTCCATCTCCACCAGCTCCAGCAGCTCGGGATCGTCCATCTGATCGCACTTGTTCAGGAACACGACAATGGCGGGCACGCCGACCTGACGGGCCAGCAGGATGTGCTCACGGGTCTGCGGCATCGGGCCGTCCGCCGCCTCGTTGCGACCGACTTCGCCCCAGCTTGCCGGA
>JAFWDQ010000029.1 GCA_017516065.1 Oscillospiraceae bacterium
GGACACCGATACCGATACGGATACCGATACCGACACCGATACGGATACGGACACCGATACCGATACCGACACCGATACGGATACGGATACGGACACCTACACCGACATCGACACGGACACTGACACCGATACGGATACCGATACCGATACGGACACCGATACCGATACGGACACCGATACCGATACGGACACCGATACCGATACGGACACCGATACCGATACCGATACGGATACCGATACCGATACGGATACTGACACCGATACGGACACTGACACCGATACGGACACTGACACCG
The DNA here is from genome assembly GCA_017516065.1 of Oscillospiraceae bacterium. Lineage (GTDB taxonomy): Bacteria > Bacillota > Clostridia > Oscillospirales > Oscillospiraceae > RGIG5644. The sequence continues at coordinate 297 of JAFWDQ010000029.1, forward strand.
ATACGGATACCGACACCGATACGGATACCGACACCGACACCGATACGGATACGGATACGGATACGGATACGGATACCGATACGGATACCGACACCGATACGGACACCGATACCGATACGGACACTGACACCGATACGGACACTGACACCGATACGGACACCGATACGGACACTGACACCGATACGGACACCGATACCGATACGGACACCGATGTGATTCTCCCCGATGCTGATCCCACCACCGACAAGGGTCGTGTGACCTATACGTGGACCATCGAAGACGTGGCCCCCGGCACCTATACCGTGACGGAGGACAAGGCGTCTGCGAAGGTCGGCGGCTATACCCTGACGGTCAGCGGTGACGACGGCGCCTCCAAGGATATGACGGACGATGGAGTTGCGTTCTCCATCACCAACAAGTACTCCAAGGGCGGCGGCGGCGGCAGCTCCGGCGGTGGTTCTCTGAACAGCCGCGACCACTTCGCTTATGTGGAGGGCTATCCCGACGGCACCGTTCAGCCTCAGGGCAATATCACCCGTGCCGAGACCGTGACCATGATCTATCGTCTGCTGACTGCGACCCGGAGAGACGCCATCTTCACCAGCCAGAACAGCTTCTCCGATGTGGAAGCGGCCGACTGGTACAACAAGGCGGTCTCCTCCATGGCCAAGGGCGGCTATGTCGAAGGCTATCCTGACGGCACCTTCCAGGGCAACAATGCCATCACCCGTGCTGAGTTCGTGACCATGATGGTCCGCTTCCTGGACGAGAAGCCGACAGGCGAGATGCCGTTCTCCGATGTTGATGATACCAACTGGGCGAAGGATTACATCATCGCTGCCGCCTATTCCGGCTGGATCGATGGTTATCCCGACGGCACCTTCCATCCCTCCGATCCCATCACCCGCGCTGAGGCGATGAAGATCATGAACAGCGTTCTGAATCGGGGCGTGAATTCGACCAGCAGTCTGGGCAATCCCAAGACCTTCCCCGATAACAGCGATCCCAGCGCCTGGTACTATTACGAGGTCCTCGAGGCCACCAACGACCACGAGTACACGGGACATCGGCCCAACGAGAACTGGACCCGCAACGCCGTGAACTACGTCTACGACATCGTGAAGTACGAGCGCCCGTAACCCCTGATTCCTGAGTGAGAATCAAAAAACGCATATAACAACACCCGCCCCGCGGCTGCCTGCCGCGGGGCGGGTGCTTTTCTGCGCACTGATCCGTCAATACGGACCGCCTGTAAACGCAAAAAGAGGCCCGTAACAACGGACCTCTTTTGCCTTTGCAGGTGCCGATCATTCTGTTTGTCGGACTGCATCCTTATCAAGCCGCAGTCCCCGGCGTGCCGGTTTTTCTCAGTCTTTCGGTTTTTCCAGGGTCACGCCGCCTACATAGACGTTGATGTTCCCCAGCGACCGGCCGATGGTGTTCTCCACGCCGGCGCGGACGGCCTTCTGGACCTTCTCCGCCACCTCGGGGATGACATAGCCATAGGCCACCAGGATGGACACATCGATTCGCAGGGCGTCCTCACCCTTGATCAGGCGCACGCCCTTTTTCAGGTTCTTCATACTCAGCCGATGGGCCGTCTCATTTCCCACGGCAGCGGAAAGGCCGGAGACGCCCTCCACCTCCAGGGCAGCGGCGGCGGCGATGGAGGCGACCACATCCTCAGAGATATGGATCCTCCCCGTATCCTCCTGGGTGACGATATACTCTCTGCTTTCGCTCATGGCGATCCCTCCGTTTCCTGATACTTCTGCTGTGGTCATTGTATCAGGAAACGAAAGAAAAAACAAGAGGGACTTAATTGGATTCGATGATCTTGATCTGATCCGCCGACAGGCCCGTTTCCGTAATGACGATGTCGCTGATCCGGGCGGCATCCCCGGCGGTAAGGCCTCCCTCCGGCGGCGTCACCATGACGCTGGCGCTGTTTTCACCCAGAAAGACCACGCAGTCGGCGTACCCCTTTGCCATCACCAGGTTTTCGATCTGCGCCTCCGCCCTGGTGCAGGCCGCCATAGCCTGGATGCTGCGGTTGGCGTTGTCGATGAGCTCCTGGTCGGCGTTCTCGTCCTCCGCGGCCATCAGCAGCATGGACAGAGAGCTGTCCCGGGCCTGCTGACGGTTGAGCCGGGCCATGTCAAAGGTCTCCGAGCTTCCGGTCTCCGGGATCTCCCCTGTCTCTGCCGTCTCCGGTGCCGGTTCGTCAGCTCTGTCTGCGTCGGACCGGGCATCCTCCGTTTCTGTGTCTTCGGCCTGCGGTGCGGCGCTGTTCCCCGCCGGGCGGATGGTCACGCCGTCCACCAGAACGGCCTCCCCCAGGGTCCTGCTCACGCTCTCCGTCTCCTCCATGGCGGCCCGGCCGTTGTTGTAGGACCAGTTGATGTATACCGCGGCGCAGACGAATACCACCACGATGGCCGCCACCGCGTTTCGTTTCCAGTATTTCATTGCCTTACCTCCCTTTCATCTGGCTGATGGATATCCTGTCGCTGCCCAGACCCGTCAGCGCCGACACGGTCCGGGTGATCTGCAGGCAGACCGCCGGGTCGCCGGCCCCCTCGCACACCACCGCCGCGCCCCGGAACTCCGGGTACAGCTGTCGGATCACCACCACCTCCTCGGCGCTGCCGCCGCGGCTGACGATGACGGTCTCGCTGCTGCTGCGCAGGTCAGCGTCCTCCCCGGACTCCGCCCGGGCTGTCTCGCTGTCCCGTGCCAGGACCTGTTCCGTACCGGACTCCAGGGTCAGCAGCACCTCCACCTGCCCCGCGCCCTCGATCCGGGAGAGAATGTCCCCCAGGCGCGCCTCCAGAGCCGCCAGATCGAAGGCCTCCGAAAATTCCGCCGGGCTTTCCGTCTCCTCCCCGGACGGCGCGGCCGTCCGGGTGCTCCGGCCCGGGAGCAGCAGCAGGATCACGCCCGCCAGCAGTACCAGCAGAACGGGCCGGTACCGCTTCAGATCCCCCAGAGCCGTCCGGAGCCTTTTCCAGTCCATGGTCATCACGCCTCCCCCGTATCCCAGATGACGGAAGCGCCGTCGATGCCCAGTTCCCGCTCCAGCAGGACCGTCACCTGCCGCCGCTGCCCCTCTGTCAGGTCTCCCGCCACCCGTGCGCCCCGGGGCACGGGATACGCGTCCCCCTCGCCCCGGGCGCAGGTGACGGTGACCCGGCAGGAAATACCCTGTCCCGCCGCGGCTTCCTCAATATATGCGCCGGAGCGCTCCTCTATGATGGTTTGCAGCAGCATCTCGTCCGTCTCCTCCAGTCCCGCTGCATACAGCCCCGCCTCCGCCCGGTATTCCGTCAGCCGGGCCGCCCAGTCCACCCGGGGACGGGCCGCGGCGGGCTGCAGCAGCACAAGGATCATGATCAGACCGCAGACCAGCTGTCCCGCCTTGCGGACGCCGCCGGTCTTCGGCAGCAGGGTCTCCGCCCCCGCCGTCAGCAGCGCCGCCGCCGTCAGGCTGAGGATCCAGCCTCTGAGCACCTCCATATCTCCTCACCCCGTCAGGATCGAAATGGCCGATACGATGGAACACAGCAGCAGCAGGGCTGCAGCGGCGGTGAGGCCCAGCAGCAGAGCAAAGGCGCTGCCGATATCCCGGATCAGCCCTGCCAGGGTATTGTCCGCCAGCACGGAGGCCAGGGCCGACGCTGCCTTGTAGACCAGATAGTGGACCCCCATCTGCAGAAACGGCGTGATACAGATGGCCAGCACCGCCAGCATACCGAATACCCCTACGGCGTTGCGCAGGATCCCCGCCCCGGCCAGGATCGCCTCCGAGGCGTCGGCTAAAATACCCCCTACCACCGGCACCGCCCCGGAGATGGCGAATCGGGCCGCCTTGATGGCGGCGGCGTCCACGGTGCCGGCGATGGCACGGCTGGCCAGCAGGTAGCCCACAAAGGCCATGAGCAAAACGCTGAGGACCGTCACTACGGTCCACTTGAGCAGGGCCGCCACCCGCTTCAGGCCGGGGTTGCCGGTGACGGCCCCCACCAGACTCAGAGCAAGGAAGCCGTAGATCATGGGCAGCAGCAGCCGGTCGGTGACGGTCAGCAGCAGGTCGGCGGCGAATAAGGTGGCCACCTGCCGCATGGCCGCCCCGGTGGGATTTCCGCCCGCTGCCGCCGCGGCCGTCAGCACCGGCAGCAGGGCCTTGGAAAACTCGTCCATCTGTGACAGCGCCTCCCGGCCCAGCCCCGTCAGGGTGCTGATATCCCCGCCGGCCAGGGCAGCGATCCCCAGAGCGCCCGCCAGGTGCACGGCGTTGAAGCCGGTCCCCTGCCGCTCCCAGAGGGGGTCGATGCAGGAACAGAGCAGGGCTACCGCCAGCAGCAGCACGCCGCCGGTCAGCGCCCCGCGGACGACACCTGCCGTCCGCGCCCGCACCGTCTCCCACAACCGGACAAGGCCTCCGTCCAGGTCCGTGTCGGGGGACAGCTCCAGATCCTCCAGATACGCCTGTCCCATCCGCCGGAGATCCTCCGTCTCCATCGCCTCCGTCTGGGCCTCCCAGATCATGTCCGCGTCCTCCGCCGCCCGGGCCCCGGGCAGGAGCAGTGCCAGCAGGCACAGCAGGACCGTTACAGCAGCGACTGCACGGTACGCAGTACAAGCTGCACCAGGGGCAGGGCGGTACAGAGCGCGGCCACCGTGCCCGCCAGCTCCACCGCTGCGGCGATGCCGCCCTCCCGTGCATCCCGGCACAGCTCCGCGGCGATCCGTGTAACGATGCCGATGCCCACCGTGCGGAGAAGCGGCGTGATAATCTCCCCGGACAGGCCCGTAGATGCCTGCAGGTTCCGGGCGGTATCCAACAGCTCCCGGGTCTGTCCCAACGCCATGGATGCCAGCAGCACCGCCGCCAGAACAGCCAGCAGCAGACCCAGCTCCGGGATATGACGCCCTGCCAGCAGCGCCAGCAGCGCGGCGATCACTGCCACCGCAGCGGCCCGGAACACCTCTTCCATGGCCGCTCACAGGTCAAACAGGTTTCTGACCAGCGTGAACAGCTCGCTGATCTTCTGCACTACCATCATCAGCACCACCACCAGCCCCGCCAGCGTGGTCATCGTCGCCTGCTCATCCCGGCCCGACCGCTGCAGGACCTGGTTGAGCACCGAGACGAGAATGCCCACGGCGGCGATTTTAAAAATCAGACTGACGTCCATACGTACAAGACCCTTTCTCCCCGGGCTGCGATCAAAACAGGACCAGCACCGTCAGCAGGCCCGCGGCCGTGCCCAGCACACACCGGAGACGGCCCTTCTGCTCCAGCTCCTGCCGCGCTCTCTCCCTGCAGTCCCCCAGCCGGGTACAGGCGTTTTTCAGCGCCTGTACCTGCTCCGGCGCCGCGCAGCGGCCCAGGATGCTCCCCAACTCCTCCAGCACGTCCCGCTCCTCCCTGCAAAGCTGCGGCTGTATCTGCTCCCGCCACAGCAAAAGGAAGGGCCGCGGTTCCCCCCGGCGCAGCGCCTCGCCGCAGCGGCACAGCGCCTCCGAGACCGGGGGCCGCACCGCCGCCGCGCTCCTGTCCAGCAGCTCCGGCAGGGGCGGAAGGCGAAAGCTCAACTCCGCCTCCATGACCCGCAGAGCCGCCTCCCAGTCCGTCAGCAGACGGACCCGCTGCCGCAGCCCCGCCGCCGCCTGGACCCCCAGCAGCGTCCCTGCCAGCAGGGTCAGGGCGGCCCCTGCCAGACGGGCCGTCATTCGGGCTCCGGGACCGGCTCCACCGTGTAGACCCGGTCCCGGCCCTCGGCGCGGATGACCACCAGCCTTTTAAAGACGCGCTGGGCCAGCAGCGCCCGGTACAGGGGCCGCCGGGCCAGCTCCTCTGCCGTGGCGGCGTGGGCGGTAGCCAGCAGCTTTACGCCGCAGTTGGCCGCCATCTCCAGCGCCCCGCAGTCCGCCGGGGCGGTGATTTCGTCCGCTGCCAGCACCTGGGGATTCATCCCCCGGAGCAGCATCAGCAGGCCCTCCGCCTTGGGACAGGCGTCCATCACATCCGTCCGGGGCCCAACCTCCATCTGGGGCTGACCGTCGTACATGGCGGCCACCTCTCCCCGCTCGTCGGCAAGGCCCACCCGGACCGGTGCACAGCCCTCACCGGAGGAAAGCCGCCGGATGATATCACGCAGCAGTGTCGTCTTTCCCACCCCGGGAGGCGAGATCAGCAGCGTGCTCTCAAAGACGCCTCCCCGGTGGATCTCCGGCAGGACCATGGCGGCGGCACTGCGGACCTCCCGGGCGATGCGGATGGACAGGGACGAGAGCCGGTCCAGATTTGCGATGACGCCGTCCCGCACCACCGCCGTGCCGCAGATGCCGATGCGGTGGCCTCCCCGAACCGTGACAAAGCCGCCCCGCACCCGCTCCAGGGCCGTGTGGGCCGAGGCCTGGGTGGCCAGCTGCAGCACCATGTCCAGGTCGCCGGGATATACGGACAATCCCTGGCCGTTCACCACAAACCGCTCTTCTCCGCCGCAGACCACGCTGAGTCCCCGGCCCGCCCGGAGACGGATCTCCTCCGCCGCCGCCATCTCCTCCGCCGTCAATCGCATCAGAGCGTAGCGCATCTCCCGGGGCAGCAGTTCCGCCGCCTGCTCGAACCGTCCGGTATCCCATTCCATGTTCCCGTCCCCTCTCTTCAGCACCGCCGATTCCGCGGCGCCTGTTTCTTCTGTCCCAATCCTATGACAGCCCGTCCCGCCGTAGAACTCCGGCTGTACGGCAGTGTCCCCTATCCCTTTTTGAGAAAAATTTGCGCTCCTATTGAAAACCTATTAAAAACATGTTATTATTAGGTTTACAGCGAGGTGATAACAATGAAGATCTCCACCAAGGGCCGTTACGCTCTGCGGATGCTGCTGGATCTGGCGGAACATCAGGGGGACGGCTACGTCGCGCTGAAGGACATCGCCAAGCGCCAGGAGGTATCCAAAAAGTATCTGGAGCAGATCGTGCCCGTGTTCAACAAGTCCGACGTGCTCCGCACCAGCCGCGGTTTCCAGGGCGGCTATCGGCTGGCCAAGAGCCCCGATAAATACACCGTGGGCGATATCCTGCGGCTTACCGAGGGCAGTCTCGCCCCTGTGGCCTGCCTGGATCATGATCCGGTGGGATGCGAGCGCAGCGCTTCGTGCGCCACGCTCCCAGTGTGGCAGGGCCTGTACAGGGTCATCAACGAATACCTGGACGGGATCACCCTTCAGGACATTCTGGACCGTCAGCGGGAGCTGGGGGCCATCGACTACGTGATCTGATCAAAAAAATTTTCCGCCCCCCCTTGACAGAGATAAATGGAACCGGTATAATACATATAAAGTTTATAGGTTTTATGTGTATTAAACCTCAGGAAAGGGCGGCACAAACGATGAAAAATCTGGTCCTGCACATGCTCCGGCACAATTTCCGAAACGGGCGAATGTGCCGATGTAAGTAGTTTCCTTCGTTCCCCGGCTGATTCTTAAATTCTATTTTATAAAAAAGGAGCACTTACGATGAGCTATACGTATAAAGATTACAGATTTGAGACCCTGCAGATCCACGCGGGCCAGGAGAGCCCCGATCCCGCCACCGATGCCAGAGCCGTGCCCATCTATCAGACCGCCTCCTACGTCTTCCGGGACTCCGCTCACGCGGCGGCCCGCTTCGGTCTGGCGGATCCCGGCAATATCTACGGTCGGCTCACCAACTCCACCCAGGGCGTCCTGGAGGAGCGCATCGCCGCTCTGGAGGGCGGTGTGGCGGCTCTGGCCACCGCTTCCGGCGCCGCCGCCATCACCTATACCATTCAGGCTCTGGCCCAGGCCGGGGAGCACATCGTCGCCCAGAAGACCATCTACGGCGGCAGCTTCAATCTGTTGGGCCACACCCTGCCCCTGTACGGTATCGAAACCACCTTTGTGGATGTCCACGATCTGGCACAGGTGGAGGCCGCCATCCGGGACAATACCAAGGCCATCTATCTGGAGACCCTGGGCAACCCCAACAGCGATATCCCCGACATTGACGCCATCGCTGAGATTGCCCACAGACATGGCCTGCCGCTGGTCATCGACAGCACCTTCGGCACGCCGTATCTGATCCGGCCCATCGAGCACGGCGCCGACATTGTCGTTCACTCCGCCACCAAGTTCATCGGCGGCCACGGCACGTCCCTGGGCGGCGTTATCGTGGACTCCGGCAAATTCGACTGGAAGGCCAGCGGCAAGTACGCCCCCATCGCGGAGCCGAATCCCAGCTACCACGGCGTGTCCTTCGTGGACGCGGTGGGACCGGCGGCCTTCGTCACCTATATCCGGGCCATCCTGCTGAGGGACACCGGCGCGTCCATCTCTCCCTTCAACGCCTTCCTGCTGCTCCAGGGCGTCGAGACCCTGTCCCTGCGGCTGGACCGGCATATCGAGAACACCAAAAAGGTGGTGGAATTCCTGGCCAACCACCCGAAGGTGGAGAAGGTCAACCACCCCTCCCTGCCGGATCACCCCAATCACGCGCTGTATGAGAAGTACTTCCCCAACGGCGGTGCCCCCATCTTCACCTTTGAGATCAAGGGCGGTCAGGCGGAGGCCCACGCGTTCATCGACAAACTCAAGATCTTCTCCCTGCTGGCCAACGTGGCGGACGTGAAGAGCCTGGTCATCCATCCGGCCACCACCACCCACTCCCAGCTGAGTGAGGAGGAACTGCTGGATCAAGGCATCCGGCCCAACACCATCCGGCTGTCCATCGGCACGGAACACATCGACGACATCCTCGCCGATCTGTCCCAGGCCCTGGGCGACTGATCATACGACTGCTTTTGCCGGGCCGACGCCGCTTCCGCAGCGTCGGCCCGATTTTTACAACAGGAGGTATCCCGCCATGGGAGCTGCAGACCAACGGTTTTTCGACACCGTCCATGACCGGCGCAATACCGGCGCCATCAAATACGACGCACAGCCGCCGACGGCGGTGGAGGGGGACGTCATCCCCATGTGGGTGGCGGATATGGACTTCCCCTCGCCTCCCGCCGTGGAGGAGGCCCTGCTCCGTCGGGTACGGCACGGCATCTACGGCTACAGCGACGCCGGCAGCGACTACGACGCTCTGGTCGTCGACTGGTACCGGCGGCGGCTGAACTGGACCGTCCGGCCGGAGTGGATCCTGAAGGCGCCCGGCGTGATGCCTGCCATCGCCGCCGCCATCCAGGCTCTCAGCGAACCCGGCGACGGCGTGTTGATCTGCCAGCCGGTGTACTATCCCTTTGCGCAGATCATCCCCGCCAACCACCGGCGGCTGGTCGTATCTCAGCTGCGGCTGACGGAGGGCCGGTACCGCATAGACTTCGCCGATCTGGAGGCGAAGCTGCAAAGCGGCGTCAGGATCTTTCTCCTCTGCTCTCCCCACAATCCCGTGGGTCGGGTGTGGACCCGGGATGAGCTTCTGGAGATCGGCCGGCTGTGCTGCAAGTGCGACGTGATCCTGCTCTCCGATGAGATTCACTCCGACTTTGTGCTGTCGGAGCATCCCCACATCCCCGTCGCATCCCTCTCGGAGGAGCTGGCCGCCAGGACCGTCACCTGCACCTCCCCTACCAAGACCTTCAATCTGGCGGGGCTCCAGACGGCCAATATCATCGTACCCAACGGCACGCTCCGAAAAAAAATGGCCCGACAGGGCTATGCCGCCGGGCTGGGCGCTCAGAACGCTCTGTCCCTCACCGCCGCCCAGGCGGCCTATCGGGACGGTGAGCCGTGGCTGGAGGCCCTGCTGGACTATCTCCGGGGCGGCTACGATCTGCTCCGGGAGGCGTTCCCGTCGGACGGGCCCGTCTCCCTCATCGAGCCAGACGGCACCTATCTGGCGTGGCTGGACTGCCGAAAGCTGGGCCTCCCCCCGAAGGCGCTGGCCAACACCCTTCTGAAGAAGACGGGCGTGTGGCTCCACAACGGCGCCACCTTCGGCGCCGGCGGCGAGGGCTTCGTCCGCATGAACATCGCCTGCCCCCGCTCGGTCCTAAGCGAGGCCGTCGCCCGGATCCGGCGGGCCGTGTCGGAGCTGACCGATCCCTCCGGGCTGTAATGAGATGGGCAGAAGAACTCTGATCGCCATGAGCGGCGGCGTAGACTCCAGCGTTGCCGCCTATCTCCTGACCGCGCAGGGACAACCCTGCACCGGCGTCACGATGAAGCTCTTTCACAACGAGACCGTTGGACTCGACCGGGCGCGCTCCTGCTGTTCCCTGGACGATGTGGAGGACGCCCGCAGCGTTGCCTATCAACTGGGGATCCCCTACTATGTCTTCAACTTCACCGCCCGCTTTGAAAAAGATGTGATCGGCCGCTTCATCACCGCTTATGAAAACGGCGTTACGCCCAATCCCTGTATCGACTGCAACCGGCATCTGTAATTTGACCGGCTGTACCATCGGGCCAGGGAGCTTGGCTATGATCAGGTGGCCACCGGCCACTACGCCCGCATCACGCGGGACGAGGTCTCCGGCAGATATCTGCTGAAAAAAGCCCGGGACAGGGACAAGGACCAGAGCTATGTGCTCTACACGATGACGCAGGAACACCTGGCCCATACGCAGTTCCCCCTGGGCGAGATGACAAAGTCGGAGGTGCGGCAGCTGGCCGCTTCCCTCGGTTTTGTCAACGCCCGCAAGCGTGACAGCCAGGACATCTGCTTTGTGCCCCAGGGAGATTACGCGGATTTTATCCTTCGGCACACGGGAAAGAGCTATCCGGAGGGAGATTTTATCGACCGGGACGGCAGGGTCCTCGGCCGCCATCGGGGAATCATCCACTATACGATCGGCCAGCGAAGAGGGCTGGGGCTCTCCTTTCCGGAGCCCATGTACGTGTGCGCCATTGACCCGGCGGCCAACACCGTTACGCTGGGCCGGGAGGTCGAGCTGTACACTCGTATCCTGACTGCGGGAGATCTTAATCTGATCGCACTGTCCCGGATCGAGACTCCTCTGCGTCTCAAGGCAAAAAACAGATACAGGCAGGCGGAGCAGTGGGCTACCGTCATGCAGACAGGGGCGGACACGCTGCGGCTGGAATTTGACGAACCACAGCGTGCCGTCACAAAGGGACAGGCCGTCGTACTGTACGACGGCGACACCGTAGTGGGCGGCGGCACGATCCGGTCGTAAGGCCGGACGTGCAAACGCAGCAAGGCCCCCGGCAGCGATGCTGCCGGGGGCCCTGGTTTTGATTGCGTTTTGCGGTTTTTACTGCGTTTCAGTGGTTACGCGGCGTCTCTGTTACGCCATGGGGATCCGCCAGATGGCGCCGTTGTCGGCATCACAGCAGTAGAGATAGCCGTCGTTGACGCAGACGTTGTCCACCTTGAAGCCGTCGGGGATGCCGATCTTGCAGACTTCGTAGCCCTTGAGATCCAGAACGACGACCTCACCGGCCTCCAGATGGGCACAGTACACAAAGTTCTTGTCGCACTCCGCACCGTCGGGGCCGATGCCGCCGTACAGGCGGGCGAAGATCCGGATGCCCTCACGGCCGCCCATATCCGTCGGGATGCTGAGGACCTGATTCTCCGCGAACTCCGTCACGTACAGATAGGTGCCGGCAGGATCGACGGTCACGCCGTTGGGATACGCGATGCCCTTGGCAACCAGCTCAAAGTCCGTGGCGGTCTTCGCCTCCGGGTCCACCACGCAGGTGTACACGTTGCCCTTCTGGGGATACGTGTCGGTATAATAGGACTTGCTGCCGGAATCCGTGAAGAACACGGTCCAGGTGCCGTCACCATTGTCCTTCAGCGACAGGTCGTTGAGGCCCAGGAATGCGTTGCCGTCGGGATCCTTATCAAGGAGAGTGGTAAATTCGCAGGTCTCCGTGTCGAACAGAGCCAGACCGATAAAGCGGTCCGTGATCAGAAGCTGGGTATCGGAGACGAACTTAGCGCCGTTGGGCATGATCTGCGTGTCGCCGTCGGCGTTGGAGTAAACCGTCTCCACCTCGCCGGTCTCACTGTTCACGTGGTAGATGGCGCCGAAGGCCACGTCCACGAACCAGAGCTCGCCCTGGCTGTTGATGCAGATGCCCTCGATGAAGACGCTGCCTTCCTTGAGAGCCACCAGCTCCCAGGTGTCGCCGGAAATGACGTCGTCCATTTCTGCCGCCGGGCCCTGCTTCACCACCGCATAGTCGCCGCTGGTATCCGTCGCGATATTGACGTCTGTCTTGTCCTCGCTGTCCACGAAGTCCGTGACCTCGATGCGCCAGATGGTGCCCTTGTCCGCCTCGCAGCAGTAGAGGTAGCCGTCATAGATGCACACGTTGTCCACCTTGAAGCCCTCGGGCACGCCGATCTTGCA
>JAFWDQ010000030.1 GCA_017516065.1 Oscillospiraceae bacterium
ACAAGGCTGACGCCTTCTTCATCGACGGTACTGACGCTGTCATCACCGTGGATACCGTGAAGGATGCCAACAAGGAAAAGATCGCTGATCCTCAGCCCGGCTGGTATTCCTACAGCGTGGGCTCCGACGGCAAGTATAAGCTCACCCTGCTCGAGGATCAGAAAATGACGGATGAGTTCGAGAAGAATGTCGTTCTGAAGAACGGCGTGCTCAACTGCATCGAGGGCGTGGATACCAAGGGCAACAGCGCCACCACGATCATCGTCTATGACGACGAGAACGACGAGATCAATGTTTACAACGGCGCCACCAAGGCTCCCGACGTGAAGCTGCTTGACGGCGGTTCCGCTGAGGTGTACTACACCATGAACAGCAAGGGCAACCTGGAGTACATCTTCGTCTCCTGCCTGGGCGATGTTGACATCGACGACGGCGCCACCAACACCGAGCTGGTGTACATCCTGTGGAACGACGGCACCGCCACCGACGGCAAGGACAACACCTATGTCCAGGTTGAGTCCCTGCAGAACCAGGGCAACTGGGCTTACCTGAACTTCGCCGAGGGCGACTTCGATCCGAAGGGCGATTGCTTCCAGCTGGTCTACAAGGTCAAGACGAACTCTGACGGCTATGCTACCGGCTTCACCACCATTGCGCAGGCCGCTAACACCAAGCCCGATGACTACTTCTTCTCCCCGATCTCCGGCCAGGCTGCGTTCGACAAGGGCACCCTGAGCTTCGGCGATGTGTCCATGGACGTCTCCAACACCGACATCTATCTGATCGTTGTCAGCGCTGGCAATGAGAAGATCGTTGCCGATCCTGGCATCCCCGCTGACTTCAGCAACATGCACATTAAGGGCAGCCAGGTCAAGAACATCCTGAGCGGCTATGAAGTCGTTGCCGGTACCGCCGCTGGCGTCCGTGCCGACGATGGCAGCGATGCTCTGTCCTGCCTGTACATCACCGTCTTCGCGACTGCCCCCGTTGACAACGGCGGCGGTGAGGGCGATGCTGATGCCGATGCCGATGCAGATGCTGATGCTGATGCTGATGCCGACGCTGACGCCGATGCTGACGCCGATGCCGATGCTGACGCCGATGCCGATGCTGACGCCGATGCCGATGCTGACGCCGATGCTGACGCTGACGCCGATGCTGACGCCGATGCCGATGCTGACGCCGATGCCGATGCTGATGCCGACGCCGATGCTGACGCTGACGCCGACGCTGACGCCGACGCCGATGCCGACGCTGACGCCGATGCCGACGCTGACGCCGATGCCGATGCTGACGCCGATGCCGATGCTGATGCCGACGCCGACGCCGATGCTGACGCCGATGCCGACGCCGATGCCGACGCCGACACCACGGATCCCACCACTGACCCCACCACGGATCCCACCACTGACCCCACCACGGATCCTTCTCTCGAGCCCTAACCGGCACACAAACGAAATACTTTCACTTGGATGAGCGCATCCATGTAAAGTGAATCGGACCGCCCCGGGGGATTCCTCCCCCGGGGCGGATTTTTGCGTTTGCTCCCTCCGTCCGCTTTGCGGACACCTCCCTCAGGGAGGGAGGCAAAAAGCCCCCTCGCCGAGGGGGGGGGCGCAGTGCGCCCGGGGGCGAAATATCCCCTTTAAAAACTCCCGTTCATCTCCGCAGTTACATAGAAGCACAACCTCCCGGACACAGGACACAAAAAGGCCCGCAGTTCACGGTGAACTGCGGGCCTTTTGTTCTCTGTCACGCAGGGGTCTCCTCCGTGGGGCTCTCCCCTGCCGGGACCTCGGGCGGCGTCTCCGGGGGGGCTTCCTCCGGAGCTGCCTCCGAAATTTCCTCCTCCGGCTCGTAGAAATTCTCCGCGGCCTTCAGGTCGGCGACGGTGAAGGCCATCAGCTCCTCCCGGGTGGGGGCCTCCAGCCTGGAGAGCCGGTCCGCCTGCCGGGACACCGCCATCTCAAAGAGATTGCGCACGTCACGGCCGTTGCCGAAGTTGGGGCCCCGCTCCTCAAACATCCGATTGAACAGATCCGCCGCGTAGACCTTCGCCTCCTCGTCGGGCTCATAGCCGTTTTTCCTGCACATGGACAGGAAGATGGCGTTGAGCTGCTCGCCGGTGTAGTCGTCGAAGTAGAAGTAGCGGTTGAAGCGGGACTCCAGACCGGGGTTGGAGCGGATGAACTGCTCCATCAGATCCTGATACCCCGCCACGATGACGATCAGGTCCTTGCGGTGGTCCTCCATGCCCTTGAGCAGGACCTCCACCGCCTCCTGTCCGAAGTCGTTGGTGCCCTCCTTGCTGGTGAGGGCGTAGGCCTCGTCGATGAACAGCACGCCGCCTAGGGCGCTCTGGAGCACCTTTTCCGTCTTCAGCGCCGTCTGGCCCACGTAACCGGCCACCAGTCCGGCCCGATCCACCTCCACCAGCTGGCCCTTGGACAGCACGCCGATGGCGCGGTAGATCCCTGCCAGCAGCCGGGCCACCGTGGTCTTGCCGGTGCCGGGGTTGCCCAGGAACACCAGATGCAGGGACAGGGGCGGCACCGGCAGGTCGTTCTCCTCCCGGAGACGGCGGATCTTGACCAGATTGATGAGACTGCGCACGTCCCGCTTGATCTGGTCCAGGCCGCACAGGTCGTCCAGCTCCGCCAGCAGCTCCTCCAGGGTGGGCAGAGGCTCCGCCTCCGCCTCCGGCTGGGCGGCAGTCTCCCCTTCCGCCTCGGCCTCGGTTTTGGCGGCGGTCCCGCCGCCCTCCTCCGTGACGAACTCCCGGCTGTCGGAGGTGGGAGCGAGGCCCGACAGACCGTGGCGGGTCCCCGCCTCGCACAGGGCGATGCAGCAGTCGGTGATGAAGTCCGCCTCGGCGTTGGTGATGGTGTCGTCCGCCGCGGCGAACAGCAGGATCATGGTGGAGAAGAAGTCCACGAACCGCTGGGCGGCCCGGCCCTCCTCGTCCAGCTTCACCAGGGCCAGGAACAGATCCGGCACCCGGAATCCGCCGTAGTTCGTCACGAGGCTGTTCAGCTCCCAGTACAGGGCGTTGGGAGCCTGATTGCCGTCGGTGTAGATGGCGTTATAGGCGCTCACCTGGGCGTCCGTCAGCTCTTTGCCTTTGGACCACACGCCGATGGCCGTTTCCCGCATGAACCGGTCCAGCTCAAGCTCCAGCCGCTGGCGCAGGCCCGGGCTGGGGACCGTCTTGCAGTAGCTCTTGGCCGCAGCGCTGTATTTCTTGTGGATCAGATCGGATGTCACCTTTTTATCCATGGAGTTGTCCTCTTTTCCTTTTGGCGTCCGGTTTTCCGTTTTTTCTGTTATTATACCGTGTTCCGGGCCCACGGTCAACCGTGCAGCCCCGGCGGAATGGTAGACATAAAACAATTTTTCCATCGAAAACGGTTGACGAGTTTCCGTTTTCGGGCTATTATGGAAGACAGAACGCAAAAGCTGTCGGGACGGGACCGGCTGCCGGCCCCAAACCTGTCGTCATATTTCAGAACTGGAGGCTGACCGATTCATGGCCACCATCAAATGCCCCCGCTGCGGCGAGGAATATTCCACAACCTACCGGCGCTGTCCCTTCTGCGCCGATCGCTCCCAGAGCAACCGGCCCGGCCGGAGGGAGATCAATAATACCCGGGGCGGCGGCTACGGCGGCGCCAAGACCCGTCAGGGCGTCTATTTCGGGCGCATCTTTATCGCCCTGCTGTCCATCGTGGTCATCATTGCCGCCATCTGCATCGTCGTGGGCGTCGTCAGAGGCATCGTACACCACACCCGTGAGCATCGGGATCAGGTGCCCGACAACGTGATCGAGCAGGCCGACGGCTCGCTCCTGCCCGGGTTTGCCCTGAGCACGGAGGAGCTGACCTTTTCCGCCGCCGGCCAGCAGAGCACGATCACCCTGATCTACAACGAGGGCGAGGAGCCCGCCGACGTGATCTGGACCAGCTCCCGGCCTTCCGTGGCCACGGTGGATGAGTTCGGACTCGTCACTGCCGTGTCCGAGGGCTCCTCTACCGTTACCGCCACCTCCGGCGATATCACCCGGGCCTGCATCGTCAACTGTGTCTTTTCCGGCGACGGTCTGACGGCGGAACAGCCTGTCATCGCTGCCGGGCCCCTGTCGGTGACCACCTTCTACGGCAACAGCGCCGCGGATATATCCATCGGCGTGGGCGAGAGTGTCGCCACCGTCATCACCGGCGGCGACGGCAACTACGTCTGGACCAGTGAGAATCCCGCTGTGGCTACCGTGGGCGCCGACGGTGTCATCTACGGCGCCGGCGCCGGCGCCACCACCGTTACCTGCACCTCCGGCGATCAGGCCTTTGTCTGCACGGTCCGGGTCCATTAAGGAGGACACCGGATGTCGGAGCGCATCGAGCGGATCAATGAGCTGGCCCGGAAGGCCAAAACCGTGGGCCTCACTGAGGAGGAAAAGGCGGAACAGGCGGCCCTCCGCAGCGCCTATCTGGCGGATTTTCGGAAGAACGTCATCGCCCAGCTGGAAAACACATATATCCAGACCCCCGACGGTGTGAAGCACAAGCTCAAACGAAAAGAAGAGTGAGAATACAAGAGCCTGCGGCAACGCCGCAGGCTCTTGTTTGAATTAGGGCGCATCTTTTCTACAGGAAAGTCTGCCTGTTCTTGTCAGTCCGGCAAAAGGGGTTGTTTCCGCCTGCGGACGGGGGAAAAGACGGGCCTCCGGCGGCCTACTTTCTGTATCGTGACAGAAAGTAGGCAAAGAGCACGCATAGAAACCCATGGTTTCTATGTATTTCCTTTCCCGTTCTGACGGAATTTCCGGCAAAGACAGCTCGGCGCAGCAAATTTGTATTGTGCCTGCTCCTTGCCTCACTGCCGTTCGCCTCTATTGAATCGGCTGTTGCTCCTCTGCAACTGCGCCTCGGAGGGTGCGGCCTTGTGACCAATCCCCATCACCCACCGCAGCAGCGCGGAAGCGCGGTTGGGTTGCAACGGACGATTCAGGGCTTTGCCGGCCAGGGGCGTTCTGTGGCTGTGCGTTTCCTGTCATAAGGGAGGGGATTCCACAAGGGGAACCCCATGGTAAGGGGTTCTCCTTTGGCGCGTTCTTTGCCTACTTTCTGTCGCGCACAGAAAGTAGGTCCCCCGGAAGGGGCGTTCCTTTCCCCCGCCTGC
Source organism: Oscillospiraceae bacterium (assembly GCA_017516065.1). Lineage (GTDB taxonomy): Bacteria > Bacillota > Clostridia > Oscillospirales > Oscillospiraceae > RGIG5644. The sequence continues at coordinate 5,176 of JAFWDQ010000030.1, forward strand.
AGACATGACGGCTCCTCTGTTTCTGCTCCTCTGCAACTGCGCCTCGGAGAGCGCCAATCGGGAGCCAGCCTCAAAACCCAAACCGAAGCCTCGGCGCGTCGGACAAACGAAAAGAGGGGCGATATCATATCGGCCCCTCTTTTTTTGAGGTATAATCAGTATTTTTTGAAGCAGAGGTCCAGATCCACGTAGCCGTCGAGGCCGTCCACGATGCCGGTCTCGGTGAACTGCAGCATCTTGTAGTCATAGGCAAAGTACGGCGCATTGGTGTACTGCACCAGCCAGAAGTCATAGTCCCGCAGGTCCCGCAGATTGTATTTCAGCAGCCCCTGCCGGGTGGAGAAGTAGACCATGGGGGTGTATCCTCCCCGCTTGATCTTCTTGCAGAAGGCCGCGGCGCAGTCGGTGACCTCATCGGGGAGCATGCCGTCGGTCCGTGCCTCCTCCCCGTCGATGATCTCCCAGTCGAAGACCACGGGGTAGTCGATGTCCAGCCCCTTCAGGCGTTCCAGCACGAAGGCGGCCTCTTCCTCCGCTTCTTCCACGGTGGTGGCCTGAGAGAAGAAGTAGACGCCCACATGGAGCCCCGCCGCGGAGGCGCCCTCCACATGGGACCGGAAGCTCTCGTCCTCTACCAGACGGCCCTCGGAGCCGTAGCCCCGGAAGCCCGCCCGGACCATGACGAATTCGACGCCGTCCTCCCGGACCCGATCCCAGTCCACGTCCCGCTGGTAGGTGGACACGTCGATGCCCAGGGTGGCGGTGCATTTCTTCGAGTCGTAGGCCAGACGGCCCTTCTCATCCAGGTAAAAGTCGTCGCTGTGGTACTTGCACCGGTCCACGCCCCGGAGCAGGGGCAGCCGGATCTTGCCCAGAGAGGGGTCTGTCAGCAGTACGGAGTCGCCGCTTGCCTCCGCGGCCATGGCCACCCGGTTTTCGTGGGCCAGATGGGCCACCCGGACGGCCAGCAGGGTCAGCAGGATGATCACGACGACCATGAAAATGGACAGCACGGCCACGGCCACGCGGAATTTACTGGGCGCGCGCCGGCTGTTCTTTCCGGACGGATTCGGGCGCCGTCCGCCGCCGAAGAGCGTCACGACTGCGGGAGGACGCGGAAAGCGTCCTCCAGTCGGGCCGGGGCGATGCCGCCGCCGGACAATTCCGTGAGCCGGGCGCAGAAGGGCTCCGCCTGCTCCTGCGGCAGCGCGGCCAGAATGGTGACCGCCGCGCCGTAATCCACATTTTCCGCGATGCCGCCGAAGGCGGTAAGCTCCAGCCGCACCCGTTCAAACAGCGCGTAGGGGCAGGGCACGGACAGGGTGGTCCAGAGACAGGCTCTGCCCAGTTCCGCCGCCGCCAGGGCGTCCTTTGCCGCCGCGGTATACGCCCGCACCAGACCGCCGGGGCCCAGCAGGACGCCGCCGAAGTAGCGGGTCACCACGCAGCAGACGTTTTGGATGCCGGGCCGGCGAAACACGTCCAGCATGGGCTGGCCGGCGGTGCCCTGGGGCTCTCCGTCGTCGGAGTACCGCTCCACGCCGCCCTCATGCAGGAGGTAGCACCAGCAGTTGTGCCGGGCATCGTGATATTCCGCCCGCTTTTCCGCGATCATTGCCCGGGCCTCCTCCTCCGTGGCCACCGGCCGGACACAGCCGATGAACCGGGAGCGCTTTTCCGTCAGCTCCGAGCGTCCCTCTCCCATAGGGACCAGATATGAGGTCATAAGGGCCTCCTTTTTTTCTCTGTGTTTGTCTCTGTATCAAAAATAAGAGGTCATCAGCATTTCAAAGAGCCGGTCCTCCCGCCACTGATCCACCCAGGCCTCCCAGGTGAGGGTCATATGGTGGATCGTCCGGCTGCCGCCGGGCATGGGCTCGGTCCGGACCAGGTCCGGCTGGAAGTCAGCCCGTTCCAGGATCCGCCGGGCCTTGTCGCAGCCCTCCGGCCAGAAGGACCAGAGCATGCCCAGACCGAGATCCTCAAAGATATGGCGCACCATCTCCTGAACGGCCTCCTGCATATAGCCCCGGCCCCGGAATTCCGGGAGCAGGGAGAAGGTCAGGGTCCGGTAGGGCAGGGGCGGCTCCACGCCGGCAGGACAGCGGTGGGGAATGTGGATGCTGCCCACGATCCGGTCGGTCTCCTTTTCCGCGATGGCATAGTCCACGTCGCTGCGCGCCAGCTCCGCCGCGGTCTCCCGGGCGGCCTCCTCGCCTGCCGGCTGCGCCCAGCCCATGGCGGGGAACGCCTCCGGGTCGGAGCCCAGGGCCCACAGGGCCGCCCAGTCATCGGGCTCCCAGGGGCGTAAGTACAGCCGCTCCGTCTCTAAGAATTCCACAGATAGTCACCTGCCTGTCCCAGTATTTTCGGCGGGCACACCGCCGTGACCAGAATGGCGTCCTCATAGGACACGGACTCCACTTTGGCCTCCCGGTACAGCATGTCCAGCAGCCGCGCCTTGTCATAGGGCAGACGCAGTGTCACCCGCCGCAGGCCGGCGTCCAGATGCCGGGCCATGGCGGCGCGCAGGTCATCCAGACCCGCCCCGGTCCGGGCGGAGATGCTCACGATATTCTCCCCGTGGGGCTTGATGTCCCCGGCGGAGAGGTCGGATTTATTGAACACGTCGATGCGGGGCTTGTCCTCGGCCCCCAGCTCCCGGATCAGCTGTTCCACCACACGGACCTGTTCCGGCCAGTCGGGGTTGGAGCCGTCGATGACGTGGATGAGCAGATCGGCGTAGGTCAGCTCCTCCAGGGTCGCCTTGAAGGCGTCCACCAGCAGATGGGGGAGCTTGTGGATGAAGCCGACGGTGTCCGACAGCAGCGCCGTGCAGGTGTCGGAGAGCACCAGGGTCCGGGTGGTGGTGTCCAGAGTGTCGAAGAGCCGGTCGTTGGCGGGGATGTCCGCGCCGGTGAGGGCGTTGAGCAGGGTGGATTTCCCCGCGTTGGTGTAGCCCACCAGGGCCGCCACCGGCATCTCGTTTTTGATCCGCCGTTCCCGCTGGGTGCCCCGGACCCGCCGCACGTCCTCCAGCTCCTGCCGGAGCTTTGCGATCTTCCGCCGGATATGGCGGCGGTCCGTCTCCAGCTGGGTCTCGCCGGGGCCGCGGGTGCCGATGGGGCTCCGGCCGCCGGAGGCGGTCTGCCGCACCAGATGGCCCCACATGCCCGTCAGCCGGGGCAGCAGGTACTGGTACTGGGCCAGCTCCACCTGCAGGCGGCCCTCCCGGGTCCGGGCCCGCTGGGCGAAGATGTCCAGGATCAGACCGCTGCGGTCCAGGACCCGGACGCCCAGCAGCTCCGTGAGCACCCGCATCTGGGAGGGGGACAGCTCGTTGTCCACCACCACCAGATCGGCGCCGGTGTTCTCCACGGTCAGCCGGATCTCCCCCGTCTTGCCCTCGCCGAAAAAGGTACGGGGATCCGGGACTTCCCGTTTCTGCAGCACCGTGGCGGCGCAGGTGCCGCCGGCGGTCTCCAGCAGGGCCTCCAGCTCCTCCATGGTCTGCTCGTCGGCGTTCTCCTCCCGGGGCAGGGCCCGGGCGTTCAGACCCGCCAGCACGGCGCAGTTGATCTCAGGCCGCTTCTCCGTGTCGCCGAAGGAGAAGAGCGGCGTTACAGGATTGTGGTCACTGGACATGCGCCTTTCTCCTTTCCGTCACAGAAAACAAAAAAACCCGCACCGACAGCGGAGCGGGTTTTCGGCAATTACTTTTCCAGGCCAAACTTTTTGTTGAAACGGCTCACGCGGCCGCCCGTATCCACCATCTTCTGCTTGCCGGTGTAAAAGGGGTGACACTTGGAACAAACTTCGACCTTGATGTCCTTCTTCGTGGAGCCGGTTTCAATGACCTCACCGCAGGCACAGCGGATCGTCGTCTGCTCATAAGCGGGATGGATGCCTTCCTTCATGCGTGTTCACCTCTTTCTCCTCTGTAATGTGCACAATGGTGCAAAAGGTATGATACCACATTCTGACGTGGTTTGCAAGTGTTTTTCCGATTTTTTTCCGTTCACACCTCGTCGTCGGCCTCCTTCAGCCACTCCCGGATGAACATATCATAGACGATCTGTGCATTGATGTGATCCCCGTAGGGACACACGTAGAACCGCACCCGGCCGGGGTGGGCCAGAGCGTAGGCGATGTCGTACCGGTTCGCCAGCTGCTCCGGCCCGTCGCCGTCGGTGGCGGTGTTGGATTGGATGCCCGCCACCCGGTAGAAGGAGTCCCGGGGCACCGTGCCGAACACGGGCAGGATCTTCTCCACTTCCACCCGGGTATGGAACAGCCTGCCGCCGCGCAGCCAGTAAAAGCACAGCTCCGTCAGACCGGTGCCGTTCATGGCCAGAGCCGCCGTCACCACGGTGCGGCCTTCATCCAGCTCCCGCCGGATGGCGGCCAGAGGGTCTTTCTGATAGTGGAACATTTGGCGGGTAAAATGTTTCATAACGGTCTCCCCCTGTCAATTCCTGCTTGAAAGCCGCTGCGGGAAGTGGTACTATGAAATCAGAAGAGAAAACCTTCCCGGCAGAAAGGCGGATAGAATATGAAGCTTACATTTCTCGGCGCTGCCCATGAGGTCACCGGCAGCTGCTTTTATCTGGAGGCCTGCGGCAAACGGATCCTGATCGAATACGGTATGGAGCAGGGCATCAATCTGTTTGAGAACGAGCCCATCCCCGTCCCTGTGAGCGAGCTGGACAGCGTGCTGCTGACCCATGCCCATATCGACCACTCCGGCATGCTGCCGGTGCTGTACCGCAGCGGCTATCAGGGCGAGATCCACTGCACCGAGGCCACCGCCCGGCTGTGCGGCATCATGCTGCTGGACAGCGCCCATATCCAGGAGTCCGACGCCGAGTGGCGCAGCCGGAAGAACCAGCGCTCCGGCAGGGAGGCGGTGGAGCCCCTGTATACCATCGACGACGCGGCGGCGGCCATCGCGGGCCTTCAGAGCCACGAGTACGGCGAGAAGTTCACCGTGGTCCCCGGCGTGGAGGCCCGGATGGTGGACGTGGGTCATCTGCTGGGCTCCGCCAGTATCGAGGTGTGGGTCACCGAGGAGGGCGAGACCCGGAAGCTGGTCTTCTCCGGGGATATCGGCAACACCGGCCACCCCATCCTCAAGGACCCCCAGTACGTCACGGAGGCGGACTACGCCATTATGGAGTCCACCTACGGCGACCGGGTCCACGGAGAGCATCCGGACTATGCCGCCATGCTGGGCAAGGTCCTTCAGGATACCTTCGACCGGGGCGGCAACGTGGTCATCCCCGCCTTTGCCGTGGGCCGGACCCAGGAGCTGCTGTACCATCTGCGGCAGGTCAAGGCGGAAAAACTGGTGTCCTATGACTTCCCGGTATACGTGGACAGCCCCCTGGCCATCGAGGCCACGGAGATCTTCGGCGAGATGGTGGACGGCTACTACGATCCGGAGGCCATGGCCCTGATCCGCGAGGGCGTGGATCCCATCCGGCTGTCCAACCTCCACGTGGCGGTGAGCAGCGAGGAGTCCAAGGAAATCAACGCCGACAGCACGCCGAAGGTGATCCTGTCCGCCTCCGGCATGTGCGAGGCCGGCCGGATCCGGCACCACCTGAAGCACAATCTCTGGCGGCCGGAGTCCACGATCCTGTTCGTGGGCTATCAGTCCCGGGGCACCCTGGGCCGGACCCTCATTGAGGGGGCCAAACGGGTGAAGCTCTTCGGCGAGTCCATCGAGGTCCGGGCCAATATCCAGCAGCTGCCCGGCGTCAGCGGTCATGCCGACATGAACGGGCTCATGGTCTGGGCAAAGCATATTTCTCCGCCGCCGAAAAAGATTTTCGTGATCCACGGCGAGGACAGCGTGTGCGCCGACTTTGCCCGGAAGCTCCATGACGAGCTGGGCGTGGAGGCCGACGCGCCCTACAGCGGCACCAGCTACGACCTGCTCACGGGGGAGTGCCTCTATGCCGCGCCGCCGCGGCCTCTGGCCCAGCCCAGCATACCCGAGGGGAACACGGTCTACGACCATCTTACCCAGGCGGCGGCCCGGCTCCAGCAGCTGGTGCGGGAAAAGCAGGGCTATGCCAACAAGGATCTGCGGCAGCTCACCCGGGAGATCACCGAGCTGTGCGACAAGTGGGAGGATTGATTATTCAGGCCGGCGCCCGCAGCCCTGCGGGCGCCGGCTTTTTGCATATCAGGGCTTTTTGCCCTGCCTGACTGCGGAGCGGTATCGCAGGCGGCGACTGCGGACGGGGGGATTATTCCTATTTGACTGCGGAAAAAGACAAAAAGCTTTTTAGGAACGAGCCTCCGGCGGGTGACTTTCTGCGCGCGCAGAAAGTCACCAAAGACGCGCATAGACACCGATGGTTTCTATGTACTTCCTTTCTCGATCTGACGGGACTTCCAGCAAAGACAGCTCGGCGCAGCAGGACAGGATTGTGCCTGCTTCCAGCATCACTGCCGCTTCGTCAGCGCAAATTCCATATCCTTTGCTTCCGCACAAGTGCGAAAGCAAACTCATTCCATTGCGCCTCCTCTCCAAACCGGACCCGCTGAAGCTGGGCTCCGGT
>JAFWDQ010000008.1 GCA_017516065.1 Oscillospiraceae bacterium
CCGCTTCGTCAGCGCAAATTCCATATCCTTTGCTTCCGCACAAGTGCGAAAGCAAACTCATTCCATTGCGCCTCCTCTCCAAACCGGACCCGCTGAAGCTGGGCTCCGGTTTGGTATGATAATCCGCTCCTCTGCAACTGCGCCTCGGGGGGGTGCGGATCGGCAGGCAGACCGCGTCATCCACCGCAGCAGCGCGCCAGCGCGGGTGGGTTGCGCCGGACAGTTCAGGGCATTGCCGGCCGGGATTGTTCTGTGGCTGAGACTGCCCTGTCATAAGGGAGGGGATTCCACAAGGGGGACCCCTTGTCAGAGGGTCCCCCTTTGGTGCGTTCTTTGGTGACTTTCTGTCGCACACAGAAAGTCACCCGCCGGAGGCATGTCCCCAAAAACTTTTCGTATTTTTTCGCAGTCAAACAAAAAGGATCTCCGCCGGGAGGGCCGGTCCTTAAAAACTCTCGTCCTTCCGCCGCAGTCAAATAGAAACAATCCTCACCGGGAGAGCCTCCCCGCCTGCGGGCGGGGGCATATCCGGCCTGCGGGGGATACAAAACGACAAAAAGCGTGTCTGCAATACGAAAAACCGCCTCACCGGACGCAGTCCGGCGGGGCGGTTTTCTGTTGTTCAGGTGCCGGAGTCCTTCTTCTCTCCCAAGGTCAGGTTCCGCCGGATGGGGGACAGTCCCCGCCAGGAGAAGGCGTACCGGCCGTACTTTTCCCGGAAAGTCTTCTCTGTCAGGCCCTCGATGTCCTCCAGCGTCAGGGAGGCCAGATAGGGCACCTCGCCCCGGCCCGCCAGATCGTCCAGCGGGGAGGGTTCCACGTTCTGGTTCATGGGACAGCAGTTCTGGCAGACGTCGCAGCCGAAGATCATGCCGGTGCTCCACAGCTGCGTGGCCTCCTGATCCGTCAGCTCGCCCTTTTTCTGGGATACGCCGGACAGACACAGGGTGAGATCGTAGGTCCGGACGCCGCCGGTGAGGCGCAGGGCGCCGGAGGGACAGCAGCGCATACAGTGGCGGCAGGCGCCGCAGTTTTTGGACGGGGACGCGCCGCCGGGCAGGAACAGGTCGGTGAGGATGGTGCCCAGGAACACGTAGGTGCCGTACCGGGCCACGGAGATCAGACCGTTGAGGCCGATGATGCCCACGCCGGCCCGGCGGGCCAGCTCCACCTCCGGCAGCGGAGATTTGTCCGCCAGGGGCACGAACACATTGTCCGGATACTCCTGGCGCAGCCGCTCACAGACCGTCTCCAGACGGCGGATCACGGCGGTGTGATAATCCTCACCCCGGCAGTAGTAGGAAAGGTTGCCCATTTGGGTGCCGTTCCGGTAGGGATAGGCGCCGATAATAATGCCGGCGGGGTGCTCTACGATGGCTTTGACCTTTTCCCGGACGTCCTGAGACAGGGCGGAGAGGGCCGAGGCGTAGGGGAGCCGGCCCCAGGAGGCGGCTCCGCTGGCGGGCATCAGTTCCCGCAGCAGGGCGATCACGTCGGTCATGACAGACCTTCCTTTCTTTTTTGAGCGCAGATGCGTCAGTGCGCGAAGCGGAGCGCGGCGTTCTCAAAGCGAAACCCAACGAAGTGGTTTCGCTTTGATTATTATTCCAGGATCCCGCTCTCGCGGATGGCGTCCACGGCCTGGAGGATCTGCTCCTCGTCCTGGACCAGCGCCAGCCGGACGTGGCCTTCGCCGCTGGGACCGAAGGCGCTGCCGGGGGTGACCAGCACGCCGGTGCGGGACACCAGCTCCATGGCGAAATCGGATGAATTTTCAAATTTCTCGGGGATCCGGGCCCAGACGAACATCGTGCCGGGGCACTTGTCCATCTTCCAGCCCACGGAGGCCAGACCGTCCACCAGCAGGTCCCGGCGGCGCTGATAAGCGGCACGGGTGGCCGCCACGCAGGCCTGATCGCCGGTGATGGCGGCGATGGCGGCCTTCTGGATCGGCAGGAACATGCCGTAGTCGATATTGGACTTGAGGTTCTTCACCGCGGCGACGACCCGGGGATTGCCGATGCAGAAGCCCACCCGGGCGCCGGCGAGGCCGTAGGTCTTGGACAGGGAGTTGAACTCCACGCCCACCTCCTTGGCCCCGGGGAACCGGAGGAAGCTGCCGCCCACGACGCCGTCATAGACCAGCTCGCTGTAAGCGTTGTCGTGGAGCACCACGATGTCGTATTTTCTGGCAAACTCGATCAGCTCCAGATAGAAGCTGTCCGGGGCCAGCGCGGTAGTGGGATTGTTGGGATAGGAGACCACCATCATCTTTGCCGCCCGGGCCACGTCCTCGGGGATCTCCTTCAGGTCGATCACGTAGCCGTTTTCCCGGCGCTGGGGCATATACCGCAGCTCCGCGCCGGCCAGCAGGGGGCCGTCGCCGAAGACGGGATAGCAGGGATCGGGGACCAGAATGACGTCCCCCTCGTCGGCCAGGGTCAGGGCGATGTGGGACAGACCCTCCTGGGAGCCCAGCAGGGAACAGACCTCCGTGCGGGGATCGATGTCCACGCCGTAACGGCGCTTGTACCAGAGGGCCACGGCATCCTGCAGTTCAGCGGTGTCGCTGATGGCGTAGATGTAGTTGCGCCCGTCGGAAGCGGCGTCCACCAGAGCCTGGATGATATGGGGCGCAGGGGGGATGTTGGGGGTGCCGACGCTCAGGTCGATGACAGGTTTTCCTTCGGCCAGACGCTGGTTTTTGACAGCCAGCAGGGCGGTGAAAATGCCCGCGCCGAAGTGGTCCATGCGATTGGAGAGTTTCACAGGACAGGGCCTCCTTTGTGATTCAGGATACAGCCCGACAAGGGCGTTATTCTTTTATCATCTTCAGTGTATCACAGAATCGGAGGAATGGCAACGTCTTTCCCGCTATTGCCGCCGCTGCTCCAGCCAGCGGTTCAGATATGCTCCCAGAAGCAGGAGGAACATGCAGGCGAACATCCACAGCATGGCGATGACCACGACCCCCAGCCGCCCGTAGGCGCCGCCTCCGCGGCCGGTGAGGGAGAGATAGAGGGAGAACAGCCACGTCAGCAGCAGCCAGAGGGCCGCGGCGCCGGCGGCGCCGGGGAGCTGACGGGGGTATGGCCCCGCCCCATGCGGCAGACAGCGGTAGGCCAGAGCGAAAAACAGCGTCAGGGCGATGAGCACCGGCACCAGCCGCAGGAGCACCTGACCCGGGGCCAGCAGCTCCGGCCACCGGACGGCCACCTGTTCCCGAAAGCCGCGGCCCAGCACCGTGACGCAGAGACAGACCAGCAGGATTGCCAGGATCACCAGGGGATAAAAGCCGCCCCGGAGCCGGCGGCGGACATAGCCGTCCCGCTTCGTGCTGTCATGGATGGCCTCCAGACCCTTTCGGACTGCGGCGACGGCCCGGGAGAGGGACCAGACCGCCGCCAGTGCCGACAGGAGGAAGACCCTGCCGTGGCCGCCGGCGTATACGTCCGCCACGATGGCCTCCAGCAGCACTGTCAGGGAGTCGGGGACGTACAGGGCCAGGGTCCGCAGCAGCTGCTCCGCTGTCACCGGGGTGAAGGGCAGCAGCAGGCTGACCGTGATGGCCAGCGGCGCCAGAGCCAGAAACAGAAAAAACGCCGCGGCGGCGGCATACGTCCCAACGCGGCTTTTCTCCAGTCCCCTGCCGAATCGCTTGACCTCCCGGAGCCAGACCACGGAGCACCCCTCCTTCCTTCAATATGGATAGGATGCGCGGCGGCGGCGGTGGTTATGCCCGGCGGGATTCGACAAATTCCTTGCAATCAGCGGCGGCCTCTGGTACAATATTTTTTAACGATACCAACGAGAGGGGAACTGCGAAGATGAAAGTACCTGCTGAGGTCGCCAAGGGATATGCCGCCGCGGCGGTGACCCGGATGAAACAGGGGCCGGGCCGGTTTTTGCTGCTGGGTATTCTGGCCGGCGCCTTTATCGCTCTGGCGGGCGTAGGCTCCGCCGTGGCCTCCGTGTCCATCCCCCTGGCCTCCGTAGCCAAGCTGGTCACGGCCTGCGTGTTCCCCGGCGGTCTGGCCATGGTCCTGCTGGCGGGCAGCGAGCTGTTTACCGGCAACTGTCTGTTCCTGATCCCCGTGCTGAGCCGTGAGGCGAAGGTGTGGGCTATGGTGAAGAGCTGGATCCTGGTCTACATCGGCAACTTCATCGGCGCGGCGCTGGTGGCGGCACTTGTAGTGCTGGGCCACACACCGGATCTCTTCGGCGGCGCCTATGCCGAGGCCATCGTCGCCACCGCCGCTTCCAAGGCGGCTCTCAGCTTCGGCGACGCCTTTGTGCGGGGCATCCTGTGCAACTTCCTGGTCTGCATCGCCGTGTGGATCGCCTTTGCCGCCGACTCCGTGGGGGGCAAGATCGCGGGGCTGTTCTTCCCCATCATGCTCTTTGTGGTCTCCGGCTTCGAGCACAGCGTGGCCAATATGTACTATCTCACGGCGGGCCTCTTCGCCAAGGCGTCCTACGGCATCGACGCGGCGGCCCTGACCTGGGGCTCCGCCCTGGGCGGCAATCTGCTGCCGGTGACCCTGGGCAACATCGTGGGCGGCTGCATTTGCGTGGCCCTGCCCTACTGGGCCGTGTACTGCAAGGGGCAGAAGAAATAACGGCCGATGTGGTGTGACGCTCTGCGGAAAAGCAAAAAACGCCTCCGGCTCAAAGCCGGAGGCGTTTTAATCGTTTGTGAAAGCCCGGCGGAGCGGGTTTTCGTTGAAACTGCCGTAATCAGTCGGTCACGTAGGGCAGCAGCGCGATCTGACGGGCGCGCTTGATGGCCTCAGTGAGCTGACGCTGATGCATCGCGCAGGTACCGGTGGTACGGCGGGGCAGGATCTTGGAGCGCTCGGACAGGTAGTGGCGCAGCTTCGCCGCGTCCTTATAGTCGATATGCGCCGTCTTGTCCACGCAGAACGCGCAGACCTTCCTGCGCTTGCGGTTGCGGGAATTTCTTTCGCGGTCCATCGCCATGGATCTGACCTCCAATCGTCATGAAATGACCGGATGTCCGGTCTTAATAATTGTTTTCAGCGCCGGTCCCGGGGACCGGCAGGGCCCTCTCAGAAGGGCAGGTCGCTGTCATCGCCGGCCAGCTCGGAAAAAGCGGCGCCGGCGTCGGAGACACGGGTGTCGGGGGCGTTTTCAGCGTACCGGGGCGCGCCGTAGCCGGCGTTGTCAGAGTCCCGTCTGCTGTCGCCGAAATAGACGTTGTCAGCCACGACTTCCGCGCTTCTGCGCTTGTTGCCGTCCCGGTCGGTCCAGTCCCGGATCTGCAGGCGGCCCTCCACCACGGCCATGCGGCCCTTGGTGAAATATCTGCTCACGAATTCCGCCGTGTTGCGCCAGGCGACAATATCGATGAAGTCGGTCTGCTTCTCGCCGGTCTCCCTGTTCTTGAAGTCCCGGTCCACAGCCAGAGTGAAGGACGCCACAGGGATCCCGCTCTGTGTGCTGCGCAGCTCCGGGTCTCGGGTCAGGCGACCCATGAGAACGATACGGTTGAGCATAATGCCTCCCTCTTACACTTCATCCGTGCAGGTGATCAGGCCGCGCATGATGCCGTCGGTGATCTTCAGCACGCGGTCCAGCTCTGCCGGAAAATCGGGCTTGGACTCAAAGGTCATGAGCACGTAGTAGCCCTCGGTGTGATCCTCGATGGGATAGGCCAGCCGGCGGCTGCCCCACTCATTGAGCTCGGTGAGGGTACCGTTGGCCTCCACCAGGTCCTTGAACTTCGCCACCAGAGCGGCGGTGGCCTCCTCGCCCAGATTGGGGGCGATGATATACAGCACCTCGTAGTTGGCAGTGACTTTTGCCATGTTTTGCACCTCCTTATGGACATATGGCCTCCCCCTCCGGAGAGGCAAGGATGTTATGCGTGAGCCTTTCTATTATACAGGGTTTGCGGAAAATGTCAAGCTTTTTCTCCGGTTCCGCCCTCCGGCCCGGCCGGGCCGCCTTGACGGAGACGGCCCGGCATGGTAGGATAGCAGAGCGGGAGCAATGCTCCGCCGGAAAGGAAATGCCTATGTTTTATCTGTTCCTCACCGCCGCCGTTCTGGTGGCGGCGGACCAGCTGATCAAGCTGTGGGTCGTCCGCACCGTGGCCGTCACGGGGGCCGTGCCCCTCGTCCCGGGTCTGCTGGACGTGACTTATTTACAGAATACCGGCGCGGCCTGGTCCGTGCTGCAGCGCCATACGTGGGTCCTCACCGTGGTGTCCCTGGCCGTCATCCTGCTCATCATCTGGGCCCTGGCGGCCCGGAAGATCAAGGGCGGCGTGGGCCGCTGGTCCCTGGCAGTCCTGCTGGGCGGCGCCGTGGGGAACCTCATCGACCGGATCCGTCTGGGGTACGTGGTGGATATGTTCCGGACCCTGTTCATCTCGTTTCCCGTGTTCAACTTTGCTGATATCTGCATCACCCTGGGGGGCATCGTCTTCTGCGTGTACGTGATCTTCTTCTGGAATCGGAGTGAAGCGAATGGAAACGATCCTGCTCACCGCTGACGCCGACGGCGTCCGGGCGGACCAGTTTCTGGCCTCCGCCGTCCCGGACCTGACCCGCAGCGCCGCCCAGCGGCTGCTGCAGGAGGGGCTGGTGCTGCGGCGGGGCGTTCCCCTGCGGAAAAACGACCGGGTGGCCGCGGGCGACGAGATCTCCGTCACCCTGCCGCCGCCGGTATCCGCCGAGGCGGAGCCCCAGGATATCCCCCTTGACGTGGTCTATGAGGACGCGGACGTGATCGTGGTGGACAAGCCCGCGGGCATGGTGGTCCATCCCGGACCGGGCCATCCCGACGGGACCCTGGTCAACGCCCTGCTGGCCCACTGCGGGGACTCCCTGTCCGGCATCGGCGGGACCCTGCGGCCGGGGATCGTCCACCGCATCGACCGGGATACCAGCGGTCTGATCCTGGCGGCGAAGAACGACGCGGCCCATCAGGCTCTGGCCGCCCAACTGAAGGACCACACCATGGCCCGGACCTACGAGGCCATCGTCATCGGCGCCATGCGGGAGGACGCGGGCGTCGTGGACCTGCCCGTGGGGCGGCACCCCTCGGACCGGAAAAAGATGGCGGTGAACGCGCCCCACAGCCGTCCCGCCGTCACACACTGGGAGGTGCTGGGCCGGTATCCCGGTTTTACGCACCTCCGCTGCCGGCTGGAGACGGGCCGGACGCACCAGATCCGGGTCCATATGGCCGCCATGGGGCACCCCGTCTGGGGCGATACGGTGTACGGACCCCATAAGCCCGTCCCCGGGCTGACCGGACAGTGCCTCCACGCCGTGGAGCTGCGGTTCCGGCATCCCCGGACCGGGGAGGAGATCGTGCTCACAAGCTCCCTGCCGGAGGAGTTCCGGCAGGCTCTGGAGAAGCTGGCGAACAAGCGGTGATCCCGAAAGGAGCATAGCCATGGGAAAATTTGACGGCGTTCTGCTGGTCACGGATTTCGACGAGACCCTCTGCGACGACCGCCACGTCATCTCCGAGGCTGATCAGGCCGCCATTGTCTCGTTCCAGAGGCAGGGCGGCTGTTTTACCGTGGCCACAGGGCGCTCCCGCCGGACCTTCCTGCCCTACGCCCGGCAGCTGCCCCTGACCGCGCCGGTCATCGTGGCCAACGGCGCGTCCATCTTTGACTTTGCCGCGGATGAGACTGTGGCCGAGACGGCTCTGCCGTCCTGCTTCCGGGCCGACGCTCTGGAGCTGGCCGGGCGCTTTCCCACCCTGGCCTTTGAGACCTACGACGGCCTTACGGCCCTCTGCTGTCGGCCCAACCGGGCCACACTGCGCCACGCCACCCGGGTGAACTGCGGCTTCGTGGAGACAACGCTGGACCGCTTCCCTGACCCCTGCCTGAAGCTGATCCTGGAGGAGAGTGAGCCGCTGCTCCGGCGGGTCCGGGATTACGTGCTGTCCGCCTGGCCGGGCCGCTACGAGGCCTTTTTCTCCGCCCCCATCCTGCTGGAGCTGACGGACCGGGGCTGTACCAAGGCCAGCGCCGTCCTGACGCTGGCCCGGCGGCTGGGCATCGCCCCGGAGCACATCTACTGCGCCGGAGATCACCAGAACGACCTGCCCATGCTCCGGGCCGCACGGATCGGATTCTGCCCCGCCAACGCCACGCCGGAGGTCCGCGCCTCCGGCGCCCGGATCGTGGGCCCCGGGGGCAGAGGCTGCATCCGGGACATCGTCGCCGTTCTGGACGCGCTGTACTGATCCGACGGAAAACATCTGTCCCTCCGCATTCCCTGTTTTATGTAAATAGGTTTACAATATGCGACAAATGGGGACAATATGAGCACATTCGCCGGATAAACTTTTTCCTTTTTTTGTAAATTATAGCTTGCAAAGGCCGTCCGAATGTGTTACATTAGATGCGGGGAAAGGAAACAGGCGCGCTTCCTGCGCCGGAGGAAAGGGAGGATTCCTATGGAGAATGTTGTAAGGGTGCTGCTGGCGGACGCGGGAGCGGAATTCCGCGCGCTGCTGGCGGAGGCCGTCAATGGGGAGACGGATATGGAGGTCCTGGGGGAGACGGACAACGGCGCGGAGGCGCTGCGCATGGTGCGGGAGCTGAAGCCGGATGTCATCGTCATGGACCTTGTGCTCAATGAGATGGACGGACTGGAGCTGCTGGGCGCGCTGAAGGAGGAGGATCTGCGGAGCGGCTGCGCGGTACTGCTGCTGTCCGAGTTTGCAAGGGGGTCTCTGGTGGCCCACGCGTCACGGCTGGGGGCGGATTATCTGATTTTGAAGCCCTGCAATCTGGCCCGGATCCCCGAGCGGATCCGTCAGCTGGCGCCCGGCGGCGCGCCGACGCAGATGGGACAGGCGGCGGGGACGCCCAGTCTGGAGACGCTGGTCACGGCGGTGATCCACGAGATCGGCGTGCCGGCCCACATCAAGGGCTATCAGTATCTCCGGGAGGCCATCATGCTGGCCATCCGGGACATGGAGGTCATCAACGCGGTGACGAAGGTCCTCTATCCCGAGGTGGCCCACCGGTTTGCCACCACGCCGTCCCGGGTGGAGCGGGCCATCCGCCACGCCATCGAGGTGGCCTGGGACCGGGGCGATCTGGACACGCTGCAGAAGTATTTCGGCTACACCGTCTCCAACGCCAAGGGGAAGCCGACGAATTCGGAGTTCATCGCCATGATCGCCGACCGTCTTTCCCTCCAGCTGCGGGACAGAGCGATATAAGCGCTCCACTGCGCGGCAGGGCTTTGCCTGTCGGGAAGAAACGGTGTAAGGCCTAAAACGACAGCCCCCGAGGGTTTTCCGTGCTTTTGATTAAGAGGGAGACCTTCGGGGGCTTTTGAATGTGCAAGCCTGTCTGCAGCGTTACAGAGGATCGTTTTCATATACGGCTTTGAACGTTCAATTTCAAAAACAGTCAGGAGCAGGTCCTTCGGCTGTTCGGAGGATGGCGTCAGGATGCGCCGTCACCTGCGCGTGCCGAAATTTAAGGGCGGTGAGAAGTTGCAAAACGCGTCCGTTTCTGCTATAGTTACAGCCATAGAGGAACAAACCGGACCCAAACTTTACAGGAGGTAACTGCCATGAAAAAAACTCTCCCTCTCATTCTTGCGCTTCTGCTCGCGCTGGCGCTGTTTGCCGGATGCGGAGCGCCCGGCGGCGACGAGCCCCCGGCGGACGTCAACTCGCCGGATGTGTCCGACGCAGCCCCTGCCGCGGAGAAGAACATGACCACGGAGGAGGCGGAGCAGGCGGTCGAGACCGCCATGCAGGACTTGGTCGCGGAGGTCTTTGGCGACAGGATCACCGATTACCGCATCGAAGATGTGACGATCTTCAGCGACGAGGAGCTGGGCAGCGAGCTGGCCCAGGAACTGCAGCTGGGTCCGGACGCCTACGCATTCAGCGTGGCCTACGCGCTGCAGCCCGCCGAGGGCATCGATCCCATCGAGTTAACCGCTTCCAACGGCGAGATCGACGAGGCCACCGGCTGGGTCGTGGAGAAATCCAATATCGGCGTCCTGCGCCTGAACGAAGCCGGTGATCCCCCTTACGTCATCACTGACTTTGGCACCGGCTTCTAAAAACGTTTTCCGCACACAAAAAGGCACCTGCTTTCACAGGTGCCTTTTGCATATAACGCTTGTATGAGGCAAGGGGATATGGTAAAATGCTTTTGAAATGAAAAATCCATAGTTGAAAAGTCGTTTTTAATAAAAAAAAGAGAGGAAGGGTGGACATGAGAAAACGTGAGGTGCCCGAGCGGAAGCCCACCGTGGGCGACCTGATCAAACTGCTGCGCACGGACAGCGAGGCCCCGTGCATGGTCCACGTGATTCCCCGGGGAGAAGCCGGTTACGAGGGCGAGCTCTTCGGCCGCTCCGACAGCAATCTGTGGGATTCGTTCAAGGACATGCCCGTGCGGCGCATCGTGCCCAGCGTGCTCAAGGACAGCAACGAGCCGATGCTGTTCATCTGGCTGGACGGCGCGGAGAACGCGGAATGAGAAAAAAGTGAATACGGCCAGCGCCCCCTCCCGGCGGGAGGGGGCGTTTTTGCATAAAATGGTTGAGTTATGCAGAGGGGTGTGGTATAATAATATCATTGTATAAGCATCAAAAGTCAGTCTGATTGAGGGGGAGAGAAGATGAAGCGACATATTATTTCGCTCCTGTTGGTGTTGGCCCTTGTCCTGTCGCTGGGGGGGTCCGCAAGCGCGGCCACAGTCCAGATTTCACCGCAGAAGCTGTCCGTCAACGGGACGGAGGTTGCCTGCGAGAAGTACAACATCGACGGCAATAACTATTTCAAGCTGCGGGATGTTGCTCAGTTGATGAATGGCACGGCGGGGCAGTTCTCCGTGGGCTGGGACGCCGCCGCCAATACGGTAAGCATCGTGACCGGGGAAAGCTATGTTTCCAACGGTACAGAGTTGGTGACGGGACAGGACAACTCCGCTACCGCCGTGTTGAGCAGCCAGACCATCGTCATCAACGGCCAGGTGCGCAGCGACATCGCCGCCTACAACATCGGCGGCAGCAATTTTTTCAAGCTCCGGGACCTGGGGAGCGCGTTGGGCCTCTATGTGGATTATGACGCGGCCACGAATACTGCTATTTTGAACAGTAACGACTCGACGCCTGTACAAACAGCAAAATGGTACAGTGAGGGAATGTATCGTGTCGGTACGGATATCCCTGCCGGCGATTACTATGCCGTTCAGACTGACCCCACGTATAGCGGCTATTATTGTAAATATACAGATAGTAGTCAAGAAGACATCGAAGACAATGACATTTTTTCTAATTACACGTTTTTCAGGACATACGACGGTCAATATTTAAAATTGAGTCGGTGTAAGATTACTGATATTTCCAATGCACCGGTGCCTGTGGCGGTTCCGGATGATACGGGTTGTTATGGAGAAGGCACGTACCGTATCGGTATCGACATTCCCGCGGGAGAATACTATTTTAAACAAATAGGCGACGACTCTGGTTATTACTGCGTGTACAGCGATATATCCCGCACAGAAATTGTCGATAACGACCTTTTTGAAGGCAATGCTTTTTATACTGTAAAAGACGGACAGTTTCTTAAGGTTTCCAGAGCCAGTGCGATTCTGGTATCCAATATGTAATAACTGAAGCATAGAAGTTTGACGGCGGCGGGAAAAATCCCGCCGCCGTGTCATAGCATTCTCGCCAAAGAAAGAAAAACATGCAAATCCCGGTTTTCCGCGGCCCCGTCCTGTGCTATAATAAAACATCATTCCCCGGGGGAAGAGCCCGGGGGAACGGGGCCGGGCGGGACGCGGCGGTCTCCAAAAGCGAGGGGAACCGATATGGCAACGGACTTTCAGAAAAAAGCGGCGCTGGACGCGTCGGATTTTGTCCTGCTCTCGGACTACGTGCCGGGCATCGTGCAGGAGATCCGCTATTTCTCCACCTATAACTTCGTGGGCGACCGCATCGACGGCTACGAGGAGCCCTGCGCCCTTCTGACCAAAGAGGCGGCCCGGGCGCTGAAGGACATCAGCAACAAGGCCATCGTGGCGGGGTACCGGCTGAAGATCTTTGACGCCTACCGCCCGGCCAATGCCGTCCGGCATTTCGTGCTGTGGGGCATCGAGGATCTGGATCAGCGCATGAAGCCGTACTTTTATCCGGATATGGAAAAGCAGGCGCTGTTCGAGCGGGGCTATATCGCCAGCCAGTCCAGCCACAGCCGGGGCAGTACCGTGGACCTGACGCTGCTGGATATGAAGACCGGCAGGGAGCTGGACATGGGCAGTCCCTTCGACTATTTCAGCGAGCTCTCCCACCCGGACTGCAGAGATATCACCGAGGAGCAGTACGCTAACAGGATGTTCCTCCGGGACCTGATGACGCATAACGGCTTCGAGCCCTTCTGGTGCGAGTGGTGGCATTTCACGCTGAAGGACGAGCCCTTCCCGGACACCTACTTTGAGTTTCCCGTGGCGCAGAGCGTGCTGAAACGATAGGCGGCGCGCCGAATCTGATCCACCGAGGAGGGCGCGGTATGAAAGAACGGGGCTTTTGGTCCTGCGGCAAATATATACAGGGGCAGGGCGTTCTGCGGCGGCTGTACCGGTACGCGGCGCCCCTGGGACAGCGCTGTCTGCTGATCGTGAGCCGGGGCGGGCTGGAGCGCCTTGCGCCGGTGCTGGATGAAAACGACGCCGGGGCGGCGGACGCCGTGTTCCGCCGGGCGGTCTTCGGCGGCGAGTGTACCATGACGGAGATCCAGCGCCTCACCGCCGAGGCCCAGGCCCGGGGCTGTGACGCCATCGTCGGGATCGGCGGCGGCAAGGTCCTGGACACCGCCAAGGCCGTGGCCCACTTTGCCGGACTGCCGGTGATCATCGCGCCCACCAGCGCGGCCTCCGACGCGCCCTGCTCGGCGCTGTCCGTGGTGTACCGCGAAGACGGTTCTCTGGATACGCTTCTGTCCCTCCGGCGCAACCCGGATCTGGTCCTGGCGGACAGCGAGATCATCGCCGGGGCGCCGGTCCGGCTCCTGTCGGCGGGGATGGGGGACGCGCTGGCCACCTATTACGAGATGAAAGAGTGTTGGAACACCGATTCCGACAACTTTTTCGGGCAGAAGATCACCCTGGCGGCCCGGGCCATTGCCTGCCAGTGCCGGGAGACCCTGATGGAGGACGGACGGGAGGTCTTCCGGGCTGTGGAACAGGGCCGCTGCACCCCGGCCGTGGAGAACGTCATCGAGGCCAATATCCTGCTCAGCGGCATCGGCTTTGAGAGCGGCGGCGTCTGCGCGGCGCATCCCATCAACGAGGGGCTGGCCGCCCTGCCCGGCGCCCATGATACGCTCCACGGCGAGAAAGTTGCTTTCGCCCTGCTGGCGCAGATGGTTTTGAGCGGCGAGCCGGCGGAGCTGCTCCGGGAGACCATGGCGTTTCTCCGTGACGTCCGGCTCCCCGTCACGCTGGAGGAGCTGGGGATCGTCCGGCCCACGGAGGAGGACCTGGCCATTGTCGCCGCCGCGGCGCTGGAGTCACCCTCCATCCATCGGATGACCCGGCCCGTGGACGCGGCTGCCGTCATCGACGCCGTCCGGAGGGCGGACGCCCTGGGCCGGGCTTTTCTGGCCGGACGCTGACGAAAAATGGATACAGCAGCGCCCCCTCCCGCCGGGAGGGGGCGTTTTGCGCGGCTGTCAGGCCTCCATGGCGGCCAGGCAGGTGTTGATGGCGTATTTTGTGATATTGCTGCGGTTGATGATCCCCACCATGGTCTCCCCGTCCATGACGGGGGCTTTTTTCAGGCTGTGCTCCATCAGTACCCGGCAGACCTCGTCCAGACCGTCGTCGAGATTGACCGTGTAGACGGTCTTGGCGGCCAGATCCATCACGTTCAGGTGCATGATCCGGGACAGGTTCTGGTCAAAGCCGTGCTCCGGACTGTACAGCAGAGACAGGGAGTGGACGGTGGTGAATTTCGGGTGGACCCGGGCCAGATAGCGCATCACGTCGCCGTCGCTGATAAAGCCCACCAGCGCCCCGGCGGCGTCCACCACCGGCGCGCCGCTGATCTTCTTGTCCACGATCATGCGCATGGCCTCCAGCAGCGTGGCGTCGGAGCGGACGGTGTACACGTCCTCCTTCATGATGGTCCGCAGGGGAGACGTCGGCAGAGGGGCGGCGGCCCTGTCCGGCGTGAGCTGCCGCAGGCTGTACCGACGGGCATACAGGGACAGCAGGATGCCCAGCAGAGCAAAGATCGCGGCCAGCAGCAGGGCTGTGGTAAAGCCGCTGCCCAGAGCGGCCCGCTCCGCCGCGCCGGCGGCCAGCCGGCCCGCGACCCGGGCGGCGTAGATGCCGGTGAACAGGGACGAGCCGATGCACCCGGCCACCTGGAAGCCCGTGCTGAACACGGTGACGCCGTGGGGATTCAGCTCCGGCGGCAGCTGGGACAGACCGAAGGTCTGCACCGGGCCGGTGATGAAGGCCATGCCGCACATGATGGGCACGTACAGAACGGCCAGCAGGGGGAAGGAGTTCAGGCCCTGGGCAAAGGCGATGGCGATGAGGAACAGGAACATCAGCAGACAGCCCAGAGGCAGCAGGAGCTTTGCCCCCTGTCGGTCATAGATCTTTCCGGCCACGGGGGCCAGCAGGCAGGACACGAGGATGGCGGGGAAGAGAGTGACGGAGGCGCTGAAGGCAGAAGCCCCCAGTGCGCTCTGCACAAAGATGGGCATGAGGATATTCATGGCGAAGACGATGACCAGCGCCGCAACATTGATGAGTACCGCCGCGGTAAAGGGCTTGACCGACAGGGGCCGCAGGTCCAGCAGGGGCTCCGGCAGACGGTTCTGCCGCCGGACGAAGAGGATCAGGAAGATCACGCCGATGACGGCGGCGCCCGCCGCCGCCGCGGCGGTGCCGGAAAAGGCGGTGGAGATGGCGTACAGGACGCCCACCAGGCCCACGGCCACCAGCAGGATGGACAGCTTGTCCAGCTTCGGGTGCGTCAGGAGGGCGATGTTGTCCAGCAGCGCCGCGCCCAGGATAAAGCAGATCACGGTCAGACCGAAGAAGACCCACTCCAGCACATGCCAGGGGCAGAAGGACAGCAGGATGCCGGACACGATGATGCTCAGAGAGGGGCCCAGGGCGGTCAGAGCGCCCATGATGCCCAGGTAGGCGCCCATCTTCTCCCGGGGCGCCACCTCCAGCACGATGCTCATGCAGATGGGGATGATCATACCGGCGCCCAGGGCCTGGATGATCCGCCCGATGAGCAGCATGGGGAAGCTGACGGACAGCGCGCCGACGACGCTGCCCGCCACCATCAGGCACACGGTGCCGAGGAAAAAGCGTCTGGTGGGAATGCTGCGGTACAGGAAGGCCGTCACCGGCACCATGACGGCGGCGCCCAGCATATAGGCGGCGGCCAGCCACTGGACCGTGGACACGCCGATGCCGAAATCGGCCATGATGGGGGTGAAGGCCACGTTGAGGAACGTCTCGTTGAAGGTGGCCAGAAAGACGGCGAAGCCGGCGACGGCGACCATCAGCCGGGCCCGCCTTGCGTTGGATGCCATAATGTGTATTCCTTCTTTCTTCCGTTTTTTGTGGGGCGGAAAAAGGAGCATAAAAAAACACACGGGGATTACAGTCGCTGCATCTACCGTGTCAGATTTACGAGCTGTGCTCCACATGTGTCGTTTTATGCTTCTTATTCGATTTGAAAGTATTATAGCACAGGGCAAGACAAAAATGCAAGGGAAAAGAGGGCGGGAAACCCTCTCCTCTTTCATCTTTTTCGTCTTGCGGAGAGGCTGTGCGCCATGATATAATATACTATATCTGCTATATATACTGCTGCCCCACAGGCGGGAGAGGAGTGAGTCCATGCCGGATATCAAACAGGATTTTATCACCTTTATGGTCCGCTCCGGCGTTCTGACCTTCGGTGATTTTACGACAAAAAGCGGGCGGAAGACGCCCTACTTCATCAACACAGGGAACTATCGCACCGGCGCCCAGCTGGACCGGCTGGGGTCCTTCTACGCCGACTGCGTGCAGCGGAATATGCCCGACGGCATCGACCTGCTCTTCGGCCCCGCCTATAAGGGAATCCCCCTGGTGGCGGTCACCGCCGCGGCTCTGGCCCGGGAGCATGGCCGGGACCTGCCCTACTGCTTCAACCGCAAGGAGGCCAAGGACCACGGCGAGGGCGGCACCATCGTGGGCTGCAGGCCCCGGGACGGGATGAAGATCGCCATCGTGGAGGACGTGGTCACCGCCGGCACCGCCGTCCGGGAGAGCATCCGGCTGCTCCGGGACATCGCCGACGTGGACGTCTGCGCCCTGTTCGTCTCCGTGGACCGCATGGAGCGGGGCACCGGCGCCCTGTCCGCCCTGGCGGAGCTGGAGCAGAACTGGGGGATCCGGGTCTGTCCCATCGTCACGGTCCGGGAGATCATCTCCGCTCTGCACAACGTGCCGGTGGACGGGCAGATCGTTCTGGACGATGAGGCAAGGGCCCGGATCGAGGCCTATCTGGCCGAGTACGGCGCCTGCTGACCATGGGAGAGGACCTGCATCGGGGCCATCGGGAGCGGCTGCGGGAGCGGTTCCGCGCCGAAGGGCTGGACCATTTTGCGGACCATGAGGTGCTGGAGCTGCTGCTCTTTTACGCCATACCACGGCGGGACACGAATCAGCTGGCGCACCAGCTGCTGGAGCGATTCGGCAGTCTGGAGGGTGTGTTCAGCGCCGATCCGGTCCAGCTGCGTCAGGTCCCCGGCATGGGACCCGGCGCGGCGGAACTGCTGCATCTGGCCCAGGCCCTGTTCCTGCGGCGTCTGCGGCAGGAGGAGGCGCCCCGCATCGTTCAGAACAGCGCCGACGCCTACGGCTGTCTGCGGCCCTATTATCTGGATCAGCGGGACGAGAAGTCCTTTCTCATCTGTCTGGACGCCAAGAACAAGGTCATCCACGCCAATACCCTGTTCGAGGGCAGCGTGAATATCGTGCAGATCAGCGTGCGGAAGGTCGTGGAGCAGGCCCTGCTCCACAATGCCGCGGCGGTCATCCTGGCCCACAACCATCCCAGCGGCGTGGCCCTGCCCTCGGCGGAGGACTATCAGGTCACGATCCAGATCCAGAAGGCGCTGGAGGCCGTGAACGTGGAGCTGCGGGACCATATCGTGCTGGCTGACGGCGACTACGTTTCCATGGCCGACACCGGTTTCTTTTTGCGGTAGGCGGCAGCGCGCGGGCGCGTTTTTTCTCTGCGTAAAGGGATTACCCGCCTGCGGGCGGGAGGGGAACGTGTCTCCGACGGGTGACTTTCTGATCGCGCAGAAAGTCACCAAAGACGCGCATAGACACCGATGGTTTCTATGTACTTTCTTTCCCGGACTTACGAAAGTTCCGGCAAAGACAGCTCGGCGCAGCAAACTTGCATTGTGCCTACTCCCTGCTTCGCTACCGCTTCGTCAGCGCAAATTCCATATCCTTTGCTTCCGCACAAGTGCGAAAGCAAACTCATTCCATTGCGCCTCCTCTCCAAACCGGACCCGCTGAAGCTGGGCTCCGGTTTGGTATGATAATCCGCTCCTCTGCAACTGC
>JAFWDQ010000003.1 GCA_017516065.1 Oscillospiraceae bacterium
CAACGTGACCGATAGTGCCGATGTTCACGTGGGGCTTTGTTCTTTCAAATTTCTGCTTCGCCATTGATGTTTCCTCCTTATATTAAATCTTACATATTTTCGTTCGATGCGGTTTTGCTGTATTGTATCGGAAATCCCCGAAAAAAGCAAGGGGGATTTCTTAAAAAGTTCGCGCCCCGCCTCTGGCGTCAAGCATTTTTTCCTGCAGAGACTTGGGCAGTTCCACATAGTGGCTCGGTTCCATGGTGTACTGGCCCCGGCCCTGGGTTTTGGAGCGCATGTCCGTGGCGTAGCCGAACATCTCGGACAGCGGCACGAACGCGTCGATCTGCTGGGCGCCGGGCCGGGCCTCCATGCCCTGGATCTGGCCGCGGCGGGCGTTCAGGTCGCCGATCACGTCGCCCATATACTCCTCCGGCACGATGACGGAGACCTTCATGATGGGCTCTATCAGCACGGGATCCGCCTTCTTGCAGGCCTCCTTGAAGGCCATGGAGCCGGCGATCTTGAAGGCCATATCAGAGGAGTCCACCTCGTGGAAGGAGCCGTCCAGCAGCGTTACCTTCACGTCCACCACCGGGTAGCCGGCCAGTACGCCGGCCTGCATGGCGCCGCGGATACCCTCGTCCACCGCGGGGATGAACTCCTTGGGGATGGCGCCGCCGGTGATCTTGTCGATAAACTCGTAGCCCTTGCCGGACTCGTTGGGCTCCACCTGGATCTTGACGTGGCCGAACTGGCCGTGGCCGCCGGTCTGACGGGAATAGCGGGTCTCCTGGACCACGCTCTTTCGGATCGTCTCCTTGTAGGCCACCTGGGGCGCGCCCACGTTGGCCTCCACCCGGAACTCACGGAGCAACCGATCCACGATGATCTCCAGATGGAGCTCACCCATGCCGGCGATAATGGTCTGACCGGTCTCGGTGTCCGTATATGTCTTGAAGGTGGGGTCCTCCTCGGCGAGGCGGACCAGCGCCAGGGTCATCTTCTCCTGACCGGCCTTGGTCTTGGGCTCGATGGCCACGCGGATGACCGGCTCGGGGAAGCTCATGGACTCCAGAATGATGGGATGTTTCCCGTCGCAGAGCGTATCGCCTGTGGTGGTGTGCTTCAGGCCGACCACGGCGGCGATGTCGCCGGAGTAGACGGTCTGGATATCCTCCCGGTGATTGGCGTGCATCTGCAGGATGCGGGTCATCCGCTCTTTCTCGTCCTTGGTACTGTTGAGGATCGAGGCGCCCTTTTCCAGAGAGCCGGAGTAGACCCGAATGAAGGTCAGCCGGCCCACATGGGGGTCCGTCACGATCTTGAAGGCCAGAGCGGAAAACGGCGCGGAATCGTCGGCGGGACGGCTCTCCTCGGTCTCCTTCTTCGGATGGATGCCCGTGATATGGGGCACGTCCAGAGGCGACGGGAGATAGTCCACAATGGCGTCCAGCAGCTTCTGCACTCCCTTATTTTTATAGGAGGTGCCGCAGGTGACAGGGATCATTTTGACCGCGACCGTGGCGGCCCGGATGGCGCGGCGGATGGACTCTGTGGGGATCTTCTCGCCCTCCAGATACTTCTCCATGATCTCGTCGTCGAAATCCGACACGGCCTCCAGCAGCTTGACCCGGTACTCTTTGGCCAGATCCAGCATGTCCTCGGGGATCTCCTCCACCCGCATGTCGGTGCCCAGGTCGTCGTAGTACACGTCGGCCTTCATCTCCACCAGGTCGATGATGCCCCGGAAGTCGGCCTCCCGGCCGATGGGCAGCTGGATGGGTACGGCGTTGCACTTGAGCCGGTCATAGATCATGTCCAGCACGTGGTAGAAGTCCGCGCCCATGATGTCCATCTTGTTGACGTAGACCATGCGGGGCACGCCGTAGTGGTCGGCCTGCCTCCAGACCGTCTCGGACTGGGGCTCCACACCGCCCTTGGCGCACAGCACGGTCACGGAACCGTCCAGCACGCGCAGGGAACGCTCCACCTCCACGGTGAAGTCCACGTGACCCGGCGTGTCGATGATGTTGATCCGGTGGTCCCGCCAGAAACAGGTGGTGGCGGCAGACGTGATGGTGATGCCCCGCTCCTGCTCCTGAGCCATGTAGTCCATGGTCGCGGTGCCCTCGTGGGTCTCACCCATCTTGTAGTTGACGCCTGTGTAGTACAGGATCCGTTCCGTGGTCGTGGTCTTGCCCGCGTCGATGTGGGCCATGATGCCGATATTTCTCGTTTTTTCTAATGAAACCTGCCTTGGCATAATCCGCTCCTGTTCTCTCGCCGGCATATTGGATGCCGATTCGCTGTTTTTTCTGCCCGGAAAACCGGGAAAAAGACCGCGGATCTCTTACCAGCGATAGTGGGCGAAGGCCTTGTTGGACTCGGCCATCTTATGAGTGTCTTCTCTCTTCTTCACGGCGCTGCCGGTGTTGTTGGCAGCGTCCATCAGCTCGCCGGCCAGACGCTCTTTCATCGTCTTCTCGCTGCGGGCGCGGGCATAGTTGGTCAGCCAGCGCAGGCCCAGAGTCTGACGACGCTCGGGCCGGACCTCGATGGGCACCTGGTAGGTGGCGCCGCCCACACGGCGGGCCTTGACCTCCAGAGCCGGCATGATGTTCTCCATAGCGGTGGTGAAGACCTCCAGGGGATCCTGGTTCATCTTCTCCTTCACGATGTCGAAAGCGCCGTACACCACCTTCTGCGCCACGCCCTTCTTACCGTCGAGCATGATGCTGTTGATGAGCTTGGTCACCAGCACGGAGTGGTACACAGGATCCGGCAGGATCTCGCGCTTTGATACATTACCTCTTCTCGGCACGTTACTTCCCTCCTTCATATAAGATGATTTCATCGGTACTCGAAAGCGTGCCTGCTTCCGTTGTGCCCCGAGGTTTACGGTATATAATCTATGTTATAAACGAAAACAACAGGGCTCTGCTGTAGACTGGAATTACTTCTTCTTGGGCTTCTTGGCGCCGTACTTGGAGCGGGCCTGCATCCGGCCCTGTACGCCCTGGGTATCCAGAGTGCCGCGAATGATGTGGTAACGCACGCCGGGCAGGTCCTTGACACGGCCGCCGCGGATGGTAACCACGGAGTGCTCCTGCAGGTTGTGTCCGACGCCGGGGATATAGGCGGTGACCTCGTAGCCGTTGGTCAGACGTACACGGGCGATCTTCCGCAGTGCGGAATTCGGCTTCTTCGGGGTGGACGTACGGACCGCTGTGCACACGCCGCGCTTCTGCGGAGAAGGCAGATTCGTCTCCTTGTTCTTCAGGGTGTTGAAGCCCTTCTGCATGGCGGGAGAGTTGGACTTGTAGGTCGCCTGCTGACGCCCCTTGCGTACCAGCTGGTTAAATGTAGGCATGGTGTTCCTCCTTTCTTCCGTATTTGTTATATTTTAACCGCTTCATCCGGGGATGATACGGCCAAAATCGGGCTTTGCGCCGGGCCTTTTCCCCTTCACGGGCGGCTCTGCGGCGCACACGAAACACGCCCTCCGGTTTTTTCGCCGGAGGCATGTCGGTACAGCGTGATATTATAGCACAAGCGTATGCGCCCCGTCAAGAGGGCGGCCGCCTATTTTTTCAAAGGTTTTTCCTTATTCGCCGTCCTGTTCCCCGGCGCTGTCATCCCGTCCCGCCAGGGCCAGGATGAACTGCTCCGCCGTGCGCCCGGAGACGCCGCCGTGACGGATCTCCCACTCGTCGGCCCGCCGCAGCAGCTCCTCCCCCGCCGGGTCCGTCACGCCGTAACGCCGGGCCAGGCTCTCCACGATGCCGTGGTACTCCTGCCGGGCCGGGGTATCGAAGCGGATGGCCACGCCGAAGCGCTCGGCCAGGGACAGCTTCTCCTCCATGGTGTCGGAACGGTGGATGTCCCCGTCGTGCTCCATATCGCTGCGGTCGCTCCAGAGCTCCCGGATCAGATGACGGCGGTTGGAGGTGGCGTACAGCAGCACGTTCTCCGGCCGGGTCTCGATGCCGCCCTCGATGACGGCCTTGAGGAATTTGTACTCCGTCTCGTCCTCCTCGAAGGACAGGTCGTCCAGCATCAGGATGAACCGGTGCCGGCGCTCCCGCAGCAGCTCCATGAGGTCGAACAGCTCCTGGAACTGATACCGGTGCACCTCTACCATCCGCAGGTCCCGGTCCCCGTATTCCCGGAGCAGGGCCCGGATGCAGGAGGATTTGCCGGTGCCGCTGTCGCCGTAGAGCAGCACGTTGTTGGCGGTGTGGCCTGCCAGGAAGGCCTCCGTGTTGGCCCGGAGCGCCTGCTTCTGCTCCTCGTAGCCTACGATGTCGTCCAGAGTCCCGGCGTCCGGGAACCGAACGGGCCTGAGCTTCCCGTCCCGGTACCGGAAGGCCCGGTACAGAGCCAGGTCGCCGACGCCGTACTCCCGGTAGCTGGCAACGGTCTCCCGGAGCATCCCGGCGGCGTCCTTCGTCTGCTCCAGCCGCTCCGTCAGGTCCCGGATCAGCGCGCCGGCCTCGTCCCCCTCCTCGGGGGACTGGAAATCCTCCATCATGGCCAGACAGCCGGTGCCCAGTGCCGCCTCCAGCGGGGCAAAGTCAAAGTCAAACAGCCGGCGCAGGATCCGGAAATCCCGCTCCGCCATGTGCAGCAGCGTCCCGGAGGGGTCCTGCCGCTCACACAGAAGGCTGAAGGGGTTTTCATGGGTCAGCAGATACAGGGCGATGTAGTTGTGCCACACGCTGCCCCGGAAGCTGAACCGGGCCGCCAGCTGCAGCAGCCGGCGCAGTTCCGTGAAGAGGTCCTTGGTCCGCTGCTGGGGCTGCTCCAGGATCCGGCCGCCGGCCAGCAGTGACATCCGCGAGAGGATGCTGTCGCCCTCGCCGCCGCCGTAGAGCAATAGTTCGTTTTGCCGCATGGTCGCTCCTTTCTCAGGTACAGAGGATCGCGCCCTTGTCCGCAGAGGCCACCAGTTTGGCGTAACGGGCCAGACAGCCGGTCTGCACCTTGGGCGGCGGGCAGGTCCAGGCCGCCCGGCGGCGCTGGAGCTCCTCCTCCGGCACTGCCAGTTCGATGGTGCAGGCCGGGATGTTGATACGGATCAGGTCGCCGTCCTCCACCAGTCCGATCAGACCGCCGGCGGCGGCCTCGGGACTGACGTGGCCGATGGACGCGCCCCGGGTGGCGCCGGAGAACCGGCCGTCGGTGATCAGGGCCACGCTCTCCCCCAGGCCCATGCCGCAGATGGCGGAGGTGGGATTGAGCATCTCCCGCATGCCGGGACCGCCCCGGGGGCCCTCGTAGCGGATCACCACCACGTCGCCGGGCCTGATCTCCCTGCCGTAGATGGCGGCGATGGCGTCCTCCTCCGAGTCAAAGACCCGGGCGGGGCCCTCATGGACCATCATGGCCGGGTCCACAGCGGACTGCTTCACCACGCAGCCGTCGGGAGCCAGATTGCCCCGGAGCACGGCGATGCCGCCGTTCTCGGAATAGGGGTCGTCGACAGGCCGGATCAGGCTGGGATCCCGGTTCACCGCCCCGGCCAGGTTCTCCGCCACGGTCTTACCGGTGACGGTGAGCAGGCCGGTGTCCAGCAGACCGCGCTTCGTCAGCTCCTTCATCACGGCGTAGACGCCGCCGGCCCGGTCCAGGTCCTCCATGAAGGTGTCCCCGGCGGGAGCCAGATGACAGAGATTGGGGGTCCTGGCGCTGATGGCGTTGGCCTCCGACAGGTCGATGGCCACGCCGGCCTCGTGGGCGATGGCGGGCAGATGGAGCATGGTGTTGGTGGAACAGCCCAGGGCCATATCCACCGTCTCGGCGTTGTGGAAGGCCGCCGGGGTCATGATGTCCCGGGGGCAGATATTTTTCTCAATGAGTTCCACGATCTTCATGCCTGTGTGCTTGGCCAGCCGCAGCCGGGCCGAGTACACGGCGGGGATGGTGCCGTTGCCGCCCAGGGCCATGCCCAGGGCCTCCGCCAGACAGTTCATGGAGTTGGCGGTGTACATGCCGGAGCAGGAGCCGCAACTGGGGCAGGCGTTCTCCTCATAGTCCCGCACCCCCGCCTCGTCCAGGGTCCCGGCGTGGTAGGCGCCTACGGCCTCGAACATGTGGGACAGGCAGGTCCGCCGTCCGTCCCGGAGATGGCCCGCCAGCATGGGGCCGCCGGAGCACAGGATGGAGGGGATGTTCAGCCGTGCCGCGGCCATCAGCAGACCCGGCACGTTCTTGTCGCAGTTGGGCACCAGCACCAGCCCGTCCAGCTGGTGGGCCAGAGCCATGGCCTCCGTGGAGTCGGCGATGAGCTCTCGGGTGACCAGGGAGTATTTCATGCCGATGTGGCCCATGGCGATGCCGTCGCACACGGCGATGGCGGGGAACACGATGGGAGTGCCCCCGGCCAGCCGGACGCCGTCCTTTACCGCGGCGGTGATCTTGTCCAGGTTCATGTGGCCCGGTACGATCTCATTCCAGGAGCTGACGATGCCCACCAGAGGGCGGTCCATCTCCTCCTCGGTCAGGCCCAGGGCGTACAGCAGACTGCGGTTGGGCGCACGCTCCACACCCGTTTTGATATTATCGGAACGCATGGCAACTTCTCCTTTTTCAGACAGCACAGGGGCGGCCGTTTTCCGCCGCCGCCCCTGCTGTGATCTCCGTATTCTGTCAGTTGGACGCGGTGTCCAGATCGGCGTCGTTCTTCCAGAGCATCTGCTCCCGGAGTTCCTTGCCGATGACCTCCATGGGGTGACGGGCAAGAGCCTCACGGCGGGAGTTGAAGAAGCAGCGGCCGTTCTTGTTCTCCGCGATCCACTTGCCGGCGAAGGTGCCGTCCTGGATCTCCTGCAGCACGGCCTTCATGTTGGCCTTGGTCTGCTCATAGGGGATCACCCGGCCGCCGGAAACATATTCGCCGTACTCGGCGGTGTCGGAGATGGAGTAGTTCATGGCAGCCACGCCGCCCTTGTTGATCAGGTCGATGATGAGCTTCATCTCGTGGATGCACTCAAAATAGGCGTTCTCCGGCTCATAACCGGCCTCCACCAGCGTCTCGAAGCCGCAGCGCATCAGCTCCACCACGCCGCCGCAGAGGACGGCCTGCTCGCCGAAGAGATCGGTTTCCGTCTCGTCGTGCATGGTGGTCTCCATGATGCCGGCCCGGGCGCCGCCGATACCGGCGA
The DNA here is from genome assembly GCA_017516065.1 of Oscillospiraceae bacterium. GTDB lineage: Bacteria > Bacillota > Clostridia > Oscillospirales > Oscillospiraceae > RGIG5644. The sequence continues at coordinate 7,149 of JAFWDQ010000003.1, forward strand.
TGTAAGCCAGACCGATGTCCAGAGCCTTGCCGGTGGCGTTCTGCTCCACGGCGATGAGGCAGGGCACGCCCTTGCCCGCCACGTACTGGGAACGGACCGTGTGGCCGGGGCCCTTGGGGGCCGCCATGAACACGTCCACGTCGGCAGGGGGCACGATCTGCTTGTAGCGGATGTTGAAGCCGTGGGCAAAGGCGATGGCCTTGCCGGCGGTGAGGTTGGGGGCGATCTCCGTGTTGTACAGGTCCGCCTGCTTCTCGTCGTTGATGAGGATCATGATGATGTCGGCCTTCTTCGCCGCCTCCGCCACGGGGAGGACCTCAAAGCCGTCGGCTTCCGCCACGGGCCAGGACTTTCCGCCCTTGTACAGGCCGATGATGACGTCGCAGCCGGAGTCACGCAGATTCAGGGCGTGGGCATGGCCCTGGGAGCCGTAGCCCACAATGGCGATGGTCTTGCCCTTGAGCGCGTTCAGATCACAATCCTTCTCATAATACATTCTTGCCATAGTTGAACTCTCCTCTTTCCTTTGTTTCTTCGTAGATCGTGTGGGTGCCCCGCTCCAGGGCGGTGATGCCGGTGCGCAGCAGTTCCAGAATGCCGAACTCCCGGAGCAGGTCCTCGATGGCGTTTGTCTTGCTGTCATCTCCGATCAGGGAGATGGTGATGGTGGTGTGGGATACGTCGATGATAGAGGCCCGGAAGATGTTGGCAATCTGGATGACCTCATTTCGCTCGTTGTGGGTGGGCGTGCTGACCTTGATGAGCACCAGCTCCCGGCGGATGGACTGCTCCGGATCCAGGAGCTTGACGGAGAAGACGGAAAACATCTTGCGCAGCTGGTTGCAGATCAGGGTGATGTGGGACTCGTCCGTCATGACCTCGATGGTCATGCGGGAGATGGCGGGGTTGTCCGTGGCGCCCACGGTGAGGGACTCGATATTAAAGCCCTTGCGGGCGATCAGGCGGGAGACCTGAGAAAGTACGCCGGCCTCATTTTCCACCAGGACCGCCAGGGTGTATTTCTGGACGACTTCCATGACCGCTCCTCCTTTCAGTGGATCAGGAACTGGGTGATGGGGCTGCCGCCGCTGACCATGGGGCAGACCATCTCATCCATGTCGATGGTGCACTCGATGATATAGCCGTGGCCGCAGGCCAGGGCCTCCCGGACCGCCGCCTGCAGTTCCTCCACGTTGGTCACCCGGCGCCCCTGCAGCCCGTAGGCTGCCGCCAGGGCCACAAAGTCCGGTCCCCGGTCCAGGGTGGTCTGGCTGTACCGCTCGCCGCAGGTGAGGGTCTGCCACTGACGCACCATGCCCAGGGCGCCGTTGTTGAAGATGACGGTGATGACCGGGATGTCATAGTACTGCTCCGTGGCCAGCTCGTTGCAGTTCATGCGGAAACTGCCGTCGCCGGTGACGTGGAGCACCACCTTGTCCGGATTGCCCACCTTGGCCCCCATGGCCGCTCCCAGGCCGAAGCCCATGGCGCCGAAGCCGCCGGAGGTGATCAGCTGACCGGGATATTCGAAGTGGAAGTGCTGGATGGTCCACATCTGATGCTGGCCCACGTCGGTGGCCACGATGGTGTCCCGGGGCAGCATGTCCACCAGCGTGCCCAGGACCTGCTTGGGCGAGAGAGTGGCATTGCTCTCGGCGTACTCCGTCTCCGTCTTGAAGGAGAAGACGTACTTCTTCCACTCGTCGTGGTTGGCGGGCTTGAGCCGCTCATTCACCAGCTGCAGGACCCGCTTGGCGTCGCCGACGATGTGGTGATAGGTCTCGACGTTCTTGTTGATCTCCGCCCGGTCGATGTCGATCTGGACGATCTTGGCCTGTTTGGCGAAGGTGGATGGATCCAGCGCTACCCGGTCGGAGAACCGGCAGCCCACCGCCAGCAGCACGTCGCAGCCGCCGCAGGCCATGTTGGAGGCCTCGGAGCCGTGCATGCCGATCATGCCGGTGACCAGAGGATGGCGGCCGGAGATGCCGCCGCCGCCCATGACGGTGACCGCCACCGGCGCGTCCAGCTTCTCCACCAGCTCCAGCATCTCCCGGTGGGCACGGCTGCGGACCACGCCGCCGCCGGTGATGATCAGGGGCTTTTCCGCGTTCTGCAGGATCTCCACCAGCTTGTCGATGTCGTCCGTGTCCGGCTTCGGGGGCCGGAAATCGTGGGAAGCGCGCTGCAGCAGCGCCGCCAGCCGTCCGTGGGAGGCGTGCTCCCGGCGGGGCAGGGACTCGAACTCCGTCACCGCGCTGGTGACCTCCTTGACGATGTCGATGAGCACCGGGCCCGGCCGGCCGCTGCGGGCGATGGCGAAGGCCTCCCGGACGATGTCCGCCAGATCCTCCACCCGCTTGACCAGATAGTTGTTCTTGACGATGGGCAGCGTGACACCGGTGATGTCGATCTCCTGGAAGGAGTCCTTGCCCATGAGGAAGGTCTGGACGTTGCAGGTGATGAAAACCACCGGCGAGGAGTCCATATGGGCCGTGGCGATGCCCGTGGTCAGATTGGTGCAGCCGGGGCCGGAGGTGGCGAAGCAGACGCCCACCTTGCCGGTGGCCCGGGCATAGCCGTCGGCGGCATGGGCCGCGCCCTGCTCATGGGCGGTGAGGATATGCCGGATCCTGTCCTTATACTGGTATAGGGCGTCGTAGACGTTGATGATGGTGCCGCCGGGGTACCCGAAGATGGTGTCCACCTCCTGTTCCAGCAGGCACTCCATTAAGATTTCAGAGCCGTTCTTCCGCAAGCTGACTACTCCCTTCCGATCAAAATGTAAAGGCCTGCGATCCGAAAAAGCCGGATCACAGGCCCGTATGCTTTCCACTGCACCGTATCCCGCCGGACACTTCGGTGCCGCCGGGTCATCTGCAAGCCGTCCTGTTTTTACGCACCGACAGCCTGTGCGACCCGCATCACGCCGTGTGAAAACCCCTTTTCCGTGCATGGATGATCGAGTCGTACAATAATTACGACGGGGTTTCCCGCCTTGACTGTCGTGGCCGGATAACGCATGATAGGGGTCACCTCCCGACGTGCCGGAGGGCACGAAAAGTACTGAAAAACGCTATTATCGCTTTTTAATAATTTACCACCCTTCCGGGCGCCTGTCAATGCTTTTTTTCCGGTTTTGCAATTTCCGCCGCCGTCAGTAGGCCCGCAGGCAGAGATTCAGGTCCGCGTTGCCGCTGATCCCCGGCACTTTGCCGGTGGAGGTGTACTGCCAGATCCGGAAATCGTAGTAGAAACCGGGGGTGGCGTTGTATCCGGCATACCAGAAGTCGTAGGCCGTCAGCTTGGACACATCGTAGCAGAGCATGCCGATATAGGTGTTGAAGTAGATCACCGGGGTGTAGCCCGCCTGCTCGACGCGGCGGCAGAAGGCCAGCGCACAGGCGGTGGTGTCAATGTCGGACAGCACCGCGTTGCGGGTCCGGGAGTTGCCGGAGTTCACGTTTTCCCAGTCGTAGACCACGGGATACTGCAGATCGTAGCCGTCGATGGCCCGCAGCAGGAGTTCCGCCTCCTCCACCGCCTCGGCAGGGTTGACGGCCTGGGAGAAGAAGTACACGCCCACGTCCAGGCCCGCCGCCTGGGCCCCCTCGATATTCTGCTTGTAATAGCTGTCCAGATAGGTGTTGCCGGCGCTGCCATAGCCCCGGCCGCCCACCCGGACGATGGCAAAGTCGAAACCTGCCTGCTTGACGCGGTCCCAGTCGATCTCCTTCTGCCAGGCGGATACGTCCACCCCGGCAGGGGCGCTGAAGTTCCCGCTTTTATAATGGATCCAGCCGTTGCTGTCCTTGGAAAAGCAGCTCTTGTCGTAAGTGTTCCGGGCCACGTTGGCGTAGATGGGCAGCGTCCGGCCGAACACCGTCAGCGTTCCGGCGGTTTCGGGGGGCGTGCTCGGCTCCGTGCCCGTGCCGGGGGCGGTCACGGGATCCGAAGCAGGCGGGGGCGTGACGGGCATGCCCGGCGGGGCCTCCACTTCAATGATCTCCTCCTCCGCGTCAGGCTCCTGAATGGAGGCAGCGGCCTCCAGCCGGTCCAGCATGGCAACGGCCTCGGCGCGGCTGACAGGATCCTCCGGCCGCAGGGCGCCGTTGTCGCCCTGCAGTATGCCCCGGGCCGTGAGGATGCCCACGGCGTCGGCCGCCCAGTCGGCGACGGAGGCCGCGTCGGTATAGGGCAGGGCAGTCTCCCCCGCCCGGGTCTCCAGGCCGTAGGCCCGGGCCAGCAGCACCGCCGCCTCCTGCCGGGTGACGGGATCCTCCGGCCGCAGCTCTCCGCCGTCCCCCAGCAGCACGCCGGCAGCGTTGGCCCCCAGGACAGCCGGGGTGTACCAGGCGTCCGGCGCCAGGGTCGGGAAGTCCTCCGACGCGGCTGCGTCGGGATAGCCGAAGAGCCGGTCCAGCACCATGGCCAGCTCGCCGCGGGTCATGATGTCGTCGGGCCGAAATTCACCGCCGGAGCCCTGTACCACGCCCATCTCGTCGCTGGAGCGCTGGATGGACGCCTGGGCCCAGTGGTCTTCGACGTCTGTATAATCTGCCGCCAGGACCGCGGGCGCCGCCGGGATCAGCAGCGCGAGGCACAGCAGCAGGGCCGGGATTCGCCGCACAGGTATCACTCTCCTACCGGTCTGAGACGGGACCACCCTTCGGAGTCCCCGATTTTGGAACGTTTTGTTGTATCATAGCATAAATTCGCAAAAATTCAATGAATCTGTCGTAAATTTTCCAAAAAGATATGGATTATGTAAACCAAACGCGGAAGGCTGTCTGTTCTGTATTAACTGCGGAAGGAAATGAAAGTTTGGGGGGAACGTGCCTCCGGCGGGTGACTTTCCCCTCGCGGAGAAAGTCACCAAAGGCGCGCCAAAGGGGGACCCCTTACCATGGGGTCCCCCTTGTGGAATCCCCTCCACTAAGACAGGAAACTTCCAGCCGCAGAACGATCCCGGCCGACAGAGCCCTGAATTGTCTCAGCAGCCCAACGCGCTCCGCGCTTCTGCGGTGGAAAACGGGGGCACTGCCGATCTGCGCCCCCGAGGCGCAGGAACAGAGGAGCAAGTTATCATACCAAACCGAAGCCTGGCGGAGCGGGTTCAGCTTGATGCGTGATGACTTTGTCGACACGCAAAAGGAGCGCGCCGGCGGCGCGCTCCTTCGGTTTCAGACTCAGTCGATGTAATTGACGGTGTTGGGCTTTGCGGGAGGACGGGGACCTGCCTCCTGAGCGGGATATCCCAGTGCGATGGAGAACATGGGCACGTAGTTCTCGGGCAGGCCCAGTCTCTTGACGATCTCCTCGTTGCCGGGCATCAGCATGCACATATTGGAGGAGCCCATGAAGCAGGTGGCCAGGCCCAGCTCCTGAGCCGCCAGGCAGATGTTCTCGCCGGCCATGGTGATGGAGGCGTCGCCGCCGGGGAATTTGATGTCACAGGACAGCACGATGGCGCAGGGGGCGTGCCAGAAGCAGTTGAAGTTCGGGTCCTCGGCCTTCGCCACGTTCTTGGGGTTGCCGGAGGCCAGCATGATCTTGCGGTTGGCCTCGCTGATCTCGTTCATGAATTCCTTGTTGCGGATGACGGTGAAGTGCCAGTTGCACGCGACGTTGGGGGCCTTCTGAGCAAGGTCCAGCAGCTTGGCGATGTCCTCATCCTTTACCGGCGTGTCCTTGTAGGCACGGATGCTGCGCCGGCTCTCGATGGCGGTAAACAGATCCATTCAAAATCGCTCCTTTTTTTAAGATTCCGAAATACAGTGACCTCTCGGCACTTTTGGTGCCTTTATTATAGCAAGCCTGTTCCCGCAACGCAAGGGCACCGGGTATTTTTTCACGAATTTTCCCCCCAGGCCGTCGGAAGTTTTTACGTTTCGGGGCTGGACAAGGGCAGAGGGCCATGTTATAATGGCCGCATTGCAAAAACAAATGGCCGTGTCACGCGGACATTTGTTGGGAAGGAGTTGACTCCCGGTATGGCAAACTATTACATTGTGTCGGAGCAGGCGCTGCCCCCCATCATCCGCAAGGTAGCCGATGCCAACCGTCTTCTGGAGACCGGCGCCGCCGCCTCTGTGGGCAAAGCCGTGCAGATGGCCGGCATCAGCCGCAGCGCCTTCTACAAGTACCGCGCCGCAGTACGGCCCTTCAACGATATGCTCAGCGGACGCATCGTCACCTTCCAGGCCCTGCTGCACCACCAGCCCGGCGCCCTGTCCGCCCTTCTCTCCTTCTTCGGAGAGGCCGGCGCCAATATCCTCACCATCCATCAGAGTCTCCCCTCCGGCGGCTGCGCGGCGGTGTCCGTCACCGCCGAGACCTCGGAGCTCACCGTCTCGGCGGAGGAGTTCCTGCAGCGTGTCTCCGATTCCGCCTTCGTCGCCCACTTTGAGATCCTGGGCGGCTGATCATTTCCCTGTCTGACAACGGTCATCTGAAAGGAGTTATCCGCTATGAATGTTGCAATCCTCGGCATGGGCACGGTCGGATCCGGTGTGGCCGACATCCTGGTCAACAACGCCAACCATATCCGGAGCCGCACCGGCCTCTCTCTGGACCTGAAATACATCGTGGACGTTCTTGACTTCCCGGACAGCCCTCACCGGCACCTGCTGACCAAGGACTTTGCCCAGGTGGAGAACGACCCCTCCGTGGAACTGGTGGCGGAGACCATCGGCGGCACGAAGGTGGCCTATGAGTTCACCCGCCGGGCCCTTGCCGCAGGCAAGAGCGTGGTCACCTCCAACAAGGAGCTGGTGGCCACCCACGGCTATGAGCTGATGCAGCTGGCGGCCGCCAACGGCGCGGCCTACCTCTTCGAGGCCAGCGTGGGCGGCGGCATCCCCGTGCTGCGCCCCATGCGCCAGTGTCTGGCGGCCAACCGAATCCAGGAGGTCTGCGGTATCCTCAACGGCACCACCAACTATATCCTCACTCAGATGATCCAGACCGGACAGAGTGTGGAGGCGGCGCTGCTCCAGGCCCAGAAGAACGGCTATGCCGAGCTGGACCCCACCGCCGATATGGAGGGCCACGACGCCTGCCGCAAGACCTGTATCCTGGCGTCTCTGGCCTTCGGCCATCACGTGTATCCCGCCTCTGTCCCCACGGAGGGCATCACCCGGATCACCCGGGGCGACGCGGACTATGCCGCCGCCGCAGGACGGAAGATCAAGCTGCTGGGCCGCACCCTTGTCGGTGAGGATGGCCGGGTCCGGGCGTATGTGGCGCCCCATCTCGTGGCCAACTCCAGCGCTCTGGCCAACGTGGAGGACGTGTTCAACGCCGTGCTGGTCCGGGGCGACGCCGTGGGCGAGGTCATGTTCTACGGGCCCGGCGCCGGCAAGCTTCCCACCGCCAGCGCCGTGGTGGCGGATCTGCTGGACGCGGCCCGGCACTGGAACATCCAGGCCGGTCCCGCCTGGGAGGACGAGGCGCCCTCGCTCCTCGCGTCGCCGGAGGACCTGAAAAGCGGCTGGTACGTCCGTATCCGGGGCACCGTGGATCAAGCCCGTGCGCTGGGAGCCGAGGACATTCTGGGCCGCGCCGGTGCGCCGGCCGACGAGGTGGCGTTCCTTCTGCCGTCCATGTCCCGCACGGAGCTGAACGAGGCACTCGGGGATCTTGAGCCCGAGGCGGCCTTCCGTCTTTTCGACTGACGCCGCGCCCTTTGCGCGCCCGCTTCATACAATAGTACAGAACCTGACGGCGCCGCGCCGTCACAAAAGGAGATATCACAACCATGGGCCTTATCGTACAAAAATTCGGCGGCAGCTCCGTGGCTACGCCGGATCGCATCCGAAATGTGGCGCGGATCATCACCGACACCTATCAAAAAGGCAGTCAGGTGGTGGTGATCCTCTCCGCCATGGGCGACACCACCGATGATCTCATCGCCCTGGCAAACGAGATCAATCCCAACGGCTCCCGCAGAGAGATGGATATGCTGCTGTCCACCGGTGAGCAGGTCTCCGTCGCTTTGTGCGCCATGTGCATCGAGGGGATGGGCTTCCCCGTGGTCTCCCTCACCGGCTGGCAGGCCGGCATGGAGACCAACAGCAGCTACGGCAGCGCACGCATCAAGCGGCTGGACAAAGACCGCATCGAACGGGAGCTGGACCAGCGCCGGATCGTGCTGCTGGCCGGATTCCAGGGCGTGAACAGCTTCGGCGACATCACCACTCTGGGCCGCGGCGGCTCCGACACCAGCGCCGTGGCCGTGGCCGCCACTCTGCACGCGGACCTGTGCCAGATCTACACCGACGTGGACGGCGTTTATACCGCCGATCCCCGGATGGTGAAGGAGGCCAGAAAGCTCGACGAGATCACCTTTGACGAGATGCTGGAGCTGGCCAGCCTGGGCGCCCAGGTGCTGCACAACCGCTCCGTGGAGATGGCAAAACGCTACAATGTCCATCTGGAGGTCCTCTCCAGTTTTTCCGGGAAGCCGGGTACAAAAGTAAAGGAGGTCGTGAAGAACGTGGAAAAGATGATGGTAAGCGGAGTGGCGCTGGATCCCAACGTGGCGCGGATCGCCGTTCTGGGTCTGGACGACTGCCCCGGCGTGGCATTTCGCATCTTCTCCCAGCTGGCCAAGGCCGGCGTCAACGTGGACATCATCCTTCAGTCCACCAGCCGCGACAATAAAAAGGATATCAGCTTTACCGTGGAAAAGGTCGATCGGGACAAATCCGTCCAGGTCCTGGAGGAAAACCGGGAGCGCATCGGCTTCAGCAGTCTGGAGGTCGACGACTCCGTGGCCAAGGTCAGCATCGTGGGCGCCGGGATGCAGCATAATCCCGGCGTGGCTGCCCGGATGTTCGAGGCGCTGTCCAACAGCCAGGTCAATATCCATATGATCTCCACCAGTGAGATCAAGGTCTCGGTCCTCATTGACGCCTGCAACGCCGAACGGGCGGTCCAGGCCATCCACGACAAGTTTTTCGGCTGAGACTGAACACACTCAAATCAAACCCGCTTCGCTGGGCTGTCGTCGATGCGGACTCCATATTGTTCGCTTCCGCGTAAACGCGAAAGCGAACGCATTGCGTCGCATCTCCTCTCCCAACAAAAACCGCCTTGCTGGGTTTTTGTTGGGGTGTGAAAAAACGGGCAAAAGCCCAACAGCGTGGGTTTTGCCCGGACAGGAGATGCAGTGGAGTGATCTCGCTTCCCCGCTTGCGGGGAAGCGAGAGATACGGAGCTTGCATCGACGTGATACATGCTCCCGGAAAAAACTGATTTCGTCTTTATTCGCGGCGTGCGCGCCGCGAACTCTGCGAGGCTTTGGCTACAGTCTGAAAAAAGGATCCGGCCCTGAGGGCCGGATCCTTTTTTCAGACTTGATGCGATGATCACTTCTTCATCAGGCCGACGCCGGCGTTCCACGCCTTGCCCACCTGTTCGCCGGATACGTAATAGCCGTGCTGGAACTGGTCGAAGATCAGGGCGTTCAGCTTTGCCGGATCCACCTTGCCGTTTTCCGACAGAACGCTCTCCTCCGCGGCGGTGTTCACGATCCTGCCCACGATGCAGTAGAAGCTGTCGGTCTCCACGACCTCCGCCAGTTCGCACTCCATGACCACCGGGAACTCGTCGATGACGGGCGCGTTGACAAATTCGCTTTTGACGGCAGTGTATCCCGTGCGCTCGAACTTGTCTGCCATCTTGTTGCCCGTGGCGATGCCGAAGAAGTCCGCCACCTCCATGTGGTCCCGATCGGCCAGCGCCACCGTGAAGGCCTTGCTCCCCAGCAGGTTCTGGGTGGTCTTGTGATCCTCGTCGATGAACAGCGCGATCTTGTCGGCGCCGCAGATCATGCCCCAGGCCGCGTTCATCGCATTGACCTTGCCGTCCTGGTCATAGGCGGCGATCATCAGCACAGGCATGGGGTAAACAGCCTGCACAACGCCTAAATTCTTTTTCATTTCAACAGCCTCCTCATTGTTGTTTCATTTCCTGATTGACTTTTTTCCTGCTCTGTATTAAATTATACGTGAGCCAGAAAAAGAGTCAAGTACCTACTTAAAAGTAAGGTACTGGTTTGGAGGTAGGTCATGGAAAAGAAACCCATCGAAGGCGCTGATTTCTCGACCACCGGCTACAGCTATACCCTGTCCCTGATCGCGGGGAAATACAAGCCCGTCATCCTCTACTGCCTGATGGAATATGAGCCCGTGCGCTTCAACGAGCTGCAGCGGTATCTGAAAAAGGTCGCCGACAAGACCCTGAGTCAGAATCTCAAGGAGCTGGAGGCCAACGATCTCATTGTCCGGACCGTCTATCCCCAGATCCCGCCCAAGGTGGAATACTCCCTGACAGAGCGGGGGCACTCCCTGGTGAAGGTCCTGGACAAGCTCTGCGACTGGGGCAACGAAAACCGGCGCTGAAGCCGGTCCTCGCGAAGCGCTCTGACAGATACGGTCGAAAAAGGGCCCTGCATGGCGTACCATGCAGGGCCCTTTCAGATTCCCGTGCCCATCCGGCACTTCGCTCACATCTCGCCCCGGCCGGGGAGCACCTCCTGGGGATCCACGGACACGCCGTCCCGGAGGACCTCCAGATGAAGGTGCGGGGCCTCCTCCACCTCCGCCAGCGCCGTGGCGCCTACGGCGCCCAGCACATCGCCGGTGCGCACCGTGTCCCCGGTGTGCACCGCAGGGACCTCCTGCAGGTTGGCATAGAGACTGCTCAGGCCATCCTCGTGGGTCACCACCACGGTGGTGCCCATGAGGTCGTCGTCATAGACTGCGCTGACGGTGCCGTCGCACACGGCCAGGACCTCCGTCCCCGGTCCGGCGGCCAGATCGACCCCTGTATGGACCCGCCAGTCCGAAAGGGTGGGACTGAACACCGGCACATCTGCGGAGTAGACCTGCACCACGCTTCCGTTCACCGGCCAGATCCAGTCCGCCTCCGTCGCCGGCTCGTCCGGGAGCACGTATACCTCCGGCTTTTCCGGCTCCGGCGGGGTCTCCCCCTCCGGCTGCGGCTCCGCAACTGCCGCCGGAGTCGGCACCGTTACCGGATCCGGCAGCTCCAGCGTCTCCACCGAAGCCGTCGGCTCCGCCGCCTCGTCTCCGTTTCCCCGGTGCAGCGAGAGCACCGTATAGCCCGTTACGCCTATCGCGATCACGCAGGCGAAAAGGGCTATGTAGAAGCCCTTGCCCGCCAGAAAGCGATCCAATCGTTCCTTTGACATGGAAAAAACACCTCCGCAGCACAGTATCGGCCGCGAAGGTGTTTTTTATACCACGAAATTGAAATTCTCCCGTCTTTCCCCTGCCGGGCAGGCCGGGGACGGTCCGGCGGACCGCGTTATGCCTCCGGCGTCTCCGTTTCGGCAGCGGTCTCCTCCGCCGCGGAGCCGAAGATCCGGCGATAGAAATAGGAGGCCATGCAGATGGCAAACACGCCGGCGCAGACCTTGGCGATGAGCATGGGCACCACCACGTCCGGCCCGAAGGAAGACGTGACGGCCAGATGACAGCCGAACATACAGCCCGCCGAGGCGGAGAAGGCGGCGAAGATCACCTTGCCCCGGGAATTCATATTGCAGAAATTGGAGTAGCCGGGGACCAGACTGGTGAGGCCCACGACCATGTTGAGCATCGTCACGTCGTTGACGCCCAGCTTCTTGCCCAGCTTCTCCAGGGGCCGGTGCAGGATCTTCTGCAGCACAAAGAGCAGGGGCAGGGAGCCGGCCAGGGACAGGACGATGGTGCCCACGGTCTTGAAGCCGTCGCTGATGGGCTCCAGGTTCGGGATGATCACGAAGCCGGTCATGGCCTGGATCGCCGCGGCGATCAGACCGATGGTAATGATGGCCAGCAGGATCCGGGCAAACCACCGGAACACCCGGATCGTACCCTCCGGGGCAAAGAGCAGGCCCAGGACGATGATGACCGCGATGATGACCACGGGGATGATATTCAGCAGCGCCGTCAGGAAGGGCAGGCCCATGAGGAGGCCGCCGATGAAGCAGGCCACCGGGTCACAGATGTAGGCGGCCAGGATGCCGGTGCCGAAGGGCCGGTAGTCCTCCTTTTTGATCAGGCCGCAGGCCACGGGGATCGTGAAGGAGATGATGAAGCCCATGACCGTTCCGACGATCAGGCCGCTGTAGTGGGCGATCTGGATGTTGTCCGTCATGGCCTCCGCCAGCGGGGTGCTGATCTCACAGGAGAGCAGGGAGCCAACCAGCATGGCGGCGTCCGCGTGGATCAGCGAGAAGACGGGGGTCAGGGCCCTCTGCAGCCAGCCGGCCAGAGTAGGCGCCAAGACCAGCATGCCGAGGATGGACAGGGCGGTGGGTCCCATCAGGCCCCAGGCCCGCTCAAACTCGGAGCCCATGCCGAATTTGTTCATGAACAGACGGTCCAGGGCACCCAGAGTGAAGAAAACCGCCATGATTATCATGATGACTTTGCTGATGACCATCGTTGTTTGCCCCTTTATTTGTTTATTGTTTGTTCAACATGTGCGCCATTGTATCACAGATCAGTGCGCTTTGCAAGCGGGCGCGCAGTCGTTTTTATCGGGCAAACAGCCACAGCTCCAGGGTCTCCAGATCCGGGGCGATGCAGACCGAGGGGAAGTTGCAGAAGGCCGGGGCTTCCGTGGTGCCGGTGGTGACGGCGGCAAAGGCCGTCCCCGCCCGGAGGGCCGCCTCCGCGTCGATGACCGTATCCCCCACATACAGCGTCTGGTGCGCCGCCACGCCCATCTTCTCCATGGCCAGATTCAGGCCCGCCGGGTCCGGCTTCGCCGCCGGAACGTCGCCGCCGGCCACCAGCGCCGTCAGCAGCGGATCCAACCCCAGCCGGGCGGTGATGCCGGCCAGATGACGGCGCCCCTTGGTGCTGACGATGGCCAGCTTCACGCCGGCCTGCCGGAGGTGGGTCAGGATCTCCATGGCGCCGGGCAGCAGCACCGAGTCCTCGATCTCCCGGGACACGTCCCGGAACCGGACGGTGAACTCCTCCCGGCGGGCCGGATCCCGGTCTCCGGTGTAGATGCTGTAGCACTCCTCCAGGGGATGGCCGACGCTCAGCCGCACCTCCTCCCGGGTGGGCCGCTCCGGCCGCCCCATTTTCTCCAGGGCGTCCAGCGCCGCGCCCACGATGGGATCCGTGGCGTCCCCCAGGGTGTAGTCAAAGTCGAAAATGACTGCCTTGTATCTCACTTGTCCTCCATTCTCTCCAGAGCGCGGCGGGCCATGTCCATGGCCTTGGTGGCCGCAACAGTGCGGATGAACTCCCTGCCCCTGCCCAGATTCACGATCTGCACCTGGACGCTGTCCGCCGTGGCCACGCCGATATACACCAGGCCCTCGGGATTGCCGTTCTCATCCGGGCCGGGGCCCGCCACGCCGGTGACGGAGACGCCGATGTCCACGCCCAGCTTCTCCCGGACCGCCACGGCCATGGCCTCCGCCGTGACGTTGGACACCGCGCCGAACTCATCCAGCAGCTCTGTGGGGATGCCCAGCAGGTCCCGCTTGGCCTCGTTGCTGTAGACCACTACGCCGCCCCGGAAGAACCAGGAGGCCCCGGCGATGTCCGTCATCCGCTTGGCGATCAGACCGCCGGTGCAGGACTCCGCCGCCGCCATGGTCTTCTGTCTGATCTTCAGAAGCCGCAGCACCGCTTCCTCCATGGACTCCACGTCCACGCCGTAGACCACGTCGCCCAGAGCCTGCTTGACGTATTCGATCTCCGGGGCGATGAGGGCCATGGCTTCCTCCTCCGACCGGGCCTTGGCGGTGATGCGCACGCAGACCTCGCCGGTGCCGGCGTAGGGAGCCAGGGTGGGGTTGGTCATCTCCACCATGTGGTCGTGGAGGATGGACTCCACCCGGCTCTCGCCCATGCCGTAGATCCGGACCACCTGGGAGAAGATCATGTCCTCCGACAGGCTGCGCAGATAGGGCATGACCCGGGTGCGGAACATGGGCTCGCACTCCCGGGGCGGGCCCGGGAGGATGACCACGTGCTTTCCGTCGGCCTCGAAGGCGCTGCCGGGGGCGGCGCCCCAGTCGTTCTGGAAGATGGTACAGCCCTCCGGCACCATGGCCTGACGGAAATTGTTCTCCGTCATGGGCACGTTGTTCTTCCGCTTGCGGTACATCGCCACGATCCGGGCGGCGCTGCGGTCGTCCATCACCAGCTCTTTGCCGAAGCAGGCGCAGACGACCTCCTTGGTGATGTCGTCATAGGTGGGCCCCAGGCCGCCGGTGACGATGAGGATGTCGGCCCGGCTTCTGGCCAGCTCCACGGCGGCGGTCATGCGTTCGGCGTTGTCGCCCACCACCACGTGGTGATGGACCTCGATGCCCAGCTCCGCCAGTCCGCGGGAGATGAACTGCGCGTCTGTATTGATGATATCGCCCAGCAGCAGCTCGGTGCCGACGGCGATGACTTCGGCAACATAGGACATGGATGGATCCCTCCTGTTTGATTTGTGATTCATATTCGATATTCGGTTTTGGTCGGCAGGCACGGTCAGGGGACCGTCACCAGCCGGAGACGACAAGCTTTTCCACCCCGGCCAGGGCGCTTTCGATCAGCGTCTCGCAGTCCAGGGCGGTCTCGGCCTTCTCCAGCTCCTCCACTGTGGGCCGGAGCTTGGGGTGCCGGGGGGTAAATACGGTGCAGCAGTCCTCATAGGGCAGCACCGAGGTGTCGAAGGTGCCGATGCGCCGGGCCAGCTTCACCGTCTCCTCCTTGTCCAGCCCGATGAGGGGCCGGAACACCGGCAGGGTACAGACCTGACCGGTGACGGTCATGGCGTCCAGGGTCTGGCTGGCCACCTGGCCCAGACACTCCCCGGTGACGATGGCGCCGCAGCCGGTGTCCAGGGCGATACGCTGGGCGATGCGCATCATGAAGCGGCGCATGATAAGGGTGAAGAGATTTTCCGGACAGTTTTTCCGGATGGCCTCCTGCACGGCGGTGAAGGGCACCAGATGCAGGGTCATGCGCCCGGTATACCGGGCCAGAATCCGCGCCAGCTCCTCCACCTTCTCCCGGGCCTCCGGAGAGGTGTAGGGATAGCTGAAAAAGTGGACGGGCACCAGGGCCATGCCCCGCTTCGCCATGAGATAGGACGACACGGGGCTGTCAATGCCGCCGGAGAGCAGGGTCACGCCCCGGCCGCCGCTGCCCACAGGCAGGCCGCCGGCCCCGGGAAGGCTCCCGGCGTGAACGTAGGCCGCCGTCTCCCGGATCTCCACGTAGACCGTCAGATCCGGGTTGTGGACGTCCACCCTTACGTGGGGGTAGGCGTCGTGGAGGGCGCCTCCCACCGCCTGGGAGATCTGGATGGAGGTCATGGGGAAGCGCTTGTCGGAACGCTTGGACTCTACCTTGAAGCTCTCCGCCCCGGTCATGGCCTCCCGCAGATAGGGGATCGCCGTCTCTACGATGGCGTCCACATCCTTGGCGCTGGCTCTGGCCCGGGACATGGCCACGGGGCCGAAGACGTGCTGCAGACGGCGGAACACCTCGTCCATATCCGTCTCCGTTTTCGGCTCCACATATACTGTGGACTGCCGGATGGACAGGTCGAATTTCCCCAGAGGCTTCAGACGGCTCCGAATGTCGTTCAGCAGCCGGTTTTCAAATTCATGGCGGTTGAGGCCCTTGAGGACCATCTCCCCCAGTTTCAGCAGAATGATCTCGTTCAAAACGACGGTTTCTCCTTTCTCAAGAGCCCAGCCTGCGGCTGCGGAACTGTACCGCCTCGGCCAGGTGGACGGCTTCGATCCGCTCCGCGCCCTCCAGATCTGCGATGGTCCGGGCCACCCGCAGGATCCGGTCATGGGAGCGGGCGGTAAGTCCCAGCCGCTCGAAGGCCCCCTGCAGGAGCGTCTCCCCCGCCCCGTCCAGGGCGCAGACGGTCCGCAGCTGCGCCGGGCCCAGCTGGGCGTTGCACACGCCGCTCCGGGCCAGCTGGCGCCCCCGGGCCGCCTCCACTCTGGCGCGGACCTGGGCAGAGGTCTCGGTGGGCGCCCGGTCGTGAAGCTCCTCATATCTGACGGCGGGTACCGTCACGTGCAGGTCGATCCGGTCCAGCAGCGGGCCGGAGACCCTGGCAAGATATTTTTCCACGCTGTTCTCCGTGCAGGTGCACCGCCCCGAAGGGTGGCCGTACCAGCCGCATTTGCAGGGATTCATGGCGCACAGCAGCATGAACCGGGCGGGAAAGGAGACGCTTCCCAGCGCCCGGGAGATGGTCACGGTCCCGTCCTCCATGGGCTGCCGCAGGGCCTCCAGCGCATCCCGGGAGAATTCGGGCAGCTCGTCTAAAAACAACACGCCGTTGTGGGAAAGGGAGATCTCACCCGGCTTCGGCCAGGTGCCGCCTCCCGCCAGTCCGGCGTCGGAGATGGTGTGGTGGGGACTGCGGAAGGGCCGCTCCGTCAACAGAGGCTGGTCCTCCCCGGTGAGGCCCAGAACGGAGTGGATCTCCGTGACCTCCAGAGCCTCCCGGCGGCTCATGGCCGGCAGGATCGAGGGCATCCGGCGGGCCAGCATGCTCTTGCCCGCTCCCGGCGGTCCCACCAGCAGGAGATTGTGGCCGCCGGCGGCGGCGATCTCCAGGGCCCGCTTGGCATTCTCCTGCCCCCGGACGTCACTGAGGTCCGGCAGGTCATCCGCTGCCGGCGGCGCGGGAACGGGGATGGGAGGCGGGTCCAGCTCCCCCCGGAGGGCCGGCAGCAGCTGGGAGACATGGTCCAGCGCGAAGATCTCCAGATCCTCCGCCAGGGCCGCCTCCGCGGCGTTCCCCGCTGGGACGTAGAGCCGTCGAAAGCCCGCCCGTTTTGCCGCCAGGGCCATGGGCAGGACGCCGGGGATCCGCCGCAGGCCGCCGGTGAGGGACAGCTCGCCGATGAAGGCCGCGTCCGCCGGAGGCGGCGGCAGCTCCTCGTTGGCTGCCAGCAATCCCACCAGAATGGGCAGATCATAGACCGTACCCGCCTTGCGGACGTCCGCCGGGGCCAGATTCACCGTGATGCGGCTGACGGGAAAGGTGAACTGACTGGACTTCACCGCCGCGCGGACCCGCTCCCGGGCCTCTTTCACGGCGGTGTCAGGCAGGCCCACCACGTCAAAGGCCGGCATCCCGCCGGAGAGAAAGCACTCCACCGACACGGGATATCCGGCGACGCCGTGGATCCCCAGACTGTTGAGTTTGCAGATCACGTCCACCACTCCCCTCCGGTCAGCGGCGGCCCGGCCGGGCCGCCGCACCGGTGACCTTTGTGCATTTTTCAACAGTCTTATTATAATACACCTCTGTTTACTTTGCAATTTTTTCTATATTGACCGGGACTTTTAAATTTACAAGGCATGCGTTTTGTGTTAGAATGGTTTTTACATAATAAAATATGGAAATGGAATGAAAGGCGATCTTTTGAGTCCAAATTGTGCTGAATTTCCCATCATCCATAAATACTGTACAAGGAGTGAGTTTTCGTGACCCGCAAGAAAAAGACAATGGATGGCAACACGGCAGCCGCGCACGTGGCATACGCCTTTACCGATGTGGCCGCGATTTACCCCATCACCCCCTCCTCCGTCATGGCTGAACTGGTGGACGCCTGGTCCGCCGCCGGTCAGAAGAATCTGTTCGGTCAGACGGTCCGCGTGGCGGAGATGCAGTCCGAGGCCGGCGCCGCCGGCGCCGTTCACGGCAGCCTTTCCGCAGGCGCTCTGACCACCACCTTCACCGCCTCTCAGGGCCTCCTGCTCATGATCCCCAACATGTACAAGATCGCAGGCAGCATGCTCCCCGGCGTGATCCATGTATCCGCCCGGAACGTCGCAGCCCACGCTCTGTCCATTTTCGGCGAGCATTCCGACGTCATGGCCTGCCGCGCCACCGGTTATGCTATGCTGGCCTCCACCAATCCCCAGGAGGTCATGGACCTGTCCGCCGTGGTGCATCTGGCCGCGCTGAAGTCCAGCGCCCCCTTCCTGCATTTCTTCGACGGCTTCCGCACCTCCCACGAGATCCGCAAGGTGGACGTGTGGGACTATGCCGATCTGGACGATATGCTGGACCGTGAGGATGTGGAGCGCTTCCGCGCCCGCGCCCTCAGCCCCGACCATCCCGTGCTCCGGGGCAGCGCCCAGAACTCCGACATCTACTTCCAGGTCCGTGAGGCCTCCAACAAGCACTATGCCGATATCCCCGCCGCGGTGGAGGCGTGCATGGCCAAGGTCAACGCCAAGATCGGCACCAACTATCAGCTGTTCAACTATTACGGCGCCCCCGACGCCGAGACCGTCATGGTGGCCATGGGCTCCGTGTGCGATGCCATCGAGGAGACGGTGGATTACCTCAACGCCAAGGGCGAAAAGGTCGGCCTGATCAAGGTCCGCCTGTTCCGGCCCTTCGTCGCCGACCGCTTCCTGGCCGCCGTTCCCGCCACCTGCAAGAATCTGGTGGTCATCGACCGCTGCAAGGAGCCCGGCGCCGCCGCCGAGCCTCTGTGCCTGGACGTGTCCTCCGCTCTGCTGGGCTCCGGCCTGAACTGCCGCGTCATCGGCGGCCGCTACGGTCTGGCCTCCAAGGACACCACCCCCGGCGGCATCATCGCCGCGTTCAAAAACGGTGCGGCGGAGAAGCCCATCCACGGCTTCACCATCAACATCGTGGACGACGTGACCAACCTGTCCCTGCCCATCACCGAGGAGCCCGTGGTCGGCTCCGCCTCCACCGTGGCCTGTAAGTTCTGGGGCATCGGCTCCGACGGCACCGTGGGCGCCAACAAGAACACCATCAAGATCATCGGCGACCACACCGACCTGCAGGTCCAGGCCTACTTCCAGTATGACTCCAAGAAGTCCGGCGGCGTCACCATCTCCCACCTCCGCTTCGGCGCCGACGAGATCAAATCTACGTATTATGTAAACCAGGCGGACTTTGTGGCCTGCCACGTCCCCGCCTACATCGACAAGTATAAGATCGTCCGGGACATCAAGCCCGGCGGCACCTTCCTGGTCAACTGCGCCTGGGACGCCGAGGAGCTGGGCAAGCACCTCACCGGCGCGGACAAGCGCCGCATCGCCCAGAACAACATCCAGGTCTATGCCATCGACGCAGTGAGCATCGCCAAGGAGCTGGGGCTGGGCAACCGCACCAACTCCATCCTGCAGGCGGCCTTCTTCAAGCTGTCCAAGATCATCCCCATCGACGACGCCGTGACCTATATGAAGGACGCTATCGCCGCCACCTACGGCCGCAAGGGTGAAAAGGTGGTCAAGATGAATCATGACGCCGTGGACGCCGGTCTGGCGAATCTGCGGCTGCTGGAGATCCCCGCCGACTGGGCCAACGCCCCCGACGTGGACAGCAAGGCAAATCTGGACATCGCCGATCCCGCGCTGAAGTCCTTTATCGAGGACATCATGATCCCCGTCAACAATATGGACGGCGACTCCCTGCCCGTGTCCACCTTCACCGGTATTGCCGACGGCACCATGCCGCAGGGCACCGCCGCCTATGAGAAGCGCGGCGTGGCCAACGATGTGCCCGTGTGGATCCCGGAAAACTGCATCCAGTGCAACCAGTGCTCCATGGTCTGTCCCCACGCCGTCATCCGTCCCTTCGTGCTGACGCCCACCGAGGCCGCCGCCGCTCCCGCCGGTCTGAAGACCGCCCAGATGAACGGCAAGGGCTGCGAGAACTATCGCTTCACCATGTCCATCTCCTCTCTGGACTGCACCGGCTGCGGCTCCTGCGTCAACGTCTGCCCGGCCAAGACCAAGGCCCTGGCCATGGCGCCGCTGGCCGATCAGACGGCCCAGCAGGAGGTCTTCGACTACTGCCGTGACAAGGTCCAGCAGAAGGAGGTCCCCTTCGCCGCCAATACCGTGAAGGGCTCCCAGTTCCTCAAGCCGTACTTCGAGTTCTCCGGCGCCTGCGCCGGCTGCGGCGAGACGCCGTATGTCAAGCTGATCTCCCAGCTGTTCGGCGAGCGCATGTATGTGGCCAACGCCACCGGCTGCTCCTCCATTTACAGCGGCAGCGCTCCCTCCACCCCCTACACCATCGACGCCAACGGCCACGGCCCCGCCTGGGAGAACTCCCTGTTCGAGGACGCCGCCGAGTTCGGCTACGGCATCAATCTGGCCGCCACCCATCGCCGGGCCCGGGCCATTGAGCTGGCCGAGAAGGTCGCGAACTGTGACTGCCCGTATCCCGAGCTCCACGCCGCCGCGGCCGCGTGGCTGGAGGTCAGGGACGACGTGAACGCCTCCCGGGCCGCCGGCGAGAAGCTGGCCGCCGAGCTGGAGAAGTCCTTCGCCGCCGGTCACGACGGCGCCCCCGCCCACGAGCTGTACGACCTGCGTGATATGTTCGCCAAGAAGTCCATGTGGATCATCGGCGGCGACGGCTGGGCCTATGATATCGGCTACGGCGGTCTGGACCACGTCCTGGCCTCCGGCGAGAACATCAATATCATGGTCCTGAACACCGAGGTCTATTCCAACACCGGCGGTCAGGCCTCCAAGGCCAGCCGCACCGGTCAGGTGGCGCAGTTCGCCGCCGCCGGCAAGGAGCTGTGGCACAAGGATCTGGCCGCCATGGCCATGAGCTACGGTCACGTCTATGTGGCCCAGGTCTCCATGGGCGCCAACTACCAGCAGTGCCTGAAGGCCATCTCCGAGGCCGAGGCGTATCCCGGTCCGTCCCTGATCATCGGCTACGCCCCCTGCATCAACCACGGCCTGCGGGCCGGCATGGGCAACTCCATGCTGGAGATGAAGGCCGCCGTGGAGTCCGGCTACTGGCATCTGTTCCGTTACGATCCCCAGCTGGCCGCCGACGGCAAGAATCCCTTCCAGCTGGATTCCAAGGCTCCCAGCACCCAGTATATGGACTTCCTCAACGGCGAGGTCCGGTACAGCTCCCTGAAGCTGTCCTTCCCCGAGCGTGCCGAGGATCTGTTCGCCAAGGCCGAAAAGAGCGCGGCCGCACGTTACGAGCAGCTGCGCAGACTGGCGGAGCCCTACAAGGAGTAATCCTCCGGGCACTCGATTTCAATCCCATGATAAAAACAGCCCCGACCTTGTGTCGGGGCTGTTTTTTCGTGTCGGTTATCTCTCCGGTCAGATTTTTCCGCTCGTCCGGTTCGGGAAAAAAGACCCGCCGGGGCATTTTCATGCCCCGGCGGAAAAGCCTTTCTATCAATCCCTCCGAAAATCAATCAGGATACGAAGGGGGCTGCTGTCACAGCACGGTCTGAGGCTCTCTTGATTTCTGTCGTGCAGCCGCGGTTACTCTGCCTGCTGCTGCTCCATTCTCTTTCTAACAGCTTCCGTAACAGCCTCCACGGGATGTTTCTTGGCATAGGTGCTGCAGATGAACAGGAGCACCGTGGAAATGAGGGCGCAGCAGATGGCAATCAGCAGGGCCGTATTGGCATTGCCGGCCTTGGCGATCAGCGTGGTGTACATGGTCATGCCCACGGCGCTGATCAGCGGGATGAACATGCAGATCAGGGAGTAGATGGAGGTGTACTCCTTAATGCCGAAAGTGGTACGGGTCAGGATCGGGGCGGACATATCCATCATGGTGCACAGGAAGCCGATCAGCGTACAGGCCACGCAGGCCAGCACGAACTGCGTGCCGCTGTTGTCGAAGCAGAACAGCATGACGATCATACCGACGATACCGACGGCAACGGAGACCGTAACGCCTACTCCGACGCCCACCTTATCGTTGATCGGGCCGGTGATCAGGTTGCCTATCGTGCCGCCCAGCCACCAGTTGAAGCCGGAGGCCACGCCTGCCTGTGCTACGTTCAGACCGACACACATCTGGCCCCAGGTGGGCAACTGAGCGGTGAACGCGATGGCACCGATCAGGAAGATGACGTAAATCATGATGACATAGTAGATCGGTTTCCTCACGGCCTCCTTGAAGGTCAAGCCGGGCAGGTCTTCCTGTTTGACAACTTCTGTCTGGCCTACTTTCTCTGCACCAAAGGCCAGCATCCCGATATCTGCGGGACGGGAGCGGACCAGGAAGAACAGGACCAGCTCCAGAACGGCGAACGCGATGATGCCGTCAACGATATAGGCTGTACGCCAGCCCAGGTTGGCGATGAACGCGCCTGTCATGGATTGTGTGACACCGGAGCCCAAGCTGGTGCCGCAGACGGCGATGCCCAGAGCGGTGCCCATGTTGGTGGCGAACCAGGCGTTGATCAGGGTGGGGGCCAGCAGGAAGCCCAGGAAGCCGCCGCACAGGCCAAGGACCACGTTGGAGACATAGAACGGTGCCAGGGAGTGATACGTACTCTGCAGGGTCCAGGCGATGAACTGGATGACCGCCAGGATCATGACCGTCTTCCGCACGTCGTTCTTCTGATAGATACGTCCCGCGAAGGGCGACATGAGGAAGATACACACATAGTTTACGCTGATTGCAGTTGCGAAAGCGGGGATCGGACAGCCCAGTTCCGTGGAAACGGTAACGATGAACACGGCCAGGCAGTTGGAGTAGATGCCCAGGCAGCAGCCCAGGATCAGGAACACAGCAATCACGATGATCCACGCATAGTGGAACTTTGCGTTCGCCAATGCCGGCTTCCTGGTACAGGGTTTAAGCGCCATAACAGAAACCTCCTTACTCAATAAAATATAATTAAAGTGCTTTTGAGGCGGATCCCCTCTCAGATCCGGTGGGTTCCGTTCTTTCTCCCGCTCGGTTTGCGAAACATTCTCCCCCTTTCCCGTTCATGCAAAACAGCGGGCAGGAGTCTTTAAACTGCAACTTTTGGCTGAGTTTTATAATTCGATTATACGAAGTCGATCCTGCTTTGTCTTATAGATTTCTAAGTGTTTTTTATTATAATTTTAGGTAAATAGCCGAAAAATCGCCATTTTTTCTTTGTGTTATTATTGCAATTCAACCTAAACTTATGATATCCTTAAGAAAACGATCCGCGAAGGCCCCTCTTTTTATTTTGGTCTGTCTTGTCTGATTTTTATACTTTCTTTTGCCCCATGCTGTTTTTATTAAGAAGCAGTCTGCGTGCATTTACAGCCCCTTTCCCTGCAGACTCTGAAAAGGAGCCGCCTCATGACAGATAACAATTATACACATATGGACAGCTGCCCCGGCGGTCCGTCCCTCGACCAGACGCAGCTGCTTCAGGTCCGTTTTTACCTGTCCAAAGAGCTGGAAACCTCGATCTGCCGCGGGGATCTGGAAAACGCTCTGAAAAATCTGGGCGAGTTGTTTGCCGTGGCCCAGGAGTACGTACAGCGATATGACGAACCGGAGCTGCGGCCCAATCTCGCCCGTCTCCACGTGGCGGGGATCATGTGGCACATCCTGCGCAACGCCAATACCGCCGGCGTTTCGACGGAGGACCGCATCACAGCGGGCGACGCCTTTGAGTCGATGTTCGTCCGGGCCTCCGATCCCTTTGCCCTGCTGCCGGATATCTCCCGCCAGCTGCGCTTTCTCATTGGCAAGATCAACAGCAGCAAGGGGCTCTCCTATCACGTGCAGCGGACGCTGCAGTATATCTGGGACAATTACCGCAATCCCATCTGTCTGCAGGATATCGCGGCGGAGATCAACGTCAACCCCTCCTATCTGTCTTTTCTGTTCCATAAGGAGATGAAGATCTCCTTTTCCGCCTATGTCCTGGAGCT
The DNA here is from genome assembly GCA_017516065.1 of Oscillospiraceae bacterium. Classification (GTDB taxonomy): domain Bacteria; phylum Bacillota; class Clostridia; order Oscillospirales; family Oscillospiraceae; genus RGIG5644. The sequence continues at coordinate 30,845 of JAFWDQ010000003.1, forward strand.
TCGCATCGAATGGGCCAAACGGCTGCTGGCGGAAGCAAATATGCCGCTGCTGAACGTCGCTCTGGAGTCCGGGTTCAAAAACCAGCAGTACTTTACCCGTATCTTCCGGCTGGAGACCGGCATGACGCCCCGGGAATTCCGGCAGGCAGCCCGGGCCGCCGCTATGACTGCGTATGACGGGTCCGCCGGTCCGGCGGATAAGGACGCGATGTGACCCTTTTCCGCCATGCCATAATATTGTTTTTTATCTAAACAGACCGCCCCGATCCCGGTGGGATCGGGGCGGTCTGCGTGTTCAGGGGAAGATCCCGGCCAGGTGCGCCAGGGCGCCATCCGGCAGGATCACCCGGCCGTGCTCCCGGAGCCAGGCCTCGAAGCCGGAGGGGCGCTCCAGCCAGACGCCGAACTCCGTCAGCGCCCGGGCGGCGGGGCCCTCCGGCAGAGTCAGGATGTACTGCCCGTCGGCATAGAACAGACGGCCTGTCGGCTCCGGCAGGCCCCGGGCCGCACAGAGTACGCTCTCAAAGTCAGGAAATCCCAGGAACACCGGCTCCGGCGGGCAGACACTGGCCAGCAGCAGCACTCCGCTGTCGCAGGGAAACGCCTCGATCTCCAGTTTTCCCTCCATCCGGACGCCGCCCCGGTTCAGATACTGCCGGATCACGTCTGTGGTCCAGCTCACGTCCAGGGTCTCCCGGTCGCCGCCGTGGTCCTCCAGGTCTTCCGGCGTCAGATACAGGGCAACGCCGGTCCCGCCGATCCTCTGCACCGTCATGGTATCCCCTCCTCCCATTGTTTTCTCCCACCATTATACGCCGGGTCCGCCGGCGATGCCAGCGGGAATGCCTGGAAACATCGGAAGCCGGAACCGAAATCAATGCGGTGCGAAAATCGAAAAAGCGCTGACAAACCGCGTTCCGTATGATATAATAAATGATACATAATTTTTGACATGGAAAGTGGTGTGCGGAACATGGAGTTGAAGGAGACCCTTCTGTCCGGGGAGACTGTCTTTTCCGGCCGTCTGCTGGACGTCCGGCGGGACCGGATCCGGCTGGCCAATGGCAGTGAGAGTATCCGTGAGGTGGTCCGTCATCCCGGCGGCGTCACGGTGCTGCCGGTATTTGACGACGGTACCGTGCTGCTGGTGCGGCAGTTCCGCTACCCCATAGGCGAGGCCCTGCTGGAGGCTCCGGCGGGGAAGCTGGAGCCCGGCGAGGAGCCGGAGGCCGCCGCCCTCCGGGAACTGAGCGAGGAGACCGGACTGATCCCCGGTTCTCTCACCCCCATGGGCGCCATTCTGCCCTCTCCCGGCTTCTGCGACGAGAAGCTGTCCCTGTTCCTGGCCCGGGATCTGCGCCAGGCTGACGCCCATCCCGACGAGGATGAGCTGCTGGAGCTGGTGCGCATGCCCCTGTCGGAATTGCTGGACCAGATCATGGACGGCAGCCAGTACGATGCGAAAACGGTGGCTGCGGCACTGAAGGCCGCACGTCTTCTGGGACTCTGACCGGGTCCTGATGCAAAGGAGGTCCTTGTTTTGTCCGCTCTGATCCTGATCGTGGAAGACGAAAAGAATATCGTTGATATCCTGAATTTCAATCTGCGCCGGGAGGGCTACGACACCCTGGAGGCCTTCGACGGCAGGACGGGGCTGCAGCTGGCCCTGGAGAAAAATCCCGACCTGATCCTGCTGGACCTGATGCTGCCCCAGCTGGACGGCTACGAGGTCTGTCGGCAGATCCGGGAAGCGGGCAGTTCCATCCCTATTCTGATCCTCACCGCCCGTGAGGACGAGGACGACAAGGTCAAGGGGCTGGAGCTGGGCGCCGACGACTATATCACCAAGCCCTTCTCCGTGCGGGAGCTGCTGGCCCGGGTAAAGACCAACATCCGCCGCAGCGCCATGATCACCGAGTCCGCCGACGATACCGACGCGCTCCGCTTCGGCACGCTGTCCATCGACACTGCCGGATACACCGTCTTTAAGGACGGCAAGCCCCTGGAGCTGACGGCCCGGGAGTTCGAGCTGCTGAAATTCCTGGCCGCCCACGCCGGCACCGTCTTCTCCCGGGAGGCGCTGATGGAGCAGGTGTGGAACTACGAGTACGCCGGGGACGCCCGGACCGTGGACGTCACGATCCGGCGCCTGCGGGAAAAGGTGGAGGATACCCCCGCCCATCCCATCTACATCCTCACCCGCCGGGGGGTGGGTTACCTCTTCGCCGGTCAGTAACCGGCCGGCCGCTCCCCATCGATCAAACTGCTGGAGGTGTCCGTCATGTTCCGCAGCCTGCACATGAAACTGAATCTGATCATGCTGCTGCTGATCCTGGCCCTGATGGGCGTTGTCGGCGTGTTTCTGGTCAACAACGTGGCGGGGTTCTACCTGAAGAACTTTTATATCCAGATGGAGACCGCCTTCTCCGACACCGGCCTGGTCCGGGATCTGCGGGACGCCGCCGGAAAGGACGACGCCGTGGCGCGGCTCCAGGAGATCCTGGACGCCAACGCGGGCCTGCTGGGCATCGACAGCAGCAACCGCAATTACTACATCCTGGACGGTGAGACCGGCGACTATCTGGCCGGCTCCGATCCCGACGGCGGCAGTTCTCTGGAGATCACGCCGAATATCCTGGAGGCCATCAGCGGACGGGAGGGGTATGCCAGCGACATCACCGCCCCCTATATGGACGTGGCGCTGCCTATCTCCGACGGGAACGGGAGCTTTATCCTCTATATCCTGGACAACCGCGAGACGGTACAGAATCTGAATTCCGAGCTGAGCAAGATCGTGGTGGAGGCCCTTGTCTTCGGGCTTGCCATCTCCATCCTGCTGAGCTTTTTGCTCTCCAAGGCCCTCATCAAGCCCATCGAGCGCCTCACCGACGGCGCCCGGGAGGTGGCCCGGGGCGATTTCTCCCAGCAGATCGAGGTGGCCTCACAGGATGAGATCGGTGTCCTGACGGACACCTTCAACCATATGTCCCGGGTCCTGCAGGAGACCATCGATCAAGTGGAAAACGAACGCAACAAGCTGGACACGCTGTTCCTGCACCTCACCGACGGCGTCATCGCCTTTGCTCCGGACGGGACCATGATCCACATCAATCCCGCCGCCCAGGAGATGCTGGGCCGCACCTTCGGCCCCGACACCCGCTACGAGGACGTGCTGGGAGACATGGTCCCCATGGCCGAGGTGGCGGCTCTGAAGCGGCCCTCCTTCCGGGAGATCGAGCACCAGGTGGGCGAGAGCAGTCTTGTGCTGTATCTGGCCCCCTTCCGCAGCGAGACCCAGGGCGGTATCGTGGTGGTCATTCACGACATCACCACCCGGAAGCGGGCGGAGGATCTCCGCAAGGAGTTCGTCTCCAATGTCTCCCACGAGCTGCGCACGCCGCTGACCAACATCCGCAGCTACGCCGAGACCCTGGCCGACGCCGGGGACAGCCTGCCCCCGGAGACCCGGGAGCATTTCTTCGGCGTCCTCCTCAGCGAGACCGACCGCATGACCCATATCGTCCAGGATCTGCTGACCCTCTCCCGGTTCGACTCCAATCAGATCACCCTGGATTACAGCCGCTTCCCCCTGCCCGAGCTGCTCCAGAGCTGCTACGACGCCGTGCTGCTGGATGCGAAAAATCATAACCACACCCTGGTATTCGAGCCGAATGATGCACTGCCGGAGATCCGGGCCGACCGGAACCGGCTCAGCCAGGTCGTGCTGAACATTCTCTCCAACGCCATCAAATACACCCCCGACGGCGGCTGCATCCGGCTCACCGCCGGCACCTGCGGCTCTGACGTGTGGATCCAGGTCTCCGACAACGGTATCGGCATCCCGGAAAAGGACCGGGAGCGGATCTTTGAGCGCTTTTACCGGGTGGACAAGGCCCGCAGCCGGGATTCCGGCGGTACGGGCCTGGGACTGGCCATTGCCCATCAGATCATTGAACTCCACCGCGGTACCATCACCCTGCCGGAGCACGAGGGTCCCGGTCTGACGGTGCGCATCACTGTCCCCCGGGACGGAGGGTCTGAGCAATGAGCCGGAAGTCTGTGGAGGCGATCAAGAGCATTCTCATCGCCGTGCTCCTGATCGTGGCCGTCCTTCTGGTGATGACCACACCGATCTATAAGGAACTCACCGGCGAGATGCCGGCCCAGACCTGGTACCGCCTGACTACGGTCCAGACCTCCGACGTCGGCGTCCTGCCTCAGGAGGCCGCCGCCACCCCCTCTGTGATCGCCATCGGCACCGGCCACGCCCGCTACGGCGTGCGCTACGACGATGCCTCCGTCAACCGTGTCTACAACGAACTGAGTCCCCTGCTGGGCGACGCGCTGTGCACCGCTGACGCCCCCCGGGTCGTCCCGGAGGAAGAGTGGCTCACCGCGTTGACCGGCGCCAATATCTATCTGTTCTATCCCGGCCGCGTTCCCCTGTCAGTCCTGACCTCCTGGCTCTGCGGGGAGGACGAGCCCCGAACCTCACTGTCCGGCAGCGTCCGCCAGCTTCTGCTCTGTCCCGACTCCGACGGCTCGCTGCTGCTGTGCTATCGGGACGAGACCAGCGGGCAGTACTGCTTCTGTCAGACTTCCCCGGAGCTCACCGGCCAACTGGAAGCCCTGTGTTCCAACTATCTGTCCAACGAGGCGGCCTTTGCCTGCGAGACGGACAGCCCTCTGGCCCCCTCCACCCTGCTGCTGCCGGACGCTCTCTCCGCCCCCATGCTCTCTGTCGACGCGGTGTCCTTTACCGACAGCAGCCTGACCGCTCTTCTCACCGCCATGGAGTTCAATCCCCGCACCAACGCCACCTACTCCTCCGACGCCGGACGGGTCGTCCTGGAGGGGACCTCCACCCTGCGCATCGGCGGCGACGGCAACGTCTCCTATGAGAGCGGCGGCGAGTCCCGGCTTCTGATCCGGGAGGGGAGCCAGGCCCAGGCCATCGAGGTCGCCCGTCAGCTGGCTCAGCAGACGGTAGGCGCCCAGTGCGGCGACGCATCTCTGTACCTGATGGACGCGGCCTACGACGAGGAGGGCGTCTATGTGATCCGCTTCGGCTACTGCCTTGACGGCATGCCTATCCTCCCGGAGGGCGCTGACTGCGCCGCCCTCTTCCGCGTTGCGGACGGGCAGGTGGCCTCCTGCGTCCTGCACTACCGCACCTTTGCCCGTACGGACACTCTTGTCCTGCTTCTGCCGGAAAAACAGGTTGCCGCCGCCCTCCATGCCATGGGCCAGGACGGCAGTCTTCTTACGGCGGGCTACGCCGGGCCCGGCAGCACCCTGTCCCCTGCCTGGCTGGTGCTGTAAGGCTGCCGGTGCGTCCGACCCACAGCATCCGCCGGTTCCCGTGAAAGGAGGGGTCCGCCTTTGGAATGGTCCAAGCTGAAATCCATCATTCTGATCCTGCTGGTCGTCGTGGATCTGCTCCTGATGGGACTGGCGATGTACCTCCATGCCCAGACCCGGCACCAGCGACAGAACGCGGAGGCGGATCTCATCGCCCTGTTCGCGCAGAGCGATATCGCCCTGCCCCCCTCCTGTCTGCCGGCCCGGGAGCCGCTGCTCTCGCCCCGGACCACCGTCCGGGACACCGACGCAGAGGCGCAGGCCGCCGCCGCGCTGCTGGGTGAGATCACGGAAACCAATCTCTCCGGCTCCACCCACTCCTTTGCCTCCGACCGCGGAACCGCCGTCTTCTCCGCCAACGGCAATTTCTCCGTCACTCTGGAGCCCGGCGCTCTGCCGGCGGCCGGTTCACCGGCCCGCCAGGCCGCAAAGCTGCTCCGGTCCATGGGCGTCGAGGCCGTACAGGCCGACGCCGCCGGAGAGGCGGAAGCGGCCGAACTGGTCTTCACCCAGACCGTCGAGGATCTGCCCATCTTCTCCTGCACCGTCACATTCGGCTACGACGAGACGTCGCTGATCTCCTGTTCCGGCCGGTGCTTGCTGGGCGAGACGCCGGTACGCAGCGGCGATACGCCCTTGTCCACCGCTACGCTGCTGCTCCATTTTCTCAACGATGTGAAAACAGGCGGCGACCTGTGCAGTGAAATCACCTCCCTGGATTACGGCTACCGCTTCACCGGCTCCTACGGCAGCGCCCTGACGCCGGTACTGCGGATCTCCACCAACATCGGTGACTACTTCGTCAGTGCCTCCGCGGCCTCCGTGGACCGGACCGGCTCGTAACTGCCGGGCTTTTGCCGCCGCATCCCCCGTTTTTCCGGCGGCTGCCGACCTTTTTCCCCTCAAAACGCCTTGATTTCTGCAGGTTTATGAAAAAATTTCGCCTGATTCATAATTTTCTTTTGCAATCCCCCCCTATATTATGGTATACTAATCAATAGTGGATACGTCTACTCTTCGGAGCCCCGTGTTTCAAACGTTTAAGAAGGTGCATCTCTTGACTAAGTATATTATCAAAGGCGGACATCCCCTCCACGGTGAGGTCACCATCAGCGGCGCGAAAAACGCCGCCGTGGCGATCCTCCCCGCTGCTCTGCTTGTGGACGGGCCCTGCCGCATTGAAAATATCCCGCAGATCAGCGATGTAACACTCCTGCTGAATATTCTTCAGGAACTGGGCGCCGATATCCGGACGGTGAACCGTCACACCATGGATATCGACTGTACCAACGTCCACTCCTTCCACACCCCCTATGCTCTGGCCCACACCATCCGCGCCTCCTACTACCTCATCGGCGCGCTGCTGGGCCGGTGCGGCCAGGCGGAGGTCCCCATGCCCGGCGGGTGTGATTTCGGCGTGCGCCCCATCGATCAGCATCTGAAGGGCTTCCGGGCCATGGGTGCGGAAATCGATAATCAGGAGGGCTTTATCTGCGCCAACGTGCCCGGAGGACACCTCCGGGGCGCCAACATCTACATGGACATCGTCTCCGTGGGCGCCACCATCAATATCATGCTGGCCGCCTGCAAGGCCCAGGGCATGACCGTCATCGAAAACGCTGCCCGTGAGCCCCATATCGTGGATCTGGCCAACTTCCTCAACTCCATGGGCGCCAACATCATGGGCGCCGGCACGGACGTGATCAAGGTCCGGGGCGTGGATCATATGGCCGGCGGCTCCTACTCCATCATCCCCGACCAGATCGAGGCCGGCACCTATATGGCCGCCGCGGCCGCCGCCGGCGGCGAGGTCCGGGTGTGCAACGTCATCCCCAAGCATCTGGACTGCATCACAGCCAAGCTGGTGGAGATGGGCGTGGAGGTCGAGGTGGAGGACGACGCTCTGGTGGTACGCCGGAACGGACCTCTGCGTCCCGTCAACGTCAAGACCCTGCCCTACCCCGGTTTTCCCACGGATATGCAGCCCCAGATCGGCGTCTGTCTCGCTCTGGCGGAGGGCACCAGCGTGCTCACCGAGAGCATCTGGGACAACCGCTTCCGCTATGTGGACGAGCTTAAGCGCATGGGCGCCAATATCCAGGTCAACAACAAGGTCGCTGTCTTCGACGGCGTAAAGGAACTCATCGGCGCGCCCATCTCCGCCTGCGACCTCCGGGCCGGCGCCGCCATGATCATCGCCGGAGCCGCCGCCAACGGCATCACGGAGATCAGCGCCATCCACCATGTGGAGCGGGGCTACGAGGATGTGGTGGGCAAGATGCGGGGCATCGGCGTACAGATCGAGACCCGCGACTTCCCCGATCCCGTGGAGGAGCCCGCCAAGGCCGGGTGATCCCCTTATCATTCAAACATTACGCCCCCGCCCTGTGCGGGGGCTCAGACTATAAACAAGGCCTCGCAGAGTTCGCGGCGCGCACGCCGCGAATAAGATAATAATCAGTTTTTTCCGGGAGCATGTATCACGAAAAAAACACATCTCGGCCCGCAAACGTGGGCTTTCGCCCGCCGTGTGGGCAAAAGCCTGCGCTGCAGCGGGCCGCAGTCCTCTCAAATCAAAGCCCAGCGAAGCGGGTTTGATTTGATGCGTGTCGACAACGTCGATACGCTGCCCCCGCCCTGTGCGGGGGTTTCCTTATCGGTCCCCCTCCCCGTAATCTGCGGAGGGGCGCCGAATCCCCCGCTCTTTCTGGAGGCGATTTTCTTGCATCTGTATACCTTTGCCAGCGGCTCCTCCGGCAACTGCGCCCTGGTCACCATGGGCAGCACCGCCGTGCTGCTGGACGCCGGCATCTCCGCCCGGCGCATCACCCGGGCTCTGGCGGAGCTGGACCTGACCCCGGACCGGCTGTCCGCCATCGTCGTCACCCACGAGCATGCGGATCACGTGGCCGGTCTGGCGGTGCTGACGAAGCGTTGCTCCGTCCCCGTCTTCGCCAGCGCGGGGACAGCCCGGGAGCTGGCCCGGATGACGCCCCGTCTGGAGGACCTGCTGCGGCCCTTCCACGCCGGGGACAGCTTCTGTCTCGGAGATCTGGCCCTCACCTCCTTCTCCACCCCTCACGACGCCGCGGACAGCGTGGGCTACACCGTCACCGACGGGCGGCGGACTCTGGGGCTGATCACCGACCTGGGCTGTGTGACGGAGAATATCCGGGCCGCCGCCCGCACCTGCGATACGCTGATCCTGGAGAGCAACCACGACATCGACCGTCTGCGGCTGGGGCCCTATCCCGACTGGCTCAAACGCCGCATTCTCAGCGACCGGGGCCATCTGTGCAACGAGGCCGCCGCCGCGCTGGCTCAGGAGGCCGTGGAGCACGGGACAGAACGGATCCTGCTGGCCCATCTCAGTGAGAAGAACAATACGGAGGCCCTGGCCCGCGACGCTGCCGCCGCCGCCCTTCGGGGTACCGGCGTCTCGCCCCGTCTGATCCCCCGGAGCGCCTGCGCCCCGGCCGTGGAGGTGTGAGCGTGCACAACATACATATCCTCTGTGTGGGCAAACTGAAAGAGCCCTTCTATCAGGCTGCCGCGGCGGAGTACGCGAAGCGGCTGGAGCCCTCCTGCAAGCTGAAGATCACGGAGCTGCCGGAGGAGCGCCTGCCGGACCGGCCCTCGCCGGCTCAGATCGAAAATGCTCTGAAAAAGGAGGGCGAGGCCCTGCTGGCCCTGATCCCAAAGGGGGCCGCCGTCTGCGCCCTCTGCGTCGAGGGGAAGCCCTGCTCCAGCGAGGCGTTCTCTCAGCAGCTGGAGCAGCTGGCCGTCCGCGGCGGCAGCCGCCTGGTCTTTCTCATCGGCGGTTCCTTCGGTCTTCACGAGGCGGTGAAGGCCCGGGCCGACTGGCGGCTGTCCCTGTCCCCCATGACCTTCCCCCATCACCTGGCCCGGGTGCTGCTGCTGGAGCAGCTCTACCGCGCCTTCCAGATCCGACTGGGGACCCGTTACCACAAATAAGCTTGACGGCGGTATTCCCGCCGCGTAGAATAGAGTCACCTTGAATCAACTGTCAGGAGGCTGTCATATGCACTACTGCAACAACTGCGATATGGATTTTGAGGGCGACGTCTGCCCCCGGTGCGGACTGGCTCCGGCATCCATGAAAAAGAAAAAGGATCGAAAGATCCACCCCTCCCTGGAAAGTCGTCCGGAATGGCCCCGGGATGAGAAGGGCGAGCTGGAGCTGGCCGTCCTGCTCGAGCACGTGGGCAGCATGGACGGTCAGGCGGACATCGCCTGCGCCATGCTCTGGTCCTACGGCATCCCCGCGCTGATCCGCTATCCCAGGGACGGCTCCTTCGGTAAGGTGGTACTGGGCTTTTCCGGTTACGGTGCGGACCTGTACGTGCCCCAGAGCCGTCTGGAGGAGGCCACGGCCCTGCTCCACAGTGAGAATTCAAACGAGGAGGAGACACCCCATGACGTATCGTGAACAGTGTCAGGTCTGGCTGGACTCCGGCGCCCTGTCTCCGTCGGAGCGGGCGGAGCTGGAGGCTGTTCTGGACGATGAGGCGGAGCTGGAGAGCCGCTTTTACGCCCCTCTGGCTTTTGGCACAGCCGGACTGCGGGGCATCATGGGTATGGGCGTCAACCGCATGAACCTCCATGTGATCCGACATGCCACCCAGGCCTTTGCCGACGTGATCCGGGCCGAGGAGCCGGACTGCCAGCGTACCGGCGTGGCCATCTGCTACGACTGCCGGATCAACTCCCGGGCTTTTGCCGAGGCAGCCGCCGAGGTCATGACCGCCAACGGGATCCCCGTGCGGTTCTTTGAGGCCCTGCGGCCCACTCCGGAGCTGAGCTTCGCCATCCGCTATTACGGCTGCGCCGCAGGCATCAACGTCACCGCCAGCCACAATCCAAAGGAGTACAACGGCTACAAGGTCTACTGGTCCGACGGCGCCCAGCTGCCGCCGGGACCGGCTTCCAAGATCGCGGCCCGGATGGCGGAGATGGATATGTTCCGGGACGTAAAAACTTTGCCCTTCTCCCGGGCCGTGGAGCAGGGGCTGGTCACCTTCATGGGGCAGGAGACCGACGAGGCTTTCCTGTCTCAGGTCATGGCCATGGCCAACGATCCGGAGACCGTGGCGTCCATGGCGGACAGCTTTCACGTGGTCTACACTCCCTTCCACGGGGCGGGCCACATCCTGATCCCCGAGGCTCTGCGCCGTCTGGGGCTGAAGCACATCCACTGTGTGCCGGAGCAGATGGTCCTGGACGGGACCTTCCCCACGGTGGTCTCCCCCAACCCGGAAAATCCCGAGGGGTTTGCGCTGGCTGTCGAGCTGGCCCGGTCCGTCGGCGCGGACTGCATCATCGGCTCCGACCCTGACGCCGACCGGGTGGGCCTTATGGTCCGGGACCGGGAGGGCAACTATATCACCCTGTCCGGCAATCAGACCGGTGTGCTGCTGCTGGATTATCTCCTCTCCGCCCGGCAGCGCAACGGCACTCTCCCCCCTGACGCGGTGGCACTGAAGACCATCGTCACTACGGAGATGGCCCGCAGGGCCGCGGAGGCCCACGGTGTGCGCTGTATCGACACGTTTACCGGCTTCAAATTCATGGCGGAGAAGAAAAACCAGCTGGAGGCCGCCGGTCAGGGCAAGGTGGTCTTCTCCTATGAGGAGTCCTACGGCTATATGCTGGGCGACTATGTCCGGGACAAGGACGCCGTCACCGCCTCCCTGCTGCTGGCGGAGATGGCCGTCTGGTATGCCGCCCGGAACATGACCCTCTACGATGCGCTGCAGGCCCTGTTCGAGAAATACGGCTATTACGGTGAGAAGACCGTGAATCTGGTGATGCCCGGCGTGGACGGGCAGGAGCGTATGAAGGCCCTGATGGCCCGGCTGCGGCAGGATCCCCCCGCCGTCATCGCCGGAGAGGACGTCCTCATCCGAAAGGACTATCAGGACGGCACCGTGACGGACACGGCTACCGGCGCCGTGACGGCCATGGAGCTGTCCGGCTCCGACGTGCTGCGCTATGAGCTGGCCGACGGCACCAGCCTGCTGGTACGGCCCTCGGGCACGGAACCGAAGATCAAGTTTTATATCCTGACCCTGGGCAGGGACCCGGCGGATCGGGACGCACGCATCGCCAGATATGAGGCCTACGGGCTGTCGCTGAAGGAGGACTGATGGACAACCTGTTTCTCATCGGCATGTCCGGGGCCGGGAAGAGTACCCTGGGCGTCCTGCTGGCCAAGGCTCTGGGCATGGATTTTCTGGATACGGATATCCTGCTCCAGCAGCGGACCGGCCGTCTGCTCCAGGAGTTGCTGGACGAGGAGGGCATGGAGGCCTTCCTGCAGGCGGAGGAGGATATCCTGGCCTCGCTGCAGGTCCACCGCTGCGTCGTCGCCACCGGCGGCAGCGCCGTCTACTCCCGACGGGGCATGGAGCACCTGCGGCAGTGCGGCCGGATCGTCTATCTCCGGGTCTCCTATGAGGAGATCGCCCGGCGGGTCACGGACATCACCACCCGGGGCGTCGTCCTCCGGCAGGGCCATGATCTGAGAGACGCCTATGAGGAACGGCTGCCCCTCTATGAGCGGTACAGCGACCTGACGGTGGACTGCACCGGCCGGCAGATCGAAGAGACCCTGCGGCTGATCCTGGCCGGGCTGGCGGAGCTGTCTTCATAGCACATAAAAAGCCTCGCAGAGTTCGCGGCGCGCACGCCGCGAATAAAATCAAAATCCGTTTTTTCCGGGAGCATGTATCACGGAAAAAACACTTCTCGCGGAGCGCCCGTGCGCCATTGGGCGTGCGGGAAGCGAAGCGCAGCCTTCTTAACGAAAAGCCCAGCGAAGCGGGTTTTCGTTAAAAAAAGCACCGTCTCCCGAGGGAGGCGGTGCTTTTTTATGCGCAGAAACCGCTTATTTGTCGTAGACGAAGAAGCCTTCGCCGGTCTTACGGCCGAGCAGGCCGCCGCGGGCCATCTTACGCAGGATGGGCGAGCAGCGATACTTGGAGTCGCCGGTCTCCTGGAACATAACGTCCATGATGGCGACGCAGACGTCGATGCCGATCAGATCGCCCAGAGCGAGGGGACCCATGGGGAAGTTGGCGCCCAGCTTCATGGCGTTGTCGATGTCCTCGGCGGAGGCGACGCCGGTGCCCAGGATCATGGAGGCCTCGTTGATCATGGGGATCAGCAGACGGTTGACGACGAAGCCGTGGGCCTCGTTGACCTGAATGGGGCTCTTGCCGATCTCAATGGCCAGGTTGAAGATGGTGTGGAAGGTCTCGTCAGAGGTGTTGGCGCTGCGGATGACCTCGACCAGCTTCATGACGGTGGCGGGATTGAAGAAGTGCATGCCGATGAACTTTTCCTTCCGCTTCGTCACGGCGCCGATGGCGGTGATGGAGATGGAGGACGTGTTGGTGGCGAAATAGCACTCGGGCTTGCAGATCTCGTCCAGCTCCTTGAAGATGCTCTGCTTGATGGCCAGATTCTCAACGGCAGCTTCCAGGATCAGGTCCGCATCGGCGGCGGGAGCCATATCCACGGTGAAGGAGACGCGGCCGAACAGCTCGTCTCTGGCCTCCTGCTCCATCTTGCCCTTGGCAACCAGCTTGTCCAGCGTCTTGATCAGGCGAGCCTCAGAGGCGTCGATAATCTCGTCGCTGATATCACGAACGACAACCGTCTTGCCGGCCTTCGCGAAAACCTGCGCGATGTCCAGGCCCATGGTGCCGCCGCCCAGGATCATTACTTTATTGATAGCCATTTATATACCCTCCTAATTCAAATACAACTTCTTTCAAATCAGTTGATGCAGATCACTTGTTCTTGAAGCCGTTCAGCTTCTCCTTGTTCACGAACGCGTTCATGGCGTCCTTCTGATCCTCGGTGGCGAAGCACTCACCGAAATACTTGGCCTCAAGAGCCACGGCGGAAGCCATATCCAGATGGATGCCCTGACGGATGCACTTCTTGCTCTGCCGCACGGCGACCTGCGCCTGAGCGGCAATGGCGTTGGCCAGCTCCAGAGCCTTGTCCATCAGCTCCTCAGCGGGATAGACATAGCTGACCAGACCGATGCGGGCCGCCTCGTCGGCCTTGATGGTCTTGGCGGTGAGGATCAGCTCCATGGCCTTGGCCACGCCCACGATGCGGGGCAGGCGCTGGGTGCCGCCGAAGCCCGGGGTGATGCCCAGACCGACCTCAGGCTGACCGAACTTGGCCTTCTCGCTGGCCAGACGGATGTCGCAGGACATGGCCAGCTCATTGCCGCCGCCCAGCGCGAAGCCGTTGATGGCCGCGATGACGGGCTTGGTCATGTTCTCCACCTTCAGGAACACGTCGTTGCCCCGCAGGCCGAAGGCCTCGCCGCCGGCGACGTCATAATCCTTCATCTCGGCGATATCCGCGCCGGCTACGAAGGACTTTTCGCCTGCGCCGGTGATGATGGCAACATAGATATCCTCATCAGCCTCAACGGCGTCCACCGCGGCGCCCAGATCCTTCAGCACCTCGCTGTTGAGGGCGTTCAGGGCCTTGGGACGGTCGATGGTCAGAATGCCGATGTGACCGTTCTTTTCCAGAGTAACAGTAGACATATGATGAACCTCCTTAGTGTTGTATGGGGGGAAAGGCGCCGGACTCCATAAAGCCGACGCCTTTCCCGAAATCGAACTAAACTTACTTCACACCCATCCAGGCGGAGATAACCATCCGCTGGACTTCAGAGGTACCCTCATAGATCTCGGTGATCTTGGCGTCACGCATCATGCGCTCCACCGGGTAATCACGGGTGTAGCCGTAGCCGCCGAACAGCTGGACACAGCGGCGGGTGACGTCGCTGGCGGTCTCAGAGGCGAACAGCTTGGCCATGGCAGCCAGATGCGTGTACTTTTCACCGGCGTCCTTCGCGGCAGCTGCGCGATAGACCAGCAGGCGGGCAGCGTCAACCTTGGTCTGCATATCGGCCAGCTGGAACTGGGTGTTCTGGAACTGGCTGATGCGCTTACCGAACTGGATACGCTCCTGCGTATACTTGACGGTCTCGTCGATGGCGCCCTGGGCGATGCCCAGAGCCTGAGCGGCGATGCCGATACGGCCGCCGTCCAGGGTCATCATAGCAACCTTGAAGCCCTTGCCGAGCTCGCCGAGCATGTTCTCCTTGGGAACCTTGACGTCCTCAAAGATCAGCTCGCAGGTGGCGGAGCCGCGGATGCCCATCTTCTTCTCGTGAGCGCCGATGCTGAAGCCCGGCATGCCCTTCTCGAGGATGAAGGCGGTGATGCCCTTGTTGCCGAGCTCCTTGTCGGTCATCGCGAAGATAACGAAGGTGCTGGCCTCAGAGGCGTTGGTGATGAAGATCTTGCTGCCGTTGAGCAGATAGTAATCGCCCTTGTCGTCCGCAGTGGTCTTCTGCATGGCGGCGTCGGTGCCGGCGCTGGGCTCGGTCAGGCCGAAGGCGCCCAGCTTACGGCCGGACAGCAGGTCGGGCAGATACTTCTGCTTCTGCTCCTCGGTGCCGAAGTGATAGATCGGCCAGGAGCAGAGGGAGGTATGAGCGGAAACGATAACGCCGGTGGTGCCGCAGACCTTGGAGAGCTCCTCCACGGTAATGGCATAGGCGACGTTATCCAGGCCGGCGCCCTCATACTCGTCGGAGTAGGGGATGCCAAACAGACCCATTTCCGCCATCTTGGGAATGTTCTCAGAGGGGAAGCGCTCTTCTTCGTCCACTTCAGCGGCCAGAGGCTTGACCTCTTTCTGCGCGAACTCGCGCACCATTTCCCGGATGGAAAGTTGGTCTTCAGTCAGATTAAACATATTCAACTAAATCCTTTCGTCAACAACAAAAACGTACGCTTCTAATAAATAACTAAGATGTAAAACGCGCGATTACGCCTTCAGCTTCTTGATCGCTTCGGTCAGAGCGGGCAGCACGGTGTTGATATCACCGACGATGCCATAGTTGGCGACCTCGAAGATGGGAGCATCGGGATCCTTGTTGATGGCCACGATGCAGTCGGAACCGGACATGCCGGCCAGGTGCTGGATGGCACCGGAGATGCCGCAGGCGATGTACAGCTTCGGGGCAACGGTCTTACCGGTCTGGCCGACCTGATGGGCGTGGGAGATCCAGCCAGCATCAACGGCAGCACGGGAGGAACCGACCACGCCGCCGATGGCGTCGGCCAGAGCCTGCACCAGAGAGAAGTTCTCGGGCTTGCCCAGACCACGGCCGCCGGAGCAGATGATGTCGGCGTCTTCCAGCTTGACCAGCTCAGCGCCGGCGTCAACGATACGCTCGATCAGCTTGGCGTGGATCTGATCCTCGGAAACGTGGAAATCGAACTTGGTGATGGGAGCGGTGCGGGACTCGTCCTTCGCGCCCTTCTTGAAGACGCCGGGACGAACGGTGCCGATCTGGGGGAAGTCGTTGGGGCACTCGATGGTGGCCATCAGGTTGCCGCCGAAGGCGGGACGGGTCCACTGGACCTTGCCGGTCTCGACGTCGCGGTCGAGGCTGGTGCAGTCGGCGGTCAGGCCGGTCTTCAGATGGCAGGCGACACGGGGACCCAGGTCACGGCCGTGGCTGGTGGCGCCGATGAGCATAACGGAGGGCTTGAACTCCTGAATCAGAGCCTCCAGAGCGGGGGCATAGGCGTCGGTGTTGTAGTCTTCATACTCGGGGCCTTCGCAGGTGATGACTTCATCAGCACCATAGGCGATGGCGGCAGCGGCGGCCTTGGAGGCATCACCGGCGATGATAACGGCGACCAGCTTCTCGCCGACCTTGTCGGCCAGCATACGGCCGGGGCCGAGGAGCTCCAGGCCCACGCTCTTGGGCTCGCCATAGGACTGCTCAATATATACCCACAGGTTCTTGTTATCCATTGATGTGTACCCTCCTCTTAAATAACGCCAGCGCCGGTCAGCAGCTCGACGAGCTTGGCGACGGACTCTTCGGGAGTCTCTTCCTTGATCTTAATGCCATTCTTGTTGCGAACAGGGACGAAGGTCTTCTTAACCTTGGTGGCAGAGCCCTTCAGGCCGCAGCGCTCAACGTCGATATCCATATCGGCAACGCCCAGCATGGGGATCTTGGCGCGGTTGGCAGCCATCTTGGACTTAACGGTGGCATAGCGCGGCTCGAAAGCGGGCTTGGTCACGGTGATCAGGCAGGGGCACGCAGCCTCGCGGATCTCATAGCCGTCCTCGGTCTCTCTCTTGACGCGCAGCTTGTTCTCGACGAACTCCGCCTCAATGGCGTAGGTGATCTGGGGGATGCCCAGATGCTCAGCCATCTCGGGGCCGACCTGAGCGGTATCACCGTCGATGGCCTGCTTGCCGCAGAAGATGGCGTCAAACTTGATGCCTTCCAGCTTCTCGATGGCTTCAACGGAACGGGAGATAATGTAGCTGGTGGACAGGGTATCAGCGCCGGCGAACTCGCGGCCGCAGATCAGATAGCCCTTATCAGCGCCCACGGACAGGCAGGTCTTGATCGCGACTTCCGCCTGGGGGGGACCCATGCTGGCGACGATGACCTTGGTGTCGGGGTCCTTGTCCTTGATCTGGACAGCCATCTCAAGGGCATACTGGTCGAACGTGTTGACGATGCTGGGGACACCCTCGCGGATGAGGGTGTTGGTTACGGGATCAATCTTGATCTCCGTGGTGTCGGGCACCTGCTTGATGCATACCAGAATATTCATCTTTTGTCCTCCTGTTTTTTTACTTGAACAGCTTGCCAGCAATAACGATCTTCTGGATCTCGGAAGAGCCCTCGTAGATCGAATTGACACGAACGTCACGATAGATCCGCTCAATGGGATACTCTCTGGAGTAGCCATAGCCGCCGAACATCTGCAGGCAGGTGCTGATGACCTCGATCGCGGTATCCGCGGCGAAGAACTTGGCCATGGCGGCATCCTTGGTGGGATCCACCTTCTCGCCCTCGTGCTGCATGTCCAGCAGATAGGCGGCATTATAGGTGAGCAGACGGGCGGCGTTGAGCTTCGTCTCGGCCTCCGCCATCTTGAACTGCAGAGCCTGGAACTTAGCCAGAGGCTTGCCGAACTGCTTGCGCTCCTTCATGTGCTCAACGGCCAGATCCATAGCGCCCTGCGCCATGCCGATGGACAGAGAGGAAACGCCCACGCGGCCCAGAGACAGGGTCTTGAGCGCATTCATGAAGCCCTCGTCGACGGTGCCGAGGATCTGGTCCTTATGGACGCGGACATCCTCGAGGATCACGTCGCTGGTGGGGTTGGCGCGCTGGCCCATCTTTTCCTCGTGCTTACCGACGGAGACGCCTTCCTGATCCATGCCGACGATGAAGCAGGTGATGCCCTTGGAGCCCTTCTCCGGGCTGGTCTTGGCGTACACCAGGCAGTTGGTGGCGATGGGGGCGCCGGTGATGAAGCACTTACGGCCGTTGATGATGTAGTAGTCGGGATCGCTGGGATCGACCACGGCGCTGGTGGTCATGGAACCGGCGTCAGAACCGGCGTTGGGCTCGGTCAGACCGAAGGCCATGAACTCCTTGCCGCTGGCGATGCCGGGCAGGTACTTCTGCTTCTGCTCCTCGGTGCCGTCCATCAGGATCGGGGCGCTGCCGAGGCTGTTGAAGCCGGAAACGAAGACCGCAGCGCTGGCACAGTGCTTGGCGATCTCTTCCATGACGCAGACATAGGAGCGCACGTCCATGCCGGCGCCGCCGTACTCCTCGGGGATCTCCAGACCAAACAGACCCATCTCGCCCATGGCGTCCAGGATCTCCTGGGGGAATTCCTCGGTCTTGTCCATTTCGACAGCGGCGTCCTTCAGCTCGCCTTCGGCGAACTCACGAGCGAGATCTCTTATCATCTCATGGTCTTCGTTGAAAAAAGGACTCTTCATTGCTTTACCTCCATACTTCAGTTTTTTTATATGCAAAGCGCTTGCTTTGGTCAACGATGTCAGTCTCCCAGGATCGCCTTCAGGCCGCCCCAGGTCTCCCGGAAAAGGCCGGGATCCATTTGTTTCAGGTCCGGAGAAATGTCCGGCATGAAATCCATGTTGGCCAGAATGTCCCGCTCCAGATCCACCCCGGAGGCGATCTCAATGAGGGTCATGCGGCCGTTCAGCAGACGGAACACGCAGCGCTCCGTGACATACAGGATCAGCTGCTCTGGCTTGGCATAGCGTCCGCTGAAGGTAACGTGCTCCACGTGTCTGACAAACTTCCTGGATTTCCCCTGCTCCAGGATCCGGAGCTTTCCGTCCTCCACCACCTCCTTCGACTTGTACATGAACGTACCGCAGAAGATGATGTTTTTCGTGCTCTGGGTGATATCCACAAAGCCGCCGGGGCCCACCGGGTGGCCGGCCACCTTGCTCACGTTGATGTTGCCCTCCTCGTCGGCCTGGGCCATGCCGAGGCAGGTCATGTCCACGCCGCCGCCGTCGATGATGTCGAACATGGCGTTGTGCTCAATGATGGCGGAGGCGTTGTAGGAGTTCCCGAAATGGGGCGGCGGCGCCGGAACGCCTCCGATGGGGCCGGACTCCGCAGAGAAGATCACCTTGTCGGAGCAGCCCTCCTCCGCCGCGATGCTGGCCACCTTGGCCGACATGCCGTAGCCCAGATTTGTCACGCCGCCGGGCAGAAGAGCCATGGCGCAGCGCCGGGCGATGACCTTCGTCTCATCCAGCGGCAGCGGCGGGATCTGATCGAGGGGCTTGCGCAGCTCGCCGGAAAACGACGGGTCGTAGTATGTGCCCTGGGTCTGCCAGCAGGCCTCCGTCTTCGTAGCCTGGACCACATAGTCCACCAGAATACCGGGGATCCGCACGTCCATGGGCTTGATGGTGCCCCGAAGGGTGACCCGCTCCACCTGGACGATGACGATGCCGCCGCAGTTATGCGCCGCGGAGGCCACGGACAGGCCCTCGTTGATCAGGCCGTCGTGCTCGAAGGTGATGTTGCCGTCCTCATCTGCGGTGGTGCCCCGAAGCAGCGCCACCTGGACGGGAAAGGAGGGATAGAACAGATATTCCTCACCCCGGAACGTCACGCGCTCCACCACTTCGGTGTCCGTCACGTCGTTCATCTTCGCGCCCCCGTTGCGGGGATCCACGAAGGTGCCCAGGCCGACTTTTGTCAGCAGACCGGGTCTTCCGGCGGCGATCTCACGCCAGAGGTTGACCACGACGCCCTGGGGCAGGCAGTGACAGCGCATCTTGTTTTCCCGGACCAGCTTGTTCATCTCGTGAGAGATGCCCACATGGGCGGCGTCCCACTGACTGACGAGGCCTTCCACGCCGAAGCGGGTGACGCCACGCTCATAGCCGTCGCCGAGATGACAGCCCTGTTTGATCGTCAGATCAAAGGGATGTCCCGTCTCCAGATAGCGGGCCCGGATCTCCTGCGCGACCTCCTCCGGGAATCCGGCGCTGCCCATACCCGCCACGCCCACCGTGGCGTGATCCGGGATCCGCTCTGCCGCTTCCCGCGCAGTGATAAATGTTGCGATGAGGCTCCCTCCCTTCGGTCGGGGGAGTCTGCCGCCAGGCGCTTCTCCGGCCCAAATACATACCTAACTTATTTTAGCATCATATAAACCGTCTGTCAAGAAAAAGTGAATGATGTTCAAAAAATTTTCGTCCCCCTCTTGCGCGCCGCGCTTTTGTCGGGTATAATGGACCGTAAAATAGGACGCAGGAGCCGTAAAAAAGGAGGTGTGGACTGCCGTGCCCTATAAAAAATCCGAGATCACCAAGGAGGCCGTCTATACTGCCGCCCTGGAGCTGATGGTGGAAAAAGGCTTCCGCGGCGCCACCATCCGCGACATCTGCAAGCGGGCCAACGTGTCCGTGGGAACCTTCTACTCCTACTACGAGAGCAAGCGGGATATCATCCGCGAGGTCTACCTCCCCGGCGACGCCTTTTTCCTTGAGACCGTAGCCCGTGAGCTTCAGGGCAAACCCACCGTGGAGCAGCTGCGGCTGTTTTTCCACTACTATGCCCGGCTGAACATCGAGACGGGGCTGGATATCCTGAAAGTCCTCTACAATCCCGACAATGACGCCTTCCGTCAGGCCAGACCCATGCACACCATTCTGTATCAGGTCATCGAGGAGGGGCAGTTGGGTGGCCATCTGCGCCGGATGTGGGATCCCCAGACCATCGTGGATTACATGTTCGATATCCTCCGCGGTATCTGCTACGACTGGTGTCTGTGCGACGCCGGCTTCGATCTGGAGGAGCGCATGCTGGCACTGCTGGATCTGATCCTCAGCGGCCTGCTCTCCGAGGATGAAAAATAACGCGTCTGCGTAACATGACAGAGCCTCCGGGTCCGCCGTCTGCGGCGGGGCACGGAGGCTCTGTTTTTCTTCTTCCGTTTTTGACTGCAGCGGAACATGAAAGCATTTTGGGGGGCGCGCATTCGGCGCCTGCTGTTTCCATTTCACTGCGGAGGACCTTGCAAATTGCGCCTGCGGGCGGGAATGTCTCCGACGGCCTGCTTTCTGTATCGTGACAGAAAGCAGGCAAGAACACGCATAGAGACCCATGATTTCTATGTATTTCCTTTCCCGGTCTGACGGAAGCACCGGCAAAGACAGGTCCCCTCGCCACAGAAAGACGCGCATAAAAAGGCGGCGGGAGTCCTCCCGCCGCCTTTGGGATTTATGGAATTATTTCTTGAAATCGAAGCCGCCGCAGCGGATGTCCTTGTTGGCTTCCATCTCGGCGATGCGCTCGTCGGTGTAGCCCAGACCCTTCATGATCTCGGCGGTGTCGCCGCCCAGAGCCGGGAACTTTCTCATCTCGGGGGGCAGACCGGCCTCTTCGAACTGGACCGGGTTGCGCACGGCGGTGAACTTGCCGGCCTTGTACTCGACCTCATAGAAGTAATCGTTGGCCCAGGCCTGAGGATCCTTCAGGACTTCCTTCCAGACCAGCGCCACGGCGAAGGCGATGTCAGCCTCGGTGAGGACCTTGGAGGCCTCTTCCGCGGTCATGGAGGCGTACACGGCAGCGATCTCGTCATACAGCTTGCCGCTGTTGCCGTCCTTCTGCAGGGCGGCGAAGTTGCAGAAGCGCTCGTCCTCGATCCACTCGGGATGACCGAAAGCCTTGGCGAAGTTGGGGAACATCAGGTTGTAGATGGGCATGCAGGTCTGGATCCAGCGCTCATCCTTGGTCTTGTAGCAGGTCATCAGGGGGTTGGGAGCCTGATGCTTGGTGATGGGGTACTCGATCAGACCGTACTGGCAGGTCTGGATCATGGTGCCCTGCATGAAGATAGCGGTGCCCAGCAGGCTGCAGGAGACCTTCTCGCCCTTGCCGGTCTTGGAGGCTCTGTACAGAGCGGCCAGAACGCCGGCGGCCAGGCTCATGCCGGTGGCACGGTCGCCCATGCTGGGGATCAGGTTCATCGGGGTCTGGCCGGCCTCATACAGGCTGCCCAGAATACCGGAGCGGGTCCAGAAAGCGGTGAAGTCGTAGCCGGGCAGATCCTTGTCGGGACCCTTCTCACCGAAGCCGGTGACGGTGGCATAAACCAGCTTGGGGAACTGAGCCTTCAGGTCTTCATAGCTCAGCTTCATGCGGGCCAGAGCCTGGGGACGCCAGTTGGTGACGAAGATGTCCGCGTCGGCGATGAGCTTCATGAGAATGTCATAGCACTCGGGATTCTTCAGGTTCATGGAAATGCTGCGCTTGTTGCCGTTTTCCAGCTCGAACACCAGGTTGTGCTGCATCTCGTCCTTGAACACGGGGCGGGCCTCGCCCTCAGCAGCCCAGCGGATGCCGTCGCCGGTCAGCGCCTCGACCTTGATGACGTCGGCGCCCTGGTCGGCGAAGAAACGGGTGGCGCAGGGAGCGGCAACGAAGGTCGCCAGCTCAACGACTTTTACACCGGAAAGGGGTCTGTTTTCAAACATATAACTCGCTCCTTATAAAAAAATGTTTTTAGATCACGGTGACTGGATGTACAGTCTTTCACATTTGTCATTATACCACAGGAATGAAAAATAGCAAGAAATTTTGAACGAAATTCAAAAATCCCGCCGTATTTTCTCCGCCGGAGACCCGCTCCCCTCTTGCTGCCGCGCAAAACGGCCCCGGGAGAGCGCTCTCTCCCGGGGCCGCACCGGACTGTGATTATTTCTGTTCCTCCTCGGCCTTCGGCTCCGTGAACAGCTCCTTGGCGCTGGCGCAGAGGCCGGCCAGCCCCTGGATCTCGGAGGGGATGATGATCTTGGTGGCCTTGCCGTTGGCGGCCTTCTGGAAAGCCTCCAGAGCCTTGAGCTTGACCACCTGGTCGTTGGGGGCCGCCTCGTTGAGGAGCTTCAGTCCCGCGGCCATGGCCTCCTGGACCTTCAGGATCGCCGCGGCTTCCGCCTCGGCGGCCATGATCCGGGCCTGCTTTTCCGCGTCGGCCCGGAGGATCACGGACTGCTTCTGGCCCTCGGCCACCAGGATCTGGCTGGCCTTCTGGCCCTCGGCCTGAAGGATGGCCTCACGGCGTTCCCGCTCGGCCTTCATCTGCTTCTCCATGGCGTTCTGGATCTCACGGGGCGGCAGGATGTTCTTCAGCTCCACCCGGTTGACCTTGATGCCCCAAGGGTCCGTGGCCTCGTCCAGGATCGTGCGCATCTTCGTATTGATGACGTCGCGGCTGGTGAGGGACTGGTCCAGCTCCAGATCGCCGATGATATTACGCAGGGTGGTGGCGGCCAGGTTCTCAATGGCATTCATGGGCTGTTCCACGCCGTAGACGTAGAGCTTCGGGTCGGTGATCTGGAAGTACAGCACCGTGTCGATCTGCATGGTGACGTTGTCCTTGGTGATGACCGGCTGGGGCGGGAAATCCGCCACCTGCTCCTTGAGGGAGACGACCTTCACCACCCGCTCGATGAGGGGGATCTTGAAGTGCAGGCCCACGCCCCAGACCGCCTGAAACGCGCCCAGGCGCTCGATGATGAAGGCCTTGGACTGCTGGACGATCTTGATATTCGTCGCCAGAACGATGAGAACAATGATGATGATAATGATCCACAGAATCGGCATAATAACCTCCTTATTCCGACGGTTCCCCGCTGCTTTCGGTCAGCGGCTCGACGAAGGCTCTCACGCCCTCGATCCGAAGCACGCGGACCCGGCTGCCCTCGGGGATCGTCTGGCCTGTTTCGGACCGTGCGGTCCACGTATTGCCGCCGGTCTTCACCTGTCCGGTGCCGGCCACGTTGTCGATGGTCTCCGTCACTACTGCCTCAGTATCAATGATCCGATCGGCGTTGGTGCGGGTCTGCCGGGGAGTGAGATACTTCTTTGCCAAAGGCCGTATCAGGATCATGGTCACGGCGCTGACGACCAGAAACAGCACGATCTGCAGCCACAGCGGTCCCCTGCAGGTCGCCGTGATGAACGCGGCCAGCGCTCCCACGCAGAACCAGATGGAGGCCAGACCCAGCGTCGCCGCCTCAACGATGGCGAAGACCACCACCAGGACCAGCCAGATGATCGCTATAAGATCCATACCGGCACCCTCCTTTCCGTACTATGACATTCGCGTCGGTTTTCTTCCTGCCATAGTATATCAGATTATTCGACGCGATACAAGCATTGCGAAGCGATGGGAAAAGATGTATACTGAACAGGTCGGTGCTGACCGGACACAGGAGGCGCATAGTATGGATAAGCTGCGTTTTGCCGTGCCCTGCCTGCTGGGACTGGAGTCCCTGGTGGCGGAGGAACTGCGGCGTCTGAATATGGCCGGGGTCCGTGCGGAGAACGGCCGGGTGTTCTTCGAGGGCTCCCCTTCCGATATCGCCCGGGCCAACGTAGGCCTGCGCTGCGGCGCCCGGGTGCTGCTGGTGCTCTCGGAGTTCCGGGCACGGACCTTCGAGGAGCTGTTCCAGGGCGTCCGGGCCGTCCCCTGGCCGGATATGATCCCGGAAAACGGTGCTTTCCCCGTCCGGGGCTGGTCCATCACCTCCCAGCTGTCCTCCGTGCCCGCCTGTCAGTCCATCGTGAAAAAGGCCGTGGTGGAGCGGATGAAGGACCGGTATCCTCTGGAGCAGTTTCCGGAAGACGGGGCGGAATATCCCGTGCGCTTCTCCCTGTACAAGGACCGGGCGCTGGTGGGACTGGATACCTCCGGCGAGGGGCTCTACAAACGGGGCTACCGGGCCGTGGGCGTCACGGCGCCCCTCCGTGAGACGCTGGCGGCGGCCCTGGTGCTGCTGTCAAAATACCGGGGCAAAGACCCCCTCTGCGATCCCTTCTGCGGCTCCGGCACCATCCCCATCGAGGCGGCCCTCATCGCCAAAAACCGGGCCCCGGGTCTGGACCGCAGCTTCATTTCCCAGCGGTGGGGCTGGCTGCCCTCCCGGATCTGGAGCGACGCGGCCCAGGAGGCGGAGAGCCGGGAATTCCACGGTCAGTATGACATCTGGGGCGGCGACATCGATCCCGACGCCGTGGCGCTGGCCCGTCACAACGCCCGACTGGCCGGCGTGGAGGATACCGTCCGCTTCGAGGTCGCCGACGCCGGGGCGTTCTCCCGCCCGGAGCCCTACGGACGGATCATCACGAATCCCCCCTACGGCGAGCGTATCTCCAGCCGCCTCGAGGCCGAGGAGCTGTACCGGGCCTTCGGCGCCGCCTGCGACGCCCTGCCCCCGGGCTGGCGGGTGGGGATCCTCTCCTCCCACCCGGAGCTGGAACGCTGCTTCGGCCGCCCCGCAGACCGGCGGCGGAAGCTCTACAACGGCATGATCCGGTGCAATTTTTATCAGTATGAGAAGCGGCAGGGGTGACGGCGGGGACAGAACGGCGCTTTTTCCGTTTCCCTCCCCTTCAAATCCCGTGAGAGGAGAAGAAATCGGGAGAAATCAGCTTCTCCCATTCAGCTCTTTTCGATTCATGATAAAATTTTCCGGAAAATCAGGCTTAAACAGGAAAATTCAAGCTTGCGCAACGGAGCCGGATGCAGTATGATAATGGAGGTTTAGCACTCGGCTTGTCAGAGTGCTAAACCCGGCCGGTATTACGGTCGATTTTACTTTTTATATTCTAACATTATTCTAATAAACAGGAGGACACAGCTATGAAACTCAAACCCCTTGCCGACCGTGTCATTTTGAAGATGACCGAAGCGGAAGAAACCACGAAGAGCGGCATCATTCTGGCCGGCAGCGCAAAGGAAAAGCCCGAAGTGGCTCTGGTCATCGCCGTGGGACCCGGCGGTCTTGTGGACGGGAAAGAGGTCAAGATGACCGTCAAGAAAGGCGACAAAGTGATCACCAGCAAGTACTCCGGCACCACCGTGAAGGTGGAAGGCGAGGAATATACTATTGTCCGTCAGAACGACATTCTGGCAATCGTAGAGTAAGAGCGGAGGGAGAAAACTATGGCTAAAATCATTATCAGCGGCGACGAGGGCCGTCAGGCTCTGGAGCGCGGCATCAACACGCTGGCCAACACCGTAAAGGTCACCCTGGGCCCCAAGGGCCGCAACGTGGTCCTGGATAAGAAGTACGGCGTGCCTCTGATCACCAATGACGGCGTCACCATCGCCAAGGAGATCGAGTTGGAGGATCCTGCGGAGAACATGGGCGCGCAGATCGTCCGTGAAGTGGCTGTCAAGACCAACGACGTAGCCGGCGACGGCACCACCACCGCCACCCTGCTGGCTCAGGCCATCATCCGCGAGGGCCTGAAGAATCTGGCCGCCGGCGCCAACCCCATGGTCATGAAGAAGGGCATCGCCAAGGCCGTGGATCTGGCCGTGGAGAACATCAAGAAGGACGCCCAGCCTGTCAGCGGCAACGAGGACATCGCCCGGGTCGGCACCATCTCCAGCGGCGACGAGAGCATCGGTCAGCTCATTGCCGACGCCATGGACAAGGTCGGCAGCGACGGTGTCATCACCGTGGAGGAGTCCAAGACCGCCGAGACCTACAGCGATATCGTGGAGGGCATGATGTTCAACCGCGGCTATATCACGCCGTACATGGTCACCGACCCCGATAAGCTGGAGGCCGTGCTGGACGATCCCCTGATCCTCCTCACCGATAAGAAGATCAGCTCCATCCAGGATATCCTGCCTCTGCTGGAGAGCGTCATGCAGGCCGGCCGGAAGCTGATGATCGTTGCCGACGACGTGGAGGGCGAGGCCCTGTCCACCCTGATCCTCAACAAGCTCCGGGGCGTGCTGAACGTGGTCTGCGTCAAGGCCCCCGGCTACGGCGACCGCCGCAAGGAGGAGCTGCAGGATATCGCCGCCCTCACCGGCGCTCAGGTTGTCTCCTCCGACTTCGCCATGGAGCTGCGGGACACCACTATCGATATGCTGGGCTCCGCCCGTCAGATCCGGGTCCAGAAGGAGAACACCATCATCGTGGACGGCGCCGGCGACAAGGCCGACATCCAGGACCGTGTGGACCAGATCAAGGCTCAGATCGAGATCACCACGTCCGAGTATGACCGGGAGAAGCTCCAGGAGCGTCTGGCCAAGCTCAGCGGCGGCGTGGCCGTCATCAAGGTCGGCGCCCCCACCGAGTCTGAGATGAAGGAAAAGAAGCTGCGGGTCGAGGACGCTCTGAATGCCACCCGTGCCGCTGTGGAAGAGGGTATCGTGGCCGGCGGCGGCACCGTGTACGTCAACGCCATCCCCGCCGTGGAGAAGCTGCTGCCCAAGCTGGAAGGCGACGAGAAGACCGGCGCCCGGATCATTGCCAAGGCTCTGGAGGAGCCCGTCCGTCAGATCGCTGCCAACGCGGGGCTCGAGGGCTCCGTCATCCTGGAGAAGATCAAGAACAGCCGCAAGATCGGCTACGGCTTCGACGCCTATAAAGAGGTCTACTGCGACATGATCGCCTCCGGCATCGTGGATCCCGCCAAGGTCACCCGCAGCGCGCTGCAGAATGCCGCTTCCGTGGCCGCCATGGTCCTGACCACCGAGGCCCTTGTCACCAGCAAGCCCGAGCCTCCCGTGCCTCCCATGGCGCCTCCCCCCGACATGTATTGATCGACTGAAAAAATGAAGCAGCCGGCACAGCGATCTGCTGTGCCGGCTGTTTTTTCGCCAGCGGGCGGGGATGTGAAACGTTTTAAAGGACGGGCCGCCTGCGGGCGGGGAACCCGACCGGGGCCTACTTTCTGTGTCGCGACAGAAAGTAGGCAAAGAACGCGCATAGAAACCCATGGTTTCTATGTATTTCCTTTCCCGGTCTGACGAAGGTGCCGGCAAAGACAGCTCGGCGCAGCAAACAAGGATTGTGCCTGCTTCCTGCTTCGCTACCGCTCTTACTCTGTCGTTTCGGTCCCTGCTCCTCTGCAACCGCGCCTTGGAGGGTGCAAATCGGCGGCTGGCCGCGTCACACACCGCAGAAGCGCGCCAGCGCGGGTGGGTTGCACCAGACAATTCAGGGCTTTGCCGGCCGGGGTCGTTGAGAGGCTGGGACTGTCCTGTCATAAGGGAGGGGATTCCACAAGGGGAACCCCGTGATAAGGGGTTCCCCTTTGGTGCGTTCTTTGGTGACTTTCTGTCGCACACAGAAAGTCACCCGCCGGAGGCACGTCCTTAAAAACTCTTATCTTTCTCCGCAGTCAAATAGAAAAAAGCCCCGGACCGGACCCGCTTTGCGGGCGCCGGTTCGGGACTTATGCGTTTTCTCAGCCTTCCAGGAATTCCGGGTGACGCTCTATCCAGCTGCGCACCACATCCCGGTCCCGGTGGATCTCCCGGACCAGCTCCTCCAGAGAGCTGAACTTCCGCTCCGGACGCAGGTAGTCGTACAGCTCCACCCGCAGGTGCTGGCCGTAGAGATCGCCGTCGAAGTCCAGCAGCCAGCTCTCGATGGACACCCGGGCGCTGTCGTCCACCGTGGGGCGCACGCCGATGTTCGTCACCGCCGGGTAGCGTGCTCCGCTCTCCAGCCGTGCCACAGTGGTGTAGACCCCGAAGGGCGGCAGCAGCAGACCCTCCGACGGCGTCAGATTCGTGGTGGGGATGCCGATCCGGCGGCCCAGCCGTTTGCCGTGCTCCACGGTGCCGCTGAGCATATAGGGATGCCCCAGAAACCGCCTGGCTTCCCGGACGTTGCCCTCGGTGACCAGGCCCCGGATATAGGTGGAGCTGACTGTGGTGCCGGACAGGGCGATCTTGTCGATGACCTGGCAGGCCAGACCCAGCTGGGCACATTTTTCCTGCAGCATGGCGGAGGTGCCCGCGCCCTTCCAGCCGAACCGGTAGTCCCGGCCGCAGACCACGCCCACGGCGTCGTACTCCCGGATCAGGACCTCCGTAATGAAGTCGTCCCAGGGCAGCTGCCGCAGCTCGTCGTCGAAGATCAGGGTCAGCATCTCCACCCCGTACAGCTCCTCCATCAGCTCCCGGCGCACGTCCAGAGAACTGAGCAGCGGCACAGGCTGGCCGCCCATCCGCTTGGCCGGAGGCACGTCAAAGGTCACCGCCGCAGGCGTGGCCTCCAGTTCCCGCGCCATCTCCGCCGCCCGGCGGAACAGCGCCCCGTGTCCGATATGGACGCCGTCAAAAAAGCCCAGGGCTATTACCCGTTTCATGGGCCCGCACTCCTTTTCAAAAGATTCAGAAGAAATTCCGGATGCTGGTCATCCGGCCCGTCTCATCCAGCCGCCCCAGCATCAGAAAGCTGCCGTCGGCGCCGAAAACCCGATAGTCTCCCGGCTCGCCCCGGACAGCAAAGCCCATGCCGTTGCGGCACCGCCGCTCCGTCTCGCCGCCGATGTCCAGCCGGGGCAGAGAGGCAAAGCACGCCTCCACCGGCCGCAGCAGCTCCTCCGCCTGGCCGGCCGCCGCCAGCTCCGCCACCGTCTCCAGGGTCACGGCCTGCTCCTCGGTAAAATCCGCTACCCGGGTCCGCCGCAGGGCCGCCATGCAGCCGCCGCAGCCCAGTTGAGCGCCGATGTCGTGGCAGAGGGTCCGGACGTAGGTGCCCTTGGAGCACACCACCCGGAGCCGGACGCCGTCCCGGTCCCAGCCCTCCTGCTCCAGCAGGCGGATCGTCACCGGCCGGGGGGCGCGGTCCACGGTCTCCCCTCTCCGGGCCAGCTTATACAGGGGCTGGCCCTTCACCTTGACGGCGGAATACATGGGGGGGATCTGTTCGATATCGCCCCGGAACCGGGCCAGCACCGTCTCCAGCTCCGCCGGGCCGGCGATCACGGGGTGCTCCTCCAGCACCGTGCCGGTGGTATCCTGGGTGTCGGTGACCGTGCCCAGCCGCAGCAGGGCCCGGTACTCCTTGTCCCCCTCCACGGCAAACTGGACACCCCGGGTGGCCTTGCCCACGAAGACCGGCAGTACGCCGGTGGCCATGGGATCCAGGGTTCCGCCGTGGCCGATGCGCCGCTCATGGAGCAGACCCCGGAGCTTGCCTACCACGTCGTGACTGGTCCAGTCCGCCGGCTTGTCGATGATCAGGATGCCGTTCATACCGGCGTCTTCCCCCGATATGCCTCCAGCGCCGCCAGGACCTGTTCCCGGGCCGCCTCCACGGGGCCGGGGAGCGTACAGCCCGCTGCCGCCGGATGGCCGCCGCCGCCCAGAAGGGCGCAGACGGCGGAGGCGTCGATGCCCGGCGCAGTGCGCAGGGATACCTTGCACTGGCCGTCCGCGAGTTCCTGGAGCGTGACGCCTACGCTGGTATCCCGGACCTGCCGGGCGAAGTTGGCCAGGTCGTCCAGATCGTCGACGGTGGCCCCCAGCTCATTCAGCTGCGCCTGGGTCACGGATACGATCACCGTGTCCCCACGGATCTCCATTCCCTGAGTCAGCAGCGCCTCCAGCCGGAGACGGCAGAGGGATTTTTCAATAAAAAACGTCCGGTGGACGGACAGCGCGTCGATGCCCGTCCGCATCAGCTCCGCCGCGGCCCGATGCGTGGCGGCGGAAGTGTTCCCGTAGCGGAAGCAGCCGGTGTCCGTAGTCAGCGCCACGTACAGCGGCGCCGCGATCTCCCGGGTCGGGATGGTCAGATCCCAGACGATCTCCAGAATGATCTCGCCGCAGGAGGACCGGTTCGTTACGCAGGTGTGATCGGCATAGGGAACGTGGGACATATGGTGGTCGATGGCCAGCTCCACGGCCAGGTCCCCGGCGTTGGTCTGCAGCATGCTCCGCTCCGCTGTGTCCACGCTGACCACATGGGCCGGAACGAAGTCCGCCGGGGCCAGATACGGTCGGGACCAGACGTGGAAAGACACGCCCTCGTCTGGATTTTCCAGTACGAAGGCGCGTTTGTCCATAGCTCGCAGCGCGGCGCACAGGCCCGCCGCGCTGCCCACCGCGTCGCCGTCGGGGCGGCGGTGGTTCAAGATCAGTATATCATCCCAGCCGCGCAGCAGCGCGGCGGCTTCCCGTTCAGTCATTGGGCTCGTCCTCCGTCTCCCCGGTCTCGATGTCCCGGAGGATCGACAGGATCCGGGCGCCCTTGTCGATGGAGTCATCCTGCTGGAACACCAGCTCCGGCGTATACCGCAGGGACAGAGCGGCTCCCAGCTCCCGGCGCAGATAGCCCGCGGCGGACTTGAGGCCCCGGAAGACCTCTCTGGCGTCGCTCTTGTCCAGCAGGCTGATATAGACTCTGGCGTAGCGCAGATCCTGGGTGGTGTCCACCCGGGTGATGCTGACCATGCCCCGGACCCGGGGGTCCTTCAGGTCCCGGATCAGCACCGACAGTTCCCGGGTGATCTCCTCGTTGATTCGGTTGATACGGTTCGATGCCATCGTTTATACCTCGATCTGCTCCATCAGGAAGGCCTCGATGATGTCGCCCTCCTTGATGTCGCTGTACTTATCAATCCCGATGCCGCACTCGTAGCCGCTGGCGACCTCCTTCACGGCGTCCTTGAAACGCTGCAGGGAGGAGATCTCGCCCTCGTGGATCACAATGCCGTCCCGGACCAGCCGGACCTTGGCGTTCCTGGTCACGCGGCCATCCTGGACGTAGCAGCCGGCCACGGTGCCCACGCCGGTGATCTTGTAGACCAGACGCACCTCCGCATGGCCCAGCTGGACCTCCTTGAACTTCGGGGCCAGCATGCCCTTCATGGCGGCGGTGATCTCGTCGATGCAGTCGTAGATAACGCGGTACATCCGCATATCCACCTTGGCCCGCTGGGCGTTCTCCCGTGCCTGAGGCGTGGGCCGCACATTGAAGCCCACGATGATGGCGTTGGAGGTCTCCGCCAGCATGACGTCGCTCTCGTTGATGGCGCCGACGCCGCTGTGAATCACACGGACCCGGACCTCCTCGTTGGTCAGCTTCTCCAGACTGGACTTCACCGCCTCGGCGGAGCCCATGACGTCGGCCTTGACGATGAGGTTGAGGTCCTTCAGCTCGCCCTCCTGGATCTGGGAGAACAG
This sequence comes from Oscillospiraceae bacterium, assembly GCA_017516065.1. Taxonomy (GTDB): domain Bacteria; phylum Bacillota; class Clostridia; order Oscillospirales; family Oscillospiraceae; genus RGIG5644. The sequence continues at coordinate 62,605 of JAFWDQ010000003.1, forward strand.
CTCCTCCAGGGTGAGCTTCTGGCTCTGGGGACGGCTGGCGGCCATCTTCTCCTGGTACTTCCGCTGCTCCACCAGCTCACGGGCCATGCGCTCGTCGGCCACGGCGTCAAAGCTGTCGCCGGCGTTGGGGACCTCGCTCATGCCGATGATCTCAACGGGCACGGAGGGGCCGGCGGCGTTGACCTTGCGGCCCTTGTCGTCGGTCATGGCCCGGACACGGCCCACGGCAGTGCCGGCGATGAGGATATCGCCCTGCTTCAGGGTGCCGTTCTGCACCAGCATGGTGGCCACGGGGCCACGGCCCTTGTCCAGACGGGCCTCGATGACGGTGCCGTGGGCGGCCCGGTTGGGATTGGCCTTCAGTTCCGCCATCTCCGCGGTGAGGCTGAGCATCTCCAGCAGGTTCTGGATGCCCTCGCCGGTCTTGGCGGAGAGCCGGCACACGATGGTCTGGCCGCCCCACTCCTCCGGCAGCAGCTCGTACTCCGTCAGCTGCTGGAGCACCCGGTCGGGGTTCGCCTCCGGCCGGTCCATCTTGTTGATGGCCACGATGATGGGGATCCCCGCGGCCTTGGCGTGGTTGATGGACTCCACGGTCTGGGGCATGATGCCGTCGTCCGCTGCCACCACCAGCACGGCGATGTCGGTGACCATGGCGCCACGGGCGCGCATGGCGGTGAAGGCCTCATGGCCCGGCGTATCCAGGAAGGTGACGGGTTTGCCGTTGACTTCCACCTGATACGCGCCGATATGCTGGGTGATGCCGCCGGCCTCGCCGGCCACCACGTTGGCGCTGCGGATCTTGTCCAGCAGCGAGGTCTTGCCGTGGTCGACATGGCCCATGACCACCACCACAGGGGCCCGCAGCTGCAGATCCTCTTCCCTGTCTTCAGAGGCGTCGATGAGCCGCTCTTCGATGGTCACGTGGACCTCGTGCTCCACAGTGCAGCCCAGTTCCATGGCCACCAGGGCGGCGGTGTCGTAGTCAATGATATCGGGCAGCGCGGCCATGACGCCCATGCCGATGAGGGTCTTGACCACCTCGGCGCCGGACTTCTTCATCCGGGAGGCCAGCTCGCCGACGCTGATTTCGTCGGGGATCTGGACCTTCAGCGGCGTCTTCTTCAGCGCCTCCATCTGGAGCCGGCGCATCTTGGCCTGCTCCTCCTGCTTGCGCTTGCTGCCGTAGCTTTTGCCCCGCTGATTGTTCCGATTCTGGAACTTCTGCTTGCCGGTCTGCATCTTCTCCGCCCGCTCCGGCGCCAGCTTCTCCAGCCGCTCGTCGTACCGGGCCAGATTGACGTTGCCGGCCTTCCGGGTGTCCACGACCTTCTTCTGGGGCACCTTGGACAGGGGCTTGCCGGGCTGCTGCTCTCCGGCGGCAGGCTGCTTCCCCGCCTGCTGGGGCTTCCCGGCGGGCTGGGCAGCCGCGGGCTTCTTCTCGGTCTTCCCGTCGCCCTTCTTCGGCTCCTCGCCGCCCTTGGCACCCTTGGCGTCCTTTGCCTCCCCCTTGGCGGGCTTCTTCTCCTCCGGAGCAGGCTCCTGCTCCCGATAGACGTCGGCAAAGATGCTCTCGATGCTGTCGATCTGATTGTTCTGGGTCAGATATTCAAATATAATGGACAGTTCCGCGTCCGTGAGAACCTGCATGTGGTTCTGGGGCGCGGCGGCATACTCGGCGAGGATCGTGCTCACCGCCTTGGAGCTGAGACCAAAATCCTTCGCCACCTCATGCACTCTGTATTTCACAAAACTACTCATACAAGCCACCTCCACGTTTTCCGAAACCACATTCAGGGCTGTTTCCGTTTTCTGCCTTCGCGGCTGCCGCCGGGTTCCTGCCGTTTTGTCCGGGTCCGTTTCTCCCTCGCCCGGAGCCGTTCCGCCTGCGCCCGGAGTTCCTCCGCCATGGCCAGACTCTCCGGGGTGCCGAACTTCTCTGCCGCGGCGGCCGCCAGACCGGGGTCCGTCACCGCCGCAATGCCGCAGGTGCTCTTGCCCAGCGCGCTGCCCAGCGTCAGCTTATCCGCCTCCAGCCGCAGCGTCGGCAGATCGAAGTGCGCGGCGCTGCGGATCAGGTGCTCCGAGGCGTCCGACGCCAGAAGGATCAGATACGCCTTTCCGTTGCGCACCGCCGCCGACGTGGTCTCCTCTCCGATGGTCATTCGTCCGCCCCGCCGGGCCAGGCCCAGAAGGTTCAAAACAGCATCCAAAGCATCCGCCTCACTCTTCTCCGATATTCTCCAGTTCCGCCGCCAGAGCGTCGTACAGCTCCGGGGGGACCGCCGCATCAAAGGCCCGCTCCAGGGCCTTCGTTTTTTTTGCTTTCTTCAGACACGCCGGATCGGGACAGACGTACGCCCCGCGGCCCGGGGCCTTGCCCTTGAAATCCAGGGTCACACTGCCGTCAGGTCCGTGGACCACGCGCAGCAGCTCCCGCTTCGGGCGCATCGTCCGGCAGCCCACACACTGCCGCATGGGTATTTTCTTCTGCATGGTCCTCTCCTCGCCGGTCTCTTACTCGATCTCCTCCGCCGGCTCTTCGTCCGAGACGGGCTCTTCGTCGTATTCGTCTTCGTCGTACTGGCTCTCGGCCTTGATGTCGATCTTGTATCCTGTGAGCCGCGCGGCCAGGCGGGCGTTCTGCCCTTCCTTGCCGATGGCCAGGCTCAGCTGATCGTCGGGCACCCAGACCCGGCAGTTCTTGCCCTCTTCGGCTACGTCCACACGGATCACATCCGCGGGGGACAGTGCCTGGGCGATATACTCGGCGGGGTCCTCGTCGTAACGGATCACGTCTACCTTCTCCCCGTGGAGCTCCGCCACGATGTTGTTCACGCGGCTGCCCCGGGGTCCGATGCAGGCGCCGATGGGATCTACGTTGGGATCCTCGGACCAGACGGCCAGCTTGGACCGGCTGCCGGCCTCACGGGCGATGCTGTGGATCTGTACGGTGCCGTCGTAGATCTCCGGCACCTCCAGCTCGAACAGGCGCTTCACCAGACCCGGATGGGTCCGGGACAGCAGCACCTGGGGCGCCCGGGACGTGCGGCGGACCTCCACCACGTAGACCTTGATCCGGTCGCCCTCCATGAGCCGCTCGCCGGGGACCTGCTCGCCCATGGACAGCAGGCCTTCCGTGGTCTCCGAGCCGCTGCCGATGCGGACCGATGCGCTGCCGCTGCGGGGATCGATGCGGGTGATGATGCCGGTCATGATCTCGTGCTCCCGGGAGGTGAATTCGTCGAAGATCATCCCCCGCTCCGCCTCGCGGATGCCCTGGATGATGACCTGACGGGCCGTCTGGGCGGCGATGCGCCCGAACTTCTTGGCCTCCACCTCGATGCGCAGCTCGTCGCCCAGCTCCGCGGTGCCCCGGATGCTCCGGGCCTCCTCCAGAGAGATCTCGGTGACGGGGTCCTCCACGGTCTCCACCACCTGCTTGAGCAGATACATGTGGATCTCCCGGAGCTCCTCGTTCATCTCCACCACCAGGTTGGAGTTCTCCTCCTCGTTGTCCCGGCGGAAGGCCGTGGTCAGCGCCTGGACGATCTTTTCCTGCATATACCCCTTGGGAATGCCCTTCTCCCGTTCGATCTGGGCAATGGCGTCAAAAAATTCCGCGTTCATACTCTTCCATACTCCTTTTTCTTACCTTCCGTATCGGTCACCACTCCACGTAGAGCCGGACCTGCGCCACCTCGCTCATGGGCAGCTGCACTTCCCCGTCACCCGGATCGATGATGATGGCGTCCTCGTCGTGGGCGATCAGACGGCCCGTGAGCTCCTTGCGCCCCTCCCGGGCGCGATAGAGCCGCAGCCGCACCATCTCCCCCAGAAATCGCTGGAAGTCCGCCGGGCGCCGCAGCACCCGCTCCGCTCCCGGGGAAGATACTTCTAATATATAGCTGTCGGGAATCGGGTCCTCCTCATCCAGCAGGTCGCTGAGACGGCGGCTCACCGTCTCGCAGCAGTTCAGGTCCACGCCCTCCGGCCGGTCCAGATACACCCGCAGGTACCAGTTGCCCGCTTCCTTGATATACTCCACGTCCCAGACGGTGCAGCCCGCCTCCGCCGCCAGGGGCGCGGCCATGGCCTCAATGCGATCCGTCAGCTTTCCCATTTCAGCGGCAATCTCCTTTATTTTCCATTTTTAACCCTTGCAAATTAGTCACGAAAAAGAGTGGAGAAAACCCCCACTCCAAAACAACTCGTGCAAAGACACATACGGACTTGGAGGCATTATAGCATACTCCGGTGCCGATTGCAAGCTTTTTCTTTGTCTCCCGTACCGTTATCCATAAAAAAGCGGCGCGCTGCAGGCGGTTTCGTCTGCAGCGCGCCGGAAATGCTGGTTCCGTTACGCGATGACGGAGTTCTCCAGACCGTAGGTGGTGGCGATGGCAGTCATGGTGCCGTCGGCATTGAACTGCTCGATGATGGCGTTCACCTCGGGAACGATGGTGCTGCCCTCACGGAAGCCGATGCCGTACTCCTCGTCCACCAGGACCACGCCGTCCAGCATGACCAGGTCTTCATAGCTGGTGCCCTCGCCCACCATGGCGGTGGCCAGGGTGTAGTCCAGCACGGCGGCGTCGGCAGTACCGGCCTTGACCTCCATCAGGGCGCTGGTCTGCTTCTGCACGGGGACGTAGTTGGCGCCGGCCAGCTCCTCGTTGTCGAGGATGGCGGTCTCACCGGCGGAGGCGATCTCCGCCACCAGGTTGGCACTGGCCAGGGAGGCCACGTCGGTGTAGGTCTCTGCGTCAGCGGCGCGGACGACCACGACCTGCTTGTTGTTCATGTAGGGAACGGTGAAGTCCAGATTCTCCTCACGCTCGGGGGTGATGGTGAAGCCGTTCCAGATGCAGTCGATGTTCTTGTTGTTCAGCTCGATCTCCTTGGTGTCCCAGTCGATCTCCACGAACTCGGGGGTGATGCCCAGCTGCTCGCAGACAGCCTCCGCGAACTCGGTGTCGAAGCCGATGAGGGTGCCCTCGTCATTGAAGTAGTTCATGGGGGCGTAGTCGGTGTAGCCGATGACCAGAGTTCCCTTGTCCTGGATGTAGGCCCAGTCGTCCTCGGCGTCGGTGGGCTCGCCGGTGGGCTCCGCGGTATCCGTGGGAGCAGGCTCGCCGCCGTCGGGAGCGGGCGCGTCGCCGCCGGCGCCGCAGGCAGCCAGCGCCAGGACCATCATCAGAGCAAGAATCAAAGCTAAGATCTTTTTCATTCTTATTTTACTTCCTTTCTCATTTGTAGGCCGGTCTCGAACCGACCCATTACACGCGGTTAGTTTAGCACATTATCCCAATACTGTAAAGGGGACGCAAAAATTTTTCCCGCCGCCGTATAAACAGGCCCGCGTTCCATATACTGGACACAGAGAGGGGGTGGCGCCCATGGCGGACCGCGTGAAACTGCTGCGGAGCCGGGACGAGTCGGAGCAGGCCGGCATGCAGCGGGAACTGACCCGCCTCCGGGCCGAGCTCACCGGCGCCCGGCGGCGCTTCGATCAGGCCCGGGAGCCGGAGCTGGTGGAGGCCAGCATCTTCGAGATCAACGCCCTGCAGGCCCGGTGCGCCTGGCTGCTGCGGCAGATCCGGGAGGCGGCGCCGTGAACGGCCTTATGTCCCTGGCCGCTGTCCATCCCCTGCTCTTTCTGGCCGGCGTCACGGTGCTGCTGCTCGGGCTGCTCCTGCTGCGGCAGGTGCTGGCGCGGCTGTTCCGGTTCCTGCTCCGCACCGGCGTGGGACTGGCGGCCCTGTTTGCCTGCAGCCGGCTGGGGCTGGGTCTGGGCGTCAATCTGGCCAACGCCGCCGTCGTCGGTCTGCTGGGTCTGCCGGGCCTGGGTCTGCTGTTCCTCCTCCGGCGGCTTCTGGTCGGGTGACCGGCTGCAGCTAAGTTTACATAATCCCGGATCCGCGGCGGCGCCGCGGATCCGGGATCTTTTTGCGGAAAACAGGCAGCGCTGCCGGCGGCACCGTGCCCTCAGCCGTTTCCGGAGGGGGACGCTCAAAATCACACAGCGCTCCTGCGGCTGCCATACCATACAGACAGGAGGGAGGTGAATTGACAACAGGCCCCTGTCCGTGGTAACATATTATAATTAAGCGAATGGCTCTTCTGAGAGGAATTTTTTACAGAAAGAAAGGATGCGCCATGACGAACATCCTTCTGGTGGAGGACAACAACGAGCTGCGCAAGCTGCTGAAGATCCATCTCAGCCGCGCCGGTTACGAGGTCTTTGAGGCCGTCAACGGCGAACATGCCCTGGAGGTCATCGAGCACAACCGGATCCATCTCATCGTGGCGGATATCATGATGCCCAAAATGGACGGCTACGAGCTGACCAGCGAGCTGCGCAGCGCCGGCTTCTCCATGCCCATTCTCATGATCACCGCCAAGGACACCCTGGCGGACAAGCGCAAGGGCTTTCACAGCGGCGCCGACGACTACATGACCAAGCCCGTGGATACCGAGGAGATGCTCCTGCGCATCGAGGCGCTGCTGCGGCGCTGCAATCTCAAGCAGGAGACGGTGCTCCACGTGGGCACCTGCACCCTCAACGCGGAGACGCTGCAGGTCACCGACAAGTGCGGCGTCATCGAGCTGCGCCAGAAGGAGTTTCTGCTGCTGCAGAAGCTCCTCTCCTACCCCATGAAGATCTTCACCCGGCAGGCCCTGATGGACGAGATCTGGGGCTATGACAGCGAGTCCGATCCCCGGACCGTGGATACCCATATCAAGCGGCTGCGGGAAAAGCTGGCCCAGGTGGACTCCTTCGACATCCAGACCGTCCGCGGTCTGGGTTATAAGGCGGTGATCCGGGAGTGAAACGCGTCCGCTCGCGGCTGACCATCCTGCTCTCCGTCATCGTCATCGCCAGCTCCCTCGTTTCCCTGAGTCTCTATTTCATGCTGCAAAACGGCTTCCTGATCTACAGGGATTCCCTTGACCACCTCCTCTTCGGGCTGGTACTGCGGGACGTTCTGCTGCTGATCGTCGCCTACGTCGTCATCGTCGTCGCCATCCTGGTCACCTCCCGCACCACCACAAACCCCATCATGGAGCTCAACCGGGCCACGAAGGCCATCGCCGAGGGCAACTTCGATGTGGAGCTGAGCATCCAGGACCGGGTGGAGGAATTCGGCGAGTTGCAGCGCAATTTCAACCGCATGGTCCAGGAACTGAAAAACAACGAGTTCCTTCGCAAGGACTTCACCACCAACGTCTCCCATGAGCTGAAAACGCCCCTGTCCATCATCGAGGGCTACGCCAAGCTGCTCTCGGAGGACGATCTGCCCGACAGCGAGCGGAAGGAGTACGCCGGGCTGATTGCCCGGGAGGCCTCCCGGCTCAGCCGTCTGACCACGGACATGCTCCGGCTGTCCCGGCTGGACAATCAGGAGATCCTGCCGCCCCCGAAGGTGTTCCAGCTGGACGAGCAGCTGCGGCAGGCAGTGCTCCTGCTGGAACCGAAGTGGTCGGAGAAGAACCTGGAGGTGGATCTGTCCCTGCCCCCGGTCCTCTGTCAGGGGGACGAGGAGCTGCTGTCCCACGTCTGGGCCAACCTGCTGGACAACGCCGTGAAATTCAGCGAGGAGGGCGGTGTGCTGTCCGTGTCCCTGGAGGAGACGGAGGAGGAGATCATCGCGTGCATCCGGGACTCCGGCATCGGCATGTCGCCGGAGACACTGGCCCGGATCTTCGAGCCCTTCTACCAGGGCGATACCGCCTGCCGCCATCAGGGCAGCGGGCTGGGTCTGACTCTGGTCAAGCGCATCATCGAACGCAGCGGCGGTACCATCCGCGTGGACAGCGCCCCGGGACAGGGCACCGTCTTTACCGTCACCCTCATCCGCCATCCCCTGCCGGAGATCGAAACGCGGCTGTGACTCCTCTCCCCCATGGGATCCCGGTGTCACAGAGGGTTCCGTTCCGGTTTGCTTATAGTTCACACAGCAGCGGTACATTTTTCCTATTATGAAGGTCGTGCCTTCTATCCTGCCGCTGTGAGGCGAACGCTATGAGTAAACTCAATCGGTCCCACTATCTGCTGGGCTGTCGATTTGACAACTGGCTCTATCTGCTTCGGGACAACCACTTTCTCATCGACAAGGGCCGCAAAGCCGAGGTCTGGTATATCAGCGCCATCTCGCTGATCCTGTACCCCCTGGCCGTGCTGGAAAAGCTGATCTACGACCGCCGGATCAAGGCCACGGAGATCGACCGGCAGCCCCTCTACATCCTGGGTCACTGGCGCAGCGGCACCACCTATATTCAGAACATCCTCAGCCAGGACCCCCAGTTTGCCTGGTGCGACCCCGTCAATACCGCCACCATCAGCAACTGCATCCTGCTCAAAGGCCTGCTGGAGAAGGCGCAGGCGCCTCTGCTCAAATCGGCGCGGCCCATGGACAATATGAAGTACGACATCCACCTGCCTCTGGAGGATGCCTTCGGGCTGGCGACCATCTCGCCGTATACCATCATCCATATGATCGCCTTCCCCCACTGGTTTGAGAAATACATCCCCTGCGCTTTCGTGGCGGACCTGCCGGAGGAAGAGCGGGCCAAATGGCGGGACGCCTACCTGTATATGCTCAAAAAGCTGACCTACCTCCACGAGGGCAAGCAGCTGATGCTGAAAAGCCCCGACAATACTGCCCACGTCCCGGCGCTGCTGGAGATGTTCCCCGCAGCCAAGTTCATCAATATCTACCGGGACCCCTACACCACCATCCTGTCCACCATCCATATGTTTGAAAAGCAGATGGACGTGCTGGCCATCGGGCCCAAGCCCGAGGGAGACTTCCCCATCATGCTGGAGGACACTATCCTGGGCATCTTTGAGCGGATGTACCGGGAGCTGTTCGAGATCGAGAAAACCCTGCCCCCCGAGCAGTATATCAGCGTCCGCTACGAGGACTTCGTCAAGGCGCCCACGGTCCACCTGCGCAAGGTCTACGAGACCCTGGGCCTGTCCGGCTTCGAGGAGGCTCTGCCCCGGTTCGAGGCCTATGTGGAGAACCAGCGGGGCTATGTGAAAAACCGCTTCCAACTCAACGACCGCCTGCGGGAGAAGATCAACAGCCGTCTGGGCTTCTACTTCGAACACTACGGCTACGCCATGGAAGAGGAATAATTCGCCGTCCGGCGGAAGGGAGATTGGATTACAAATGGATCATCTGGATCTTCTGGAAAGCAAAAGCGTGCATATCCTCCGGGAGGCTTATGCCGCCTTTGAGAATCTCTGTATGCTCTGGTCCATCGGCAAGGACAGCACCGTTCTTCTGTGGCTGGCCCGGAAGGCGTTTTACGGCCACGTTCCCTTTCCCCTGGTCCATATCGATACCCACTACAAGATCCCGGAGATGATCGAATACCGGGACCGGCTGGCCATGGAGTACGGTCTGTATATGGTCTATGGCGAGAACAAGGAGGCCCTGGACCGGAAGTGCACCTTCCCCGACGGCGCCTGTTCCCGGGTGGAGTGCTGCCGTCTGCTGAAGACGGAGGCCCTGACCCATACTCTCAACGGCACCTGGCCCCGCTACCGGCTCAATCTCAAGACCGGCAAGTACGAGCTGGATACCAATAAGGAAGCCTACACCGGCGTCATCGTGGGCGCCCGGTCCGATGAGGAGGGCTCCCGCTCCAAGGAGCGGTATTTCTCCCCCCGGGACCGGAACAACGACTGGGATCTGGACGATCAGCCCCCGGAGTTCTGGAATCAGTTCAAGACGGATTTCGCCCCGGGCACCCATGTGCGGATCCATCCCCTGCTGGACTGGACGGAGCTGAATATCTGGGAGTACATCCAGCGGGAAAATATCCCCACGGTCTCGCTGTACTACAATCACGGCGACGGCACCCGGTACCGCAGTCTCGGCTGCGCGCCCTGCACCAAACCCATCAAGTCCGAGTCCCGCAATGTGGCGGAGATCATCGAGGAGCTGAGCACCGGCGCGCTGTCCAATATCGCCGAGCGCAGCGGCCGCGCACAGGACGCGGAAGATGGCGGCGGACTGGAAACCCTGCGCCGCAACGGTTATATGTAAAAGACGAGGTGTGTCCCATGGATGAATTACTCAGCATCGTGACCGTCGGCCACGTGGATCACGGCAAGAGCACTGTGATCGGCCGGCTCATGGCGGACGCCGGCGTACTGCCGGAGGGCAAGCTGGAGCAGATCCGGGAGAACTGCCGGCGCAACTCCAAGCCCTTCGAGTACGCTTTCCTGCTGGACGCGCTGAAAAACGAGCGGGAGCAGGGCATCACCATCGATACCGCCCGCTGCTTCTTCTCCAGCGACGTGCGCAGCTATATCATCATCGACGCCCCCGGTCATATCGAGTTTCTGAAGAACATGGTCACCGGCGCCTCCCGTGCGGAGGCCGCCCTGCTGGTCATCGACGCGGCCCGCGGCGTGGAGGAGAATACCCGCCGCCACGGCTACTTCCTGTCCATGCTGGGCATCCGCCAGGTGGCCGTTCTGGTCAATAAGATGGACCTGGTGAACTATCAGGAGCGGGTGTTCCGGGATATCCGGGACGAGTACGAGCAGTTTCTGGCCAAGATCGGCATCGTCCCCGCCTCCTTCATCCCCGTCAGCGGCATGCAGGGCGACAACATCGTCATCCCCTCCGCCAACATGCCCTGGTACCAGGGCGTCACCGTCCTGCGGCAGATGGACGCCTTCCGCACCATCCCCGCCCCGGAGCGGATGCCCCTGCGCATGCCCGTCCAGGGCGTATATAAGTTCACCCAGAATAACGACAGCCGCCGTATCGTGGCCGGTACCATCGACTCCGGCTCCGTCCGGGCAGGCGACGAGCTGATCTTCCTGCCCTCCGGCAAGAAGACCACCGTGAAAAATCTGGAGGTCTTCAACGCCCCCACGCCCCAGCGCTTCGCCGCGGGACAGGCCGCCGGCTTCACCACCACCGAGCAGATCTTCGTCCGCCGGGGCGAGGTGGTCTGCCGGGCCGACGAGACGCCTCCCTGCGTGGGCGTGCGGCTGAAGACAAATCTCTTCTGGCTGGGCCGTCAGCCGCTCCAGCGCAACCGCCGCTACTTCTTCAAGTGCGGCACCGCCAAGGTGGAGATGCAGCTGGAAAAGGTCGAGCGGGTGGTCAACGCCTCCGACCTGAGCTGCCAGACCCGGCAGTACGTGGAGAAAAACGAGGTGGCGGAGTGTGTCCTGACGCTGGAGCGCCCCATCGCTTTCGATCTGGCCGGTTCCATCGAGGCCACCAGCCGCTTCGTCATCGTCGATGAATACGAGATCGCCGGCGGCGGCATCATCACGGAATCTCTGGCCGAATATGATTACGACACCCGAAATATCCGCTGGTCCGGCGACGCCATGACGTCCGCCGAGCGGGCCCGTCATCAGTCCAACCGGGGACTGGTGGTCTGGATGACCGGCCTGTCCGGCTCCGGCAAGACCACCATCGCCCAGGAGGTGGAACGGCGGCTGGTTACCTCCGGGGTCACCGCCTACGTGCTGGACGGCGATAAGGTCCGCCGCGGCCTGTGCAGCGACCTGGGCTTTACCGACACCGACCGGACGGAGAACATCCGCCGGGTGTCCGAGGCGGCAAACCTCTTCCGGGACGCCGGCGTCGTTACGCTGGTAACTCTGATCTCCCCCTTTGCCTCCAGCCGGGCCAACGCCCGGCAGGTCATCGGCAAGGACTTCATGGAGGTTTACGTCAAAGCCAGCCTGGAGACCTGTATCCGCCGGGACCCGAAAAAGCTCTACCGCAAGGCCCTGGACGGCAATATCCGCTCCTTCACCGGTCTGGACTCCCCCTATGAGGCCCCGGACAATCCGGATCTGCTCCTGGATACGGAGCGCTGGAGCGAGGAGGAGTGCGTGGAGGCCCTGCTGGCCGCCATCGGCAAATGGCTGAAGGCCTGACCCTGTCTATCATCACAAGAGGAGGTGCGTCAATATGAGACCCGACGGAATCCGCGTGCGCGGCGAGGACGCCATGTATGAGCTGATCCCCTATTTCCTGACCAAGCGCTACGACGCCATGAACATGATCACAGTGGATATCCCCATGGCGCCGATCCACGAATACATGAACAAGAAGCGGGCCGAGGGCAGGCAGATGACGTATCTCACTGTCCTGCTGGCCGCCTATGTCCGCATGGTCCAACAGTTCCCCAGTCTCAACCGTTTCGTGGGCAATCGGAAGATCTATGAGCACAAGGATTTCACCGTGGCCATGGTGGTCCTGCGCCCCGGCGAGGACGACAACACCATCTCCAAGATCCGCTTTGAGCTCACCGACGACATCTTCACCGTCCACCAGAAGCTCATCGAGTACATCACGGAAAACCGGAAGGACAACAACGACAACTCCCTGGACAAGGTCATGCATACTCTGCTGTCCGTGCCGGGTCTCATGCGGTTCTTGATCGGTATCGTCTGGTTCCTGGAAAAGCACAATATGCTGCCGAGGAAGCTGTGCGACATCAGCCCCTTCCACGCCAGCGTGCTCATCTCCAATCTGGCCAGCATCCGCTCCAACCACATCTATCACCACGTCTACCAGTTTGGCTCCACCAGCATCGCCCTGACCATCGGCAATATGCGGGAGGTGCCCCGGCAGACCAGGAACGGCGTGGTCCACGACCGCTGCCTGCCTCTGGGCATCGTCATGGACGAGCGGATCTGCTCCGGTCACTACTATATCCAGGCCTTCAACCTGCTTAAGGCCCTGCTGAAGAATCCCGAGAAGCTGGAGCAGCCCGTCACGGACGACTGAGGCTCCGGCTGTCTCCCCCTTTCACGCTGTAAAAAGTCCCCTGCCGCATCAGCGGCAGGGGACTTTTACTATTATTACTTTTTGCGGGTCTTCTTTTTCTTGACCTTTTTCACGCCGTGGAGGCTGGCCTCGCTGGGGGCGTTGTTTTCCTCATCCTGCTCCTCAAAGGTAAAGTTGACCAGAGAGCCGCCGGCGCGCTTGATGAGCACCATGGAGGTGCCCGTCGTCACGAGCGCGCTGAAGAAATAGGAGGTATAGACAAAGCCCAGGACCATCAGGATCACCCGGGCGCCGTGCTCGCCGCCGATGGTGGTGTCGCCGTAGAAAAAGCCGGCCAGCTCCAGCACAACGGATATGATGAAGCAGGCAAGTCCGCACCGGTTGATCACGGCACGGTCTCTCGGCGACTGATTCCGGTAGGACAGGGCCGCCACGATAATGACCAGCACCACGTCCAGGATCAGGAAATACCAGCTCTTCTGATACCAGGCCTTGATCATCATGAGCGTCGCCGCCACAAAGATGACGACACTGCAGAAGACGTAGGGATACGCGGAGATCCGTCCCATGGTGATATGCGCGTCCCGGTACATCGCCCGCAGATCCCACAGGCAGAAGGGCTCCAGCTTCTCGGGAGGCCCGTTCCTCCAGCTTCCTCTTACGTAGCTCATAGGCTCACCTCAGTTTCGCAGTAGCAGTATTTTAATTATTTTATCCCAGATCCGCAGTCCTGTCAACCTCTATCTCCGGGAATATCTCCGGGAAAAGCACGGCACCGAAGAGAAAAAGAAGGGCGGCCCTGAGGCCGCCCTTCCGGATGTAAGTCTTTCGGTTTGTCCCTTAAAGAGAGGTTACGTCTTAGGTGTGCATCGTGCCGGTGACGTCCTCGACGGCATGCTTCTTGGCGTAGCCGTTGCAGATGAAGCAGATCACGATGGACACGATGGCAGCGATGATCGCGATGGTCAGAGCAGTGTTGGCATTGCCGGCCTTGGCGATCAGCGTGGAGTACATGGCCATACCCAGAGCACTGATCAGGGGGATGAACATGCAGACCACGGAGTAGATGGAGGTGTACTCCTTGATGCCGAAGATGGTCCGGGTCAGGATCGGGGCAGCCATGTCGATCATGGTGCACAGGAAGCCGATCAGCGCACAAGCCACGCAGGCCAGGACGAACTGAGTGCCGCTGTTGTCGATCATGAACAGCATGATCAGCATACCGATGATACCGATGACCACGGAAACGGTGACGCCAGCGGCGACGCCCTTTCTATCGTTGATCGCGCCGGTGATCAGGTTGCCCAGCGTACCGCCGCACCACCAGTTGAAGCCGGAGGCCACGCCTGCCTGCGCCACGTTCAGACCCGCGCAGAGCTGGCCCCAGGTGGGCAGCTGAGCGGTGAAGGAGATGGCCAGAATCAGGATGATAACATAGACAATGATGAGATAATAGATCGGCGTATGTAACGCTTCCTTGAATGTCTTGCCCGGGAGGTCCTCCTGTGCGACGACCTCCGTTTGACCTTGTTTGTCTGCGCCGTATGCCAGCATCCCGATATCTGCGGGACGAGAGCGGATCAGGAAGAACAGGATGACTTCCAGAACGACGAAGGCGATGATGCCGAGGACCAGGTTAGCCACACGCCAGCCGCACTTCATGATCAGTGCGCCGGCCAGGGACTGCATAACACCGGAACCGATACTGGTACCGCAGACCGCGATGCCCAGAGCGGTGCCCATGTTGGCAGCGAACCATGCGTTGATCAGGGTGGGAGCCAGCAGGAAGCCGAGGAAGCCGCCGCAGGCGCCCAGGATCACGTTGGCCACATAGTACGGGGCCAGGGAGTGGATGGTGCCGATCAGCTGCCAGGCGCAGAACTGGATGATCGCCAGGATCATAACCGTCTTCCGGACGTCGTTCTTCTGATAGATACGTCCTGCGAACGGGGACATAATGAAGATGACGACGTAGTTTAGGCTGATGGCGTAGGCAACGATGGGAACGGGAACGCCCAGTTCCGTGGAGATGGAGACCAGGAACACGGCCAGGCAGTTAGAGTAAATTCCCAAGCAGCAGAACAGGATCAGGAACACGCTGATCACGATGATCCACGCATAATGGAACTTAGCATTTGCCAATGCCGGCTTCCTGGTACAGGGTTTAAGTGCCATAACAGAAACCTCCTCTTAAAATGATGTGATACGGCAAACTGCACAACTTTGCATAATCACCGTATCGGGATGGATTTTCCCGCACCTTCTCTGACGCCGCTCACCGGGCCCCTCCGCTGCAAAGCACAGCATACCCGGCTGCTGAACGACAGAGAAAACAATACGGGAACGCAGGGAATTGGGGATTAACAGAAAGGCTTGTTGGGCACATTATACTCATCTGCTTTATTTTTGTCAAGTTTTTTGGGCATTTTTCTATTTCCCTTATACTTCCTTTTTTTGACTATTTGACACGGGTTAGTTACAGACCCGTTTCACAATATATATAAATAAGGTACATATCGTGCTCCCGCAGCCTGTTTCCGCGTTTTAGTGACATTTGGTTACAAATCAGAACATAAAATAACAGAAATCCGGCGTTCTTCACATATTTTCACTGGCCGGGAGGGCCTCCGGGTGGGTCCGCCCCCCTATTTTCTTCCAGCGCACGGACTGAAAAGAGAATCTGACAGCAGCTTGTTCCTGCGTGGTCTCCGGATCTGTTCGCCCTGGAAGAATCGCAGAAAATCATTGATATTTCAGCAAAAATCATTGTCCTCTCCCTTCTCCCCCGCTGCCGATGTTACCGGTGTTCCCCCGGCCTCCAAAAAAGATGTGGGCATTTTGCACAAAGAAAATGACGCCTTTTGTCTTTTCCGTCGGGCTCTCTCTTTGAGGGGGCCGGGCGCTGTTTTTTGTCGGGGACCTGCCACTGTGCGGTCTGACCGCCGGATCTCCGTCTCCGGCTGCCGGAAGGCCGTTTTCCTGCTGCATACTATTATAATAATGTGTCCCGGCGTGTCCTCTTCTGCGGGGAGGAACCCCCGGACGGAACCCCGGCGGATACCGTCTTCCGGGCAGGCACGGGTGTGATGGCCTCCGGAGGCGGCCGGAACGGGCACTGCGGTCCTCCTGCCGGCCCGGCTGACGGTCCCGCCACAGCGTTCCCCGTTCCCGGGACGGGCGAAACGCCACGTTTTGCCGTTCCAGGGGTGTTGTGCCACATGTAACGGCAGTAAACCTGAACGGCACATTTGTTCTATATTGGTGAAAAAAGTTACAAAAAAGAACACAAATGATTGAAACGGGATATTAAGTGCCTGTATTTACGTCAGAGAGGCCCTGAAGGGCAAAAAAAAGCACCAAAAACATTGACAAGCCCATACGGGGCTGGTATAATGTGCACAAGAGAATGATTCGTTGCTGCATCCTTATATGTCACTTATTTTCGGCCCGGGCCGCGCCCGGGCCTATGTAAGCGTTTTGGGGGTGTTGCAGGCGTTCGGATGTACCATATGTGACAATGTAATAAATTCCGCCCGGGGCTGCACTTTTTCGTCTCCCTGAGCGAAAAAATTAGAATGGAGGGTTTCTCTATGAGCGTTAAAAAGGTCTATATCCTGCCTTGCGGCGAGCTGTGGGGCCCGCGGCACCTGTCCATGGAAGGCGGCGGCGACGAGCCTACTCTGGCTCCGATGTATGCCGTCCTGTTCGACACCGACGACGGTTGGGTCATGCTGGACTGCGGCATGCACTTCATCAAGGGTCGTCAGATCGATCCCGTCCTCGACGTCTGCAAGTGGACCGACGACGACAACATCCTCGTGCAGCTGGCGAAGATCAACCTGAAGCCCACGGACATCAAGACGATGGTCCTGTCCCACACCCATCTGGATCACTCCGGCTATCTGGAGTACTTCACTGAGGCGAAGATCTACATCCATCAGGATGAGTTCGAGTCCGTCTTCCTGAACTACATCAAGGGTGACTACAAGGCCATGGGCTCCGTCTCCCCGAACGATATTCCCATCTGGATCAACGCCCATCTGCATTGGGAAGTCGTTCCCAACACCACCGATCACTTCACCGTTGTTGACGGCATCGAGTGCTACAACTTCGGCCACGGCCACACCCCCGGCATGCTGGGTCTGCTGGTCGACTTCCCGAAGTCCGGCCCCACCGTTCTCACCAGCGACTGCGTGTACTTCCCGGAGAACTATGGTCCTCCCATCATCTATCCGGGTCTGTGCGTCGACAGAGAAGGCTACAAGGAGGCCGTCGAGAAGATCCGCAAGATCGTTGCCGAAAAGAACGCCCGCATCTGGTACGGTCACTATCCCGAGCAGTATGCTTCCTGGAAAAAGGTCCCCGAGTGGGAGGAGTAATCCAAGTCCTTTTTCCCCATTACTAATCTGTCCATGATTCCCGGTGGATTTCGTATCGCCGGGGTTAGGAAAAAATCTTTAATAGAGGTGAGCTAAATTGGAAATCACGAAGATGAAGATGTGGATTAATGGCGAATGGTGCGACGCTGAGTCCGGCGAAACCCTGTTCACCATCAACCCCACCACCAACGAGAAGCTGGGCGAAGTCCCCTCCGCTGATCAGGCTGACGTCGACAAGGCTGTCGCCGCTGCCCGCGCCGCTTTCCCCGCTTGGTCCGCCAGAACCCAGATGGACCGCTCCAACGTTCTGATGAAGATCGCTGGCGCCCTGGCTGCCAAGGCTCAGGAAATGGCTGAGTGGGATGCTCTGGAGCATGGTCTTCCCGCCAAGCTGGCTTTCGGCCCCTCCATGGCTTCCGCTGGCAACTTTGCCACCGCTGCTATGCTGGCCCGCGGCATCAACGGCGAACTGGTGAAGGTCTCCAACCCCAACGCCATGTTCATTATGGACCGCGTTCCCACCGGCGTTTTCGCCCTGATCAACCCCTGGAACATGCCTCTGTTCCTGATGGCCAACAAGGTTGCTCTTTGTATCGCCACCGGTAACACCTGCGTTCTGAAGCCGCCTTCCTGCAACAGCATCATCGGCCTGAAGTTCGCTGAGGTCATGGCTTCCGTGCCCGAGCTGCCGAAGGGCGTTGTCAACGTCATCACCGGTAAGGGCGGCAAGATGGGCAAGCTGCTGTCCGCTCATCCCGACATCGACGGCATCAGCTTCACCGGCGCTACCGACACCGGCTCCACCATCATCGCCGACGCTGCTCCCACCTGCAAGAAGTGCATCATGGAGCTGGGCGGCAAGAACCCCGTCATCATTCGTCCCGACGCCAATCTGGACGCTGCTGCCGAAGTTCTGACCCATCATCAGTTCTTCAACTGTGGCCAGGCCTGCGGCTCCCCCGGCAGATATTACATCCATGAGAGCATCATGGACGACTTCCTGAAGGTCTTCCTGGAGAAGGCTGCCAAGTACGTCCCCGGTGATCCCATGAAGGACGGCACCGTTATGGGTCCCCTGGTCACCACCTCTCACCTGAACAGCGTTCTGCATTACATCCAGACCGGTATCGACGAGGGTGCTACCCTGGTCACCGGCGGCAAGAAGATCGAAGAGGGCGAGCTGGCGAAGGGCAACTTCCTGCCTCCCACGGTGTTCACCAACGTCACTCCCGACATGACCATCTACAAGGAAGAGATCTTCGGGCCCGTGGCTGTTATGACCACCTACACCGATGAGGAAGAGGCTGTCAAGCTGGCCAACGACAACACCTATGGCCTGACCGCTTCCATCTGGACCGGCAACATCGCCCGCGCCCTGAAGCTGGGCCGCGGCCTGACCGTCGGTACCTTCTCCATCAACCAGCACAACTGCCTCGGCCCCGAGGTTTCCTGGGGCGGCGTCCGTCAGTCCGGCGTCGGCGGCAGAGAGGGCGGCACCTGCGGCCTGCTGGCGTTCCTGGAAGAGAAGGTCATCACCATCTCCCTGGACGAGTAATTTATCCGTTAGTTTCAGATCTCTCGCTTAAATTAAATCAAAATAATATTTGCCCCAACACAGCGGGATTCGTTCCCGCTGTGTTGAGGGCCTAAATAATGAAAGGAAGGTTTGTACTATGAGTCTGCCCACTAAAATGATGGCTGCAATGCTGGATAAGTACAATGAGCCCCTGAATTATCGTGAGATCGATATCCCCGAGATGGGTCCCAAGGACATGCTGACCAAGGTCGTCATGGCTTCCGTCTGCGGCACCGACGTGCATCTGGCGCATGATGAGCTGCCCTTCACCCCGCCCCTGCCCCTGCTGATGGGTCATGAGACCATCGGTGAGATCATGAAT
Organism: Oscillospiraceae bacterium; assembly: GCA_017516065.1. Lineage (GTDB taxonomy): Bacteria > Bacillota > Clostridia > Oscillospirales > Oscillospiraceae > RGIG5644. Next base: position 81,664 of record JAFWDQ010000003.1, read on the forward strand.
CTGCCCGAGGGTGTCACCACCGATACCGCTGGCAATCCTGTCAAGGTCGGCGACCGCATCATGTGGGCCCACCACTTCGACAACAAGTGCTACAATTGTAAGGTTCTGCATGAGCCCCAGGGCTGCATGCACTCCATCGGCTACGGCTTCCATCACCTGGGCGGTTTCGCCGAGTATGAGGTCGTGTTCGACGGCACCGATTTCGTCCGTGTTCCCGACTGCGTGACCAACGAAGAAGCTGTCGGCTGCTGCTGCGCCGGCCGTACCGTCGTTTCCGCTTTCGAGAAGCTGCAGAATGCCGGCGGCATCCGCACTGGTGACTGCGTTGTCGTCACCGGCGTGGGCCCTGTTGGCCTGTACTGCATCGTCATGGCTGCCAACTCCGGTGCTTCCAGAGTTATCGCCACCGACGTCTCTCCCGAGCGTCTTGAGTTCGCCAAGAAGTGGGGCGCCACCGACGTGGTCAACCTGAAGGATCATCCCGACGAGGCTGAGCTGATCAAGTACATCCAGGGTCTGTGCACCAATGGCCGCGGCCCCGACGTCATGATCGAGTGCTCCGGCATCCCCGCCGTGTTCGCTCAGAACCTGAAGATCCTGGCCAACTACAGTAAGTTCCTCATCATCGGCCAGACCTCCACCCGCAGCTGCGAGATCGTGCCGAACATGATCCAGGACAAGAACATGGTCATCGTTGGCTCCAAGTCCGGTGATATCCGTCACTACATCAAGTGCCTGAAGTTCGTTGAGGCCAAGCGCGAGAAGTATCCGTTCGGCTCCATCATCTCTCACGTCTACAAGATGAGCGACATCAACACCGCTATCGCCAACATGCGTGCTGCTAAGGACCTGAAGGCCGGCGTCGTGCCCGATGCTTGGTTCAAGGGCTAATCACAGCATAACAGTCTGAATTGAAATAAGTTTATTTCACCCCCGCCGTGGCAACACGGCGGGGGCTTTTTTGCGACCTTGCCGGACTGTTTGCGGTACAACAAAAACAGCACCTGCCCGTGATGGCAGGTGCTGTTAGTATTGTCAGGCAAAAGGTTTCCTTCGCTGCCTCAGTCGTAGGGTGAGAGGATGGCGCTGCGGACCGTCTGCGGGGCGGCAGCCACATAATAAGATACGCCGCGGATGGTCCTGGCCTCGCCGGGCACGGTGTTCTCCTCCAGGTCATTGTGACACAGGAGCACACCCTCCGCGATCCAGAAAAACTCACGGGGCGTGAGATCGGTCACCGTCTCCTCCTTCAAAATCGACAGCAGGCCCGGCCACCGGATCAGCCTGAAGGGCTTGAGCCACTGCTTCAGAGCCGCCTCCAGGAAATCCCGCTGGACGTTGACCCGCTCCAGATCTGCCATTGCATAGCCGCTGCGGAACCGCATCACCTGGATGGCCTTCTCCCCGTCCAGCTCCTGATACCCGCTGTACAGGTCGATATACAGGTCCTGGGTGGGATCCACATAGTACATGTCCATGGGAACCAGAAACCACACGCCGCCCATGTGGTCCACGATCCGTTCAAAGGTGGAGAAATCCAGCATGACGTAGCCATCAGGCCGGTAGCCCAGTATGATGGCCGCCTGATCCATCAGTTCCTCCATGCCGGCGGCACCGCCGCCGCCGTAAACGCAGGCGGAGTTGATCTTGGCCACCGAATAGCCCGCATCCACATAGGTGTCCCGTGGTATGCTGGTCAGACTCATTCTGTGCTCCAGCAGATCGATGGTCAGCAGCAGGATCGTGTCTGTCCGGGCGCCGCCGGCGTCGGTACCGGCCAGCAGGATGGATGAGGTCCCCAGATGCCTGGGGCCCAAACCCTCCGTCTCCTGCACGGGCTGCCGGGGGATGGCCACAAAGGCGATGCCCAGCACCAGAACAATGATGCACAGAACGATCACCAGCCGGCGGACAGGGTGTCTGCGGGAGTAATAGCGGTCGTAGTCCTCATAGGGATCTTCGACCTCGTACTCGTCGTAGTACTCGTACCGTCTGCGTCTCATATGGCTGTCCCTCCCCTCTCCGGCCGCGTCATGTCATGTCACGCCGCTTCTTCCGGCATCTCCTGCTCCGCGTTCTCCGGCGTCCCATCTTCCTCTTCCGCTCCGTTCTCCGGGCTCTCATCTTCAGGCCGGATCAGCGTGACCGTGTCGTTCTGGCCGTCAGCGGAGAGCTGATACGTCTCACCGGGCTGTAAGAGGGGGGCGCTCACCACCACCCGGCTGCAAGGCTGGGCGATGGCATCGGTCAACAGCACGTTCCCCTGCTCGTCACAGAGGCTGAGGGTACTGCCGGCTCGGACCGGCGCGCGGAACACATGGGTCAGGATCATCTGGTCGGACCGGTCCTCACAGAAGGTCTCTCCCGCGCCGCCGGTGGCCACCAGGGTGCCGCCGTTCACCACGCAGATGCCCTCGCCGCTCCAATTTCGATCAATGACTCTGGCATGATTGGGAACGGAGATGAACAGCTCGCCGCCCTCGATGCAGAGGTCTCCCGCAGTGCACAGGCCGTTGCCGCCGCTGATAAGCTGAATAATACCGCCGGAGATCCGCAGCTGCGCCGTCTCTCCGGCATCCGTGCCGCCGTCTGCGGAGATGCCGTCGTCCCGGGCACTGACCTGAAGGACGCCGCCGTCAATGGTCACAGCGGCACCGCAGAGACCCTTGGCACAGTCATCGATGCGCACCACGCCGTCCTGAACGGTCAGGGCAGTACCGGCACGGATGGCGTCGTCAACAGCGGTCAGGATGAAGCTGCCGCCGGAAATGGCCATACTGCCGTCGCTGCGGAGGCCGTCGCCCTCCGCCGTGAGGAACAGCGCGCCGCCCAGGAAGATCATATTCGCGTCGCTCCACAGTCCGTGCTCCGCTGCATGGACCGTGAGCGCGCCGGATGCCAGCGTCAGGTCGCCGCCGGTACGAATGCCGCTGCCCCCATAGGAACTGACGGTCAGGGCGCCGTCGCCGCCCAAGGACAGTGCTGCGTCCGCGTCCACGGCGGCGCTGCGGCCGCCCTCCTTCGGCACGTCATTGACGTTGCCGCTGGTGATTGTGTTATTTGACTCATCGGCCAGGATAATGGTCACATCTCCTGACTCGCGGGCCAGCAGGACCGCTCCGGAGGCATTGCTGATGCTGGCGTCCTGCAGGACCAGCTCCGTGGGCTCGTCCCCGGTCTCGATCCGGATCTGCCCCTGATCCAGCGTGCCGGTGAAGATGTACCGACCACCGCTGCGCAGCGTGATAACGCCCCGGTCCGCCTCCGCACCGGCGCCTTCCACTTCGACATCGCTGCCGGTCATACGAATGACCGTGCCCGTGCCGAAGCCGTCGCTGCTGCCGCAGCCGGCGGACAGCAGCAGCATGCCCGTCAGCACCAGAATGAGAATGTGTGATCTCATATCAGTCCCTCCACCCTATCGTGGATACATAAACGATTCCATTCTTTACTATAGCATCTTTTTCGCAGAAGGGATGGAATAGTTGTAACGAATTTATGTCGAAATTGTGAACGCAGACGTCAAAAAAAAGCCGCCTCTCTTTTCAGAGAGGCGGCTTTCTCTCATCGATCATTCCACAATAATCGTCGTTGCACGGAACGTGCTGCCGTCGATATAGGTGCCGTAGGCCACGATGGTGTCGTCAGCCTCCAGGGCTGCGAGCTTTACCGTCCTGCCGTCATAGGCGCCAATGATAGCCGTGGAATTGTTCACCGTCACATAGATCAGCTTTCCGGACTGGAGAAGCGTGATCTTGTTGCGGTTGGCTTCCACCATCAGGATCGAGCCGGTGATCTTGCTGTCAGTGATGATGGTGCCGGAGCTGTCCCGGTTCACGTCCATGATGACGGTGCCGTAGAGCTTCAGGGTAACGGTGTCGTTGATGCCGATGTCGGACAGCCGGAGCGGTGCGTCACCCTTGTGGACGTTGACGCTCTTGTCAAGAGTCAGGGTCCGGACGGTGCCGTCAGAGGCCTGGACGGTCCAGACGGTGCCGTCAGCAGTGGTGACCATGGAGGTCAGCACGCCGGTAAACGACTCCTCCGGGGCCTCGGTGGAAATGCTGGTGACAACGCCGCCCTTGGTCTGTACCTTGACCTCGTCGCCGACGTTCAGCCGGTCGATGCCAACCTCCGCGTTGTTCCAGAGAATGGTGGGCAGCTTCGCGATGTTCAGGGGGAAGTTCCAGACTGTGCCGTTCTTGTCGGTGACGCGGAAGTCCACCATGGAGCCGTAGGTCAGCGTGGAGATGACGCCGGTGCACTCATGGATCCCGGAGTCGGCGATGACCTTCTGTGCCACCCCGTTTTTCATCTCAACGGTAGCGAAGGAGTGGACCAGTACCTCGGTGAGCTTCACCGATTTGCCGTCCTGAAGGAATACGGTGTCCAGATCCGTGGTGCAGCGGGTATCCTCGCCTGTTTCGGGGTCCGTGACACTGACATAGGTGTCTCCGTAGGCGGAGTAACGGTTGTGCAGCTCGCCCTGGACCCAGGTGGTCCCGTCACCGTAGGTGACATCCACGGCGATCATGGCGCCGTTCTGCTCCGTGATGCGGATGAAGCCGCCCTTGTACTGCGTGCTCAGGGCTCTGGCTTCGCCGTTCACCGTCACCTGCGCGGTGCCGGGGATGTCATACGTACACGTCATGCCGTCGGTGCGGCAGACGCTGATGACGCCGCTGCTCTCAACACCCCGGAAGGTGCCCTCGGTGCGCGTGATATTGTCATAGTCTGCGATCTTCAGATTGAGGCCGGACGTTTCCACATAGGTCAAAACACGGGAGAGGATCGTGGAGGACACGGCTCTGGTCACGTTGCCGGCAGGACCGAAGCAGTTGCGGTCGTCGCCCTTGATGATGCCAAGGCTCACCAGCAGAGCCACGGAGCCCCAGTCGGGTTCGCTGATATCTTCGGCGTCGTCAAAGGTCAGGGCCTCCCCTGCCATCTGCGCAGCCCGATCGGTGAGCTGGATCGCACGGACAGTGAAGACACACAGCTGTTCCTTTTCCAGCGGCTTCGACAGAGTAAGCTGCTGCAGTTCCTCTTCCGTCACGATCCCGGCAGCCAGGCAGATGGCCAGCTCGCCGTAGGCCCAGGACAGATCGGAGGCGATATTCGCCGTCAGGAACGGCTCATAATCCGACCGGATCCAGGCCCGGGTCTCCTCGTCCAGATCATACAGGCGGGAGAGCAGGACCAGCGTCTCGCAGGCAGTGATGTCGTTGTCCGGCCGCATGGTGCCGTCCTCATAGCCCTTCAGGTATCCCCGGTCGGACAGATCCATCATGTAGGTCTCGGCCCAGTGCCCTTCCAGGTCTGAATATGCAGCAGCCATAGCCGGCAGAGCCAGACTCAGGGCAAGCGCCAGAACAAGCAGAAGGGAAAGCAGTCTTTTCTTCATGCCGCGTCGCTCCTTTCAAAGATCAGCTTGTCATCTCTTTCTATTTTACCACGATTTTTCTTGAAGACAATAGAATCTTTTCGTTTTTAGAAGGTAACCAGACGGCGGTCGGAATGAATGGTGTAGACCGTATCGGCAAAGGGCTTGCACACGCCGTTCCAGGGGTCGGCGACCCAGAAATCGCTCATATCGTCGCCGGCGCCGGTGTAACGGTAGAACAGCACCCAGTGCTGCCCCGTGGGCGAGAAGGTGTGGAGGATACAGGGCGCGCCCCGATCCAGCTCCTTCTTGATCCGGCTGATCAGCGCCTCGTCAGAATCGAAGCCGTTGCCCTGGCCGCCCAGGAGGAACCACTTGGCGTTGGTGCCGCCCACGTCTACGGGGTGCAGGACCACGCCGGTCTTCCAGTAGTTGATGTAGCAGAGCGTCACGGCGGCACACATGGAGGTCTTGGTGCTGTCCCCCTTCTGCACGCCCACAGCGTTGATGATCTTTGCCATCTGCGTGTCGGTAAATGCGCCGGCAGTGGTGGGCAGATCGCTCTTGGCGATGGAGGCCACAGCGGCAGGTGCGGTGGTCGTCGTCGACGCAGGCGTCGTGGTAGTGGTAGTCGCAGTCGTCGTCGACGCAGGCGTCGTGGTGGTCGTGGTCGTCGTCGTGGTCGTCGGCGTGGCCGTGGTGGCGCTGGTCTTGCTGACGGAAACGCTGGCGTTGCTCAGAGGCAGGATCCAGAGCTGATGGGGATCTCCCTCCGTATAGGTCCGCAGGAGCACGTTGCCGCTCTTCTCCGTGAGGACCAGACTGTCGTCATAGGCGCTGTGGATCACGTAGCCGCCGCTGGTCAGCCGCAGATACCAGCCCTGGCTGGAGGATCCGCTGTTGCTCCAGAGGGTGACGTTGGAACCGCTCTTGGGCGCGGTGCCGTACTGATTCAGGGACATGGTGTTGTAGCCCTGGACACGGAAGCAGTACCAGTCCTTCCCCGAGGCCTGGACCAGACTGAAGGGGATGACGTCCTCGCTGGAGGGGCTGCACAGGTAGATGTTCCCCCCGCTGACCAGAGACGCGGCACCCAGCACTGTGCCGGAGGAGGCGCTCTGAATCAGATAGGTCCCTTCATTCGCCTTGTCGTAAATATAGACGGTGGGCACATAGGCCGGATCGGCAGAGGCGGCGGTCGCCGCTGTCGTCGTCGTCGCAGGCGTCGGCTCCGGCGCGGGCTCCGGCGTAGGCTCCGGCGTAGGCTCCGGGACAGGTGTCGGCTCCGGCGCGGGCGTCGGCTCCGACGCAGAGGCGGGCTTGGGTGAAGGAGCAGGCGCAGGCGTCGGCTCCGGCGCAGTCAGCGTCACGCTGCTGCGGAAGGCAGGCTCAAACAGCCGGACCAGAACGGCGGCCGCCTCGGCCCGGGTAACGCCGCTCTCCGGATGGAACGCGTGGCTCTCGCCGCTGCCGGTGAGGATGCCCGCCCGGTAGAAGGCGTAGATCTCCGGACCGTAGGCGTCCGAAACCTTCACGTCGGGGATCATATTGTCATCCACGTCGTTGATCACCGAATACTCGGAGACCGGCAGGGCCCTGTAGAGCATGGCGACAAAGTCGCGGCGGGTGGCGGTCTGTTCCCAGCGGCCGTTGTAATCCGCCGCTTTCAGGATGCCTTTGCTCTCCGCAAAATCAACGTAGGAGGAGTACCACACACCGACGCCGTTTTTCAGCGTGACGGAGCCGTTGTTGTACAGCTGGTATACCCGCGCCGCCAGCGCTGCGGTGGAGGCCAGGGTCAGCGTCTCTCCGGGGAGAAACTGACTGGAAGAAACGCCCTCGATCAGGCCCTTTGCGTGGGCGCGGGTTACATAATCGGAATACCAATCCTCCGATGACACGTCTTTAAAGGGAGAGCTTGCCGCAGCCGCAACGGTGGCAAGCGATATCGTCAGCACTATGGCCAAAAGCAGTGCTGTTATCCGTCTTTTCACGGTAGACCTTCCCCTCTCTCTTTCGTGTAAGCGCCTCAGAGAGCGCGTAATATCCACTGTAAGAAACAGTTTTTGTTATAGTATCACAAGATTTACATAATGTCCAGCCATATTTTTTATTCTTTGACAAAAAAAATGCAGTCCGCTCGTTTCGCGGACTGCATTTGCTCTGCGTATACTGTTGTAACGCCCCCGGAGCCGGGTCTGAAGGGCTCACGCGCAGTCAGTCTTGTGCATGTGTTCCGTCAGGTCCGGCATCCCGCTTTATATTTAAGTATATTTATCGGTGTAAAAAGATCACGGGAAAAATCAACTTTCCGATGCCCCTAAAACGGCCGTTAAAGAACTCTGCTCATCAGCTTTTATACAACCTCAGGAAGCCGCCGCAAGCGACACACTTCCTCCATGCTTATCTCCGTAGTCAAGCAGCGTATACTCATCCGTTTTCTCGACCACATATACGTTATAACCGCCGTTGCTGTACGTGTTGTTTTCGATTGATTCCGTAAAATCACTCGGCAAGTACTCTTCAGGTATCACTTTCAAGGAATCCGGACTGAAAGTGAAAGAAGTATAGATATATGCTATTTCGTTATTGCCCAGATCCATGGCGTATTCATAGGAATGGTTGTCACAGTCTATCGCCATATATACAGGTCGGACAAAGCGCTCGCTTTCCTCATACTTCAGTTTGTTCGTCACTTCATTGCCGGCACCTTTGAGCATATACACACTGTTCCTCAGACGTTCTGTCTCACTTGCATAGTCATCGTCGGAATATCTGCATTTTAAATACACTTCACACGTCGGATCGTCCCACGTATCCTGATATGAAAAATAAAAAATCGGCTCCGATCCATTTTCAAAGGCGCTTGCGGGGATCTGTTCGGGAAAAGTAAAGAATCCCGTATGTACCTTCCCTGCCACTTCACTTGTGTACTTGCGCATCGTCTCTTCGTATTGGCCGACATCAATTGTGACTTGAGCCGGACCTCCTGTAAAGAAGTAACCGGTAACGCCAAACAACAGACCTATTATCACAATTACGCCGAGACCGATAAGGAGTCCTTTTAAAGTCTTTCCTTTTTTCTTCTCTTTCATAATGGTTCTTCCTTAAATCCCTGAAAGTCGATCTTTCCTTGGTCATCGCGCATTAATTACACCTCTTCCTATATTCAAAAGCATGAAACAGGAAGAGGTGTAAGTAACAAAATCGTATTTTACAGGTTTCGCACGATGCCTCAGGCGTTGCCGAAAACCATCAAATGATAGTATTACCGAACGATTTACGCGTGGTCGACCTTGTACATGTGCTCCATCAGGTCCAGCATCTTGCAGACGTAGCCGTACTCATTGTCATACCAGGCCACCAGCTTGACGAAGGTGTCGGTGAGGGCGATGCCGGCCTTGGCGTCGAAGATGCAGGTGCAGCGCTCGCCGATGAAGTCGGAGGAGACCACCTCTTCGTCGGTGTAGCCCAGGATCCCCTTCATGGGGCCTTCGGAGGCGGCCTTGATGGCGGCGCAGATCTCCTCATAGGAGGCGGGCTTTTCCAGATTGCAGGTCAGATCCACCACGGACACGTCCAGGGTGGGGATGCGCAGGGACATACCGGTGAGCTTGCCGTTGAGGGAGGGGATGACCTTGCCCACGGCCTTGGCGGCGCCGGTGGTGGCAGGGATGATGTTGCCGGAGGCGGCCCGGCCCTTGCGCCAGTCCTTCTTGGAGGTGCTGTCCACCGTCTTCTGGCTGGCCGTCACGGCGTGGACGGTGGTCATCAGGCCGTCCTTGATGCCGAAGCTGTCATGAACCACCTTGGCCAGGGGGGCCAGGCAGTTGGTGGTGCAGGAGGCGTTGGAGACCACCGTCATGTCCTTCGTATATGTATCCTCGTTGACGCCGATAACAAACATCGGGGAGTCATCCTTGGGAGGCGCGCTGAGGATGACTTTTTTCGCGCCGCCGTCCAGATGGGGCTGCACCTTCTCCCGGGTCAGGAAATTGCCCGTGGTCTCCAGCACATACTCTGCGCCCAGCTCGCCCCAGGGGATGTCGCCGGGGGCATCCTTGTCGCAGGCGGCGATGGCCTTGCCGTTGACGATGATCGCGTCGTCCGTGTAGCTGAGCTCTCCGGGGAAGCGACCGTGGACAGAGTCATAGCGAAGCAGATAGGCCATGTACTCCGGCGTGATAAAATGATGGTTGACGCCGACGATCTCGATTTCCGGTCGATAGAGGCACTCCCGAATCGCGAGCCGTCCCATACGCCCCAGGCCGTTGATGCCGATCTTCATACCCATAGTTCACCGTCTCCTTTTCCTGTATAACAAGTTGGTATACAATATAGAGTATTTGCCGCAGGGGGCAATCCCGAAATGGTCTACTCCATTATATACCACGCCGACTCATTTTAAAAGTAAAACTTACACGATTCGACCCGGTTTTCTCTTTTTTTCTAAAAAAACTTTGATTTCGACCTCGATTCTTGCCTTGCTTTACAATTTCTGCTATACTATAAAGATAAGAACCGTACAAACTAATCGGGACCGCGGCTGCCTGCGGTCCAAAGACCGTCCGTTTTCCCGCAGAAAGGAGTTGAGCTTCCTGGAACTGTCTGAATACCGTATTCTGGACCTGCTTCCGGAACCGGCTCTGCTCCTCCGGGAGGGCGCGCCGTACTATGCCAACGACGCCGCCCGCCGTCTTCTCCAGGAGCTCCCCCCGGCGGAGGAGGGCGCTCTGCCGGAGCCGCTGGCCGGTCTGGCCCGGCGCACGGAGCCCTTTCTGCAGCCGGATCTGACCCTGGAGACACGGACCTGGTCCGTCCAGGGGATCCCCGGACCCGACGGGATGCTGCTGCTCCTGCGGCCGGAAACGGCGGGACTGGAGCCTCAGCTGCTCGGCCGCATATCCGACAGCCTGCGTCCGCCCCTCAGCTCCCTGCTCTCCGCCTCCACCCTGCTGACGGGACATGTGGACGAGGGCGGCGACGTTCTGCTCTCCACCCTGAACCAGCAACTGTTCCGGCTGATGCGGATGGCGGGCAATCTCTCCGCCGCCCGGGAGACTCTGGGCAGCGAGGGCAGCTTCTCCCCCATCCTTGCAGACCTCCCGGCCCTGTGCCGGAAGCTGACGGAAGCCGTCAACGACGTGCTGTGTCCCCACAGAGCGCCGGTGATCTTCTCCTCTCAGCGGCAGCAGCTGGTGACCATGGCGGACGTGGATCTGCTGTCCCGGATGCTGCTCAATCTGCTCTCCAACGCTCTGAAGGCGTCGCCGGAGGATGCCGCCGTGGCCCTGACGCTGGACGTCCGGGGGGACCAGGCGGTCCTGACGGTCCGGGACACAGGGCCCGGGCTCCCCACCGATCTGCTGGCGGAGGTCTTCTCCCCCTGCACCCGGACACTGCGGCTGGACGCACCCGGTCAGGGACTGGGGCTGGGTCTGCCTCTGGCCCGGGCCATCGCGCTGCGCCACGGCGGCTCCCTGCTTCTGGAGTGTCCCAGGACCGGCGGCACCGCCGTCACCGTCTCCCTGCCCATCCGGCGGGAGCGGGGCCCCTTCCTCACCGACCGCCGTCTCGACGAGCCCTACGGCGATTTTTCCCGCATTCTGGTGGAGCTGTCCGATATCCTGCCCCCCTCCCGTTTCACGCCCCAGGATGTGGAGTGACACACATAACACGACATGCAACTGAGAACATACAGGAGGTTTCATCCACATGGTACAGGTCAATCTCATCCGTCAGCAGCTGAAAACCGTAGAGTTTGTCTGCAACATTCCCAAGAGCAAGCAGCTGCAGATCGAAAACACCTTTTCCTTCCATGTCGCCTATGACCCGAAGGAGCCCCGCTGCCGCGCCCATCTGCAGCAGTGTGCCCTGTCCAAGGAGAATGAAGACGAGTTCCGGGTGACCGTAGACGTCTTCGGCTTCTTCACCTACACCGGCATCCAGACCGAGGAGGACAAGAAGGAAGCCCATATCCAGGCCTATCAGCAGCTGTTCCCCTATGCCCAGTCCCTGATCTCCTATCTGACCTCCAACGCCGGGATCCCCTCCTTTGTGGTCCCCAGGGCCGTCATGGATCCCAACCGTATCAAGGTCGGCAAGAAGGAGGAGCGTCCGCCGCAGCAGGCGTAAGGCCGTAATCCAACCCATGCGTGCCGCAGACACTGCGTCTGCGGCACATTTTTAAAAGGAAGTGCACACATATGACCAAACAGGAAACCTATGATTATCTGACCAGCCGCAGCATCCCGTATGAAGTGACGGAACATGCCGCCGTCTTCAACATGGAGGAGCTGGATGCAGTTGCGCTGCCGTATCCGGACTGCGACGCCAAAAATCTGTTCGTGCGGGACGATAAGAAGCGGAACTATTACCTCATCACCGTCAAAGGCGATAAACGGGTGGATCTGAAGGCCTTCCAAAAGGCCCACGGAACAAGAAAGCTGTCCTTTGCCTCCGCGGAGGACCTGATGGCAATCATGCGTCTGACCCCCGGCGCGGTGACCCCGCTGGGTCTTCTGGCCGATGAGGAACGGAAAGTGACGCTGTATCTGGACGCCGCATTCCTCGGCGGGCCGGCAGGCGTCCATCCCAACGACAACACGGCGACGGTCTGGCTGAACGCGGAGGATCTGGTGAAGCTCATCGAAGCGCACGGGAATACGGTAAATGTAATAGAAATCGAAGGATAAGGCCGAACGGCGCCGAGCCGCCCGACTCTACGATACGTAGGTGGCTTCCTCCCCACATATATGATAGACTTGCTCCGTAAGGAGGCGAAGGCAATGGACAGATATGTCACCGGCGCCGTGATACGCAGGCTTCGCGAAGGCAAAAAGATGACCCAGGAGGAGCTGGCGGAGCGGATCCATGTCAGCGGCAAGGCGGTGAGCAAATGGGAAACGGGTCAGGGCTTCCCGGACATCAGTCTGCTGGAGCCGCTGGCAAAGGCCCTTGACATTTCCGTGATCGAGCTGTTGTCCGGCGCGTATATCCAAAACAGGAACCGATCTTCCAATATGGTCAAAGGCAAATTCTATGTCTGCCCCGTCTGCGGCAATGTGATCCGGACCATCGGAGAGGCGATGATCAGCTGCTGCGGTATCACGCTGCCGCCCCTGGAGCCGGAGACGGCGGAGGGTTCCCACGAAATACGGTGGGAGACGGTAGAGGACGAGTATTACGTTCGGGTCGATCACCCGATGACAAAAGAGCATCATATTTCGTTCCTTGCCGCAGTGTCGGATCAGGGGATACAGTTCATAAAGCTGTATCCGGAGGGAAACGCTGACGCACGGTTCAAGAAAAACCGTGTCATGTACCTGTACGCGTACTGTAATCATCACGGGCTGTTTCAGCTGAAGGTATGACGGACGCTGTTTCTGTCGGCTCTGTCCCGTCCTCATCTGAGAGGGCAGGCCCCTGCAAGGTCCATGATCGGGAATCGTGTCAAACTGACAACAGAGGCGCGGGCAGATCTGCCCGCGCCTCTGTTTGCTTTTCTATGGAGCGGCCTCCGGAACCGCTCTTTTTTCTCACTGGGCCGGTCTGGGCGCGCCCTTCCGGCGGCTCCGGCGCCGGGGCAGCGCCCCGCAGTCGATACGGCGGACCTTCCCTGCCGCCCGGAACAGCGCACGGCTGCGGTCCGTGGGGGCCAGGATGGACAGCCGGGCCTGACAGCCGTTCTTTTTCTGCCGCAGCTCCAGCTGCAGCAGGAAGGTCCCGTGTTCGGGACAGCTGAACTTGGCATAGTACCGCACGTCGTCGGCGGAGCGCCACTGGCAGATGCACTGGACGGCGCCGCAGACGGGACAGTGAGTCCTGCGGCAGGCCCGGCTGCGGAGCGCCTGCTCCGGCGAAGTGCACAGGCCGTACTCATACTGCTCCAGCGCGGGCTCCTGCCGTCGGCCCTTCCCGCCCTTGCTTCCCTTGACGGGTCGGCGCCAGGGGTCGTCCACAGGCTTCTCCTTCCCCTTGACGGGACAGATCGCCGCCTTCATGGCCCGGTCCGGGAGCATAACGCCGATGAGGGCGGAATACATGGCGTCATAGAGGGCGTTGTGGAAGGTGAAGCTGTCGGGGATATTGCAGTAGGCCGCCGCCCGCTCCAGGGAGACAGCGTTGCCGGAGTGGAGCGCCCGGGAAAAGGCGGTCTGCAGGTCGCAGTAGGTCTCCGGCATGTCCATGGACAGCTTCCAGTAGTCCAGATTCCGCTTCAGGGTCCGGAAATCCTCCCGGCCCCAGGTGGCAAACTCCGTCTCGCCGGCGCACCAGTCGGCAAAGGCGGCGGCGGCCTCCGGGAAGGGCACGCCGCTGTCCAAAGACAGCCGCAGCTCCGGCAGCTTGTCCGCCGGTTTTCTGATCTTGGCGTGGACGGATGGCTTGACGTAGACGCAGAAGCTGTCGGTGATCCGGCCCTCTGCCTGCTTTACCGCTCCGATCTGCAGGATCTCGTCCAGAAGGATCCTGTCATAGCCGCTGTTCCACTCCAGATCAAATACGATCATGCCCTCGTGCTCCCATCCGCCCTGTTTTGACAAAAAGTTCGATTTATTGTATCATATTTTCTGCCCCGGCGGAAGTCTGATCTCTGCAACGGGAAAAATTTATCGGCGGGACGGCTGTCTCCCGAGACAAGGAGGAAACACGCGATGTTGGAAGTCGGCACCCCCGCTCCAGGGTTCACCCTGTCGGATCAGGCGGGCAATGAAGTCAGTCTCTCGGATTTTCTGGGGAAAAAGGTCGTTCTGTATTTCTATCCCCGGGACAACACCCCCGGCTGTACCCGGCAGGCCTGCGCCTTTGCCGCCGCCTATGACGGATTTCGGCAGAAAAACGCGGTCGTCATCGGGATCAGCAAGGACTCCGTCGCCTCCCATCAGAAATTCGCGGCGAAATACGATCTGCCCTTTATCCTCCTCTCAGATCCGGAGCGGCAGGCCATCGAGGCCTACGACGTGTGGAAGGAAAAGAAGAATTACGGCAAAGTCTCCATGGGCGTGGTCCGCTCGACGTATATCATCGACGAGAACGGGATCATCGAAAAGGCCATGCCGAAGGTGAAGCCGGACACCAACGCGGCGGAGATACTGGCCTATCTGGGTTAACAATCTGACGCGCCCCTTCCGATCTCACGGAAGGGGCGCGTTTTTCTGCGGTCATTTTTTGTCGAAAGAGGGGTTGTAAAGGTACACGTTTTTCTCCCCCAGCCGCTCCTTGGCGATGCGCAGGCCCTCGCCGAAACGCTGGAAGTGGACGATCTCCCGCTGGCGGAGGAAACGGATGACGTCGTTGACGTCGGGATCGTCGGACAGACGCAGGATATTGTCGTAGGTGACCCGGGCCTTCTGCTCGGCGGCCAGGTCCTCCGTCAGATCGGCGATGGTGTCGCCCTTTACGGCCATGCTGGCCGCCGTCCAAGGGAAGCCCGAGGCGGCGGTGGGATAGACGCCCGCCGTGTGGTCCACGAAGTAGGCGTCGAAGCCCGCCTCCCGGATCTGGTCCTCTGTCAGGCCCCGGGTGAGCTGGTACACGATGGTGCCGACCATTTCCAGATGGCCCAGCTCCTCGGTGCCGATGTCCGTCAGCAGGCCCTTCAGCTCGGGATAGGGCATGGAGTAGCGCTGGGAGAGGTATCGCAGGGACGCACCCAATTCACCATCCGGACCGCCGTACTGCGAGATGATGACCGCAGCCAGCCTGGGATTCGTGTTTTTGATGCGGATGGGGTACTGGAGCTTCTTCTCATAGACAAACATTTACTTCTTCCTCCTCTCCCAGGGCCAGGGGTCATTGAGCCAGACATAGCTGTCCAGGCAGGCGGCGTCCGTCTGGGTCAGGGGACCGTACTTCTGGATATAAGCGGCCCGGGCCTGACAGGCCAGCTCCTTATAGTTTCGGAAAAGGCCGAAGGCCTCGGCGTCGTCGGCGTGGGTGTCGAGATACAGACCCAGCTCCGCCAGGACGAAGTCCAGGGCCATGAGCTGGGAGCGCAGGTCCTCCTTTACGTCGGACGCCTCCACAGCGCGGAAGAACGGAAGGTTCAGACCGGGGAACAGCGTGCCGTTGGACAGCGCCTCCATGCTGTCGTACTGCCGCGCCCCGGTGCCCTGATAGGCAACGTAGGGATAGGCCAGCGAGCCGCATACCGGCAGTGTGCCCTGTTCGTCGGAACATGCCGCAGCAGTGCTGTTTTTGGATGTCAAGCGGATTCCTCCTTGGTCGATTTGGAGAGCGCTTTGTCGCTCTCGGTCCAGTATACGCGGCGGCAGCGGAGGAGGTGCGTATGCCGGAACAGCGGGCGGAAAGGCAAAAACAGAGCGCGCCGTACGGCGCGCTCTGTTTTTTATTACGTGAGCCGTTTCTGCCCTTAGAAGGGGAGATCTGCGCCCATGAGCAGGGCCATGACGGCCTTCTGGGCATGGAGCCGGTTCTCCGCCTCCTCGAAGATCTCGTCGGCGTGGGCCTCAAAGACCTCGGCGGTGATCTCCTCGCCCCGATGGGCGGGAAGGCAGTGCTGGACCATGCAGTCGGGTCTGGCCAGGGCCATGATGGCATCGTTGACCTGATACCCGGCAAAGGCCGCCCGGCGTTTCTCCGCCTCGCCCTCCTGGCCCATGCTGGCCCAGACGTCGGTGCAGATGACGTCGGCGTCCACCGCCGCCTCTGCGGGGGCGCGGACGAAGGAGAATTTATCGCCGTACGCGGCGGCAAAGTCCAGCACCTGCTGATCCGGGGCATAGGCCGCCGGGCAGGCCACGGACACCGACATGCCGCACTTCAGGCCGCCTACAATAAGGGAGTTGGCCATGTTGTTGCCGTCGCCGATGTAGCACAGCTTCAGGCCCTCCAGCGTGGCCTTCCGCTCCCGGACCGTCATCAGGTCCGCCAGCACCTGGCAGGGGTGGCAGAAGTCCGTCAGGCCGTTGATGACGGGGATCTTGGCGAATTTCGCCAAGGTCTCCACCTCATCCTGGCTGTAGGTGCGGATCATGATGCCGTCGCAGTAGCGGTCCAGCACCCGGGCCGTGTCCTCGGTGGGCTCTCCCCTGCCGATCTGAGACTCCTGCCCCGACAGGAAGATGGGGTGGCCGCCCAGCTGATACATACCCGTCTCAAAGGAGACCCGGGTCCGGGTGGAGTTCTTCTCGAACACCATGGCCAGGACCTTGCCCTCCAGATAGTGGTGGGGCAGTCCGTGGTGCTGGCTGTATTTCATCTGGTCCGCTACGTCCAGGATGCGGGCGATGTCGGCGCTCTCCAGGTCCAGCAGCTTCAGCAGATCCTTTTTCATGCTTCTTCCTCCTGTTCAATGTCGCTGAGCACCCGGCGCAGGATCGCCAGGCCGCTGTCCAGCTCTTCGATGGTGATGGTCAAGGGCGGCAGGAGCCGCAGCACGTCGCTGCCTGCGGTGAGGCAGAGCAGGCCGCTGCCAATGAGGCGAGCCGCCAGTTTTTTGTGGGATACGCCCTCCTTCAGCACCACGCCCAGCATGAGGCCGCGGCCCCGGACCTCCGACACCAGCGGGCTCCCGATGCCCTCGATGGCCTGTTTGAGGTACGTGCCCTTCTCCCGGACCGCCTCCAGCGCGGCGTCGTCCAGGATCTCCTCCACCGCCAGCGCGGCGGCGGCGCAGATGGGATTGCCGCCGAAGGTGGTGGCGTGGGTGCCGGCGCCCAGGACCTCCCGGCAGTCCTCCCGGACCAGGAAGCCACCCATGGGCAGACCGCCGGCGATGCCCTTTGCAAAGCTGACGGCGTGGGGCCGGATACCGTACTGCTGGAAGGCGAAGAGGCTGCCGGTACGTCCGATGCCGGTCTGGACCTCATCCACCAGCAGCAGCCAGTCCCGCTTGGCGCAGAGCTGCTCCAGCTCCCGGACAAAGACCTCGTCGAGAGGATGCACGCCGCCCTCGCCCTGGATCAGTTCCACCAGCACGGCGCAGACGTCATGGCCCGCCACCGCCTGCACCTCGTCCAGCGTGGGCGCCTCCACGTGGCGGAAGCCCTCGGTGAAGGGGAAGAAATAGTTGTGGAACACGTCCTGACCGGTGGCGGCCAGGGTGGTGACGGTGCGGCCGTGGAAGGAGTGGCGCAGGGTGAGGATGGTGCCCCGGCCCTCGCCGTATTTGTCGAAGCTGTACTTTCTGGCCAGCTTGATGACGCCCTCGTTGGACTCCGCGCCGGAGTTGGCAAAAAACGCCGCCGCCATGCCGGTGCGGGTGCAGAGCTTCTCCGCCAGTCTGGCACAGGGCTCCGTATAGAACAGGTTGGACACGTGGGCCAGCTTGCCGGCCTGTTCCGTCACAGCAGCGATCCATCTCGGGTCGGCATAGCCCACGCTGTTGACGCCGATGCCGCTGGCAAAATCGATATAGGCCCGGCCCGCCGGATCGTACAGCGTGGCGCCCTTGCCGTGGTCGATGGCCACCGGGAAGCGGCCGTAGGTCGGCAGGACGTACTGTTCATCCAGGGCCCGGATCTCCTCATAGGTCATGATTGTCATTCCCCCTAAAAACGGTCAGTAACCACTGAGCGTGAGCAGCGGATCTCGTCAGGCCGCATCAGTGGTTACCGGACGGCCCCTTTCGGGGCCCTCTTTGGATTGTGATTTCAAAGCCAGGCGCGCTCACTGGATCATGGTGCCGATGCCCTCGTCGGAGAACACCTCCATCAGCAGAGAGTGGGGCTGCCGGCCGTCGATAATATGGCTGCGCCGGACACCGGAGCGTACCGCCTCCACACAGCAGTCCACCTTTGGGATCATGCCGCCGGAGATGCAGCCGTCCTTGATCAGCGCCGGGACGCTGGAGACCTGCAGGGTGCGGATCAGGGTGTCCGGGTCCTTGGGGTCCCGGCACAGGCCCACCACGTCTGTCAGCAGGATCAGCTTTTCCGCCTGCATCGCCACGGCGATCTTGGCGGCGGCGGTGTCGGCGTTGATATTGTACGCATGGTTTCCGTCGGTGCCCAGGGCCACGGTGGCGATGATGGGCAGCCAGCCGTTGTCCAGCGCGTCCTGGATCGGCGCGGGGTACACCTGGGTGATCTTGCCCACCAGACCGTAGGCCGGGTCCAGGCAGACCGCCTGGAGCATGCCGCCGTCAATGCCGCACATGCCCATGGCCCGGGCGCCCATGGAGTTCATCAGGCCCACCAGGTCCTTGTTCACCTGGCCGCACAGCACCATCTGCACCACGCGCATGGTCTCCTCGTCGGTGTAGCGCAGGCCGTTGACGAAGCGGGACTCCTTGCCGATCTTCTTCAGGGTATCGGAGATCTCCGGTCCGCCGCCGTGGACCACCACAACGCGGATACCGACCATGGACATGAGCACGATATCCCGGATGACGGCGCGGCGCAGATCCTCGCTGATCATGGCGTTGCCGCCGTACTTGATCACGATGGTCTTGCCCCGGTAAGCCTGTATATACGGCAGCGCTTCTACCAGTACGCCGGCGCGCTGGCTGAAATGTTCATCCATTTTCGTTCCCATCCTTTCACGGATCAGGTCCGGTAATCTCCGTTGATTTTAACATATTCATAGGTCATGTCGCAACCCCATGTCGTGGCTTTTCCGTCGCCTTCGTACATTTTTATGTCGATGATGACCTCTTTTTCCTTCAAAATCGCCGCGGCAAGGGCCTCGTCGAAGTCCAGACCCCGCCCGCTGCGGCATACGTCCACCTCGCCGGCGGCGGAGCGGAAGGCGATATCCACCTGCTCCGGATCAAAAGTCTCGCCGGAAAAGCCCATGGCGCACAGGACGCGGCCCCAGTTGGCGTCGCAGCCGAAAACAGCGCACTTGGTCAGCGTGGAGCCGATGACGCTCTTGCCCAGCCGGGCGGCCTTGTCCTCGTCGGCGGCGCCGGAAACCTGACAGGTGATCAGATGCTCCGCGCCCTCGCCGTCGGCGGCCATCTTCCGGGCCAGGAACACACACAGCTCTGAGAGAGCCGCCAGAAACGCGTCATAGGCCGGGCCGGGGCCGTCGATGACGGGGTTCTCCGCCAGAGCGTTGGCCAGAATGATGCAGCTGTCGTTGGTGGAGGTGTCGCCGTCCACGCTGATGCGGTTGAAGCTCACGTCCGCCGCCCGGTGCAGGGCCCGGTCCAGCATGGTGGAGGAGATGGCGCAGTCCGTGGTGAGATAGCAGAGCATGGTGCCCATGTTGGGGTGGATCATGCCGCTGCCCTTGGCGATGCCGCCCAGGCGCACCGGTACGCCGCCGATCTCAAAGGTCACGGCGCCGGTCTTCTCCACGGTGTCCGTGGTCATGATGGCCGAGGACGCGTCGTCGGAGCCGCTGTCGGACAGTGCCGCCGCCGCCATGGGCAGGCCCTTCTCGATGGCTTCGATGTTCAAGGTCTGGCCGATGACGCCGGTGGAGCCCACCAGTACCAGGTCCTCCTCCAGCCCCAGGATCTCCGAGGCCAGCTTCCCCATCCGCAGGGCGTATTCCGCTCCGTGGGGCGCGCAGGCGTTGGCGTTGCCGCTGTTGACCACCAGGGCCTGGGCCGTCCCGTTTTTCAGGCGCTCCATATCCAGCAGCACCGGCGCCGCCTTCACCTGATTGCGGGTGAAGACCCCCGCCGCCGTGCAGGGAACGGAAGACACGATCAGGGCCAGGTCCTTTTTCGCCTCCGTACCGGGCAGTACCTTCTTCGTCTTTTTCACGCCGCAGTGGATCCCCGCGGCTGTAAAGCCCTTGGCGGCGCACACGCCGCCCGGTATGTATTCCATGGTCGTCTTCTCCTTTGATGTTTCTTGCATGTCGCGGTCATTTTTTGCCTCAGGCAGATGAGGCGAAAGCGCGGCGCGGTCTTCTCAAACAAAAAACAGCGAAGCGTTTTTTGTTTGATTTACTCCAATCCCGTCTCTTCCGGCAGGCCCAGCATGATGTTCATATTCTGCACCGCCGCGCCGGAGGCGCCCTTGCCCAGATTGTCGAACAGGGCGGTCACCATGGTCTGGTCCTCGTGGCCGCAGACGATGAGCCGCAGCTGATTCGTCCCCGCCAGGGTGTCGGCGTAGATGACGGACTCGTCGCCCCCCAGAGGGGCCACGGTAACGAACCGTGCGCCGTCATACCACTTCGCCAGGGCCTCGCGGATCTCCGCCGCGCCGGGATGGCCCGGCAGCAGATCGCTGTGCAGCAGCACGGAGGTGGCCATGCCTTTATAAAAGTCGCCCAGAATGGGGGAAAACAGCGGCGGCCGGGACAGGCCGCAGACCGTCTGCATCTCCGCCAGATGCTTGTGCTTCAGATTCAGCCCGTAGATCCGGTGGGACTGATGGCGGGGGTCCCGGTCCGGGTCCTCATACTCCGCGATAAGCTTCTTCCCGCCGCCGGAGTAGCCGGTGAGGGAGTAGCAGGTCACGGGATAATCCCTCGGCAGGATCCCCAGCCGGACCAGCGGGTACACGCTTGAGATCAGACCGGAGGCGTGGCAGCCGGGATTGGCCACCCGTTTGGAGGCCGCGACGGCGGCTCTGTGCTCCGGCGACAGCTCCGGGAAGCCGTAGACCCAGCCCTCCGCCGTCCGATGGGCGGTGGAGGCGTCGATGACCCGGGTGTCGGGATTCCCGATCAGGGACACCGCCGTCCGGGCCTCCCCGTCCGGCAGGCAGAGGAACACCAGATCCGCCGCGTTCAGCAGCGCCCGGCGTGCCTCCGTGTCCTTGCGCTTTTCCGGGTCGATGGTCAGCAGCTCCAGGTCGTCCCGATGGGCCAGCCGGGCGTCGATCTGAAGCCCGGTGGTGCCCTCCCGGCCGTCGATGAAGATTTTCGGTTTACTCATCTGCGCTCTCCCGGGCCTCCACGAAGGCGCGGATGGAGGCGATCTGCTTCTCCACGGCGCCTCTGGCGGGGCCGCCGATGGCCCGGCGCTCCTCCACGCAGTGCTTCATGTCCAGCGCCTCGTACACATCGGCATCGAAGCGGGAGGAGACCGCCCGGAACTGGGACAGAGGCAGGGACTCCAGGGACTCCCCGGTGTCCATGCACATGTGGACCAGCCGGCCCACGATCATATACGCCTCACGGAAGGGCATGCCCTTGCGGACCAGATAGTCCGCGCAGTCCGTGGCGTTGATAAAGCAGCCGTCCAGCGCCGCCCGGCGCATATTCCCCGGCAGCACCGTCATGGTAGCCAGCATGCCGGAGAACACCGGCAGACACAGCTTCACCGTGTCGATGGCGTCAAAGACGCATTCCTTGTCCTCCTGCATATCCTTGTTGTAGGCCAGAGGCAGGGCCTTCATCACCGTCAGCAGGGTGATGAGGGAACCATAGACCCGGCCCGTCTTGCCACGGACCAGCTCCGCCACGTCGGGGTTCTTCTTCTGGGGCATGATGGAGGAGCCGGTGGAGTGGGCGTCGTCCAGCTCGATGTATTTGAATTCCCAGGAGCACCAGAGGATGATCTCCTCGGAGAACCGGGACAGGTGCATCATGAGGATGGAGCAGGCCGAGAGGAACTCGATGGCAAAGTCGCGGTCGGAAACGGAGTCCAGAGAGTTCTCCGTGGGCTTGGCAAAGCCCAGCAGCGCCGCCGTCCGCTCCCGGTCGATGGGATAGGTGGTGGTGGCCAGAGCGCCGGCGCCCAGAGGACATTCGTCCATCCGCTTAAGGCAGTCCTCCATCCGGGTCACGTCCCGGCGGAGCATATTGGCGTAGGCCATCATGTGATGGGCCAGCGTGGAGGGCTGGGCCCGCTGCAGATGCGTATAGCCCGGCAGGATCGTGTCGATGTTCTTCTCCGCCAGATCCAGCAGGACGTGCTCCAGCTTCAAAATCAGGCCGATGATGGCCCCGATCTCCTCCCGGACGTACATGCGGAAGTCCACCGCCACCTGATCGTTGCGGCTGCGGGCCGTGTGCAGGCGCTTGCCGGTGTCGCCGATGCGCTCCGTGAGCAGGGACTCCACGTTCATGTGGATGTCCTCGTTCTCCGCCGTCAGCTCCACCCGGTCCGCCTCGATATCCGCCAGGATCGTCTTCAGGCCGGCGATGATCTTCTCCGCCTCCTCCGGGGCAATGACGCCCTGCTCGCCCAGCATGGTGGCGTGAGCGATGGAACCGGTGATGTCCTGCCGGTACATCCGGGCGTCAAAGGCAATGGAAGAATTAAAGTCATTGACCAGCGTGTCGGTTTCCTTCTGAAACCGTCCAGCCCAGAGCTTCATAAAAATGGCCTCCCTTTTCTGTCATTCATTCAAGCTCCGTCAAGCCTCGCAGAGTTCCGCCGCCCGCAGGCGGTGGAATAAAAGTCAAATCTGCTTTTCCCGGGAGCATGTATCACGGAAAAAGCCCCTCTCGCGGAGCGCCCGTGCAGGCCTGACCCTGTGCGGGAAGCGGAGCGCAGCTCTCTCGAACAAAAAACCAGCGAATGTTTTTTGTTCGATTATTTTTTCCAGTCCTTGGACAGCAGGGCATGGACACGGTTGGGCAGACCATAGAGGTTGATGAAGCCCGTGGCGTCGCCCTGGTTGTAGTCGCTCTGGCCGAAGGTGGCCTCCTCCTCGGAGTAGAGGCTGTAGGGAGAGGTGACGCCGGCGGGGATGATGTTGCCCTTGTAGAGCTTCAGCTTTACCGTGCCGGTGACGGTCTCCTGCGTCTTGTCCACGAAGGCGGACAGGGCCTCCCGCAGGGGGGTGTACCACTGGCCGTTGTAGACCAGCTCGCCGAAGGTCAGGGCGATGCGGCTCTTCTCGTGGAGCGTGGCCTTGTCCAGACAGAGGCTCTCCAGCAGCTGATGGGCCCTGTACAGGATGGTGCCGCCCGGGGTCTCATACAGGCCGTGGCTCTTCATGCCCACCAGCCGGTTCTCCACCAGGTCCAGCAGGCCCACGCCGTTGGCACCGCCTACCTTGTTCAGGGCGCGGATGATGTCGGAGCCCTTCATCTTCACGCCGTCCACGGCCACGGGGACGCCCTGCTCAAAGTCCACGGTGATGTAGGTGGGCTGATCCGGCGCCTGCAGCGGAGACACGCTCATCTCCAGAAAGCCCTCCTTCTCATAGGTGGGCTCCAGGGACGGGTCCTCCAGATCCAGGCCCTCGTGGGACAGGTGCCACAGGTTCTTGTCCTTGGAGTAGTTGGTCTCCCGGTTGATCCGCAGGGGCACGTTGTGGGCCTCGGCGTAGTCGATCTCGTCGTCCCGGCTCTCCATGTCCCAGACCCGCCAGGGGGCGATGATGGGCATGTTGGGGGCGAAGGTCTTGATGGCGATCTCAAAGCGGACCTGGTCGTTGCCCTTGCCGGTGCAGCCGTGGGCGATGGCGTCGGCGCCCTCCGCCTCGGCGATCTCCACGATGCGCTTGGCGATGATGGGCCGGGCGAAAGCGGTGCCCAGCAGATACCCCTCATAGTCGGCGCCGGCCTTCATGGTGGGGATAACGTATTCGTCCACAAACACGTCCGTCAGATCCTCCACGTACAGCTTGGAGGCGCCGGTCTTCAGGGCCTTTTCCTCCAGCCCCTCCAGCTCGTCGGCCTGGCCCACGTTGCCGGATACGGCGATGACCTCACAGCCGGGGTAGTTCTCCTTCAGCCAGGGAATGATGACGGAGGTGTCCAGTCCGCCGGAATAGGCCAGAACGATCTTCTTGTAGTTGCTCATATCTCATCAACCTGCTTTCTTTTTTTCGCAACGGGATACTGTGCGTTTTCGCCGCCCTCCGCCGGAGAGCGGGTTTACAGAGGAAGTATAACACACCGTGCATATTTATGCAAGTACATTTTTGAGCATTTTTTCTCCCGCTTTTTGTCTATTTTTCTCCTTCTTCCCTGTCGGCAGACCGTTTCGGTCCGAGAACGCATATTCATGTTTTTATTCCCATTTCTTTCGGGCTGTCGGCTTTGACCCCATAGCGTCCGGCAGCAAAATATCGGTCAAAAAGGAGCGCGCCGGCCAGCGGCGCGCTCCTTTTTGATATTCATAATTATTCGGATATCCCTCAAAAATCACTTGTTCTTATTGAGATATCTGTAATAGGTATTGCCGGCATAGACGGCGGCCAGCGGGTTGTGGCCCAGGAGCCGGTCCTTGGCCACCAGCACGGTGGTGGGCGCCTCGGCATACTTGAAGAACATGGAGTCGTGGCCCACACACAGGCCCAGGACGACGTTGAAATCGGTCTTGGCCGCGTTGAGGACCATGGCCTGACCGATGGGGTTGCACATGGTCTCATGGCCGCTCTCCACGATCTTGTCCTCGTCGGTGAGACCAAGCCAGGACTTGTCCTTGGCGCCGATCTTGCACATGACGCTGGTCACCTTGAAGCCGTTGGACTCGAAGATGGCGGTGACCGCCATGCCCTCGCTGTGGAGCCCGCCGCAGAAGGCCAGGCCGATATGCTCATACCCCATCTTTTCGCAGAACTCCATGATCTCCACGATACGGGGCTTGAGGGGGATCGTCACACCGGGCCGGCCGGGGATCGTCTCATAGCAGGCACGCTCCTGCCGGGAGGCCGCCGCGGCGAATTTCTTCATCTCCGGCTCCTGATACTCCTGCGCCGCCTTTTCCAGCGTTTCGGCAAAGTTCACCGTGGTACAGACCTCCGGCTTGGAGCCGTCCTCGGGGAACATGCACATCCGCTTGGCAAAGCCGCAGTGGCCGCACTTGCCGTCACAATTACCCATTTTTTTCGTTCCTTTCTGCACTGATATTATTTCCACAGGCTGCCTGCCTGTGCAGTTACGTTCGCTGTTCTGCCGTCAGCCGTTGGACTCCCGTTCCACCAGCTTGGTGGCGCGGTAGCGCTCCCGGAGCTTGGGCTTTTCGATCTTGCCGGTGGCGTTCCGGGGCACCTCGGCGAAGATGATCTTCCGGGGGCGCTTGTACCGGGGCAGTTTCTGACAGAAGCGGTTGATCTCCTCCTCCGTACAGGGATGGTCGGGCTTGAGCTCGATGATGGCCGCGGCGATCTCGCCCAGGCGCTTGTCCGGCAGGCCGATGACCGCCACGTCCTTGATGGCGTCGTGGGCCCGCAGGAAGTCCTCGATCTGGACGGGATAGAGATTCTCGCCGCCGGAGATGATCACGTCCTTCTTCCTGTCCACCAGATAGATGAAGCCGTCCTCGTCCTCCCGGGCCATGTCGCCGGTGAACAGCCAGCCGTCGTGGATGGTCTTGGCGGTGGCCTCGGGGTCGTTGAAGTAGCACTTCATCACGCCGCCGCCCTTGACGGCCAGCTCGCCCACGGTGCCGGGGGCCACGTCGTTGCCTTCCTCGTCCACGATGCGGGTCTGCCAGCCGTAGCCGGCCTTGCCGATGGCGCCGACCTTATGGATGTTTTCCACGCCCAGATGGACGCAGCCGGGCCCGATGGACTCGGACAGGCCGTAGTTGGTGTCATAGGCGTGGTTGGGGAAATAGCTCTGCCAGCGGCGGATGAGGCTGGGCGGCACGGGCTGGGCGCCGATGTGCATCAGCCGCCACTGCTCCAGCTTATAGTCCGAGAGCACCAGATCGCCTCTCTCGATGCTGTCCAGAATATCCTGGGCCCAGGGCACCAGCAGCCACACGATGGTACAGGCCTCCTGGGAGACGGTCTGCAGGATCCACTCCGGCTTCACGCCCCGGAGCAGGACGGCCTTGCCGCCCACATAGAAGCTGCCGAACCAGTGCATCTTCGCGCCGGTGTGGTACAGCGGCGGGATGCAGAGGAACACGTCGTCCCGGGTCTGGCCGTGATGATTCTGCTCCACCTGGCAGGAGGTCATCAGGCTCCGGTGGGCGTGGAGGATGGCCTTGGGGAAGCCGGTGGTGCCGGAGGAGAAATAGATGGCAGCATTCTCGTCGTCGGTGAGGGGGATCTTCGGGTCCTCGGCAGAGAAATAGCGGGTGAGCTTATCGTAGCTCTCGGCAAAGGAGGGGCAGTCGCTGCCCACGAAGAAGAGCATCTTCAGCCGGTCCACCTTGTCGAAGATGAATTCCATGCGGCCGATGAACTCCGGGCCGAAGACGATGGTGTCGGCCTCCGACAGCTCCAGGCAGTACTTGATCTCGTCGGCGGTGTAGCGGAAATTCAGAGGCACCGCCACGGCGCCTGCCTTTAAAACGCCGAAGTAGACAGGCAGCCATTCCAGACAGTTCATCATCAGGATCGCGACCTTGTCGCCCTTCTCCACGCCGCGGGACAGCAGCAGATTGGCGAAGCGGTTGGCACGGTCGTCAAATTCCTTCCAGGTCATCTCACGGCGGTACTGGGCCGCGGAGCCGGTCTCGATCAGCTCATATTCCTTCCAGGTCACTTTGCGGTTCTCCTGGACCTCGGGGTTGACCTCTACCAGGCATACCTCCGGTCCGTACAGAGCGGCGTTGCGGGACAGAATCTCGGTAATGGGCATAACGGCACCTCCTGAAAAGCAATAAATCACACTGTGATTATACTCTTTTTTCTGCATTATGCAAGTGTTTTCCCCACTTCACACCGGCGGCGGATATCTTCCATGACCCGGCGGTAATAGGCCACATAGTCCCCGTCGAAGGGGATCCCGCCGCAGACACGGATGCCGTAGGCGGTCATCATCTTCTCCGTATGGGGGTCGATCTCCGGCGCGGGGCGGTAGAAATAGATGCGGCTGTCGGGAAAATGGCGCTTCTTGCAGCAGGCCAGCCACCACAGGTCCATCTCCGACAGATCCATGCTGAAGCCCAGCACATAGAGGTCTCCCATCATGAAATAGTCCACCCAGCTGGCGGGGACAAAGCTTCGCCCCCGGGCCAGCGTGCCCTTGTACCGGCGCAGGAAATGAGGGATGTGCTCCTGGATCTCCCGCAGGAGCTTGCCGTAGTAGTAGTGGCCCATAACCACGGAGCGGGGCGCGCAGACGCTGCCGTGGATGTGCCAGACCTGCTTCTCGCAGTCCCGGAAGGTCAGGTCCGAGAAGTGGAAGAGGCTGAGCTTTTTCTCCCGCTCCGTCAGCACCCTGGTGGCGCTCCGGCACCGCTGGTAGTTGTAGGCCGACGGGACGATGCCCGTGGCCTGTTCCAGCTCATAGGTATAGTTGGTGGTAAGGATCGTGGAGATGGGCAGGTCCAGCAGTTCCTCCAAAAACGCCCGCTGGGCCGGAGAGATCTGCCGCTTCCGCAGACGCAGGGAGATATCCGTCAGCTCCTGCTCCACATGGTCCCCCGTGGCCAGGACGATCTGCATGGGAGCCGGCATGTCCTGGATCTCCGAAAAGTCATAGGGTACTGCCGCCTTCTCCATAGCGTCCCGGATCAGCTCCTCCCAGGACTCGCCGTGGAAGGAACGGTTGATGCCGTTGCCCACAAACAGCACGTCGGGCCGTCGGCTGCCGTGGATCTCCTTCAGCTGCCGCAGCTCCTTTATTCCGGCCATATGTCTCTCTCCTTTCCTGATTTGACGTCTCCCGGATCGGCGGCGTCAGATCCTCAGGCTGCCTCGTCCAGCTGGGGCACGATGTGCTGATAGATATATGTCTGTGCAAGCTCGTCGATCCGGCCGCTGTCCTTTTCTCTCTCCAGGAACGCGTTGACATACGCGAGGAGCTCCTCCGCGTCCTTCGGCATCAGCACCCCCAGCTGGCCCTGGGTAAAGGGCTCGTCGATCAGAGGCGCGGCGAGCCGGCTGTCCTGACCGACGTAATAGCCGGCCTCCATGATCTCCGTGATCATGACGTCCGCTTCCCCCTCCGCGATCAGCGCCGGGATCTCCTGGTTGACGGCGTGAACGATCAGCGTGGCGTCGGGCAGATTTTCCCGGGCAAAGCGCTCGTTCAGACCGCCCGGATTGACCATGACCCGGACCTCAGGCCGGTCGATGGACTCCAGGCCGGTGTATTTCTCCGCGTCCTCCCCGCGCACCAGAATGGTCTTCCCGTTCCCGAGATACCCTTCGCTCATAAGTGCCTGCTCTTTCCGATCCTCCGTGACGGTGATGCCGCAGACGGCGAGATCGAATTTCCCGGCAAGGGTATCCTCCATCAGCGTCGGCCAGGAGGTGGGAACGTAGATGAGATCCACACCCAGCGATTCGGCCAGGTCCTCCGCCAGCGCCGCGTCAAAGCCGGTATATTCCCCGGTCTCCGGGTCCAGCCAGGACATGGGCTGATAGTCTCCCGTGGCGCCCACGAGCAGGCAGCCCCGCTCCCGGATCGCCTGCAGATCACCCGCTTCGCCGTAATACGGCATTTCCGCCTCCGGGCCGAGGTTTTCCTGCCCGCACGCGGCGGCGAACACCAGCACCAGCGTTATGATGAAAAAGGCAATGACGCCGACAGGTCCGTGTTTTCTCATGGCTCCCCGTCTCTCTTCCCGCTGTAAAAAACAGCTGTATTTCAAATAAAATTTTACCACGGCCGCAAAGGATAGTCAATGTACCGCCGACCGCCGGCCAGGGTCTTCCGGTAAACGGCGCGGAGAAGATCGCTGAGATCTACAGCTTCCCAAAAAGGACCGGCCCTGAAGCCTTTGGCTTCAGGGCCGGTTTGTTTATAAGTCGGCGTCAGAGCACCTCGAATTCCCCGATGGTGAAAACCCGTCCATCCGGGGCTGTAACGAAGACCTCCTCGCCGGATGAGGTCAGGTCCACCGTATACCCGTTTTTCGTCAGGGACTTGTCCAGATCCTGTCGTACTTTCAGCCGGGCCTCGTCGGGAGACTCCGCGGCCATATACCAGCCCATCCCCTTCGCAAGCAGGTCCAGCAGGACAAGGTCTTTCGGCGTACCCGGCGCCTCCGCATCCTTCACGCTGCACCGGACGATATAGATCGTCTCAAGCTTCTCCGCGAAGGGCGTCGCCTGAATGAGGATGTTGCAGTTCTTACCCTGGTAGATGCAAATCTCCGGGGCCTCGATGCTCACCCGGAGGCAGTGATAATCGTGGATCTCCATCCAGCCGGAGGCAGAGTGTACCAGGCGGTACTCCTTGGGGACCTGGACGGTGCCGTCCGCCAGCAGCGCGGCATACTCGCCGTCCTTCCCCATGTGCAGCTCACAGGATCCGTTTGCATCCTGAATGGTCAGCGTGGCCGTATCGGACGAGCCGATGGGAATCAGCCTAAAAGGTTCCATTTTCTGTTCTCCTTTCTTGTTTTTCGTCCTCTATTGTTATACCGTTTGTCCGCCGGATTGTCAATACGGCTGTCGTGCGTCTTTCCCGCATCCTCCCCCGGTTTTTGCCCGCCGTGAAAACGGATCGCACAGAGGAAACGGCAATCATAATCCGCGGGCCGGCCGTTTTCTCCCGTTCCGATCTTCAAAAAATGCTTGCTGCCGTGTTTCGGCGGCAGTCTGATCCGACTTCCGGTAAAAGGCTTTAAAATAAGGGAATTATATGTTATATTGAACGCAGTGATAACCGGACGTCGGAGCGGCTCTCTCGCCGTTCTCCGGTAAAACTCAAAATCTAACTGGAAAGAGGCGATACCATGAAACGCGGAACGAATAAGATCCCGGCCCTGCTGCTCGCTGTTCTCCTGGTCGTGAGTCTGCTGCCCCTGTGCGGTGTGACGGCTTTGGCAGACGAAGATCCGGAATGCTGTTATTTGAATCTATATCTCGATACTGAGGATGAGTATCCCATCGGATCGCAGGAGGTGGCAAAGGGCGCCGTCCCCATCAAGCCGGAAGATCCGGGACGGGACGGAATGACCTTCATGGGCTGGTATGCCGACACAGACCTGACCGTCCTCTTTGACTTCTCCGCGCCGCTGTATGCTGACACAGATATTTACGCCAGGTTCGTCAGCAATGACGACATGGTGCGCGTATACTTCTTCCTGGGCCCCGACGAGGAGCGTCCCTATGATGATCAGACGCTGGTAAAGGGCCAGCCCGCCCAGAAGCCCGTTGATCCCTCCAACGGCGAACTGGTATTCGCAGGATGGTATTCGGATCGCGGCCTGGAAAACAAGTATGACTTTTCAACGCCGGTAGAGGACGATCTTGATCTGTTCGCCCGCTTCGTCAGCGAGGACGACTGCTATACGGTCTTGATCTACCTGGATGCGAATGCTCAGGAGCCTACGGCCGGATACTCGGTGCCCAAGGGAGACCCCTGCCCCGAGCCCGGGGCCCCCGGCAGGGAAGGATATGAATTCGGCGGCTGGTATACGGACTCCGCGCTGACGGAACCGGCTGACTTCACCGCCCCGCGCAGCGAGGACGTATCCCTCTACTGCAAGTGGACGGAGAACAGCCCGGAGCCCTCTCCGGAACCGACCCCGGAACCGACCCCGGAACCGACCCCTGAACCGACTCCTGAGCCGACTCCTGAGCCGACCCCGGAGCCGATCTCCTGCACGGTGAATGTGGATTCTCTGGATGTATGGCAGGATCCCGACAGCACCGGCGCCTCTCTCGGCGTCATTGCCAAAGGAGACAGCGTCAAGGTGGTGGAGACCCGGGGGAGCTTTTCCAAAATCGAGTTCCAGGACGGGTACGGCTGGGTCATGAGCGAGTCTCTGACGCCTGCGGGCGACGCGCTGTCCAACCCCTTTACGGACGTGAAGGAGGAGGACTACTTCTATGAGCCCGTCCTCTGGGCCTTCTATCACGATCCCCAGATCACCAACGGCATGACCGACACCACCTTCGGCCCCGACCTCACCGTTACCCGGGGCCAGTGCGTCACCTTCCTGTGGCGTGCCATGGGCAAGCCGGAGCCCACCCTCACGGAAAATCCCTTCACCGACGTGCCTGCCGATCAGTATTATTATACGGCCGTGCTTTGGGCGGTGGAGAACGGGATCACCAACGGCGTCACTGAAACCACCTTCGCCCCCGATATGACCCTCAGCACCGCCCATATCGCCACCTTCCTGTACCGGGCCCTGGAAGTCGGCCCCGACGGCTGGTATCCGGACGCGGCTGATTGGGCCGCCGCGGATCACCTGCTGGACGACACCGGCCTGACCGTGGCCCCCGAGGTGAACTGCCCCCGGGGCGCGGTGGTCACCTTCCTGTATCGGGAAAAGGCCCGCCTGTAAACAGAAAAAACAAACCCCCGCCGAAACGCAGGCGCGTTCGGCAGGGGCGCAGATCGAAACCGGAGCGGTGGAAACGCGGCTCCGGTTTTGACTTTATCAGATATTGAACCGGTCGTATCGGGAACAGCAGTCCAGACAGACTTTCTTTCCGTCGGCGATCCGGATCCAGTAGGCGCCGGTCCCCTCGCCGCAGCACTCGCAGCGGTAGGTCTCGAAGATCCGGGCCGTCTCCGGCAGCGGGATCGTCGTTTCCTTCACATCGAAGAGGTCCTGATAGCTGCTCTCAAGAAAGTACCGCTCGTAATCGCCGTCCGGCACGTCCTTCGGCGCGCCGCGAAACGACAAACGGACGGATTTTCCGGTCTTGCGGTCATAAAAGGAAAAGGCCTGCTTGCCCCGGATATGGAACATCAGATTTCCCTTGCCGGCGGTGCAGCCCAGCAGCACCTGGATCGCGTCCACGCCGCAGGCGTCGTTTTCCGTGATGCAGACGATCTCCTCGTCCCCGGAAAACGTCAGCCCCAGCAGCTCGGCGGCATACCGGGCCGCCTGAAAGCCGATGGCCAGCCCGCCGCAGGAATGCCCGTGGAAAGCGACGGCCTTTTCCCATAGCTGTTTCTGATCCATAGTATCCCCTCCTGAGAGCATACTACCATGGCTGACATGGGGATAGCAAGAGGGGATTTTTATTTGGGGAACGTTTGGAGAAAAACGGAGAAAAAAACAGAGGCAGCCCCCAAAGGGCTGCCTCGTTTTCATGGCGGAGAAGGAGGGATTCGCTTTTCTGCGGAAAAGCCACGCCGGTTGCAAGGCGCCACCGGCGCCTTGCCAAGAGCCGGCTTTCGAATCCCTCCCCAAAAAACAGAGGCAACCCAAAAGGGCTGCCTCGTTTTCATGGCGGAGAAGGAGGGATTCGAACCCTCGAGGAGCTTTTGACCCCTACACGATTTCCAATCGTGCGCGCTCGACCAAACTACGCGACTTCTCCGTGTGTTTGCTCAAGATATGGACGCGCTGCCGTTCCGTCCGGCAACAGCAGAAAATATTATACCATATTTTTTGCCGTCGTCAAGGGCTTTTGAAAAAAATATGCCGTCTCACGCAAGGGTCTGCCGCGATCCCGGCCCGGAACGGGCGAAGCGGGCAAAATCCCCCGTTTCCCCGCAAAAAAAGCTGTGGTACTGTGCAGTTTTCGGCTTGACAAAGGCAGATTTTTCCGCTATGATAGCTTCATGACAATCTGTCATGTGACATGCTGTCATGTGACGGGTTGTCGGAACAAAGTTTTTCCTCCTGCAACGGGGCCGATCCGCCTCGTTGTCACGCCGCGGCCGTGCCGCCGCTGACCGGGAGAGAAAGAAGGCCGATATGCCAAGCAACACATTTTTCAACCTGCCCGACGAGAAGCGGAGCAAGCTGCTCTCCGCCGCCGTGCAGGAGTTCCGGCGAGTCCCCTTCAACGACTCGTCCATCAATAAGATCATCCAGGCCGCCGAGATACCGAGAGGCAGCTTTTACACCTATTTCGCCGACAAGGAGGATCTGCTGATCTATCTTCTCAACTGCTACTGGAACGATCTGTTCCGGCTGAGCGTACAGCACCTGCGGGAACATGACGGCGACGTGTTTTCCCTGTTCTATTATATGTTCGAATGCCTGCGTCCCGATCTGCCGGACGACCAGCGGGACCCGCTGGTGATGGAGCTGTTCGACATCATGCGCATCAACGCCTCCGTCTTCCCCTCCGTTTTCGGCCACTTCCAGAAGTCGGACGCGGAGGACAGAGCCCTGCAGGAGCTTCTGCCCCTGATCGACACCACGGAACTGCGTATGGACCAGCCAAGGGACCTGATCGCGATCCTCCGCATTCTGTTTGCCCAGACGGTCATGGCCATCTCCAGTTATCTGAGCGAGCGATGTACCGCCTCCCAGGCCCGGCTGGAGCTGGAAACTGATTTTGAATTCTTGCGTCGGGGCATCCTGCGGCCGACTTCATAATGTAATAATAATGAATTTTTCATTTCCGAAAGAAAGGATTTGACTGATATGAAGCACTCCGTTTTGAAGAAATTGATCGCCGGTGTCATGGCCGCCGCAATGCTGCTGACGCTGGCCCCGGCCCTGGCTGCTGAGCCCGCCGCTGCCGACGTCGGCGCCGAGGCCGCCGTGGCGGAACCTGCCGCGCCCGCCGAGGCCGCCGTGGCGGAGTCCGCCGAGCCCGCCGCTGCGGACGCCGCGCCTGCCGCCTCGGGTGTGACAAATGAGATCCCGCCCTGGGCCGTCGACTATGTAAAACAGGATACGGAGGCCTCCCCCACGGAAACCGACGGCACCGCCCCTGACGACGGTACTGCGGAGTCCGCCGAGACGCCCATCGAGAGCGAGCCCGCTGTCGTCCCCGACGAGCCGGGCACCGTCTCCTTTGAGAATCTGGAGTCCCGGGTCCGGGAGAACAACGTCAGCATCCTGGCGCTTCTGGAGAACATCGCCAGCATCGACGCGGTGGACTATGATCAAATGCGCGAGACCCTGCTGAAAAACATCCACAGCGTAGCCGCCAGCTCCCGCTATCTCTCCTCCTTCGGCATCGACACCAGCTCCATGGCCTCCGCCTCCCAGTCCCTGCTTGAAGCCTGGGACGCTCTGAAGGAGGGCGAGGTCCAGCAGGAGTATGCCGACGCCAAGCGGCAGCTGGAGTACGTCATCGACCTGACGGTCCAGGGCGCCCAGACGCTGTATATCACCATCGTGACTCTGGAGCAGACCCTGGAGGACGGCCGGCAGGGCCTTGCGACCCTGGACCGCACCATCACGGAGATGGAGCTGCGCTATCAGCTGGGCCAGATCCCCGAGCTGACTCTCCTGCAGCTGAAGAATACCCGTGCCAACACCGTCAGTCAGCTGGAGACCCTGGAGCTGACCATCGCCAACCTCAAGGCCCAGCTGCAGGTCATGATCGGTGAGGATCCCACCGGTGAGATCACTCTGATGCCGCTGCCCGAGGTGACTCTGGAGCAGCTCGACGCCATGGATCTGGAGACGGATCTGGCGCAGGCCCAGGAGGCCAGCTGGACTCTGTATGACGCCGCCAACACCCTGGACGACGCCTATGACACCTACCGGGAGGACTGCCGTCTCTACTCCACTCCCGCCACCGCATACAATCTGGTCATGACCGAGCACACCTGGCAGGCTGCCCAGTATACCTACAAGGCCACCGTCCAGAGCTTCCAGCTGGCGTTCGGTCAGAATTTCCGGACCGTGAAGAACGACTGGTCCTCTTTCCAGGCCGCTCTGAGCGATTACGCCTTCCAGCAGAAGAATTACGCTGCCTCCGAGACGAAGTACTCTCTGGGTACCATCTCCTACAACGAGCTGCTCAATGAAAAGGACTCGCTCCTCTCCGCCGCAGCCGCCGTCGTCAAGGCCCGTACCACCCTGTCCCAGGACTACAGCATCTACCGCTGGGCTGTGGAACGCGGCATCGTCAACCAGTAACGGAGAAGAGGAGGAATAAAATAATGAAACGCACAGTCAAGCTTCTGTCTCTGCTCCTTGCGCTGATCCTGATGCTCTCTCTGGCCGCCTGCGCCGGTCCCGGCGGTCCCGGTGGTCCCGGCGGCAAGAGCGATGACGATACCCCGGAGGAGGACGACCCCGTTATCAGCTCCGTGGCCGTGGAGGTCCAGACCGTGGAGCACTCCACCATGGCCTCGGAGAGCACCGTCTCCGGCACCGTCACCGCCTCTGAGGTGACGGACGTCTATGCCTCTATCACCGCCCAGATCAATGCCTCTCCTCTGAAGGTGGGTGACACCGTCCACGCCGGTCAGACCGTCTGCATCCTGGACGTGTCCGCCTATCGGGACCAGCTGGTCTCCCTCCAGAGCAACTACAATTCCACCGCCGCCAGTCTGGCCAGCAACAAGCTCCTCTTTGAGGAGCAGATCGCCCAGGCGGAGAAGAATATCAGCGACACCAAGGCCCTGCTGGCGATCGGCGCGGCCTCTCAGGCACAGCTGGAAGCGGCAGAGCTGACTCTGCTGCAGCTCACCACCACCCGCGACACCACCATCCGGCAGCTGGAGGACGGCATGACCAGCATCTCCTCCAACATCAAGACCCTCCAGGACAACATCTCCAAGGGCACTGTCTCCGCCCCCGTTTCCGGCACCATCGTCACCCTCAACGCCGACGTGGGCTCCTACTGCTCCCCCAGCTATCCCGTGGCCACCATCGCCGACAGCTCCGTGCTCCAGGTGAACGTGGCCGTGTCCGAGGCCCTGCTGCCGAAGCTGTCCGTGGGCCAGTCCTGCACCGTGACCATCGGCGCCGTCTCCGACAGGACCTGGAACGGCACCATCAAGAGCATCTCCCCCTCCCCCAACCCCGTTACGAACCTGTACGATCTGGAGATCCGTCTGCCCTCCGGCACAGGCGCCAAGGCCGGCCTCTTCGCCAGCGTCACCTTTGCCACGGACGCCTCTTACAATACGATCACGATCCCCTCTGACGCCATTCTGACCTCCGGCAACGCCGACTACGTCTTCACTGTGGACGAGAACAGCGTGGCCCACAGAGTTTACGTCACCCGGGGCCAGACCAGCGGCGGCCTCACGGAGATCACCTCCGGCCTGTCCGGCGGTGAAACGCTGGTCACCAGCGGTCAGACGTATCTGTCTGAGGGCACCGCAGTGCGTATCGTCTCCGGCGCGGCGGATGACTCCGCCTCCGCCGTCACGGTGGAGGATGCGAGTCTATGAAGGAACAGCGATTAGGCATCTCCGGCTTCTGTATCAAGCATAAGGTCGCGCCGATCCTGATCTTCATCCTGCTGGTGATCTTCGGCCTGACCCAGTTCTCCAACCTCTCTCTGGCCCTGATGCCGGACATGGACTTCCCCTACTCCGTGGTGCTGGGCGTCTATCCCGGCGCCAGCCCGGAGGACGTGGAGGATCTGGTGGCCAAACCCATCGAGGAGGCTATGGCCGGCGTGTCCAACCTCAAGGAGCTCACCTCCACCTCCTCGGAGAACATGTGCTACGTGGTCCTCCAGTTCGAGGACGGCACCAACATGGACGTGGCCAACATGAAGATGCGGGAAAAGCTGGACGCCGTCATCCTGCCGGAGGATTGTCAGGATCCCACTATCATGAACATCAACATGGACATGATGCCCGTGTGCATGATCGCCCTTACCGGCGATGATCTGGCCAATCTGCAGTCCACGGCGGAGAAGAATATCACCCCCAGCCTGGAGCGGCTGGACGGCGTGGCCTCCGTAACCATCTCCGGCGGCGTGACCCGTCAGGCCGTGGTTGAGGTCAATCCGGACCGGATGGCCGGCTACGGGCTGTCCATCTCCTACATCTCCAACTTCCTGGCCGCCGCCAACGTTCTCTATCCCGGCGGCACTCTGGAAAACGGCAATCAGGTGCTCAACGTCCACACGGACGGCAAGTTTTCCTCTCTGGACGACGTGGCCTCCACCCGGATCGCCCTGCCCACCGGCGGGACCATCCGGCTCGACGAGGTGGCCTCCATCTACTGGGACAACGTGAAATCCGATTCCATCGCCCGCTCCGACGGCGAGGACTGTGTGATCCTTTCGGTCTCCAAGCAGTCCGGCTCCAACACCGTGGCCGCCGCCGAGGCGGTGACGGCAACCATGGAGGAGCTGAGCCGGGACTATCCCAATCTGAACTATCAGGTCATTATGGACCAGAGCGAGTACATCCATCTGTCCATCCATTCCCTGATCCAGAACATCGTCCTGGCCGTCATCATCGCCGCCATCGTGGTGTTTCTCTTCCTGCGTCAGCTGGGCGCCACCGCCACCATCGTCATCTCCATGCCGGTGTGTATCCTCACGGTTTTCGTGCTCATGCGGCTGTGCAACGTCACGATGAACCTGATGAGTCTCGGCGGCATCGGGATAGGCGTCGGCATGATCGTGGACAACTCCGTGGTCGTGCTGGAAAACATCTTCCGCTATCAGGCCGACGGCCGGGACCGCTGGG
Organism: Oscillospiraceae bacterium; assembly: GCA_017516065.1. Classification (GTDB taxonomy): domain Bacteria; phylum Bacillota; class Clostridia; order Oscillospirales; family Oscillospiraceae; genus RGIG5644. The sequence continues at coordinate 119,036 of JAFWDQ010000003.1, forward strand.
CCTCCTGCGTGCAGGGCGCCCGGGAGGTTTCCATGTCCGTCATCGCCTCCACCCTGACCACCGTGGTGGTCTTCCTGCCGGTGGCGCTGTCCCAGGGCATGGTGGTGCAGATGTTCCGGGATCTGTGTCTGACCATCGTGTTCCTGATCCTGGCCTCTCTGCTCATCTCCCTGACGCTGGTCCCCGTGCTGTGCTACTTCTTCCTGGACGAGGTCAAGGTCCAGAAACGGGCCATGCGGCAGGCGGCCAGGGCCGGAAGGAGCCGGTCCCAGCAACTCAAATCCCGGATGGGCCGGGGCTATCAGAAGGTGCTGTCCCACTTTGTGGATCACCGCTGGCGGGCCGTCATTATCACCGTGGTCCTGATCATCCTGTTCCTGGGCGTGGCGTCCAGGGCCACGATGATCCTGGTCCCCGACACGGACCAGAGCTCCATCTCCATCAACGTCTCCATGCCCATCGGCAGTGAAATGGAGAAGTCCGCCGAGATCTCCGACCGGATCCTCGCCATCGCGGAGCGGGAGATCCCGGAGGTGAAATCCTTTTACTATACGGCCCAGGACGAGTCCTCCTCCGTTGTCCTCACCCTGGTGCCCATGGAAGAGCGCGACCGCTCCGCCAAGGAGATCGCCGACGAGCTGCGTCCCCTGCTGCAGGATATCGCCGGCTGCAAGATCACCCTGGACGCCTCCGGTATGACATCCACCGGCTTTGACTCCAGCGACGCAGAGGTCAAGATCACCGGCCCCGACTACAAGGTCCTGACCGCTATCGCCGCCGATCTGGAGACACGGATCGCCGCGCTGCCGGATGCCATCGACGTGAACAACGCCGCCAGCGAGCAGGTGCCGCAGATCAACATCTACGTCAACAACGACAACGCCGCCCGCTTCGGTCTGACCACCGCCACCATCGGCGCCGCGGTCCGGTCCGAGCTCACCGGCGCCACCGCCACCACCATGACCATCAACGGCTCTGAGATCGACGTGGTGGTCAAGGGCAACGAGGCCTCCTCTCAGAGTCTGGACGCTCTGAAGGCCATGCCGCTGCCCGCCGCCACCGGCGGCACCATCCCCCTGTCCCTGGTGGCCGACGTCGCCATCGAGCTGGCGCCCCAGACCATCACCCGGGAAAATCAGACCCCCTCCGTTTCCGTCACCGCCAATTCCAAGGCCGGAGACGCCAACGCTCTGACTGCGGCGATCCAGGCGGAGATCCTGGACGGCTATGCCGTTCCGGACGGTTACTTCATCGAGAACGGCGGCGTCATGCAGGATATCATGGAAAACTTCGGCACGCTGATCACCGCGCTGCTCATCTCCATCGTTCTGCTGTACTTCGTCCTGGCTGTCCAGTTCGAGTCCTTCCTTATGCCTGTGGCGATCATGCTCATCATGCCCATCGCCTTCTCCGGCGCCCTCTTCGGTCTGCCGGTGACCGGCCAGGACATCTCCATGACGGCTCTGCTGGGTCTGGTCATACTGGCAGGCACGGTGGTCAATTCCTCCATCATCCTCATCTCCTATATCAACATCCGGCGGGAGAACTTTGAGGAGGATAAGCGGACCGCCATCCTCAACGCCTGCCCCCGCCGGGTGCGGCCCGTTATGATCACCACCCTGACCACGGTCCTGGGTCTGATGCCCATGGCCCTGGGCATCGGCGGCGAGGGCTCGGAGATGATGATGCCTATGGCCATCGTCATGATCTCCGGCATGGTCATCTCTACGATCCTGACCCTGCTCTTCACCCCGGTGTACTACTCCCTGATCGACAGTCTGACCAACCAGTTCAGGAAGCTGGGCCGGAGAAAGCGCCGGGAGGCCAGAGCCGGACAGGAACCCATTTTCCCCGATATCCTCTGATCATCGTTTCCTTCTTTTTCCCAAAAAACAAAGATCGGGCCGGACGGCTTCACGCCGTCCGGCCCGATCTTTGTTTTTTCTTTTCTCAGAGCGAGCCCAGCAGGGCCTGGTCAAAGGCGAACAGCGCCTCGTTGATGGCGTAGATATCGTACTCGCCCCGGCGGATGAAATAGTCCACGATGATGTCGAACCTGCTGCTCCGGGACAGGGCAAAGCCCGCCTTTCTCAGCAGCTCCTCCGTTTCCTCCGGGGACAGCTCCAGCGCGACGGCGAAGGCCACGGCGGTAGGCTTGCTGGGCCGGTAGTGGACGTCGCTGCGGATCTTGGAGAACAGCTTGCGGTCGATGTTGGCCCGCTTGTAGCAGGCCGCGTCGGTCATGTGCTTCTCGTCGATCTTCCGCAGCAGCATCTGAGAGAAGCTCTCGTCCAGCTGCTCCACCAGACGCTCCAGAGACGCCGGCGCCGCGTCGGCGCAGACCGCCGCCTCTTCGCAGACGGACTTCTCCGCTCTCCCGGCGGCGGAAAAGAGTCCGCTCTTTGCCGCCGTGTCGGTCCGCTCCTCCCTAAGGCGCCGGACAAGGCCCTCATAGGTCTCTCCCTCCAGGACGAAGCTGCCCGGATCGAAGATGACCAGATAGACCAGCATCTCGTGCTCCTCCAGAAACGCCCGGATGGTCTCCACCGCCACCTGCAGGGCCTGGGCCCTGGGATAGCCGTAGATGCCGGAGGAGATCAGCGGGAAGGCCACGCTTTGGCAGCCGTTGTCCCGGGCCAGCTCCAGAGACGTGCGGTAGCTGGAGCGCAGCAGCGCCTCCTCTCCATGGCCGCCGCCCCGCCAGCGGGGCCCCGGCGTGTGGATGACGTAGCGGCACGGCAGGCGGTACGCCCCGGTGATCTTCGCCTGTCCCGTGGGACAGCCGTGAAGGGTCCGGCACTCGGCCAGCAGCTCCGGGCCGGCGGCCCGGTGGATGGCCCCGTCCACGCCGCCGCCGCCCAGCAGGCTGGTGTTGGCGGCGTTGACGATGGCGTCGCAGTCCATCGTCGTGATGTCCCGCCGAACGATCAGAAATGGCATCCCTGCACCTCGATTCTCATTTGATACCGTCAGTATACCGCCGCCGCCGCCGAAATGCAACCGAAACCGGCGTTACCGCTCCCCGTCCTCCCGGAGCCGACGGCTCCAGTCGGCGGAGAGGCGCTTCGATGCCCGGACGGCGCAGGCGGCCTCCGCCACCGTCTCATACAGCGTCCGGGTGCCCTTCCGGTCCGCCCTGTAGGTCACGGCCCGGTCCTCGTCGATGCCGAACTGCGCGGCGGTCTCCACCGCGTCGATGTTGGCCCCCAGGAACAGGAATTCCCAGCCCGCCTCCTTCTTCTCGCAGATCATCTTTTTCACCTCGTCGCTGCCGAAGCGGCGGCTGGCGTTCTCCAGGCCGTCGGTGGTGATGACGAACAGGGTGTGCTCCGGCACGTCCTCCGGCCGGGCGTATCTGTGGATGTTCCCGATGTGGCGGATGGCGCCGCCGATGGCGTCCAGCAGGGCGGTGCAGCCCCGGACGGTGTAGTCCCGGTCCGTCATGTCCGGCACCCGGTCCAGAGGCACCCGGTCGTGGAGGACCTGCGTCCCGCTGTCGAAGAGCACTGTGGACACGAAAGCCCGGCCCGGCTGCCGCCGCTGCTTTTCCAGCATGGCGTTGAACCCGCCCACGGTGTCCCGCTCCAGACCGTGCATGGAGCCGCTGCGGTCGAGGATGAAGACCAGCTCTGTCAGATCGTTTTTCATTTGCGTGACCTCCTGTTTTTGTTTTGTCGGTCACATCATACCGCAGGCATATCCCCCGGAGGTCGCATGGCAGACGACAAATGCGAAAAAAAGAGAGCCGCTCCCGCAGCTCTCTCCCATTCAAAAATCAATCAGAAGCAGAACACTTTACGGCACAGCCGTTTGCCCGCATCGGTTTTCATGACTCTGTCCATAAAGTTCCGGATATTCTCCCTGCTGTACCCGTTCTCGGCCGCGTTGGCGATGTAATCCGCTTCAACGAGGATCTGCCAGTCCGGGCCGTCGATGCCCGTGAACGTGTGGTGATGCCCCACGAGATACGCGACGCGTTCGATCTGTACTCCGCTCATTCCGGAATCGGACAGAAACGCTCTGACCATCGGTGTGCCCTCGGCCTCCTGATGTTTGCCGTTTGTGTCCCCGTACTTCTCCCGACACAGCGGGCAGGCTATGTCATGCGTTATGGCCGCGATTTCCAGAAGATACTGCGTTTCCGCGCTCAGGCCCTCCAGCTGACCGATCGTTCTGGCATACGTCCACACGCGGATAAAGTGATCGATATCGTGGAGACTGCCGTCGGAGAAAGCGATCATCTTTTCCATGATCCGCGCCGCGGACGCCCGGGTCTGTCCCGCATAATCGTCCATCATGGCGTCAAGGAAAGCGGAGAGCAGGCGGTTCATGTCCGTGTAATCATACGCAAGGAGTTCGTCCGGCGTCTGTACGAAAGGTCCCGCAAGCCCAGGGTCTCCGCCCGCGTCGTCCAGTCCGGCGGCAAGGATCTCCCGGGTGAACTCCATATGCGCCTGGAAGCCGTAAACGTATTTGCCGTACCGCACGATCTGACGCGGGCATCCTTCGCTTTCAGCCAGGATCACGGAATCCGCCGTCAGGCCCGGCATATCGTTATGCCATTGTCCGGCATCGAAAACGTCCGGAAAAGAGCGCAGGAACGGATCTGCTCTCCCCTCCTCCGTCAGCTTTACCCTGATGGAGCCGAGTTCCTTTTCCGGGCTGTGCTCATATGGTGCGCCCAATGCCTCCCCGACGAGTTGGGCGCCGAGACAGACGCCGACGACCACCCGGCCCGCTTCTATGTAGCTTCTTATCAGCGTCTGTTCGGCGGCGGAGTCATAATAATCGCACTCCTCCTGCGTGGTCGCCGGGCACTGATGCCCTCCCAGCACGACCAGGAGGTCTGCCGTCACCTCCCGCGGGAGTCCTTCATGCAGCCAGCATCTGGTGAACGATACGTCATGTCCGTTGCGGAGCGCCCAGGAGAGATACTCGCCCGGCCCGACCCATGAATCCTGTTGAATAAAGTGTACTTTCATATCGCTGTCTCCCCAAGTCTCGATCTCACTATCACCAGTTCAGCTCATACAGGCTGAAGGCCGGGATATCCCCGATGCTCAGCTCCAGATCCGCGTCTCCCGCATAGGTGAAACCGTTCTTCTCAAAAAGCGTTCTTGCGGGATAATTGTCGGGAACGACGTCCAGGCGGATCGCTTTGTACCCGTCTGATTTTGCCTTGTCGATACAAAACCGGAGGATCCGGGTGCCCGCTCCCTGCCTTTGTGCATCGGGATCGATCGCCAGCGCATGCAGGACCATATACGAGCCCTCCTCCAGCTCCCGGCTCCAGTGGCCTTTCCGATAACTGCCCTGCGGCTCTGAACTCAGCGCAAAGGCGCCGATCAGCTTATCGCCGCACAGACAGATATACTGTGCGCCGTTTTCCGTCATCGCTCTTACGCTGTCTTCTGACGGGTACACCCGGCAGATCCAGCGGGGATAATTGATATGAGCGTCCAGCCACGTTACGACCCTGTCGTAGAATTCCCCTGTACGGGCGATATCCGGCTCCCGGCATTTTCTGATCTGCATCGCTTCGTTCCTTTTTTATACCGCGCCGTCCGCCTGACCGGCCAGGATGCGGCCCATCCAGACGCCCATGACGGAGGCCATCATCAGGCCCCGGGTCCAGCCGCTGGAGTCGCCCAGGCAGTAGAAGTGGCCGATGTTGGTGGTCAGCTCCGGGGTCATGCGCACCCGGTTGCTGTAGAATTTCAGTTCCGGGGCATACAGCAGGGTCTCCGCCGCGGCAAAGCCCGGCACCACGTGGTCCATCGCCTGGATGAAGTTGATGATGTTGATCATGCTCCGGTAGGGCAGCGCCGCCGTGATGTCCCCCGCCACGGCATCCGGGAGCGTGGGCCGGACGTTGGACATGGCCAACTCCTTCTGCCAGGTCCGCTTGCCGTCCAGAATATCGCCGTAGCGCTGGACCAGGATGTGGTTGTCGCCCAGCATATTGGCCAGCTCGCCCACCTTCTGGGCATAGGCAATGGGCTGGTTGAAGGGGGTGCTGAAATTGTGGGAGCAGAGGATGGCCAGATTCGTGTTGTCGGACTTCAGGTCCTTGTAGGAGTGGCCGTTGACCACCGCCAGATCGTTGTCGTAGTTCTCCTGACTGACAAAGCCGCCGGGATTCTGGCAGAAGGTGCGCACCTTGTTTTTAAAGGGAGGCGGATAGCCGATGAGCTTCGACTCGTAGAGGACCCGGTTGACGAACTCCATGATCTCGCTGCGGACCTCCACCCGGACGCCGATATCCACGGTCCCCGGCTGGTGGGCGATGCCGTGCTCCTGACACAGATGCTCCAGCCAGTCCGCGCCCCGTCGGCCGGTGGCCACCACCACGTCGGCGCTCTCGATCTCCTGCTGCCGGCCGTCGGCATCGCGCAGCTGCACGCCGCGGCATGCGCCGTCCTTGAGCAGGATATTGCAGCACTCCCAGCCGAAGAGCAGCTCCACACCGTGGTCCAGCAGCCAGGTCTGGATGCCCCGATAAAGCGCCTGGGCCCGTTCCGTACCCAGATGGCGGATGGGGCAGTCCACCAGCTTCAGACCCGCCTGAATGGCTCTCTTGCGGATCTCCTTGACCTCGTCGGTATTCTCCTGCCCCTCTACCTGCTCGTCGGCGCCGAATTCCAGATAGATGCCGTCAGCGTACCGGATCAGGTCCTGGACCAGATCAGCGCCGATGAGGTCGGGCAGGTCGCCTCCCACCTCGCAGCTGAGGGACAGCTTGCCGTCGGAAAAAGCGCCGGCGCCGGAAAAGCCCGTGGTGATATGGCAGTAGGGCCGGCAGCTCATGCAGCGGCCCGTCTGTCCCTTGGGACAGTGCCGCTCCTCGATGGGACGGCCCTTTTCCACCATGAGGATCTTTTTTCTGCTTCCCTTACGCAGCAGCTCCAGAGCGGTGAAGATCCCCGCCGGGCCTGCGCCGATGATGACCAGATCATACATGCTCGTCACTCTCTCCTTTCAGCACCGCCTCCGCGCAGCGGATGCCGTCCACGGCGGCGGATACGATCCCTCCGGCATAACCGGCGCCCTCTCCACAGGGATAGAGCCCCCGGAGGGCCGACTGGCCGCCGACGTCCCGGAGCACCCGCACCGGGGAGGAACTGCGGCTCTCCACCGCCGTGAGCACCGCGTCCGGGTGGGTGAAGCCCGCCATCTTCCGCTCCAGCAGAGGCAGGGCCTCCTCCAGCGTCTTTGTGATGTGCTCCGGCAGTACGTCGTGGAGGTCGCACCAGGTCACGCCGGGCCGGTAGGTGGGCTGGATCGTCCCGGGGCCTGTACTGGGCCGCCGGGCCAGAAAATCCTCCAGCCGCTGGGCCGGGGCGAAGTAATTGCCGCCGCCCGCCTCGAAGGCCCGCTGCTCCAGCTCCCGCTGCCAGTATACGCCGCCCAATACGTCTTTTGAGGGGAAATCCGCCGGGGTCACGCCCACCAGCAGCGCCGCGTTGGCGTTCTCCCCGTCCCGGGCGGAAAGGCTCATGCCGTTGGTGACCACGCCGCCGTGCTCAGACGCCGCCGCCACCACGGAGCCGCCGGGACACATACAGAAGGTGTAGGCCCCCCGTCCGTCCGGCAGGTGGACCGCCAGCCGGTAGTCCGCCGGAGGCAGAGGCAGGTCCGTGTCCCCATACTGGGCCCGGTCCACCGCCGCCTGCCGGTGCTCGATGCGCACCCCCATGGCAAAGGGCTTCGGCTCCATGGGCACGCCCCGGCTGCGGAGCATCCGGAACGTGTCCCGGGCGCTGTGGCCCGTGGCCAAAATCAGCCGGCGGCAGGGCAGGTCATAGGCTCCGTCGGGTCCCTCCACTTTGACGGCGACGAGCCGCCCATCCCGGATCGTCAGGTCCGCCATGCAGTGGCCGAAGCGGATCTCGCCGCCCAGATCCATGATGCGCTGACGGAGGTTTTTCACCATGCCTGCCAGCACGTCCGTCCCCACGTGGGGCCGGGCGTCGTACAGGATGCTCTCCGGTGCCCCGGCCCGGACCATCTGCTCCAGCAGCCACGGGATCCGGGGGTCCCGGATGCCGGTGTTCAGCTTGCCGTCGGAGAAGGTCCCGGCGCCGCCCTCGCCGAACTGGACGTTGCAGGCCGGTTCCAGCGGCCCGCCGGACCAGAATGTTTCCACCGCCGCCCGGCGGCGCTCCACGTCCCAGCCCCGCTCCAGTACGATAGGCCGGGCCCCGGCCCGGGCCAGGATCAGCGCGGCGAACATCCCCGCCGGGCCGAAGCCCGTCACCACGGGCCGGTCCGTGCCGGAAAAGCCCCGGGGCGGGCTGTAGGTTGGCAGCTCCGCCGGGAGGACCCGGGACGGGTCGGCCTTTTTCAGGATCCGCGCCTCGTCCCCCCTGACGGTCACGTCCACGGTGTAGAGGTAATGCAGATTTGACTTGCGCCGGGCGTCCAGAGATTTTTTCCGGATCGTCAGCTCCCCGAGCTCTCCTGCCGGGATATGGAGAGCCGCCGCCGCCAGACCGCGCAGGCGTTCCTCGCTCTCCCCGGGCAGGAGCCGGAGCCCCCGGACCCGGATCACAGGAGCCTCCCCGCCAGCCGTCCGCTGGCCCAGGCCCACTGCAGATTGTAGCCGCCGCAGTCCCCGTCCACATCCAGCACCTCGCCGCAGGCGTAAAGCCCGGGACAGATGCGGCTGCCCAGGGTCCGGGGATCAAAGTCCTTTGTATCGACGCCGCCGGCTGTGACCTGCGCATTCATGAGGCCCAGATCGCCGGTCACCGGCAGTTCAAACCGGCGGCAGGCCGCCGCCGCGGACCGGAGCAGCCCGTCCGGCAGTTCCGCCATGGGCGTGCCGGCCTTTCCCCCGGCGTATTTATATACCATGCGCCCCAGACGGCTCTGCAGGATCCCCGCCAGCAGCTCCTCGCCGGGCAGGTCCGGAGACATCCGCCGCCGGGCCGTCAGCAGGTCCCACAGGGCCCCCTCCGTCAGGTCCGGCAGCAGGTCCAGAGCCAGCACGGTCCCTTCGCCGGCGGTGACGGCCCATCGGGACAGGTCGAAGACCGCCGGGCCGCTGACGCCGTACTCCGTGAAAAGCACCTCTCCCCGTGTCCGGGCCAGAGGCTCCCCGTCCCTCAACAGGGTCAGGGCCGCCTGGGCCTTCACGCCCTTCAGGGCTTTCGGGTAGCCGGTGCCGGTCTTCAGTTGCACCAGCGCCGGATACAGCTTCGTGGTCCGGTGGCCCAGGGACTCCAGCAGCCGGTAGCCGTCCGTGACGCCCCCCAGCTTGCCGCCGGCGGCGCCGCCGCAGGCCACGATGACCCTCTCGGCGTCGATGGCGCCGGACTCTGTTTCCACCCGGAAACCGTCCTCCCGCCGGATCAGGCCCGTGGCGGGACAGGCGGTGCGTATTCCAATATTCTCCCGGCGCAGGGCGTACCGCAGCACGTCCAGCACGCTGCCCGCCTGGTCACTGTAGGGATAGACCCGGCCGTCGGGCTCCGCCACGGTGAGCAGGCCGAGGCTCCGGAACCAGTCCCGGGCCACCTCCGCGCCGAAGGCCTCCAGGGCGGGGCGGATAAATTCGGCGGGGGCGCCGTGGTAGCTGCTCTCCCCGGCCCCCAGATGGGTCAGATTGCAGCGGCCGTTGCCTGTGGACAGCAGCTTGCGTCCCACGCGGCTCTGCCGCTCCAGCAGCGTCACGTCGTGGCGCTCCGCCGCCGTAATGGCCGCCGTCATGCCCGACGCGCCGCCGCCGATGATCACCACCCGGCTCACAGGCTCCGCCTCCTCTCGATCCTGCCCTCCCTGGGCAGGGAAAAATCAGATCTCCGGCGAAGACGCTTCTCCCCGTCTCCGCCCGCTCTGATTGTACCACAAACCGCAAAAAAAGCAAACGGGCGCACAGGGAACTCTTTCCCGGTGCGCCCGTATTACGATTCTTTTATGCGTCCTCCGCAGGCAGATGGATCTGCAGGGGCCGCCGCTCCTCCGGCGGCGTGCGCAGATACGCCTTGATGGCCTGGAAGGAGGTGTCGCTGATATGGTGCTCGATCTTGCAGGCGTCCGCCGAGGCGGTCTCTCCGTCCACCCCCAGGGTCTCCAGAAGCTCCGTGAACAGCGTGTGCCGCTCGTAGATCGTCTCGGCCACCTTTCGGCCGGTGTCGGTGAGGGTGATGTGGCCGTCCTCATTGACCAGAATGTAGCCGTCGCCCTTCAGCAGGCCCACGGCGCGGCTGACAGAGGGGCGGGAGTAGCCGATATACTCGCCCACGTCGATGGCGCGGATGTAGGGCTTTTTCTGGGACAGGATCAGGATCGTCTCCAGATACATTTCCCCGGATTCCTGCAATGTCATCGTCAGTCCCTCATTTCATCTGAAAATATCTCGGTCTGTTTTCATTATTATACCTGAAGGGGCCGGAAAGCGCAAGCGTTTGCCAAAACGGTTTTTGCCTCCCGGGAGCCGGATGCAAGAAATCGGCGGAAATATCACAAAATAAGGTTGACAAGCGGCGGCGGGCCATGTATAATGTCAACGTGGTTAGCCTTTGCTAACCGCTTTTTCCGGTTTTTGTGTTAGTTTTTGCTAACACGATCTGTATCGCGGAGATCAACGCCTGTCTCCTGACCGGAGGCGGGCATGAAAACGATAAGGAGGCAGCGATGAGTGTTGTGATCGTCGGCGGCAACGAGTGCATGCGGGGGCGGTATCGGGATCTGTGCCGGTCCTATAACTGCAAGGCCAGAGTATATGCGAAAATGGACGACGGACTGACGGACATCGGGCGGCCGGATCTGCTGGTGCTGTTCACCAGCACGGTCTCCCACACCATGATCCGGCGGGCTCTGAGCAGCGCAAAGGGACGGGACGTCCGGGTGGTGCGCTCCCATGTCGCCTCCGTCAGCGCGCTGCGAAGCATTCTGGAAGAACACGTCCCGAAAGCGTAAAGGAGGCCGGAGCATGCTGGAAGAGAGTATCGTACGCCTCTGCGCCCCCACGCTGGTGGGAATGAAGACCGGCAGTCTCATCTCCTGCGCCTTTTCCGGCCCGGAGGATATGCGCTGCGCCGTCTGCCGGGTCAACCGGTCCCTTGCGAAAAAGGGTCTGCGGATCCTCCCGCTCCGGAATCGGAACGGGCGCACCCTGCTCTATCTGTACCGGCCTGCCCAGCTGTGCCGGGATCTCCGGGACAGCGCCGTCTGTCGGCTGCTGCGGGAGCGCGGGTACTGTATGGGCTCCCCGGAACGGTGTATCCTGCAGCTGCGGGAACGGCTGCGGAAGGAAGGCGAATTCCCCCATGAGATCGGGCTGTTCCTGGGCTATCCCCCGGAGGATGTGTGCGGCTTCATTGAAAACAGGTGCTGCAAGTGCGTCGGATACTGGAAGGTCTACGGCGATCCGGAGGCCGCCCAGGCCCGCTTTGAGAAATTCAGGCGCTGCACCCGGATCTGCTGGAAGCTCTGGCAGCAGGGCGTGCCCATCGACCGGCTTGCCGCGGCAGTCTGACAGAAATCTTGAAAGGAAAGGTTGACAGACGACATGAAAAAGATCGCGATCGTGTATTGGAGCGGAACAGGCAATACGGAGGCCATGGCCGCCGCCGTCTCCGACGGCGCCAAAGAGGCCGGCGGCGAGGTCACGCTGCTGGGCCCGACGGAGTTTGCTGCTGACCAGATGGACGCCTATGACGCCGTCGCCTTCGGCTGCCCCGCCATGGGCGCTGAGCAGCTGGAGGAGTGCGACTACGAGCCCATGTTCACGGCCTGCGAGCCGAAGCTGTCGGGGAAAAGGATCGCCCTGTTCGGCTCCTACGGCTGGGGCGACGGCGAGTGGATGCGCCTGTGGGAGAAGCGCTGCGTCTCCAAAGGCGCGGTGCTGGCCTGCCCCCCGGTGATCTGCAACGAATTCCCCGACGACGACGGTAAGTCGGCCTGCCGGGCGCTGGGCGCGGCGCTGCTGTAAACGGGTCAGTCAGCCCGGGGATCCCGCGGATACCCGGGACTGCATAAAAACAGGTCTGCCCTTCGTCAACAGAGAGCGGCGAGGCTTCGGCCCCGCCGCTCTCAAACCGCAGAAACGCCGGCGAAGTCATTCGCTTCGCCGGCGTTCTTTTTTTATTCCCCGGAGGTCTCCTGTTCCCCGCCGACGCCGTTCAGGATCTTATACAGGATCCGGTACAGCTGCACCGCCTCCTCCATGGTCAGGTCGATGCACCGGCTCATCTGCAGGGGCACCTGGGCGGCCCGCTCCTTCAGCCCACGGCCCTTCTCTGTGAGGGAGACGACCAGGTTCCGCTCGTCCTTTTTGCCCCGTTCTCTCGTCACCAGGCCCTTGGCCTCCAGCTTTTTCAGCAGCGGGGTCAGGGTCCCGGAGTCCAGATACAGAGTGCGGCCCAGGTCCTTGCTGAGGATCCGGCCCCGCTCCCACAGCACCATCATGACGATATACTGGGTGTACGTCAGGCCCAGGGGGTCCAGAAACGGCTTATACTGCCGGATGATCCCTCTGGCACAGGCATACAGAGGGAAGCAAAGCTGATTTTCCAGTTTCAGCGGATCGTCATGCCGCTCCACAGCCGGCGCCTCCTCCCATGCCGTCACGGCGTCTTCTCCAGTATCCTCTTTGCGAAGGCCGCCGCAGCCTTCTGGTCCGCCTCGTCGGGCCTGCCCTTGTGCAGGAAGGCAAAGGCTCCACGGCAGGCGAATTCCTCCGGGTCCATGGGGATGTCCTTTTCCCGGAGCAGCCGCTCCACGGTCTTGTATGTGGATTTGATAAAGGCTGCGGTGCTGAAATTCACCACACGGCCCACCTTGACGTCAATGCCCTGGATAAACTTCTTCACCTCGTCGTCCACGCCGGCGGCATAGACGGCGCTGCCCAGGAACAGGATATCGGTATCCTCCGTCAGAGGCTCCGACACCGTCAGCGCCGGAACGCCCGCGGCGTCGGCGATGGCCCGGGCCAGCTTCTCCGTGTTGCCGCCTCTGGAATAATAACGCACTTCCACTTTCATCTCGGTACCTTTCCTTTCTCCCGGCGATCCGCCGGGGTACGCGCTGTCTTACAGCGCCGCCTCCACGGCGGCCACGACCTTGTCCCAGTCCTCCGTTGGCTCGAAGCGGGCGACGATCTCGCCGTCGCGGCCGATGAGGAACTTGGTGAAATTCCACTTGACCTCGTTGTTGTTCTTATAGTTCCTGTCCCGCTTCTTCACCACGCCGGACAGCACGCGGGCCTTCACGGAGCGGCCGAAGCCCTGGAACGCCGCGTTCTCTACCAGCCAGCGGTACAGAGGGATGGCGTTTTCGCCCCCCACCTCCACCTTGGAAAACTGGGGGAACGTGATGCCGAAACGGCCTGTGCAGAAGGTATGGATCTCCTCGTCGGAGCCCGGCGCCTGATCGGCAAACTGGTTGCAGGGAAAATCCAGGATCTCAAGGCCGTCCTGCTGATGGGCCTCGTAAAGAGTCTAAAGCTCCTTATACTGCGGGGTGAAGCCGCACTTCGTGGCGGTATTGACGATCAGCAGCACCTTACCGGCGTATTCCGCCAGAGACAGATCCTCGCCGTCCCTCTTCTTCACGGTAAAATCATATACGTTCATCGGTCCGCCTCCTTTTTGATTTTACTCAATTTAATTTAACACAATTATATAGCGGTTCTTTCCGGTTGTCAAGAGGTCCGGGTTTTTTTCTTTTCCCCCTTGGGCAGAGTCCACAACCGGGGCGTGAAAAACGGAAAAGTTTATAAAAAATCCGCTGAAAATGAAAAAAATATCCCCCCGGGAGGCTTACGCGGCGTCCGCAGTTCGGGTATCATGTTCTTCAGAAGGAAACCTCCATCAAAATCATCCCCTTCTTTTTGATGAACCGGCGCGGCGCGGGAGCGCCCGGTCTCGCGCCGCGTCAAGCTTCACCTGCGGGAGGAACGTTATGCCTGAAAAACGGAAAATCCGGAACGAGGCCGGCGAGCTGAAGCTGGGCTTCGTCATCCTGATCCTTATCATCGCCGCCGCCGCCACGCTGTTCGTGGCCACGGGCTTCGGCCCCGTCTCCGTGGCGCCGGGGACCACCGCCCGGATCCTGCTGTCCAGGCTGCCGGGAATCGGAAATCATATCGTACCGGACTGGACGCCGGTCAGTGAGAATATCGTCCTGGTCCTCCGGCTGCCCCGGGTCTGTCTGGGCCTGGTGGTGGGCGCCTCTCTGGCCGTGTGCGGCGTGACCATGCAGGCGCTGGTCCGCAACAATCTGGCAGACCCCTTTATCCTGGGCGTCTCCTCCGGCGCGGCGGCCTTCGCCACCCTGGGCATGCTCTTCGGCGTCTTCGCGTTTCTGGGGACCTATTCCCTCTCCATCAGCGCGTTCATCGGCGCGGCCATCACCATCATCGTGGTCTATATCCTCTCCCGGATCCGGGGGCGGATCAATATCACGCACCTGCTGCTTTCCGGCGTGGCGGTGTCCATGATCATGGACGGTGTGACCAGTATCATCAAATTGGGCGCCCCCAACGCTCTGGGCCTCCACAACGCGGAGTTCTGGATGTCCGGCTCTCTGGCCAGCGCCAAGTGGGCCTATCTGAAGCTGCCCCTGATCGTCCTGATCCTGTGCATGATCTTCCTGATGCTGAACCACCGGGGCCTGAACCTGCTCCTCCTGGGCGAGGAGAGCGCCGGCTCCCTGGGCGTCAACGTCCGGCGGCTGCAGAAGGAATTGATTTTAGTTGCCTCCCTCATCGCCGGCGTCACCATCGCGGTGAGCGGCACCATCGGCTTCGTGGGCCTCATGGTCCCACACTTCACCCGTCTTCTGGTGGGCGGCGACCACAAAAAGGTCCTCCCCATCTCCGCGCTGCTGGGCGGCATCCTGGTGGTCTGGGTGGATGTGGTGGCCCGGCTCATCATCGCGCCGGAGGAACTGCCTGTGGGCATCCTCACCGCCATCATCGGCGGTCCCATCTTTATCATCCTGCTCAAGCGGAGCAATAAGGAGAAGCGATAACATGGCGGAGAATTCGGTACGGCTGCAGGTCCGGAACCTGTCCTTTTCCTACGGCGAGAAGCCGGCTGTGGACCACGTCGATTTTCACGTGAACCGCGGCGAGTTCGTGGGCCTCATCGGCCCCAACGGCAGCGGCAAGTCCACTGTGCTGAAGACCATCTACCGCGCTCTGCCCCCGGACGAGGGAGAGATCCTGCTGGACGGCAAGCCCATCGCCGACATGTCCTACCGGGAATCCGCCCTGAAGATGGCGGTAGTGGGCCAGGAGAACGACGTCCCCTTCAACTTCAAGGTCCGGGAGATCGTGGCCATGGGCCGGACGCCCCACAAGCGTCTGTTCGATCTGGACACGCCCGAGGACCGGTATATGGTCCACCACGCCCTGGAGCACGTGGGCATGGAAGACATGGAGGAGCGCAGCTACCTCCACCTCTCCGGCGGCGAGCGGCAGCGGGTCATCATCGCCCGGGCCGTGGCCCAGGAGTCGGACTTTTTCATCATGGACGAGCCCACCAACCATCTGGACATCAGCTACCAGCTGCAGATCTTCGACTTTGTCCGGCGGCTGGGGGTGACGGTGCTGTCTGCCATCCATGACCTGAACATGGCGGCGCTGTACTGCGACCGGCTGTACGTGCTCAAAAGAGGCCGGGTCGTGCTGGAGGG
The DNA here is from genome assembly GCA_017516065.1 of Oscillospiraceae bacterium. Lineage (GTDB taxonomy): Bacteria > Bacillota > Clostridia > Oscillospirales > Oscillospiraceae > RGIG5644. Next base: position 134,681 of record JAFWDQ010000003.1, read on the forward strand.
CACCCCGGAGGAGGTGCTCACGGAGGCCAATATCCGGGACGTGTACGGCGTGTCCTGCACGGTGGCAAAGCACCCGGCCACCGACAAGGTCGCCATCACCTTCCTGCCGGCAAGGCGGCAAAAAGAAGATACGTAACGGATCGCACGGCGTGCGATACATTTAGAAGAACGGAAATCAACCGACAGTGAAAGGAGACTTTAATGAAGAAAAGACGTATCCTCGGTATCTTCCTGGCCTGTGCGCTGGCACTGGCCCTGCTGGCCGGCTGCGGCAGCAGCGAGCCCGCTCCCGCCCCCGACGCTGCCCCCGATACCGCAGCGGATACCGCCGCCGCGTCGGACAGCCATTATCCCGTCACCGTACAGAATTATGACCGCACCGTCACCGTGGAGAAGCGGCCGGAGAAGGTCCTGACCCTCGGTCCCAACTGCACGGAGCTCTTTGCCGCTCTGGGCCTGGGCGATCTGGTCATCGGCCGATCCCTGGTCAACCACAGCCGCGGGCCCTTGGACGAATATGCCGACATCGTGAACAACATCCCGGAGATCAACCACTCCTCCGCCACCCGGGAGGCTATCCTGTCCTCCGGCGCGGACTTCATTTATACGCTCGACTGGCAGGTCGGTGATGACGGCGTCGTCATCGACGAGGTGGAGAGTTACGGCATGAACGTCTACATCAATTCCGCCAGGACTCTGGAAGAGCAGTACAAGGAGATCATGGACATCGGCAAGATCTTCGACGTGGAGGACGAGGCAGCCGCCTTCGTACAGGATCAGAAGGACCGCATCGCGGCCGTACAGGAAAAGGTCGCGGGCCAGGAGCCCATCAAGGTGCTGGTCTATGACAGCGGCGGCGACGGCGTGTACACCTGTTCCGGCGTGTGCTTCGAAAACCTGCTGGTGGAACTGGCCGGCGGCGAAAATATCTTTGGCGACATCATGGAAAACCGGAACTATGTTACCGTCAGCTATGAAGAGATCCTGGCCCGGGATCCGGACATCATCCTGATCCACGACTACGATTCCCCCTCCGTAGAGGAGAAGCTCGTGGAGATCCACTCGAATCCGGTCCTCTCCCAGCTGGACTGCGTGAAGAACGAGCGGTTCGCCACCATCGAGCTGGAGAGCGTGCTGGCCGGCGACCGTATGGCCTACGCCGTAGAGCAGATGGCGGCGGCCTTCTATCCGGATCTGTTCACAGACTGACCGGCGCCCTCCCCTGCATTTCTGAATCGCAGGCCTCTGCTTAGAACGTCCCCTTCTTGTTCTTGTCATTAAGAGGAACCTGAGAGGGGCCTGCTTTTTCGTAAAAGAAAGGAGAACAATATGAAAATGAGACGTATCCTCGGTATCTTCCTGGCCTGTGCGCTGGCACTGGCCCTGCTGGCCGGCTGCGGCAGCAGCGAGCCTGCTCCCGCCCCCGACGCCCCGGCGGACACTGCCGCCGACACCGCTGCGCCGGAGGAGGGCTATTATCCCGTCACCGTGCAGGACTATGACCGCACCGTCACCGTGGAGCAGAGACCGGAAAAGGTCCTGACCCTGGGTCCCAACTGCACGGAGCTGTTCGCCGCTCTGGGTCTGGGCGATCTGGTCATCGGCCGGTCCCTGGTCAACCACAGCCGCGGCCCGCTGCCCGAGTACGCCGATATCGTGAACAACATCCCCGAGCTCAACCACTCCTCCGCCACCCGTGAGGCCGTCCTGTCCTCCGGCGCGGACTTCATCTACGCCATCGACTGGGAGATCGGTGAAGAGGGCGTCGTCATCGATGAGGTGGAGAGTTACGGCATGAACGTCTACGTCAACTCCGCCACTACCATGGAGGAGCAGTATCAAGAGATCATGGACATCGGCAAGATCTTCAACGTGGAGGATGAGGCCGCTGCCTTCGTGCAGGACCAGAAGGACCGCATCGCGGCCGTGCAGGACAAGATCGCCGGTCAGGAGCCCGTCAAGGTCCTGATCTATGACAGCGGCAACGACGGCGTGTTCACCTGCTCCGGCAGCAACTTCGAGACCCTGCTGGTGGAGCTGGCCGGCGGCAAGAACATCTTCGATGACATCACGGAGCGCCAGTGGGTCACCGTCAGCTACGAGGAAGTGCTGGCCCGGGATCCGGACATCATCCTGATCCATGACTATGACTCCCCCTCCGTGGAGGAGAAGATCGTGGAGATCACCACGAACCCGGTCCTCTCTCAGCTTGACTGCGTGAAGAATCAGCGCTTCGCCACCATCGAACTGGAGAGCGTGCTGCCCGGCGACCGCATGGCCTACGCCGTGGAAAAGATGGCCGCCGACTTCTACCCCGACCTGTTTGAGGCGGCGGAGTAAACCGGAAATCGATTTATCGACCGCGGAAGCGGGGCCTCCGGGCCCCCTTCCGCTCTCCTCCGGGCACGTTGCGGAAAACGGGCCCGGATTCGCTGTATTTTTCGCCCTTTGTTTGACGTTCCGATGGGCTCTTAATTTAAGAGCCCATCGGAACGTCAAACCGGAAAATCTGTCCCGCCGCGTGCCGCGGCGGCGCGGAAAGGAGGGATGAAATGGGCGTCTACGGCAAATTGTTCCGCTACGTGTCCGCCATCCGGCGGGAGGTGGCGCTCAAGACCCTGCTTTTGCTGGTGATTTCCGCCATCAGCATCTTTCAGGCGATCATGATGTCCCGGGCCGTGAATCTGGTGTGGAGCCGCTCGGCGCTTGCGCAGATCCTGCCGTGCATCGCGGCGGTGATCGCTGCCATCCTCCTGCGCAGCCTGCTGACCCGCCGCAACGAGACGTTCACCAAAACCATGGCCGCCCGGATCAAGGACACCCTCCGGCTGGCCGTGCTGGACAAGGTCTACCGGCTGGGGCCCGGCCACATGAACGAGAAGCGCAGCGGCAAGGTCACCTCTCTGGTGCTGGACGGCATCGAGGCGCTGGAGCCCTTCTTCGTCAGCTTCATCCCTCAGATCTTCACCGTGCTGGTCTCCGGGATCTTTATCTTCGTGTATCTGGCAGCCTTCGACGTCCTCAGCGCCCTGGTGCTGCTGATCGCCATGCTCCTGTGCATCTTTCTGCCGATGCTCACCGTTCCCCTCATGCACCGGTCTGTGACCGACTACTGGACGGAATACTCCGGTCTGACCTCCCAGTACATCGACGCCATTCAGGGCATGACGACTCTGAAGACGCTTCACGCCGAGGAGACCATGGGGGACATCCTCTACCGGGACGCCACCTCCTTCTGGCACCGCTCCATCCGCAACACCGGCATCTCCCTGGCGGGCTCCGGCTTCATGCTGGTCCTCACCGGGGTCACCGCCTCTCTGACGGTGGTCATGGCGGCCCTCCGCTTCCGGGCGGGGCTGGCCCCCGCCGCCTCCGTCACCGCGTTCCTGTTCCTGACGGTGGAGTGCGCCCGGCCTATGCTGGAGCTGAACCGCCACTGGCACGCCAGCTTCCTGGGTATCTCCGTTGCCAAGGAGCTGTTCGACCTGATCGAGACCGTGCCCCCTGTTCAGGACCCCGCCGAACCCGCTCCGGCATCCGCCGGCGAGGCGCTGCCCTCCATCGGCTTCCGGGACGCCTGCTTCGCCTATCCCGGTCGGGAGGAGGTTTTGCACAACGTGACGCTGTCCGTTCCGGCGGGCAGCACCACCGCCATCGTGGGTCACTCCGGCTCCGGCAAGTCCACGCTGCTGAATCTCATCCTCCGCTTCTACGACGTGTCGGCAGGTCAGGTCACCATCGACGGCCGGGACGTCCGGGACTGTGAACTGACCTGGCTGCGGCGGCAGATCGCCGTGGTGTTCCAGGACACCTATCTGTTCTACGGCACCATCGCGGAAAACATCCGCATGGCGGCGCCGGAGGCCTCCGACGAGGAAGTGATGGCCGCAGCCCGGGCCGCCCACGCCCACGAGTTCATCCAGCGCATGCCCCAGGGCTATGACACGGTGGTGGGGGAACGGGGCGTCACCCTCTCCGGCGGCGAGCGGCAGCGCATCGCCATCGCCCGGGCGATTTTGAAAAACGCGCCGATCCTGCTGCTGGACGAGGCCACCTCCAGCGTGGACGCCCAGAGCGAGGCGCTGATCCAGCAGTCTCTGGCCCGGCTGACGCAGCAGCGCACCACCGTCATCGTGGCCCATCGGCTGTCCACCGTCCGCAGCGCGGACAACATCATCGTCATCGAGGACGGCCGGGTGGCGGAGCAGGGCACCCACGAGGCTCTGCTTGCCAGGGACGGCGTCTACCGCGCTCTGATCCGGGCGCAGGAGGAGGTGAGCCGATGAGGGAGAACCATCACAATGTGCGCAACCTCTCCCGCTCCATCCGCCCCTACAGCGGCGAGATGACTCTGGCTATCGTCTCCGCCCTCCTCAAGCAGGGGGCAGTCATCGGCGCCGCCGCTCTGACGGCGTATCTGGTGGGTCTGGCTCTGGACGGCGAACTGGCCGGCCGCGCCGGCGGCTGCATCGCCGGACTGATCGTCTGCATCCTCGTCCGGGCCCTGTGCTACTTCGGGGAGATGTACTTCGCCCACGACGTGGCCTTCCGGGTGATCCGTAACTTCCGCATCGACCTGTACAACCAGCTGTGCAAAATCGCCCCGGCCTTCACCATGCGCCGGCGGACCGGTCAGCTGGGTCAGGCCCTTGTGGCGGACGTGGAGATCCTGGAGCTGTTTCTGGCCCACACCTTCAGCAGTTTTCTGGTGGCCTTCGTGATCACGGCGGTCATCCTCATCGTCCTGCTCACCATCAGTCCCGCGCTGGCGGTGCTGATGCTGGCCGCGGCGATCCTTCTGGCGGGGATCCCCTGGGCCCTGAAGCGCCGGGCAAACCGGCAGGGAGCGGAGGTCCGGGGCGCGCTGGCGGAGTGCAATGCCGCCATGGTGGAGAATATCCAGGGGCTTCGGGAGACCGTCACGCTGTGCAGCGAGGACCGCTTCCGGGCCCGTCTGCAGGATAGGATGCAGACCCTGTACCGGACGCAGCAGCAGTACGGAAAGATCAAGGGCACCGAGAGCATGCTGACCCTCGCCGTCGGCGGCCTGTTCACCGCGGCGGTGATGACCGTCTGCGCCGCCTTTGTGATCCGGGGCTCCCTCCCCTTTGCCATGTATCCCGTCACGGTCATGCTCTCCACGGTGATCCTGGGGCCGGTGACGGAGCTGACCACCGTGGCTCAGGAGCTGGGCATCGTCTTTGCCGCCTCCAACCGGATCCAGGACATGCTTCACGCCGAGCCGGCGGTGAAGGATACGGGCAAAGAAGCCTGCGCAGGCGGCCCCTGCCGGGTGGAGTTCCGAAACGTCAGCTTCGCCTACAGCCCGGCGGAGGGCGACGTGCTCCGGGACGTGAGCTTCACCGTCGAGCCCCGGGAGACTGTGGTGCTGGTGGGACACACCGGCGCCGGCAAGAGCACCTGCGCCAATCTCCTGCTCCGGTACTGGGACGCGGACAGCGGCTCTGTCGCCATCAACGGCCGGGACATCCGGGACTACTCCATGGACGCCCTGCGGAGCATGGTGGCCGCCGTGCAGCAGGAGACGTATCTGTTCCACGCCAGCGTCCGGGACAACATCCGCATCGGGCGCATGGACGCCTCGGAGGCGGAGATCGAGGCGGCGGCCCGGAAGGCCAACGCCGCGGACTTCATCGACGACCTGCCGGACGGCTACGACACCGTCACCGGCGAGCGGGGCTTCCGGCTCTCCGGCGGCCAGCGGCAGCGCATCGCCATCGCCCGGGCCCTGCTCCGGGACGCCCCAATCGTCATCCTCGACGAGGCGGTGTCCAATCTGGACACGGACAACGAGCGGTACATCCAGGAGACCCTGCGCACCCAGCTGCGGGACAGGACCGTGCTGATGATCGCCCACCGGCTGTCCACCATCGTGGCGGCGGACCGGATCGTCATGCTGGACCACGGCGAAGTCGCCGCCGTGGGGACCCATCGGGAGCTTCTGGCCTCCTGCGAGGCCTACCGCAAGCTGATACAGAATCAATCCCGGGAACAGAGCTGAGCTTCCTCTGTGCCCGGAAAGGCAAAAAAAGAGACTGCGCCGACGCGCAGTCTCTTTTTTGTCTTTGATCGTTTCCGCCTTCCGGCGGCAATGGTCGGGCGGAGATTTCATCTCCTGCTCCATCGGGTCAATGCACGGTAAGGGTGGCCCTGTCGGAGGTCACCTTATTTCCGTCCGCGTCGGTGATCACGCAGTAGTACTGATCGCCGTCCTCAACGACCCCACAGCTCCTGGAGATCAGGGTATCGGTGCCGGCGCCGGAAAACCATTCTCCGTCTGTCGCGACAGCGTCGCCGCTGAAATCACTGTAGTGCCACTCATACGTGTAGGGCGCCTTGCCGCCCTCGACCGTTACGGTAAAGGTGGCGTCCCCGCCCACACCTATCGTGACATCCTGGGGCTGGGCGGTGATCTTGAAATCGGAGGCTGCTTTGACGGTGAGGATGGCCGTGTCGGAGATCACTTCCGTGCCCTTTGCATCATAGACGTAACAGCGATACCGGGTGCCGCTCTCTGAAACGCGCACTGCCGGAGCTTCTACGGTCAGGGCGGCAGTCTTCGTGCCGGAATAGTTTTCCGTGCCGTCAGCAAGGCCGAATTCTGAGTCCTGGGGGGTGATCTCGCTCCACTGATAGGTGTAAGGGGCCTCGCCGCCGCTGACGGTCACGCTGAACGTGACCGCCTCGCCCTCAGTCACGGTGACGTCACTGGGCTGGGAGGTGATCGTCAGCGGAGCCACCGCGGCGGTCACGAAGAGGGTGGCCGCGTCGGAGATCACCTCTGCGCCGCTGGCGTCAGAGATGTAACAGCAGTACTGCGTGCCGCTCTCTGAAACGCGCACTGCCGGAGCTTCCACGGTCAGGGTGGCAGTCTTCGTACCGGAATATTTTTCCGCGTCGTCCGTGATGCTGAATGAATTGTCCTGGAAGATGACCTTTTTCCACTGATAGCTGTAGGGGCCCCTGCCGCCGCTGACGGTCACGCTGAAGGCGGCCTTCTCCCCCGCGGTCACGGTGACGTCACTGGGCTGAGCGGTGATCGTCAGAGCATCGCCTGGCGTCTCCTCTTTCATGGTAAAGGAGATGCGCTCGCCCGCGTCCATCATCCGGGTGAGGATGGCGGCCACCTCGCTGCGCCGGATGTTGGAGTCAGGCAGGCAGCTGTGCCATTCATCGTTTCCCTGCAGGATGCCGGCGCGATACAGCTTATAGATGGCCGCCGCCTGCGGATGGGTCATGGGCACGTCGGGAATTGCCCCATCAGGCACCGTGTTGATGGCCTTCAGCCCCGTCATCCCCGCAAGGGCCGGCATGTCCGGAATGGCATTGGCGAAGATCTCCATGTATCCCGCCCGGGTGGCGGGCTGGTCCCAGTCGTAGTCCCTGGAGACAATGCCCACGTCCTTGGCGTAGTCCACATAGGTCTGATACCAAGGCTCGCTGGCCATAAATTCGGTGCTGCCGGTCGTGGACAGACTGTACATGACAGCGGCCAGCTTGATGGCTTCGGCGTAGGTCATGTTTCTGTCCGGACCGTAGGTGCCGTCCGGATAACCGTTGATCAGGCCGGAAGCCACGGCCTTTTCCACGTCGTTGTAATACCATGCGTCTGACGAAACGTCACGGAATGTGTCGGGTCCCTTGGCCACTACCGCCGTCGGCAGCAGTCCCACCAGAAGGACGAGGACAAGCAGAGCACCTGCCAGTCTGCCTGTCTGCTGTTTGATGCCACTCACAGTAATACCTCCAAATTTCTGAATCATCCGGTCTCATGAGCCCGGTTCCCGGAGCGCGGGGCGTCCCGGCCGGGAAAAAGCTGCACTGCCGATCGGTCGTCTTTGTCCCACCCGAACTCTATCCTTCAAAAGATGCACGATTTTTAGATGTCAGGAAGAGTTCTGAGGATAATATAGCACAAAATCTTGTGGTTTTCAACAGAGACAGCACCGTTATCCGGCTGAAAATAAGTACAAACCCGATCCCGGGAACGGGACCGCGGCTCCCCCTGCTCCCGGAGGCAAAAAAGAGACTGCGCTCAGCGCAGTCTCTTTTTTGATCGGTTCCGCCGGAGCGCCGGCTCTCAGAAGGTCAGCGTGTCCACTCTTCCCAGCAGGTCCGCCAGATGAGTCCGGCAGTTTTCGATGACCTTCCGTCCGTCCTCGGTGTTCAGACCGTTCCTGCGGATGGTCCGCCGCATGATGCGGGTGTAGCCCACCACCCTGGCCTTGTCCTCCACGGCCCGGACGGTCTCCTCGTCGGCGCCGTCCAGATACAGGTGCAGGGACTTGTCCCAGAATTCCCCGGCGATCTCATAGGAGATGCCCAGAAAGTCCTTGACGATAGCATGGTCCGTCTCGCTGTAGCCCCGGTAGGCGTTGAACATGCTGGCCAGCTCGAAGACCGGGTGCCCGTGACAGAGCGTGTCCATGTCGATGAGCAGGGTCTCGCCGTTCTGGAGCATGACGTTCTTGATGTGGTAGTCGCCGTGCATCATGTGCTGATCGTCCGGCACGGCGGCGATGAGGCTGTGGAGCTTCTCATACTGATCCGCGGGCAGATAGTCCGCCAGAAATTCCGACCAGTCCAGGGCCACGGCCTTCATGTCCGGCATGGTGCCGGGCTTGATCACCGTGGAATGGATCAGCTTGAGCAGGTCGACGCTCAGCTTTGCCACCTCGTCCAGGCTCTTCTCCTCCCGGATCAGCAGTTTGGCAAAGCTGGTGGCGTTGAGCAGCTCGAACACGGAGCCGTAGCCGCCGCCGGCGATGCGCACCACGTCATAGGGGATCGCCGTAGGGATGCCCAGCACGAAGGCCGCCCGGGCCAGTTCCCGCTCCCGGTGGATCTCCGGCAGCGCGTCGGGGTTGAGGTAGACCTTTACGATGGTGTCCGGGTCGATGCGGTAGACCCTGCCGTTGGCGCCCTGCCCGATGACCTCGCAGCCCTCCACAGAGATCAGGCGGTAGGCCCTGCGGATGTCCATCATCTCGGTGAAGCCGGTCATATCGAAGACCTCGTACACCTCCGAAGCCACGTTCACCAGCACGGTATCCGCCACCGCCTTTTTCAGCCGCAGGATGATGCGCAGGCCGGCGCTGGAGATGTAGTTCAGCTCATCGCAGTCAATGACCAGAGCGTCCGCCGGATTCTGCTCCCGGATGGCGTTGATCTCCTTTTCCACCTCCGCGGCGTTGGCCGAGTCGATATGCCCCTGCAGCGCGATGGTCAGGGTGCTGCCCTCTGCCTTGTATGTCACATTCTCCATCTCAGTCCGCTCCTTTGAATACAGTCTCCACCAACTCGTTGAGCTCCTGCCACGCCTCGTAACCCTTCAGCTCGCTGAGGGCGGCGGTGAGGGCGCGGTAATACCACGCCTGCTGGGCGGGATCTCTCTGGTTGAAATTTTTCCAGATCGCGTCGCCGCTGATTTTCCATCCCCGGTAGAGGGAACGCATATTGGACAGCTTGTCCCCCAGCCAGAGGAGCTTGACGCCGGGATCCGAGGCCTTTTCCAGCTCCGCCAGCGCCTCCTCCTTGCGGATGCGCCAGGTCTCGCTTTTGGGCCGCCCCGGGTACTTGTTCTCCGTCTCGGAGGCCACCAGAGCCGCCACCCGCAGGCCGAAGCGGGCCTCGATCTCCTCTATGGCCGTATCCGTATCCTCCACGGTATCGTGGAGCACCGCCGCCGCCAGCACCTCGCTGTCGCTGGTCATGGTGCCCACGATGACCGCCGCCTCCAGGGGGTGGAGGATGTACGGCGTGCTCTCCCGCTTCCGTGTCACGCCGCTGTGAGCTTCCACGGCAAAGCGGATCGCCTCTTCAAATTCTGTCATAGCCACCTCACATGTTCTTCCGGATGCGCAGGATGTTCTGTCCGTTTTTGTACTCATAGCTGACATCGTCCATGGTCTTCTTCACAAGGAACACACCCAGACCGCCGATCTTCCGCTCCTCCGCGGAGAGGGTGACGTCCGGTTCCTCCGTGGCGAGGGGATCGTAGGGCATGCCGTTGTCGATGAACGTGATGATCACCGCCAGCGGCTCCTGCTCCACCTCTACCCGCACGGTGGCGGGACCGGTCTCCGGGTGATAGGCATAGTGGGCGATGTTGCCGAACAGCTCGTCGATGGCTACGTCGATCTGCATCTGCGCTTTCAGGGGACAGTTCAGGGCCTCCAGCTCGGCGTTTACGAACTCCGTGACGGCTTCGATGTTCTCCACCGTCGCTTCTACGGTCATCTCTTTCACGGACGTTCCCCCTTCCGTTGCGTTTTTCCCGATGTAGTGGATACACAGCATGGTAAGGTCGTCAAACTGCAGCGCCTCGCCGACAAAAGCCTCGACGGCGGCGTCCACCGTCTGCAGGATCTCCTTCGGGGTCCCATCCTCGGCGCTCCGGAGCGCCTCAAGCATCCGCTGGGTACCGAAGAGCTCCTCCGACTCGTCGGTGGCCTCCGCCACGCCGTCGGTGTAGAGAAACAGCTTGGCGCCGGGGGCCATCTGCAGCTCGTACTCACTGTACCGGGCCTCCGCCAGGCCGCCGATGACAAAGCCGTGGCGGTCCTTGACCAGCTCGAAGCTGCCGTCGGGCTGCTTCAGCACCGGGTACTCATGACCGGCGTTGGCGGCGGTGAGCTTGCCGCTGGCGATATCCAGGATGCCGAGCCAGACGGTGACGAACATCTCCTCCCGGTTATTGGCGCAGATCTGTGCGTTCACCGCGTTGAGGACCTTGCTGGGGCTGAGACCGCTCATGGCATAGTTCTTCACAAGAATCTTGGACGCCATCATGAACAGCGCCGCCGGGACGCCCTTGCCGCTGACGTCTGCCATGACCAGCGCCAGACGGTCGTCGTCGATGAGGAAGAAATCGTAAAAGTCGCCGCCTACCTCCTTGGCCGGCGTCATGGAGGCGTAGATGTCAAACTCCGTGCGCTCCGGGAAGGCGGGGAAGATATTGGGCAGCATATGCGCCTGGATGCGGGTGGCCAGCGCCAGCTCCGTACCGATGCGCTCCTTCTCGGCGGTGACCCGGGTCAGATTCGACTCAAAGTCCGTGAGGTCCCGCTCCATGTCCGCCATGATCAGGCTCAGATTCTCGATCTCATCGCCGGAATGGATGTTCAGCGCGGAGAAGTGATCCGTGGCGGACAGACCCGCTTTCTTGTCCCGGGCATAGTTCTGGGCGGCCTCTGCGATGTCGTTGATGGGCTGCACCAGGGTCTTCTTCATGCGTGCGATGAGGATATAGGTCAGCAGGAAGATCACGATAACCAGCGCAATAACGTATTGCAGCAAAAAGGAGGCCAGGCCGTGGACCACATCACGCATGGCGATATCCGCCATCACGAAGCATACGGTCTCGCCCGCTGCGTCGGTCAGGGGTACGCCGCTGGTGCACAGCCAGCCGTACTGCGGGGTGTTTGAGACGTTGTAGACTCTGCCCTCGCCGTCCCAGGTGAGGAACTTCTCCACCTCTTTTACGGATACCCTGTCCCAGTCACCCATCGAGCAGCCGGTCTCCTCCTCTTCCGCCGGGTCGGCGATGTAGACCACGGCGGAGGTGTCCCGGTCATACATGGCCACATAGATGTCGTCCACGTCGCTGGAACGGTAAAACTCCTGCAGGATGGCCATCAAAAACTGATAGTCTTCCCTGTTCTCAAGGTAGGAAAATCGGGCCCTGTACGCATCGGTGCCTACGGTCTCCAGTTCTTCAGGGGACATATCATGGTAGAGCGTCATAACCGCTCCTGCCAGCTTTTCCGGCTCCATGGTATCGCTGATGATCGCGGCGGAGCTCCGGGCAAGGGTGAAGGCCTCGCCGATGCACTGGCCCATCAGGGCATAGCTGTACAGTCCCATTCCGATGATCAGCGCCACGATGCCCAGAATGGCCTGTCCCATCATGGTGACCCGGAAGGAGCGTCCCGCCATGGAATTGCGGGACCGCTCCCATTTGGTCATTTCTCTGATACTCTTGATGTGTTTTCTCGGCATGCCGCGTCTCCGTTACTCGATGGTCAGGATCTCGGAAAAGCCCGTGACCTCGAAGATCTCCATGATGGTCTCTCCCACATGGAGGACCTTCATCTGCCCCTGCTTCATCATCCGCTTCTGGGTCAGAAGCAGTATCCGCAGGCCCGCGGAGGACATATACTGCAGCTTCTCCAAGTCGAGGATCAGCGTCTCCACCCCGTCCAGGGAGCTCTGCAGCTCCGCGTCCAGCTCCGGCGCGGTGGCGGTATCCAGCCGCCCCTCCAGGGCGAGAGTCAGGCTCTTGTCATCGACTGTCTTGGTGATGGTCATGGCATCGACCTCCTGTTTCGCTTCATGATACTGCGGCCGCTTCGCAGTCGCGGTATCATGCGTCATGTTTTTTCGACTGCCGCATCAGCGGCGAAAAACGGCTTAAATCGAAGTATACTGTCCGCTCTGCGGATATTATACCATGCAGGCCGTGAGACGACAAGAAAAAATCAGACCTGCGCCGCCGGCCCGTCGGGCGGTCCGGCACGGTGGTTTTCCCCTCCTGACGGCGGGCCCGCGGCGTGGTATAAATCGCATGAAAACATCACGCAGGAATGCAGACTTCGGGCTTGTCCCGCATGCGCTGCTTACATCCTGCGTGATGTTTCCGGATCGAAATCGGCAAGATGTCAGCGGTTCCTGCCGACGCCTCTGACAAAAAAAGAGCCATCCTTTTGGATGACTCTTTTTCGTGGTGGAGATAAGCGGGATCGAACCGCTGACCTCTTGAATGCCATTGCGACCTGCGGTCGCTGTGAGCAAGCGCTCTCCAGCAAGTCTTTTAATTGCCTCAACAAGCACAGTGTTTATGGCTATAAAAACACCCCGCTTTTTACGGCGGGGTGTGATGTGAGACCAAATCATTCGCCTTCTATCATAATCACTTTCTTCTCCGGAAGAGCAGGCTTAATTTCTTTCTTGGGAATGGTCAGGCTCAGGACACCGTGTTCATATTTGGCCTTGATTTCCTCTTCCGTGATGCCTTCGCCGATGTAGAAGCTACGCTGCATGGCACCAGCGTAGCGCTCCTTGCGGATGACTTTGCCATTCTGCTCCTTGTCCAGGTCGAGTCCCTTGGTGGCGGCAACTGTCAGGTAACCGTTTTCCAGCGTCAGGGTGATCTCTTCCTTCTTGAAGCCTGGAAGATCGATGTGCATTTCATAACGGTCTTCATGCTCATGAATATCAGTCTTCATTTCTCTGGCAGCATGGCGACCATACAGCTTGCGATCCATGTTGCGCATGTCCCGTTCGAATTCGCGAAATTCAGGAAATCCGAACCAGTCATCAAACAAAGTCTCTCCAATAATACTCGGTAACATAAGTCATGCCTTCTTTCTTTATTTGCGCTTGATGCGCTCTTTTGTTACCTGAGCAAGGGGGAGGAGGTCTTTCGTTCGGCCTCTGTTCCTCTGTTCAATTATTATTATATCACCCGTTTTAGCACTGTCAATAGGAGAGTGCTAATCTTGCCGTTAACATACTGTGAACTTTTTGCATATAACAATGCGTGTTTTAATAATGTCGCATTAACTTGTGCAATCGAGCTCGTGATGAACAGATAGAAAACAACTGGGCTTGGAAAGGTCCGCATACACGAAAGTGTAGTAGGATCGCATCAGTCTAACCATCTGAACTCCACCCCCAAAAGGTTTTCCATACATTAAAAAGTATATCTATGGAAAACCTTTGGGGGCTCTCTTTATATCTGTTTTCTTCTGAAAGTTGTATCAAAGTTGTTAAAGAGTTCTTTTGAAGTTATGAGAAAGTTATTTCAGAGTCATTTGAATATCGTGTCTATCTTGTTATGATTTTACTTCTTCTTCGTGTCCATTTTGATTTTGCTTTTGTTGATGTTCATTTGTGCAAGTGGGGAGAATTTGTCATAGTTTTTTGTGATATCCGCATCGAAGATGGAGCAATAGTGCTTTGTCATTGCAAGCGTGGAATGCCCCAGGATCTTTTGCAGCATGAAGGCATCCCCGCCACAGTCAATTAGATATTTGCGGGCAAAGGTGTGACGGAACAGGTGAATGCTTGTCTTTTGGACACCACGCCGTCTGTTGTAGTTTGATATAGCGAGACGTAAAGCATTTTCCGAGAGCATACCACCTGTTTCTGTGCAGAAAAGATAATCATCGTCTGCGCCGCGCCGAAAGCGCAGGTATTCCCGCAGCACAGAGATCATTTGGCTGCAAAGGGGGATCGCCTGCAGCTTTCGGTTCTTGGTGTGACGGTAATAGACGATCGCACCCTCCAGGTCCACGTCACGGATTTGGATCGCCCTGATTGTGGCGGCGCGGCTCCCGCTGTTCAGCAGGAAATTGACGATGACCCAGTTCCGATACTCCGTGAAGGAACATTTGCGGGTGTCGGGCTTTTTCAGCAGCGCTTCCAGTTCCTTGTCGGAATAGGTCTCCTTTATGGTCTCCTCGCCCTTATAGAGGGGAATGTTCAGCCGCGTCAGCCCCTCCTCATTGCACCACGAGAAAAAGGACTTCAGGGTCCGTGTGTAGCTCAGGATCGTATTCGCTGAAAGGTCAGTGCCGCGCATACTGACTATCATTTTTTCCAAGTCAGACCTCTTGATTTCAGAAAGCTCCTGTTTGATGTCCAAATGCTTTGCAATAGACTTGAAATGATACTGATAACTCTCCAAAGTCTTCTCCGCCAAGCCTTTGGCCCGTTTGGACACGATGAAATCCTGAAAGATTTCTTCCATGGAGACCGCCTGCTGCATCTTGATTTTTGACATTTTTCAGACCTCTTGATTTCAGATTTTCGTGTCAGAAATCAAGCGCTGCGGTTTTTCCCGTTTTGAGCAAAGAAAAAACCTTGTAGTCATTGAAACTACAAGGTTTTTCTTCGCGGTACAGGACCGTTGGTGGAGATAAGCGGGATCGAACCGCTGACCTCTTGAATGCCATTCAAGCGCTCTCCCAGCTGAGCTATACCCCCAACTTACGCCTTTTCCGGCGCAAAAAAGATAATAGCACAGCGCAGCAGGATTGTCAAGAGAATTTCTTGATTTTCTTAATTTTTGCTTCGCCGCCCGGGCAGGAGTGAGCCGCGCCGGTCCGCAGACTCCAAAGCGGCGGGAGGCGCGGACCGCTTCCGCCGGTCCGCGCCTCCGCTGTGTTGTATGGGTGTCGTATGAAGTATGGGTAAAGAAGAGAGTCTTCTTATTCCTCCGGCGTTTCCGTCGGCGTCTCCGCCGCCGGGTGGACCGGGGTGACCTGCAGTTTGCCTTCCTCCGCCGAGACCCGGGCGGTGTCGCCGTGCTTCAGGCTGCCGTCCAGCATCGCCTCTGCCACGGCGTCCTCCACGTTGCTCTGGATGGCCCGGCGCAGCGGTCTGGCGCCGTACACGGGATCGAAACCGATCTCCGCAAGGGTATCCAGGGCGCCGTCGTCGGCTTCCAGCTTCACGCCCATCTGCTCCATCCGCTTGCCGGACTGGGCCAGCAGGCGCTGGGCGATGGCACGGATATCTTCCTTGCCCAGGGGGTGGAAGACGATAATGTCGTCGATGCGGTTGAGGAATTCCGGTCTGAACAGGTGCTTGACATCCTCCATCACCGCGGCGCGGATCGTCTCATAGCTCCGGGTCTCCTCATCGGCGCTGTCTGCAAAGCCCAGAGGCTTGCTCTGCTCCGTGATATGCCGGGCGCCGGCGTTGGAGGTCATGACGATGATCGTGTTCTTGAAGTCCACACGGCGGCCCTGGGAATCCGTCAGCTGGCCGTCCTCCATGATCTGCAGCAGGATGCTCCACACGTCCTCGTGGGCCTTCTCCATCTCGTCGAACAGCACCACGGAATAGGGCTTTCTGCGGACCTTCTCGGTGAGCTGGCCGCCTTCGTCGTGGCCCACGTAGCCCGGAGGCGAACCGATGAGCCGGGACACGGTATGGCGCTCCATATACTCGGACATATCGATGCGGATCATGGCGTTCTCATCTCCGAACATGGCCTCCGCCAACGCGCGGCACAGCTCGGTCTTGCCCACACCGGTGGGGCCCAGGAACAGGAACGACCCGATGGGCCGCTTGGGATCCTTCAGGCCCACACGGCCGCGGCGGATGGCCTTGGCAACTGCCTTGACCGCCTCGTCCTGGCCCACGATGCGCTGGTGCAGCACTTCCTCCAGGTGCAGCAGACGATCGGCCTCCGCCTCGGTGAGCTGGGTCACGGGGATCCCCGTCCAGCTGGACACCACGGCGGCCACGTCGTTCTCCGTCACCTTGGTGTTTTTCCCGCCGGTGTTGGATCGCCAGGCCTCCCGCTGGGCGTCGATCTTCTCCTGGACCTCCTTCTCCTTGTCCCGGAGCGTCGCCGCCTGCTCGAAATTCTGGGCCCGGACGGCCTCCTCCTTCTCCGCGGCCAGACGTTTCACCTCATCCTCCAGACCCTTCAGGTCAGGCGGCGCGGTGAGATTCTGCATCCGCACCCGGGAAGCGGCCTCGTCGATGAGGTCGATGGCCTTGTCCGGCAGGAACCGGTCGTTGACATAGCGGCGGGACAGCTCCACGGCGGCGTGGATGGCCTCGTCGGTGATGCTGAGCTTGTGGTGGGCCTCATAGCGGTCCCGGAGCCCCAGCAGGATCTGCTCCGCCTCCTCCGCCGTGGGCTCGCCCACGGTGACGGGCTGGAAGCGGCGCTCCAGAGCCGCGTCCTTTTCAATGTACTTGCGGTACTCGTTGAGCGTGGTGGCGCCGATGACCTGGATCTCGCCCCGGCCCAGGGCCGGCTTGATGATATTGGCCGCGTCCACGGCGCCCTCGGCGGCGCCGGCGCCGATGATGGTGTGCAGCTCGTCGATGAAGAGGATCACGTCCCCGGCCTTGACGATCTCGTCCATGGCGGCCTTGATGCGCTCTTCGAATTCGCCCCGGTACTTGGTGCCGGCGATCATGCCGGACAGGTCCAGAGACAGCAGCCGCTTCCCGATGAGGGTGTCCGGCACGTCGCCGGACTGGATCCGCTGGGCCAGGCCCTCTGCAATGGCGGTCTTGCCCACGCC
>JAFWDQ010000009.1 GCA_017516065.1 Oscillospiraceae bacterium
CACGTTGTCGCCCACGTTGTCGGCGATGGTGGCGGGATTGCGGTGGTCGTCCTCGGGGATACCGGCCTCGACCTTACCCACGAGGTCAGCGCCCACGTCGGCGGCCTTGGTGAAGATACCGCCGCCCACACGGGCAAACAGCGCCATGAAGGAAGCGCCCATGCCGAACATGACCATGGTCTGGCCGATCACGGCGGGGTCGTTGATCCCGGCGATGCAGTGCAGGATGTGGAACCAGATGGACACGTCCAGGGTGCCCAGGCCCACCACGGCGAAGCCCATGACGGTACCGGAGGAGAACGCGACCCGCAGACCCTTGTTCAGGCTCTCGGAGGCGGCGTTGGCCGTCCGGGCGTTGGACTTGGTGGCGATCTTCATGCCGATCAGGCCGGCCAGCAGGGACCAGATGCCGCCCGTGAGGAAGGCGAAAGGCATGAACCAGTTATCCAGGAAACCGACGGCCGCCAGGATAAGCAGGATGATAAAGACGACGAGGAAGACCTTTGCAATGGTCTTATACTGACGCTTGAGATACGCGTTCGCGCCGGACCGGATGGCGCCGGCGATCTTTTTCATGGTATCATTTCCCTCGGAGAAACGAAGGACCTTCCGGCTCTGAAGCAGAGCGAACAGAAGGGCGATCGCCGCGCCGAGAAATCCGATCCAGAAAAGATTGGACATAACAGACCCTCTCCTTTTTCATTTTATGCGCCCCCCGGGCAAACGGCGGCGGCGGATCAAACGGGCGGAACCGCCTGCGTGCATAGCGCAAAAAGCCGGGAATCCATCTGTCTTCCGGCTTTCACAGCGCATCGCTCACAGAGCGTTCCGGGCGTTCGCCTCCGGCGTTTCCGTCGCGGTTTCCCCCTGCGCATTGGTATGTTACCTACACATATTACCCCATTTGAGGCTGTTTTTGCAAGTATTTTAACGAAATTTGTTCATCTCGGAAAAAGTCTGCCGTTTTGCACGAAGATGGACCGTCCCTTCCCGGTCCGGTCCATCATTTTGCCAGCAAATCCGGCCTACGTCTTTCGGAAAAACACTTCTCTGCAGTGGGGACAGGTGACCCGCAGCTTCCCCTTCCCCTTCGGCAGGCGGACGGTGCCGCCGCAGCCGGGGCACCTGTAATAGCGGTACGTCTTCCGGTCCCGCCAGCGCATCCGCCACAGGGGGACGGCCAGGAACAGCCGTCGGTACAGGCCCATAAGCCACCGGTTTTCACGGCTGCGCCTGTCAAAATTTTTCGAGAACGCCCGGAAGACCAGGACGGCGAAGACCACCGCCGCCGGGATCAGCACCGGCCGCCACCGCTGGCCGAAGGCCACCAGGATCACCGTTAAAAACAGCAGGGTGATGTTCAGCGCGTCCATTCCGTTGCGGCCCTCGAACATGCCCCGTCTCCCGTACATGACGCGCCTCCTCTCAGTTAAATCGCTCGCCGCTGTCCCGGAACAGCGTCTCGATGCGCTCCTTTGTGTGCCGGTTCTCCGGCCGCGACAGGGTCGGATCCTCCGCCAGCAGGTCCTCCGCCGCCTCTCTGGCCTCCTGAAGGAGCCGCACGTCTCCCGCCAGATCGGCGATGCGGAGCTCCGGCAGGCCGTGCTGCCGGGAGCCGAAGAAGTCGCCGGGTCCCCGGAGCTTCAGGTCTTCCTCGGCGATGGCGAAGCCGTCGTTGGTGGAACAGAAAGCCTGCAGCCGGGCTTTCGTCTCCGGATTTCCATGGTCCGAGACCAGCACGCAGTACGACTCATGGGTCCCGCGGCCCACACGGCCGCGAAGCTGATGGAGCTGGGACAGGCCGAATCGCTCGGCGTTCTCCACGATCATCAGGGAGGCGTTGGGCACATCCACCCCCACCTCCACCACGGTGGTGCAGACCAGCAGATCGCTCTCCCCGGCGGCGAAGGCGGCCATGACGGCTCCCTTGTCCTTCATCTTGCCGTGGAGCAGAGCCACCCGCCGGTGGGGGAACACCTGCTTCTGAAGGGTTTTTGCATAGTCCGTCACGTTTTTCAGGTCCTCTGACTCCTCCACGGCGGGACAGACCACGAATACCTGCCGGCCCGCCTCCATCTGCTTCTCGGCAAAGCCATAGAGTCTCTGCCGCTTGCTCTCGTTCACCAGATAGGTGGCCACGGGCTTTCTGCCCGGTGGCAGCTCGTCCAGGATCGATACGTCCAGCTCTCCGTACAGCAGCAGCGCCAGGGTCCGGGGGATGGGCGTGGCGGACAGGACCAGCACATGGGGCCGGACCCCTTTCTCCGCCAGCGTGTTGCGCTGGGCAACGCCGAAACGGTGCTGCTCGTCGGTGATCACGAGCCCCGGATTCCGGAACGTCACATCCGCCGTCAGCAGCGCATGGGTACCGATGACCAGCGCCGCATCTCCCAGGGCCAGGGCCTCCAGAACGGCCCGCCGTTCCCCGGCGCGGAGGGTCCCGGTGAGAAGGACACAGCGGAGCCCCAGCTTCTCCAGCAGAGGTGCAAGGGTCTCATAATGCTGCCGGGCCAGGATCTCCGTGGGGGCCATCAGGGCGGACTGGAAGCCGTTTTGGGCCGCCAGCCAGACGCACCCCGCCGCCGCTACGGTCTTGCCGCTGCCCACGTCCCCCTGGATCAGCCGGTTCATGGGATAGCCGGAAACCATGTCTGCCGCCGCCTGCTCAATGACCCGCCGCTGGGCCCCGGTGGGGGCAAAGGGCAGGGCGTCGTAGAAGGGCGCAAAGTCCCGCTCCGTCATCTTCGGCCCCGGCAGCAGCACCCGCCGCCGCTTGAGGGCCGACAGGCCCGCGGAGAGGAAAAACAGCTCCTCAAAGATCAGCCGCCGCCGGGCGGTGGCCAGCTCCTCATAGGAGGGGGGACGGTGGATGGTCTCCAGGGCAAAGCCGTTATGGGCCAGCCGATATTTCTGCCGCAGCCGGTCGGGGAGCGGATCCGGCGGCAGCTGGACGCGATCCAGGGCGTCCCGGATCAGGCGGCCCAGCTGGAGGCTGGACAGCCCCGCCGTACAGCGGTAGACCGGCACGATGCACCGGGTGACCTGCCCGGAGGCGCTCTCCTCCTCAAAGACGGGATTGGTCATGGTCCTCCGGCCTGCGGAGCCCTCCACCCGTCCGAAGAAGATGTAGGTGTGGTTTTCCTTCAGCGCATTGCGGACATAGCTCTGGTTGAAAAAGGTCACCTCGCAGCCGCCGCTCTCGTCCACGATACGGACCTTGCACAGATCCATCCCTCTGCGGATATGGACGGCCTTCGGCGCCCCTGCCGTCACGGCCCGGATACAGACCGGCATATCGGCGGGGGCGTCTTTGAGCAGACAGATCTGCCGCCTGTCCTCGTAGGCACGGGGATACCACTGGATCAGATCCCCTGCCGTCCGCAGGCCGAGCTTTTCCAGCTGCCGGGCCCGGGCGTCTCCCACGCCCCGAAGGCTCCGGACATCGGTGTCGAAGGTCACCTTAATGACCCCACAACAGCAGGGATTTCTTCCCGCCGTCTTTCTCCCGCTGCACGCTCTTTCTCGCCATGGCCCCCTCCTGATTCAGGACCCGGAGGATGGCGAACTTGCCCTGGGAGGCCGCCGCCGCCAGTCCGCCGGGCGGGCTGAGCCACTGGCTGGCCACGATGAGATTGTCGATGGTGAAGCCGATGGCGGGCGGATAGGGGTTCCGGATGGATTTCTTGGACACGGTGAAGGCCTTCGGCCAGCCCCGGTAGGAGGCCAGCCGCTTCTGATAGGAGGCGGGCGTCCAGGTGTCCAGCAGCGTCAGCTTGCCCCTGTATTCCGGGAACCGCTCCTCCACCAGACCCATGGCGGCTTTCGCCAGAGTTTCCTTTTTCTCTTTATATTTCTCCGGCTCATCCTGCAGCAGCGCCTTCCAGTCGTCGTAGGCGTCCTCCGTCAGATCGATGGAGATCTGAAGGATCTGCTTCCCCTCCGGAGCGAAATCCGGCTCATGGGAGAAGGTCCGCACCGTCATACGGCTTCCCATCCAGATCTCGTCCATCTCATCCCGGATATCCGAGCAGTCCAGCACCACGGTGCCGCCCACAACGTCCTCGGCACAGTCCACGGCAAAGGCCGCCTGGAACATGCCGTAGATCAGATAGGATTCCGGCTCCTCGTACATGCCCCGCATCACCGGGTGCATATCCAGCAGGTCCAGCATCCGGCCGAAGGTGACGGCGGGATCGCAGGCGGCCACGATGAAGTCCGCCGGCACAAAGCCGCCGCTCTCCAGCACCACGCCGGTGCCCAGTTCGCCCTCGTGGATGATCTCCTCCACGGGCGTGTTCAGGAAGTATCTTCCTCCCAGCTTCTCAAACCGCTGACGCATCCGGTCGATCATGGCCCGGGAGCCGCCCCTGGGCACGCCGCCATCGCCGGAGATATAGGCGCCGTATGTCATGGCAAAGCTCTGGGCCAGAGCCTCCGGCGGGCACAGATCGGCGATCAGCTGCCGGATCAGGGGGTGCTTGAAGGTCAGCATCAGATCCAGGATATCCTGTCCCCGATAGTGCTTGCACAGCTTGTTGGTGGCCTTCAGGTCGGACTTTATCTTCCGATAGCCCGCCATATTGGTCAGCTCCGGGGGATGGTCCGCGGGATAGGGGTCGTTCTTCACGGCCCTGCACCACTGCATCAGCTCCCGGATGGGCGCGGCGTCCTCCGGAGACAGGGCCAGCAACTCCCGCTCGGTCCGGTCCGGGTCCAGCCACAGGGAGGCTCTCTCCCCGTCCAGCTCCGAGGTCAGCAGGGGATCGGGGCGGAAGACCTCGATGTCGTCCCCCAGGGCGCCCACGGTCTCCCAGATCTTGTACAGCTCCGAGCCCGGCTTGGTGCCCCGCATCCAGCGGATGCAGTTATCGATATGGTATCCCTCCCGGTCCCAGCCGCTGCAGGCGCCGCCCAGGGTGGAGTACTTTTCGTACAGAGTCACGTCGAAGTTGGCCCAGCAGGCGTAGATGCCCGCCGTCAGGCCCGCCACGCCGCCGCCGATGATCACGACACGCTTTCGTTCTGTCAGTTCATTCATACCGGTCCGCTCCGCCTGCCGGCGAAGCTCCCTCCTTTGGCTCGTGATGAAACTATTATACCCCCGACCGGATTTCATGGCAAGCACAATTCCCCTCGCCCGGCGTCCGGCCGGATGCCGAAAAAAACGGAGGAACAGAACGCTGTTCCTCCGTTTCGGTGTTCTCTTTGACTCAGAACTGCACCCTGCGCACCCGGATGATGCCGTCCACGGCCTTGAGCTCCTCATAGACTTTTTCGGACATGGGGGTGTTGATGTCCAGAATGGTGTAGGCGATATCCTTCCGGGACTTGTTGAGCATGGTCTCCACGTTGATGTGCTCTGCGGAGAGCAGGTTGGTGATGGAGGCCAGCATATTGGGGATATTCCGGTGGAAAACACAGACCCGGGCGTCGGTGGTGGGGGTCATCTCCACGGTGGGCATATTCACGCTGTTGCGGATATTGCCGTAGAGCAGGTAATCCCGCAGCTCCTCGGCGGCCATCTGGGCGCAGTTGTCCTCGCTCTCGGGGGTGGAGGCGCCCAGATGGGGGATCGCCACCACGTTTTTGCCGGTCATGATCTTGTTGTTGGGGAAGTCGGTGACGTACCGGGCCACCTTGCCGGACTCCAGGGCCGCCAGCATGGCGTCGTCGTCCACCAGCTCGCCCCGGGCCAGATTCAGGACCCGCACGCCCTGCTTCATCATGGCAAAGGCCTTCTCATCCAGCGTGCCCCGGGTGGAGTCCATCAGGGGCAGGTGCAGGGTGATATAGTCGCAGGTCTTGAAGATGGTCTCCATATCGAAGACACGGTGGACGGAGCGGGACAGGTCCAGAGCGTACTCCACGGACAGATAGGGGTCGTAGCCGTATACGGTCATGCCCAGCTTGGTGGCCAGGCTGGCCAGCTTGCCGCCCACGGCGCCCAGGCCGATGACGCCCAGGCTCTTACCGGTGAGTTCGGGACCGGTGAAGGCGCTCTTGCCCTTCTCCACCACGGCCGCCACATCCTCGCCGGCGGCGTACTGATCCCACACCCAGCGGGAGCCGCCGATGATGTCACGGGATGCAAGCAGCAGGGCGCAGATACCCAGCTCCTTGACGGCGTTGGAGTTGGCGCCGGGGCTGTTGAACACAACGATGCCCGCCTCGGTGCAGCGGTCGACGGGGATATTGTTCACGCCGGCGCCGGCACGGGCAATGGCCCGCAGGTTCTTCGGGAACACGTAGTCGTGGAGCTTATAGGAGCGCAGCAGGATGCCGTCGGGCTGCTCGATGTCCTCTCCGACGGTGAACAGGGCGGGGTCCAGCTCATCCAGGCCCAACTGGCTGATTTTATTGAAGGTCTTGATCTGATACATAGCTCTCTCTCCTCAAGGGAACACAGCGTGCCCGCCGCAGCGGCGGCCGCCCGTGTCCTGCAATATAAAATTTGATGTCGGTTCTCAGTTGTTCTTGTCGAAAGCGCGGATGGCGTCGGCCAGCTTCTCCGCACCCTCCATGGGCATGGCGTTGTAGATGGACGCGCGCATACCGCCCACGGTCCGGTAGCCCTTCACGTTCTGCAGACCGGCCTCGCCGGCAAAGGCGATGAAGGCCTTGTCCATCTCGTCGCTCTCAGTGCGGAAGGTGACGTTCATCCGGGACCGGGCCTCGGGCTCCGCCAGCGCGCGGAACAGCCGGGAGGAGTCGATGGCGTCGTAGATGACGGCGGCCTTCTTGGCGTTGCGCTGGGCAATGGCCTCCAGTCCGCCCAGGCTCTCGATCCACTCCAGCACCAGGCCGAGGATGTAGATATTGTAGCAGGGCGGCGTGTTGTGCATGGAGTCGCCCTTGATCTGGGCGGCATAGTCCAGCATCACGGGGGTGAAGGGCAGGGCGTTCCCGGCCAGATCCTCACGGACGATGACGATGGTCAGACCGGCGGGAGCCATGTTCTTCTGGGCGCCGGCGTAGATCACGCCGTACTTGGACACGTCGAAGGGCCGGGAGTACATGTTGGAGGACATGTCGCACACCAGGGTCTTGCCGCCCACGTCGGGAACGTAGTTCCACTCGGTGCCGTAGACGGTGTTGTTGCAGCAGTAGTGGACGTAGGCCGCGCCGGGATCCAGCACCAGATCGCTCTGCTTGGGGATATAGGTATGCTGCCGGTCGGCGGTGTCGTAGGCGATACTGATCTCGCCGTACTTCTTCGCCTCGTCGGCGGCCTTCTTGGAGAACTGACCGGTGATGATATAGTCGGCCTTCCCGGCGGGGGCGATCAGGTTCATGGGCACCGCGGCGAACTGGGTGGTGGCGCCGCCCTGCAGGAACAGGACCTTATAGTTGTCGGGAATGTTGCCGATCTTCCGGAACCGGGCCATGACATCCTCGAAGATCTTCAGATAGGTCTTGCTGCGGTGGCTCATCTCCATGACGGACATGCCGGACCCGTTGTAGTTGGTGATCTCACTTCCGGCGCGCTGGAGCACCTCCAGGGGCAGCATGGCCGGACCTGCGGAAAAGTTAAAGACTCGATCGTTTGCCATTTGAAAAACCTCACTTCACACCAAATCGGGCGCTGGCCCGATCCGAAAATAGTAAAAATGCAATTACTTTATTTGTTTACTTTATAACGACGAAGCGATAAAGTCAAGAGCAAGAGAGCCGAAACCGCATCGATTTTCAGCGTAAAATCCCGCCCCTGAGAGGAAAAATAACCAAAAAAAGCCCCCGGGCGCTGTGTTCTCTCTGAAAACACTTGCCCGTCTTCTGCGGACACGCGGCGGCTCCGGTTGCATTCCCCGGGCCTTCGTGGTACAATGTCAGCGCAAAAATGCGGGCCGGTGTTCGGCGCCTCCGGGAAGGAGTGCGGCAGCTGCCGCAGTCTGAGCCTGTCCGCCGCTCAGCTGGAGGCGGCCCGCTATCGGAAAAAACTGTTGGAGAAAGGAAGAGGCCGCTATGCCTACGAAGTATAAGACCATCGGCATCATCGGCGCCATGGGCGTGGAGGTACAGCTGCTGCGCAGCATGATGACGGAGCCGCAGTCGGAGACCGTCAGCGGCGTGGAGTACATCACCGGCCGGCTGGCAGGGCGTGACGTCGTTCTGGCCAAATGCGGCGTGGGCAAGGTCTTCGCGGCCCTCTGCACCCAGACCATGTTCCTGCGCTATCACCCGGACTGCGTCATCAATCTGGGCGTGGCCGGGGCCCTGGGCGGCGGTCTGAGGATCGGCGACGCCGCCGTGGCCGATCAGGTGGTCCAGCACGATATGGATACCTCCGCCGTGGGCGACCCCGTGGGTCTGATCTCCGGCATCAACAAGATCTTTCTCCCCTGCACCCCCGCCATCGCGGACCTGCTCCGGTCCGGGGCCGAGGCCCTGGGCCTCAACTGCGCCGTGGGCACCATCGCCTCCGGGGACCGCTTCGTCTGCCAGGCCAAGGACCGGCAGAGCATCGCCCGGCAGTTCGGGGCCATCGCCTGCGAGATGGAGGCCGCCGCCGTGGTGCATGTGTGTTATGTAAACCAGACGGACTGCGGCGCCATCCGGGTCATCTCCGACAGCGGGGATGAGGACGCCACGGAAGATTACGCTACCTTTGTCCGGCACGCCGCCGACCGGGCCGCCCGGATCCTGCTCTACGTTCTGGAGCACATCGACTGAGTTCCCCCAACCGTTTCAGGGGCTGCTGCGCGACGCAGCAGCCCCTTTTTCTTCCGACGCTGGGCTTCGCATCTGCTCCTTTGCCTGTGCACCTCGCAGGGAGTGAATCGGCAGCAAACCCGCCGTAATCCATCGCAGCAGCGCGAAAGCGCGAGGGGGTTGCTCCGGACAATGCAGGGCTCTGCCGGCCAGGGTCGTTCTGCGGCTGTGCGTTTCTTATCTTAGTGGACAGGGATACATAAGGGGAGACCCCTTGTCTGGGGGTCTCCCCTTATGCGCGTCTTTGGTGACTTTCTGCGCGACCAGAAAGTCACCCGCCGGAGGGTCGTCCTCAAAAAACTTTCGTTCTTGCCGTCTGCGGGCGGGAATGTCTCCGACGGCCTACTTTCTGTATCGTGACAGAAAGTAGGCAAAGAGCACGCATAGAAACCCATGGTTTCTATGTATTTCCTTCCCCGCTCTGACGAAAGTACCGGCAAAGACAGCTCGGCGCAACAAACTTGCATTGTCTTTGCTCCTTGCTTCGCTGCCGCTTATGCTCTGTCGTTTCGGTCCCTGCTCCTTTGTTCCTGCGCCTCGCAGGGTGCGGATCGGCAGCCAGCCTCAAACCCCAAACCGGAGCCCAGCGTAAGCGGGTCCGGTTTGGTATGATAATCCGCTCCTCTGTTTCTGCGCCTCGGAGGGTACGGACTGGCAGCCAATCCCCGTCACACACCGCAGAAGCGCGCCAGCGCGGGTGGGTTGCAGAGTCGATTCGGGTCTCTGCCGGCCGGGATCGTTCTGTGGCTGAGCCTTTCCTGTCATAAAGGAGGGGATTCCACAAGGGGAACCCCATGGTAAGGGGTTCCCCTTTCTGTCGAAACACCGGCAAATCATCGTCAGTACGGCAAAAGGAGTATTTCGCCCCGGCGACCTCGTCGGCACGCTTTTCATATCACCCATTGATCTCCCGGCGCAGCCGCAGTCCGGCCCAGACCACTCCCACTGCGCCGGAAACGCAGAAGGCCAGGATACTGGCTTCCAGGCCCAGCACCGGGATCAGCAGAAAGGTAACGGCCAGCTCGATAAAATTGCTGGTGAGACCGCACACGGCGCAGGCCCGCTCGCAGGAGAGGCCGTTGAGCATACTGCTCTCCACGGCATGCATCCCCTCCAGAAACGCCCCCACCGTCAGCAGAGGCAGATAGCCGCGGATGGAGGGCTCTCCGAACAGCGTCTCCCCCAGTCCGGGCCCCGCCGCCAGCAGCACCAGCTGGGACGCCGCCAGCACCAGCGCCGCCGCCGTTATGCTCCTGACTGCCAGGCGCCGGACCCGATCCTGCCCGTCCCGGAGCCGGAGCTCCGAGAGTCGGGGCACTAAAATCAGCCCAAGAGCTCCTACGAAGCACATGGGCAGCAGCACCATGGGCAGGGCCATACCGAAGAGGACACCGAAGGCGGCCATAGCCTCGGAGGGATCCCACCCCGCCCGGACGAGGCGCGCAGGGATCACAACGGCGTTGGCGGAACCCATGAGATTCTCCAGCAGGCTGGTCATGGCGATGGGAAAGGCCGTCACCGCCATTCTCCGGCGGAGGGATGGCTCCGGCGCCCCCCGGCAGTCCCGCATCTGCCGCCGGCCGATGAAGAACATGACCGTACTGGAGAACACCTCGCACACCAGCATCCCCGCCACGATCAGCGCCACCGTGGACTCTCCCCCCCGGGGTCTGAACAGCAGCAGCAGGCCCAGCACCGCAGAGACCCGGATCAGCTGCTCCCCCATCTCCACCAGAGCCGGTATCCGCACCTGTCCTAGCCCGTAAAAGGCGTGCTTGTGGAGGTTCTCCACCCCTGTGAGAAAGAGGCAGGGCAGCAGGAGCAGCAGACCTGTCCGGGTTCGGGCATCCCCCAGCAGCCACGCGGAGATGGGGTCGGACAGCACCGCCGTCAGGAGGGCCAGCAGGGCGAAGAGCCGGACAAACAGCAGCATCGCCTGTCCCAGCACGGTCCGGACCATCCGCCGCTGACCCAGGGCGCAGTACTCCGCCGTGAGCCGGGACACCGTCACGGTAAGCCCCGCGTAGGACAGAGACTGGACCACCGCGTACACCGGCAGGATCAGCTGATACAGCCCCATATTCTCCGCCCCGATGAGCCGGGTCAGGGCCGCCCGATAGAAAAATCCCAGCACCTGCGCCGCCGCGCCGGATGCCGTCAGCAGCAGCGCGCCGCTCGCGTTCCGCCTCACCCTACC
This sequence comes from Oscillospiraceae bacterium, assembly GCA_017516065.1. Classification (GTDB taxonomy): domain Bacteria; phylum Bacillota; class Clostridia; order Oscillospirales; family Oscillospiraceae; genus RGIG5644. Next base: position 10,907 of record JAFWDQ010000009.1, read on the forward strand.
GCCTCCTCCGGGCTACTGTATGCCCGGAGGAGGCCGGTCATGCTCCTGTCATAGAGCCTGCCTCCCCGCCGTAAAATGGCAGTATCTCACAAGGGGAGGACGAGAACGATGAAACGAATCTTTGCCCTGCTGCTGATCTTCCTTCTGCTGCTTCCGGCCCTGCCGACGGCAGCTGCGGAGGGAGAGCCGGAGGTGGCGGCAGAAGCGGCGGTGCTCATGGAAAAGGAGACCGGGACCGTGCTCTTTGAGCAGAACGCTCACGCGCGGCTGGAGCCGGCCAGCGTCACCAAGGTCATGACGATCCTGCTGATCACCGAGGCCATTGAGAGCGGGGTCCTGTCCAGGTCGGACACGGTCACCGTCAGCGCCCACGCCGCGGAGATGGGCGGCTCCCAGGTCTATCTGGAGGAGGGGGAGCAGATGACCGTGGACGATCTGCTTAAGGCCACGGTGGTCTCCTCCGCCAACGACGCCGCCGTGGCTCTGGCGGAGCAGCTGGCAGGCAGCGAGAGCGCCTTCGTGGCCCGGATGAACCAGCGGGCGGCGGAGCTGGGCATGAACGATACCACCTTTGTCAACTGCACAGGACTCCCGGCGGAGGAACACCTCACCTCCGCATGGGATATCGCCCTCATGTCCCGGGCCCTGATTGCCCACGACTTTATCAAGCAGTACACCACCATCTGGATGGACTCCATCCGGGACGGGGCCTTCGGCCTTGCCAACACCAACAAACTCATCCGGTTCTACGACGGGGCCACAGGTCTGAAGACCGGCTCCACGGACACTGCCCTGTACTGCCTGTCCGCCACGGCGGAGCGGGAGGGCATGGAGCTCATCGCCGTGGTGCTGAAGGCGCCCACCTCCTCGGATCGGTTCGAGACCGCCAAGAGCCTTCTCGACTTCGGCTTTGCCAACTATACCCTGCTGAACGTGGAGGGCGAGCTGTCCCCCATCCCGGTGACTCTGGGCACAGCGGACACGGTGACGCCGGTGCCCGCGGAGCCTCCCCGGGTGCTGGTGGAGAAGCTGCAGGCCGACGGCGTCACCTGGGAGACGGAGACGGCGGAGGCCCTGGAGGCTCCTGTGGAGGCGGGGGCCCGGGTAGGCCGCGTCCGGATCCTTCTGGACGGCGCCGTGCTGCAGACCGTCCCTCTGGTGGTGCCGGAGGGCGTGCCCCGTCTCACCTTCGGCCAGATCTTCGGCCGGGTCGCCGGTCTGACGCTCACCGGCACGGCACAGGCTCCGTCCTGATTTTTAAAATCCGGCGTATCTTTTCCCCGGCTGCTGTGCTATACTATGGGAAGAGTAAAGACCCATCCTCTTTCAGGAGGCTGTTATGATCCGATTTGATTCCACCCACGCCCTGCTGCAGGCAAACTGGCAGCAGGCCATGGCGCCCCGGCTGGCCGCCGCCCATGAGTCCCTGCTTTTCGACGCCGATGCCGGCGTCAATGCCACCGGCTGGCTCCGTCAGCCGGAGTCCATGGACCTGCGCCTGCTCAACCACGTCCGGGCCGCCGCACGGCAGATCCGGGACGACTCGGAGTCGCTGATCGTTATCGGCGTCGGCGGCTCCTCGCTGGGCGCCCGGGCTGCGCTGCACTTCCTGCAGGGCCCCCATCACACCCTGCGCCACAGGCCCCGGATCTTTTTTGCCGGGGACACCCTGGACCCCGCCGCGCTGACGGAGCTGCTGGAGCTTGCGGCGTCCGGGGATTTCTCCGTGAACATCGTCTCCAAGTCCGGCGCGACCCTGGAGCCCGCGTCGGTGTTCCGGCTGTTCCGGACTCTGCTGGAGAAGAAATACGGGCCCGGCGGCGCGGCAAAGCGCATCTACGCCACCACGGACCCGGAAAAGGGCCTGCTCCGGGCCATGGCCCGGGAAAACGGCTGGACGACGTTCCCCGTCCCCTCCGATATCGGCGGGCGCTACTCCGTTCTGACGCCGGTGGGCCTGCTGCCCATGGCCGTGGCCGGCGCCGACGTGGCCGCCGTACTGGCGGGCGCCCGGGAGGAGATGGAGAAACTGCTCAGCAACCGCTCCATGAACAATGCCGCCTGGTGCTATGCCGGAGCCCGGAACGCCCTGTATGAGAACGGCCGGCGCACGGAACTGCTCATCAGCACCTGCCCCTCCTTTGCCGCCATGACGGACTGGTGGAAGCAGCTGTTCGGCGAGAGTGAGGGCAAGGAGGGCGGCGGGCTGTTCCCCGCCGCGGCATCCTTCCCGGGAGATCTCCACTCCCTGGGCCAGTTCATCCAGGACGGCACGCCCCTGCTGTTCGAGACAGTGGTCCGCATCGATCGGCCGCTGGCTTCTCTGAAGCTCCCCGCCGCCTCCGGCGACGGGCTGGACTTCCTCACGGGCCGGGAACTGGGAGAGGTGACGGAGCGGATCCTGGACGGCGTTCTGCTGGCCCATACGGAGGGCGGCGTGCCGAATCTGCTGATCCGCGTCCCCGCTCTGGACGAGGCCTCCTTCGGGGCCCTGGTCTATTTCTTCTGTCTCTCCTGTGCCCTGTCCGGCACCCTGCAGGGGGTCAATCCCTTCGATCAGCCCGGGGTGGAGACGTACAAGAAGAAGGTCTCCGAGCTCCTGGGCCGTCCCACTTCCTGACCACATCCTTACAAAAAGACGGGCCCTGCCGGCGGTTCTGACTGCCGTTGGGGCCCGTTTTGTGATCTGCGGACTGCGGTTGATATTCCGTTCTGTCTGGCTGCCGAAAACTGACAGCTTCCCGGCAAAACAAATGTGCCGACCGCAAGACAACGCGGGTTGTGCGGGTGTCTGTTTCAGAACAAAAAACCGATCCACAGGACGTTCTCCCCGAAAAAGGGATTTTTTCTCGTTGCATCTGACGCGGAAAGATGATACTATATAGACAGAAGGGCGGCAGCACGTCACCCTCTGACAAAACAGAGAAGGAGCTGATGCAAGGTGGTTAAGGTCATCGCCGGACGGAAGGGCACAGGAAAGACCAAGCAGATGATCGAGATGGTCAATCGCGCGGTACATGAGGAACCCGGCAACGTAGCCTGCATCGAACGCGGCCGGGCGCTGACGTTTGATCTGCACTACAGTATCCGTCTGGTAGAAGCCAACAATTACGATATAACGGATTACACTTTTTTCCGTGGATTTATCAGCGGCATGTACGCCTCCAACTATGACCTGTCCTATGTTTTCATCGACAGTCTCTGCAAGATCGTTCCTGCCGATCCCGTCGGCCCGGAAACCGAGGCCTTCCTGGACTGGCTGGAGGCGTTCAGCAAGGAAAACAACGTCAAATTCACCGTCATGCTCACCGCCGATACGGACGCGCTCACTGACGGCATTCGGAAATACTGCTGAATTACAAAAAAAAAACGAACCCCGCGCGAAGGGCGCGGGGTTCGTTCTGTTTTTGTCGGTACCGCGGCTCACCGGACGGTGTAGCCGCCTTTTACCAGGACCGTGGCCGAGTCGGTAACGGCCTGAACGCCCCGGTCGCCGGCGGTGGCCATATACAGGTGGTTCTGGGCCAGGACGTTCCCGGCGGCCATTGTGCCGCCGCCGGTCATGTCGATGAGGCCCGGGGCGCTGTCCGCAACGCAGACCACGGACCCGGCCCGGGGCAGGATCTCAAGCCCCACGCCTCCCGTAAGCGTCTGGTCTTTGGACAGGGTCACCACCCGGTAGGTAGCCTGACCGGTACCGCCGGTCTCCGTCCGATAGGCCTCCAGCTGGGCTGTCAGCCGCTGGGTCAGGGCGCTCTCCTTCTGGGCGATCAGGGTCTCCGTTTCAGCCATGATCCCGGGGGCAAAAATTTTCTCCAGATAGCTCCGGGAAATCAGGGGATCCGACTGGGAGCCGGAACTCGCCGCAGCGGAAAAACCGGCCAGCAGGGCCGCCGCCGCGAGGATCACGGCGCCCAGAGGCAGAAAAAACCGGCGTTTCACATGACGTTTCATATCGATCGACCTCCGTCTGTTCGGATGCGTCCGCCCTCATTGTAACACACCGGTACCGGGATTGCAACTTCACCGGCTCTCTGCCGTCACACCCGTCCGGCCCGCAGGCCGAAGCTGACGGCGATGGCGGCGTCCACCTGTTCCATGGCGGTCTCGTTCAGGCGCCCCATACGCTCCCGGAGCCGCCGTTTATCCAGAGTCCGGATCTGCTCCAGGAGCACCACGGAATCCCGGGACAGGCCGCAGCCCCGGTCGGTCAGAAAAATATGGGTGGGCAGCCGGGCCTTGTTCATCTGCGATGTAATGGCCGCAGCGATCACCGTGGGGCTGTGACGGTTGCCCATATCGTTCTGAATGATCAGCACCGGTCTGACGCCCCCCTGCTCGCTGCCCACAACGGGACTGAGGTCCGCGTAAAAAATATCGCCGCGTCTGATGGTATCGTCCACACATACTCACACTCCGCCGGAAGATAGTTCCCCCGGGCAGCCGACACGTCGGCTGCGGGAGGGACTGTTATCATTCTCCCACGGGCCGGGCCCGTTTATACCTGTCCTCCCGGCAGGAGGACGGCGCCGGACCCATCTCCGCAGGACAGTATATGCCGGGAAGCATCCGACGGCGCCGGGGCCGCCTGTTTGTAAATTTTTCTCGCGCCACTTTAAAGACGCCGAGCCTTGCGATATAATAGAAAGCAGAACAGGTTCCATGGTTTAAAAAGGAGGCCGTCATGCATCTTCCCGCACTGATCACAGATCTGGCTATCATGCTGCTCACCGCCGGCGTGGTAACGGTCATCTTCAAAAAGATCCGTCTCCCCCTGGTTCTGGGCTACATTGCCGCCGGCTTCCTGATCGGACCTCACATGCCTTTTTTCTTCACCGTAACGGACTCCGCCTCCATCAGCACCTGGAGTGAGATCGGCATCATCATCCTCATGTTCTGTCTGGGTCTAGAATTCAACCTCCACAAGCTGGCGGAGACAGGCGGTTCGGCGATTCTCACCACCATCACGGAGGTGGGCGGCATGCTGGTGGTGGGCTATTTTGTGGGCCAGGCCCTGGGCTGGAATGTGATGAACAGCATCTTCCTGGGCGGGATGCTGGCCATGAGCTCCACCATCATCGTTATCAAGGTCTTCGACGATCTGGACCTGCGAAAGAAAAAATTTGCCCAGACGGTGTTCGGCTCTCTGGTCATGCAGGACATCGTGGGCATCTTCATGATGATCGTTCTGTCCACCGTCTCCGTGGAGCAGAGCGTCTCAGGCGGCGCTCTGGCGGCAAAGCTGGCCACTCTGGTGCTGTATCTGGCCCTGTGGCTGCTGCTGGGCATCTATCTGCTGCCCACCCTGCTCAACCGGGCCTCCAGGCTCATGAATGACGAGACCCTGCTCATCGTCTCCCTGGGCATCTGCTTCGGCATGGTGCTTCTGGCGGACGCTCTGGGCTTTTCTACGGCCCTGGGCGCGTTCCTGGCCGGCTCTCTGCTGGCCTGCACCGTCCACGGGGAGCGGGTGGAGCACCTCACCTCCGGGGTCAAGGACCTGTTCGGATCCGTGTTTTTCCTCTCCGTTGGCATGATGCTGGCGCCCTCCATGGTGGCGGCGTATATCGTGCCCATCCTCATCATCACCGCAGTGACCATCGTGGGCAAGATTGCCTTCTCCGGTCTGGGCGTCCTGCTCTCCGGCGGCTCCCTGCTCAGCGCCGTCAGCTGCGGCTGTTCTCTGGCCCAGATCGGCGAGTTTGCCTTCATCATCGCTTCCCTGGGGCTGTCCCTGGGTGTGACGTCGGACTTCCTGTACCCCATCATCGTGTCCGTATCCGTCATCACCACCCTGACCACACCCTTCTGCATCAAGGGCGCCGGGCGGATCACCGCTCTGACGGAACGCCTCCTGCCGAAAAAGCTGGCGGAGAAACTGGCCCGTTATTCCGGCGGTACGGACGAGGAGGCGGAGGCGCCGCGGGACAACGACTGGGTGATCTTCCTGCGCCGCTACATACGGGTAACGCTGATCTACGGCGTGATCATGCTGGGCATCGTCATCATCGGACGGGTCCTGCTCCTTCCCCTGCTGGAGTCTCTGCCTCTGGCAGGCTGGATCAGCCGGGCCATCTGCATCGCGGTGATCTATCTGGCCATGGCCATCTTCATCCGGCCCATGCTGGATTTCCGCTCAACGCAGTACACCACTCTCTGGGTAAAAAACCGGGCCTTTCGGCTGCCGCTGATGGCCCTGGCAGCCATCCGGCTGCTGATCATTGTGCTCATCGCCTTTATTCCTCTGCAGACGGTGGCGGGTCTGACGGGCCTGTGGCTGCTGCCCATCATCGCCGCGGCGGCACTGCTCATCGCCCGGTCCAGCCGGCTGTCCTCCGCCTATCTCCGGGTGGAGGCCCAGTTCCTGGCCAATTTCAACGAGCGGCAGCTCCAGCAGGACGAGGCCTCCGGCAATTCTGCGGGGCGGCTGGATGAGGCACTGCTGGTTCAGGCGTTCACCTACACCGGAGAACGCCAGACCCTGCTGCAGACAGGCTGGGGCAGACGCTTCGGCGTAAACGTGATCAAGATCATCCGGGGCCGCCGGCACAAGAACATGCCCTCCGGCGACTCGACCGTAGCACCGGGCGACCGGATTTACCTGTTGGGAGAGGCAGATGCCCTGCGCAGCTTCCGCATCGGCATGAATCTGAAGGGCCTGCCGGATGCTCTGCCTCTGCGGCAGTTCATCGAAACGGAGCACGACGCCGACCACGATCTGTACGCCTACGCCCTGTCGGTGGAAAAGGGCTCCCCTCTGGCGGGCACCTCCATCCGGGACAGCGGCATCCGGGATAATTACGACTGCATGATCCTGGGTCTCCAGCGCAGCCGCCTGCCCATCATCCAGCCGGACATCAACATGGTCATCCAGAGCGGCGATCTGGTGTGGATCCTGGGCACCCGGACCATGGCGGCAAAACTGCTGAAGACCGAGGAGTGACCCTCCGCGGCGATTTGCCCCGATTCCCCTTGCTTTATGGGTCCGGCTGTGGTATGATGAGATACACGAAAACGCCCGCAGTCTGTCGGGACTGCGGAACACACCGTATAGGAGGACCGATTATGGAACGCATCAAGACCCTGAAGACCCGGAATCTCTGCCAGAGCGCCAAGAACGGCGGCTGCGGCGAATGCCAGACCTCCTGCCAGTCTGCCTGCAAGACCAGCTGCGGCGTCGCCAACCAGCCCTGCGAGAACAAGCAGAAGGACTGACCGCGCAACATAAAATGCCGCCTGAAAGGCGGCATTTTTCATAGAAAGGGTGCTCTGCCATGATCCATCGCTATACCATGGGCGGCCTGCACCTCGTGCTGGACGTCTGCTCCGGCTCCATCCATGTGGTGGACGAGGTGGCCTACGACATGATCGGCCTGTTTGCATCGTCGCGGCGCGACGATGCCATCGCCGCGCTTCTGGAACAGTACGGCGACCGCCCCGACGTCACCGCCGAAGATCTTGCGGACCTCTGGTCCCAGCTGGAGGAGATGCGGGACGCCGGGACCCTCTTCGCTCCGGATACCTTCGAGCCGCTGACGGAGGAACGCCGCGCCCGCAGTCAGGGCGTGGTGAAGGCCCTGTGCCTCCACGTGGCCCACAGCTGCAATCTCAACTGCGCCTACTGCTTCGCCGGTCAGGGCAGGTACAGCGGCGAGCGGGCCCTCATGTCCTTTGAGGTGGGCAAACAGGCCCTGGATTTTCTGCTGGCCAGCTCCGGCGGACGCACCAATCTGGAGGTGGACTTCTTCGGCGGGGAACCTCTGCTGAACTTCGACGTGGTGAAGCAACTGACGGCCTATGCCCGGAGCAGGGAGGCCGAGTGCGGAAAGAATTTCCGCTTTACCCTCACCACCAACGGCCTGCTCATCGACGATGAGGTCATCGACTTCGCCAACCGGGAAATGAGCAACGTGGTCCTGAGCCTGGACGGCCGCCGGGAGGTCCACGACCGCTACCGGGTGGACTTTGCCGGCAACGGCAGCTGGGACCGGGTGGTGCCGAAATTTCAGAAGCTGGCGGCGGCCCGAAACGGCAGGAGTTACTATATCCGGGGCACCTTTACCCACGCGAACCCCGATTTTCTCGCGGACATCCGGCAGATGCTGGACCTGGGCTTCACGGAACTGAGCATGGAGCCGGTGGTCTGCCCGCCGGAGGATCCCATGGCCCTGACGGAGGCGGACCTGCCCATCGTGCTGGAGCAGTACGAGCAGCTGGCGCAGCTGATGCTGGAGCGCCGCCGCCAGGGCCGTCCCTTCACTTTCTACCACTACATGATCGACCTGAAATCGGGCCCCTGCATCTACAAACGCATTTCCGGCTGCGGCTCCGGCACGGAGTACATGGCCGTCACCCCCTGGGGGGACCTGTACCCCTGCCATCAGTTTGTGGGGGAAGGGAACTTCCTGCTGGGCAACGTGTGGGACGGGGTGACGAATCCCGCCGTGCAGGAGGCCTTTGCCGCCTGCAGCGTCTACACGCGTCCCCAGTGCCGGGACTGCTGGGCCCGGTTCTACTGTGCCGGCGGCTGTGCCGCCAACGCCTGGCACGCCACGGGCTCCCTGCAGGGCGTCTACGAATACGGCTGCACCCTGTTCCGGCGGCGTATGGAGTGCGCCATCTATCTGGAGGCCCTCCGGCAGATGGAGGAGGACGTGGAATGAACACGCCCATCTGGGATTTTGTGACCCGCTACTGTGAGGGGGACCCTCTGCGGCTCCATATGCCGGGCCATAAGGGCCGGGGTCCTCTGGGGGCGGAGGCCCGGGACATTACAGAGGTCCCCGGGGCCGACGTGCTGTATCCCGCCGCCGGCATCATCCGGGAGAGCGAGGAGAACGCCGCCGCCCTGTTCGGCACGGCCCGGACCCTCTATTCCGCGGAGGGCTCCTCCCTCTGCATCCGTGCCATGCTGTACCTGGCCCTGCTGGGGCGCGCCCCGTCGGCGCGTCGCCCTGTCGTCCTGGCGGCCCGGAACGCCCATCGGGCCTTTCTCACCGGGGCGGCCCTGCTGGATCTGGACGTGGCGTGGCTCTGGCCCGATCCCTCCTCCGGCTATCTCTCCTGTCCCGTGGACGCGGGGGCCCTGGACCGGGCCCTGACGGCGCTGCCGGAACCGCCTGTCGCCGTCTATCTCACCAGCCCCGACTATTTGGGCAATCTGGCGGACCTGCCGGCCCTCAGCGCCGTCTGCCGCCGCCGGGGTGTACTGCTTCTGGTGGACAACGCCCACGGAGCCTATCTGAAATTCCTGCCGAAATCCCTGCACCCCATGGACCTGGGGGCGGACCTGTGCTGCGACTCCGCCCACAAGACCCTGCCGGTGCTCACCGGCGGGGCGTATCTCCACATCGCCGAAAGCGTCCCGGCCCACATCGCCCGACAGGCGGAGCCGGCCCTGGCCCTGTTCGCCTCCACCAGTCCCTCCTATCTGATCCTGCAGTCCCTGGACCTGGCCAACCGCACACTAGTGGAGGGCTTCCGGGAGCGTCTGGCCGATTTCGCCGGGCAGACCGCAGAGCTGAAGGACCGGCTGGCCCGGCAGGGCTGGCAGCTTTCGGGCGCAGAGCCGATGAAGCTCACCCTGCTCCCAAAGTCCAGAGGCTATACAGGCGCCGAACTGGAAACGCTGCTCCGGGCCCGGGGCATCAGCTGCGAATACGCCGACCCGGACTGCACCGTGTGCATGCTCACCCCGGACGTCGACCCCGCCGGCCTGGACCGGCTGGAGGCGGCTCTGGCCGACCTGCCTCCGAAAGCTCCCATCGGGACACGGCCCCCGCCGCTGACGCGTCCGGAGCAGGCCCTGTCCGTCCGCGCCGCCCTGCTCTCTCCTCAGGAGGATTGCGCCGCCGGGGACAGCGTGGGCCGCATCCTGGCCATGCCCACCGTCAGCTGCCCCCCTGCCGTGCCCATCCTGGCCGCCGGGGAACGCATCGACAAGGCCGCCGCGGCCCTGTTCGACTACTATGGCGTGACCCGCTGCCTGGTGACGGCGGAACAGTAAAAGACAAAAAAGACGCGCTTCGGGTCTGTGCCCGAAGCGCGTCTTTTTTGTCTTACGCCTCCATCTGACGGCCCAGAAAACTGCTCACCGTCTGCAGAAGCTTGTACTCCGTCTCCCCCATGGGCCGCTCGCCGTCGAGGAAGAGGACGCAGCCGATGACGTCCCCCTCGGCGAGGACCGGCGCGGCGGCGGCGATGCAGTGCCTGTCGCTGTCCTCCGCCACGGGGAGCACGGGCCTGCCCTCCTCCCGGAGGTAGATCTGCCGCTTCTCCATCAGCTGCTCCAGCTCCGGAGACACCCTCCGGCCGTTGAGTTCCCGGCGGGCAATGCCTGCCGCCGCCACCACGGTATCCCGGTCCGTCACCGCCGTAACGTGACCGGTGGTCTTCTGGAGCGCCTCACAGATCTGTATGGCAAAATCGGCCAGCCCGCCGATCATGGAATACTTTTTGAAGATGACCTCTCCGTCCTTATCGGTGTAGATCTCCAGCGGGTCGCCCTCCCGGATGCGCATGGTGCGGCGGATCTCCTTGGGGATGACGACCCGCCCGAGGTCGTCGATCCTGCGCACGATACCTGTTGCTTTCATATCAGTTAGCCTCCTGGGTCATTATTCTTTGGAACAGGAGGTAGTATTTGCGCAGACGCCGGAACTTATGCCGGCGGTGGATTTTGGAAGCCGAAACGGGCGGGCTCCGACGCGGCGTGCATAGTCCCGCTGCGATTCACCTGTATGTATCTGCGGCCCTGTTCCGTCCGCGGCAGACGCGGACGAAACAGGGCCGCCTTCGCAAGCATTTTGAATTTTACAGCGTTATTTCGCCGCAGTAATTGGTGGCAAATATTTTTCTGACTTCGTTGGGATCATTCGTCTGACCCAGCGCCCACATCAGCTTGGTAACGGTAGCCTCCGTGGTCATATCGCCGCCGGGGATCACGCCGCAGGAAAGCAGCTTTTTCCCCACCTCATAAATGCTCAGGTTGCTGGCTTCGTACAGGCACTGACTGCAGACCACAACGGATATACCGCGTGCCGTCAGGTTGGTCAGCTGTTCGATCATATTGCCGTGGACGAACTGCAGGCCGCCGGCACCGAACGCCTCGATCACAATGCCCCTGTACCGCATACAGCTGAGCATGGAAAGCACGTCGGAGTTGATGCCGGGAACGACCTTCAGCAAAAAAACGTCCCGGCAGACCTTGTCGCAGAGCTCCACGGGGGCATTCAGTTCCTCGGGCGGGGGTGCGATTGCGGAAGTGTGCATACCGTCGGCAAACACCTCGCCCAGATAGGGCGCGTTCACGCTCTCAAACGCCTCAAAACCCATGGTGCGCACTTTTACGGCGCGGGTACCGTTCATGACCTTTCGGTCAAACGCAAGCGTTACGCCGGGGATCCCCGTTTCCACCGTCGCGAACGCGGTATACAGGTTGTTGCGCGCATCCGTCAGCAGGTGATCGATCGGCATCTGGGAACCGGTGAACACCACGGGCTTTTTCAGGCCGCGGAGCATAAAGCTGACCATTGCCGCGGTGTAGGCCATGGTATCCGTACCGTGGGTCACGACAATGCCGTCATAATCCGGCAGCGCCCTGTGGATGGCACGGGCGATCAGGATCCACTCATCGATCTGGATATTGGAACTGTCCAGATTCAGAAGCTCCTGTGAGTCGATATCGTAATAGTTGTGCAGACCGTCAAGATAGTGCAGAAGCTCGGAGGAGCCCAGCTCAGGCCTCAGTCCGTCCTCACTCATCTGCGCCGCAATGGTTCCGCCGGTCGTGATAAGAAGAACCTTCTTTTTCATCGAAGCCACCTGCTTATCGATTCACCAGATCCGCCAGCATGGAAGGATCGATATTGCCGCCGGAGATCACAAACACGATTTTTCGGCCGACAGCGGTGTCGATCCTGCCGGCAAGCGCGGCAGCAATACCCACACAGGCGGACGGCTCGGCAACGATCTTGGCTTTTGTGACGACTTCCTTCACCGCACGGGCAATACTGTCCTCATCAACGGTCAGCAGATGGTCTACGTTGCCGGCAATCAGGTCATAGTTGATGACCTCGGCTTTGCTCACGCGCAGGCCGTCCGCAATGGTCTGACCCATCTGCACCGTCACCGCCTGACCGGCCTTGCAGCTCTCGGTAAAACGGGGCACCTCGGCAGGCTCTACGGCCGTCACGGTAATCGTATCGTCCAGCAGCTTCATAGCCAGGGCGCCGCCGGAGGTCAGACTGCCTGCGCCGCAGGGGAAAACGATCTCATCGAAGCAGCCCCGCAGCTGTTCATAGACCTCCAGTGCGACCGTACCGTGGCCGGTGATCACATGGGGATCCATATGAGAGTGCACCAGACTGTAGCCGCGCTCGCGGATCAGCTCCTGACACTTCTGATCGCGGTCCTCGCCGGTATAGCCGCACAGCACGACCTCCGCGCCGTAACCGCGGGTGCCTTCCACCTTGCTGACGGGTGCGTTCACCGGCATGACGATGCAGGCGTCCACGCCCAGTCGGCTGGAAACATAGGAAACTGCCTGCGCATGGTTGCCGCTGGAGGCGGCGGTGACGCCTCTTTTCAGCTCTTCCGGGGACAGATTCAGCATTTTGTTTGCAACGCCTCTGACCTTGAAAGAGCCGGTACACTGCAGGTTTTCCAGCTTCAGATAGATCTCTGCGCCGTTGAACAGGGGTTCCAGCTTGTGCGCACGGATCACGGGCGTTTCCACAATGTAGGGCGCGATCCGTCTGCGCGCGGTGGTGACGTCGGTCAAAGTCAGGTTGTGATTGTTTTTCATATTCAGGATCTCCTTTACTGCTGGCGAAAGGGTCGGCGGCATGCAGAAACGCCGACCCGGTGTCGATATCAGAAAACAGCGGGTTTCAGTGTCCAGGTCTGGAGACGGGTCTGCTCAAAGATGTTCCGGGGAGCAAAATCGGGAGCCCACAGCACCCAGTTGCCTCCGAAAACATAGTCAAAGTTGACGTTGTCGCCGGCCTTGAGGCGCCCGGTCACGACCTCCTGCTCATCCTCGCCGGCAGCGATCGCTCTGGCGATGGTGGCATAGGCGTCCACGGGACTGATGAAGTTATCACCCACGCGGTACAGACTCTTGAGCTGCTTGAAGCCCAGTACCGTTTCGTGCTCGCGGAAGATCACCTCGGCCAGTTCCCTGGCGGAGACCTTGGAGGAGACGACGCTCTTCTCTTCCTTTTCAGGGCCGTAATACAGTTCGGGTACCAGCATGCGGCCGGTGAGATAGCGTGCCATCAGGTTCAGCATCTCGGAAGCGGCGCAGCAGGCGCCGCCGATCTCGGCGTAGTCGGCCTCGGTGCCTTTCTTTGCGGCTGCCAGGATATCCGCCTCAGTGATCTTGCGGAAACGCTGATGCTCATAACGCAGGGACTCCTGCGCAGTCACATACTCCGTGTCATCTCTGGCAGAGGTATAGGCGATGAACTTGCGGTACTGATCGATCAGTTTGTCAAGCTCGCCCTCGGGGCGCAGGGGGGCAGGAACAAGGTAAGGAGGATTTTTCCCGCCTGCAAAGTTCACCTCATCCCAGAACTCGGTGGTGCACAGCTCATGGGGATGGTCATAGATGGACAGAAATACGGTATCGGTGCAGTCGAGATTCATCGCCTCAAAGTCGGCGATCATTTTCCCCTCCGTGCCGTCCTTCACGAGATGGGTCAGATTATTCAGCTTGGTATAGCACAGGACGCCGCCATACCAGAAGGGCTGGCCGTTGATCCCTACGATGTCATGCACATCCAGATAAGTCGGCACGCCCCACTTGCGCAGAGCGGGAAAGACCTGCGGCGCCCAGGCCACGCCGGGGTGGCCGTAGCTGGTCAGATTCTGGCCGCACAGGGTCTTCAGCCGCTCAAAGCCGGGATACTCTCTGCGGTCAAAGTCCGCAGCGCCCTCCTTGAAGCCCATATATTCCAGATATTCGGTGGGGACGGGATGTACGCTGTGATCCGTCATGTGAAAGCTCATCTCGTGATCATGCATCATGGACAGGATGTCCGCTCTGCCGTTTTGGATCAGCTGCTCGTACTTTTTGACGCACAGCTTCAGGGTGGTCTTCACACCGCTCTCCTGCAGCATCTTCAACAGACGATAGAGGGCTTCTTCGGTTTCCGGTGTAACGTAGTCTTCGACGTCAAACCAGAGTAAAATTTTACGATTCATAGCGGTCTCCTTTCTGACGGGTGGTCGGCTCAGCCCTTAAATTCATCCGTAACGCCGGTGGTCCTGTAGTCCCAGTTCCTCTCATCCAGCATCCGGATCTCGCGCACCATGCACTCCACCAGAGCGTCGGCCATCATGCGGCCTTTTTCGGCAGTTGCTATGGTGGGGTCTCCGGTAGCGGCGCTGGCGGTGATTTCGGAGAAATCCCACTTGATCGCGGAGTAGGTGGGCAGATGATCGGGCACATAGCCCTTCGCCAGCTCCGGCTCGTTCCACTGAGGATACAGGTGGTAAGCAATGGAAGATTCGCCTTCACCGGCATGTCCCTCGCCGTTCATGACCCCAAAGGTGCCTTCAGGCAGCAGTTTGCCGGCAACGGACCACCACTGATCCAGCGCGGCGATACGGGCCTGAGGATACTTCTCCTTGATCTTGCGGGAAGCGATCTCAATGGGGGCGATATTACCGTCATGGCCGTTCAAAATATAGATCTTATACATACCGTTGCGCATACAGGACTCCAGATAATCGTAGATCACGGCGGTGGTGGTGTCATAGGACAGCGTCAGGGTGAACGGAAACGTGTCATAGTGGCCGCTGTAGCCGACAGTGATGGGCGGCAGCACCATCAGATCATCAAAGTGATCCGCCACCTTGCAGGAGAGCATATAGGAAACCAGGGTATCCGTACCTTCGGCCAGATGAGGGCCATGGGCTTCGCAGGAACCCACGGCGAGAATCGCCTTGCTGAATTTGCGCTCTTTCACCTGATGGGCCGTCAGTTTCAACAGTTCATTGTTTGCCATAGCCATAAACCTCCATATTTCCATATCTATCGTACGTCATGCAGACATACAAAGCAGACTTGCCTCCATTATAACACGAAACGTGGAAAAAGCATTTCTTTTTTTCATTTTCGGAGAAAAAAGGGATGAGCAGAAAAATCTGCTCATCCCTTTGTATGTTCAGCTGAGGATTTCGTAGAGATCTGCGGTCAGGCCTGGTTCTTGAGGAAGCTCAGAGCACCGTCCACAGCCTGGGTAATCACGACGGTCTTGGCGGGAACGTGATTGTCGGGAGTATAGCTGATGGTACCGGTCACGCACTCCAGACCCTGGATATGCTCCAGATTGTCGCGGATGTTGGCGGGGGTGATGTCGTCGCCGCACATCTCGATCGCCTTGGCAATGACCATCATGCAGTCATAGCCCAGAGCGGCAAAGGCGTTCTCGGGGGGATAGCCGTACTCCTCGGTGTAGTCGGCGATGAAGTTCTGCACGATGGGGGAATCGTCGGAGGTGGCATAGTGAGTGGCAACATAGACATCCTGATTGGCCAGATCACCGGCAACGCCCCACAGATCGCTGTCCCAGCCGTCGCCGGACATCATGGGAGCGGTGGCGCCGGCCTGACGGAACTGCTGGATGACAGTGGAAGCGTCGTCGGGACCGGTGGACATGAACATGATATCAGCTTCGCCGTTGGCCAGATAACGCTGGACCTGAGCGGAATAATCCAGATCGCCGGTGGTGGAGTAGTCCGTCAGAACGATCTCACCGCCCAGCTCCTCGAACTTGTCGATAAAGTACTGGGCCAGGTTGGTGGTGTAGGACATGGCGTTGTCGATCATGACGTAAGCGGTGCGGGCGCCCAGCTCCTCATACGCATAGGAGGCGGCAGCCTCGGCGCAGACGTTGTCGCCGAAAGCGGTCATGAAGGAACAGTTGCCGTTCACCTCGGGAATGTCAGGGGTGGTGGCGCCGGAGAAGACGATGGGGATACCGGCAGCCTGGGCAACGGCGCCGGCAGCGTAAGCATAGTCGGAGTCGGACAGACCGCCGATGACGATGGCGCCGTCGGTGTTGATCAGCTGCGTGGCGTTGTTGGCGCACACGGTCTGGTCCGTCTGGCCGTCATAGGTGACGTACTTGAGCATGTGGCCGTTGATGCCGCCGTTTTCATTGATCTGCTTGATGGCCAGAGCGAAAGCCTGCTGGGCGGGGGCATCGATGGGGGACTGGAAGCCGGTGACATTGAAGATGCCGCCGACAACGATGTCCTCACCCTCAGCCAGGGGAGTGCCGGTGTTTTCAGCGGCCTGCTCGGGCGCGCTGCCGTCATCAGGAGCAGGAGCGGGCTCGTTGCCGCCGCCGGCGCCGCAGGCGGCCAGGCTCAGGGCCAGGACGAGCGCCAAAACGAGAGCTAAGATTTTTGTCAGTTTAGTCATTTTGTTTCCTCCATAAATTATTTTACAAATGCCGGAGCATTTATAAGCAAGTCAGGGTGCCTTCTTTTCCATGCGCAGCTTCTTGCGGGAAGCGCTCCATGCAGATATCCTGACGGGGATATCCGCGAAATATCGGGGGATCTTTGCCCATTCGCCTTTTTTGAAGAGAGCCGTATACGTGCTTTTTCTGAAATAGGTGTCGAGAATGATCTCGCTGTTGCCCATCAGGCCCTGTCTGCGGAAGATGATCAGGATAATGATGAACGCTGCCATGATGATATTGGCCAGGCCGAACAGCTGAGGCAGGCGCGTGCCGAACAGCACCATGCCGTTTTCCAGATTTTGCAGCAGAGACGGTACGATCGTATAGAAGATGGCGCCCAGGAACGAGCCGGACAGGGAGCCCATGCCGCCGATGATGGAAATCTCCACGATGGCGAAGCTGCGGGTAAAGCTAAACGCAGCAGAAGAGATCGTGGTCAGATAATGGGCATAGAGGCCGCCGCCCACGCCGGCAAAGAATGCGCTGAAGGCGAAGATGGACAGCTTCTTGGAGACAAGGTTGATACCCAGTGTCTGAGCGGCCGTGGGGTCGTCGCGCATGGCCTTCAGACCGCGGCCGTAGGCGGAGTGAACCAGTCTGTACATAATGAACAGGCAGACGATCAAGACGATCCAGACCGGCCAGACGGTGGACTGCGCGGGAATACCGGTCAGCCCGCGGGAGCCGTAGGTGAACTGCTCCTCGTTATCCACGACGGCGCCGACAATAACGATCAGCGCCAGCGTGGCAACGCTCAGGTAATGACCTTTGGTCCGCACCACGGGGAAGGCGATCACCAGAGATACCACCGCCGCGGCCAGGCCGCCCAGGATCAGCGCAATCGGATACGGCAGCGACGTGTGGATCATGAAGTTGGGCAGACCGGGACAATGGGCGGCAAGCACGTTGGGCGCAACGGTGAAGAAAGATGTCATGTACGCGCCGATGCACATGAAGGCCGCATGACCCATGGAGAACATACCGGAGAAGCCGTTGACCAGATTCAGACTGGCGCAAAGCAGACTGTACATGCCGATCGTCACGATCAGGCTCGTGATGTAGCTCTTGGGCGCTCCGGCGGCCAGGATCAGAATGACCAGCGGAATGACGATAAACGCGATAAAGCGCAGGACGGGGACGTCCTTGAATTTCAGCGGACTCATCAGCTGCGCCCCCCTTCCTGTTTGCCGAATATGCCGTTGGGACGGAAGAGCAGGATGACGATCATGGCGGCAAAGACGAACGCGTCACGATAGTTGGTCAGATTTGTGGGGACCAGACCGGCGAACAGCATTTCCGCGATGCCGATTATGAACGCGCCGAGAACGGAGCCGCCGAGTGAGCCGATCCCGCCGATGACAGCGGCGCAGAAGGCTTTCAGGCTCGGCGTAAAGCCCAGAGTGGGATAAACGGTGCCGTAATCGCCGCTCATCATGAAACCGGCCAGCGCCGCCAGGGCGGAGCCCACGGCGAAGGTGAACATGATGACGCGGTTGATATTGATGCCCATCAGCATGGCCGCCTTGCGGTTTTCGCTGCAGGCGCGCATGGCCACACCGATGCGGGTCTTGCGGATGATGATGGTCAGGATGATCAGCGCGGCCGCGGTGACGCCGAAGGTCACGAAGCTGATGGTCTTAATGGTAAAGGGGCCGATCCGGTTGGCGACGCTCAGCCACGCGGGCAGCTTGACGGGCATACGCTGCGCCGTCCATATCATTGTCATCAGATTTTGCAGGATCGTGGAGACAGCCAGAGAGGAGATCAGCACGGTTTCCTCGGCGGCGGAGCGCAGGGGCCTGTACGCGCAGCGTTCCATGATCAGGCCCACCGCGATAGACAGGATTACGGAAATGATCATCGTCGCCCAGAACGGCAGCCCGAGGCTTATCATCAGCGCGATCATGAAGTAAACGCCCAGCGTCATGATATCGCCGTGGGCGAAGTTGATCAGGCGAAGGATGCCGTAGACCATGGCGTAGCCGACGGCAATCAGCGCATATACGCTGCCCAGACGCAGACCGCTGATCAGCATCGTAAGAAAATAAGTCAGTGTCATACGTCTCCGCCCAGATATGCGTCGCGAACGCGCTCGTCGTTCAGCAGATCTGCGCTCCTCCCTTCCAGCGTGATGCGGCCGCTCTCCATGATATAGGCGCGGTCGGTAAACTCAAGCGCCTCGTAGGCGTTCTGTTCAATGAGAAAGATGGTGGTCCCCTGCTCGTTCAGGGTGCGCAGGACCTTGAACACCTCCTGCGTCATCAGCGGGGACAGGCCCATGCTCGGCTCGTCCAGCAGCAGGAGCTTTGGGGAAGTCATCAGCGCGCGGCAGATAGCCAGCATCTGCTGCTCGCCGCCGGACAGGGTGCCGGCAGTCTGCTTCCTGCGCTCGCGAATGATGGGGAACAGATTCATGCCGAATTCCATGTTGGCCTTGATCTTGGCCTTGTCCCGTTCCAGATAGGCGCCCATCTTCAGGTTGTCCTCAACGCTGAGCTTGGTGAACACCTGGCGCCCCTCCGGGACCTGCACGATCCCCATCTGCACGATCTTATCTGCCGGCAGGGAGGTTATGTCCACACCGTCAAAGAAGATCTTGCCGGAGGCGATCTTCAGCAGGGAGGAGATCGCGTGAAGCGTGGTGGTCTTGCCGGCGCCGTTGGCGCCGATCAGGGAGACGGCCTCGTGGTCGTTGACCGTGAGGCTGATGCCGTCGACAGCGGTAATGCCGCCGTAGCGGACCTTAAGGTCTCTGATTTCAAGCATCACTCAGCCCTCCCCAGGTACGCCGCGACAACGTGCGGGTTGCTGCGGATCTCTTCGGGCAGACCCTCGGCGATGACCTCGCCGGTCGCCATCACGTAAATATACTCACAAAGGCTCATGATGACCTTCATGTCATGCTCGATAAGCAGGATCGTCAGGTGATTGTCTTTCTGGATACGGCGGATCACCTCCACCAGATCCATGCTTTCCTGCGGGTTCATGCCGGCGGCGGGCTCGTCCAGCAGAAGCAGCCTGGGATTGGCCGCCAGAATACGGGCGATCTCCAGACGGCGCTGCAGGCCGTAGGGAAGAGAACCGGCCTGGGCGTTGGCATATTCGCTGACGCCCATGATCTCCAGTTTTTCCATCGCCTTGTCGCGAAGCTCTTTTTCCTTTTCATGATAACGGGGAAGCTGCAGGATGCCCGTCACCAAATGATAGGGCTTTTCGATCTGTGCGCCGATGATAACATTCTCCAGAACGGTCATTTTATTAAAGAGGCGAAGGTTCTGATATGTACGCACGATGCCCAGGTGGGCGATCTTATGGGGCTTCACGCCGGTGATGTTCTTCCCGTCAAAAATGATCTCGCCGGACGTAGGCCTCAAAACGCCGGAAAGCATATTGATAACAGTCGTCTTGCCGGCGCCGTTGGTGCCGATCAGACCATAGATATGACCGGGCTCCAGACTGCAGGAAAAGTTCTTGACTGCCGTAAGGCCGCTGAAGCGCATGACGCAGTCTTTGGCTTCCAAAATCGGAGGCATGGATCAGGCCACCTCCTGTTCCAAGAAAATTAAAAAATGACAGCTGCCGTCCAGGCAGATTAAACTCAGCGCGAATTTAACGCGAATTTAATTTATTATACGATAAATCCACCGGCAACGCAACGCTGTTTTTTCAAATATTTCATGTTTTTTGACATGCTTTGCAAAATCAGGACGTCCTTCCTGCGAAACAGGTGCAGGATCGAAACGCAGCGCCTTTTCTTTTTCGTGTGAAAGCGGACATTCCTGACGCGGGCGGGTCGGCCCGTTTGCAAGTTTCTGAATTTTTGAATTGCCGCGCCCTGCATTCAGTGATATGATAAATTATAAATTATTCCGGGAGGATTCGCCATGTATCCGCAGCTGTTGATCGACCACGGCAAAATAATTAAAAATGTTCGCAGAATGATTCAGCTTTGCGCAGATCATAACATCGAAATCACCGGCGTCACGAAAGTGTTCTGCGGTGATCGCCGTATCGCGTCCACCTATCTGCGTGGGGGTCTCACCCGTTTGGGGGATTCCCGCGTGGCAAATCTGCGCAAGCTGGAAGGGCTCCCCTGCGAGAAATGGCTGATCCGTATGCCGATGCTCCATGAAGCAGCGGAAACGGTACGCTATGCGGACGTTTCGCTCAATTCCGAACTGGAGACGCTGCGGGCCCTGAACGACGCCGCCGCCGCGCAGAACACGGTACATAAAGTGGTGCTGATGTATGACCTGGGCGATCTTCGGGAGGGCTTTTGCGATCCGGACGAGCTGCGGAAGGCAGCGGAGTGGACAAGATCCGCACCCGGTCTGGAGCTGATCGGCGTCGGCACAAACCTGACCTGCTTCAGCTTTGTGCACCCGGACACCGAAAAGCTCACCCTGCTGCGGGACGCGGCACGGAACATTGGCGCGGCGGCCTGCATAAGCGGCGGCAACTCCGCAACGCTGGATCTGATGCTGCGGGGCGGCATCCCGGAGGGAGTGAATCTGCTGCGGCTCGGGGAAAGCCTTCTCTTCGGCCGTGAGCGCGCCCATTACCGCTATCTGGACGGCACCAGCAACGACGCGTTCCTTCTCGAGGCGGAAGTGATCGAGGTGAAGGACAAGCCTACTCTGCCCTGGGGCGAGATCGGGCGGGACAGCTACGGAAATACGCCTGTATTTACAGACAGGGGCATTCGCCGGAAGGCCATCTGTGCGCTGGGAAAGCAGGATACCGATGTGGAGACCATGTGGCCGGTGGACCCCGGCGTGGAGATCCTCGGGGCCAGCAGCGACCACCTGATGCTGGATATCACCGACTGCGAAACACCGTACAGGGTCGGCGATGCGGTGCGGTTCCGGCTGGGATACTTTGCGCTGATGCGCGCCTCCACGTCACCGTATGTTTCGAAGATCCATTTGAATATGGACTCCGAAGCATAACCCGCCTTGCGGGAGAAGACAAAAGGTGCGGAAACGTCGCGCTCAAAACGCCCCGCCGAAAAAAAAGCGGCACGCCCCTGCCGATTGCCCGGGTAGGTATTGACAACTTCTCTCCGGGTGCTATAATGATTTCGACTTTTAGTTTAACGATTGAAAGTGTAAAAGTATTATTGGGAGGTAACAGAATGAAAAAGATGACGAAACTGCTTGCTCTGGTCATGGCGCTGGTCCTTGCTCTCGCCCTGACCGCCTGCGGCACCGGCGGCGGCGAGCCCGCTCCCGCTGACGGCTCCGACACCCAGGAAACTGATGTCCAGCCCGCTCCCGACGCCGAAGCCGCCAGCTACGTGGTCGGTATCTGCCAGCTGGCTCCCCACGTCGCGCTGGACGCCGCCACCGATGGCTTCAAGGACGCGCTGGAAGAGGCTCTGCCCGGCCAGGTGACGTTCAAGGAAGGCAACGCCGCCGGCGACAGCCCCACCTGCGCCACCATCGTCAACGGCTTTGTGGCTGAGAACGTCGATCTGATCATGGCCAACGCCACCCCTGCCCTCCAGGCCGCAGCCGCCGCCACGGCGGAGATCCCCATCCTGGGCACCTCCGTCACCGAGTACGGCGTGGCGCTTGGCATTGAGAACTTCTCCGGCACCGTGGGCAGCAACGTCTCCGGCACCTCTGACCTGGCGCCGCTGGACGAGCAGGCCGCCATGCTGCAGGAGTGGTTCCCCGACGCCCAGACCGTGGGTCTGGTCTACTGCTCCGCCGAGCCCAACAGCCAGTATCAGGTGGACACCGTTCAGGCCGCTCTGGAGGGCCTGGGCTACACCTGCACCCAGTATCCCTTCTCCGACACGAATGACATGGCCTCTGTGGTCCAGAACGCCGTGGACAACAGCGACGTGCTGTATGTGCCCACTGACAACACGCTGGCCAACAACACCGGCGTGGTGGACAACATCTGCCGTCCCGCCGGCGTGCCCGTCATCGCCGGTGAAGAGGGCATCTGCGCCGGCTGCGGCGTGGCCACTCTGTCCATCAGCTACTATGACCTGGGCTACACCACCGGTCAGATGGCCGCGAAGATCCTCACCGGCGAGGCCAACGTCGCCGAGATGCCCATCGAGTACGCGCCTCAGGTGACCAAGAAGTTCAATCCCGCCATCTGCGAGGATCTGGGCCTGACCGCGCCCGACGGCTACGAGGCCATCGGCTAAAGTTTTTCGAGCCAAAACCAACGCAAGCGCTGGATTTCGGTCCGAGAGAACCGCGCTCCGCGGGGCGCTGACGCAAAACCGAAAAACACGAAAAACAGCGGAAAAGGGGCTTCCCCTTTTCCGCTGTTTTTGATATACTGATTTTTATATTGATTGTGGGTCCGGAATCCCCCTTTATTTTTCTCGCATTGGAGTGAACCGACTATGATGGGTTTCATCAGCGCGCTGCCGGGCGCCATATCCCAGGGACTGATCTGGGGCATCATGGCAATCGGCGTTTACATCACCTTTAAGATACTGGACATCGCCGATCTGACGGTAGACGGCTCCTTCTGTACCGGCGGCGCGGTGTTCGTCGTCCTGTTCACCGGCGGCCACAACGTCTGGGTGGCGCTGGTCGCGGCGATCCTGGCGGGCATGCTGGCCGGGCTGGTCACCGGCGTTCTCCACACGCTGTGCGGCATCCCGGCGATCCTGGCGGGCATTCTGACCCAGCTGGGCCTGTGGTCGGTGAACATCGCCATCATGGGCATGAAGGCCACCGTTGCCATCAACGTGACGACGCCGGAGCTGCTGGACAAGCTGCTGGTCTCCCTGCGCTTCGTCCGGGACGCGGTCACCGGCGTACGGCCCTTCTACCGCCATCCCATCATCGTGGTGGGCCTGTTCACCGTGGTGCTCATCGCCCTTCTGTACTGGTTCTTCGGCACGGAGCAGGGCAGCGCCCTGCGGGCCACCGGCTCCAATCACAACATGGCCCGGGCCCAGGGCATCAACACCAACTACTCCATCGTGCTGGGGCTGATCATCTCCAACGGTCTGGTGGCCCTCTCCGGCTGCCTGCTGGCCCAGTACAACAGCGCCTGTGAGATCAACATGGGCCGGGGCGCCATCGTCATCGGCCTTGCCGCCGTCATCATCGGCGAGGTGCTCTTCTCAAAGATATTCCACAATTTTGCCCTGAAGCTGCTCTCTGTGGCTCTGGGCGCCATCATCTACTATATCGTCCTGCAGGCGGTGCTGGCCACAGGCCTCAACGCCAATTATCTCAAGCTGCTCTCCGCCGTGGTGGTGGCCATCTTCCTGGCGGCCTCCTACTGGAAGAGCAAGTACACCCGCAAGAAATTCCGTCCCTCCGACATAGGAAAGATTGGAGGCGAGTCCGATGCTTGAGGTCAAACACATCTACAAGACCTTCAATCCCGGCACGATCAATGAAAAGACCGCCCTCCGCGACGTGTCCCTGCGGCTGGAGGAGGGCGAGTTTGTCACGGTCATCGGCGGCAACGGCGCCGGCAAGAGCACCCTGCTCAATGCCGTGGCCGGCACATGGCCGGTGGACGCCGGAAGCATCTCCATCGACGGCGTCGACGTCACCGGGATGTCGGAGCACAAGCGGGCCAAATATATCGGCCGTGTATTCCAGGACCCCATGATGGGCACCGCCGCCAGCATGCAGATCGAGGAAAACCTCGCCCTGGCCGCCCGGCGCGGCAAGCGCCGGACTCTGCGCCCCGGCATCACCCGGGCAGAGCGCGAGGGATACGTGGAGCGGCTGAAGATCCTGGACCTGGGACTGGAAGACCGTCTGACAGCCCGGGTGGGACTCCTCTCCGGCGGTCAGCGTCAGGCCCTGACGCTGCTGATGGCCACTCTCATCAAGCCTAAACTGCTGCTGCTGGACGAGCACACCGCCGCTCTGGACCCCAAGACCGCCGCCAAGGTGCTGGATGCCACGGAGCGCATCATCGCCAAGGACAATCTGACTACTCTGATGATCACCCACAACATGAAGGACGCCATCGCCCACGGCAACCGTCTGATCATGCTCTACGAGGGCCGCATCGTCATCGACGTGGCCGGCGAGGAGAAGAAAAACCTCACCGTGGAGCAGCTGCTCAGCCTTTTCAGCAAGGTCAGCGGCTCCGACGAGGCTGACGATACGCTCCTGCTGTCCTGACCGTCACGGTGCGTCCGGCCCCGGACGCCTCTCTGCAGACCGAAACGGCGCGGTTTCCATGATGGAAACCGCGCCGTTTTTCTCAGTTTTTCCTCCCGGGCCGCAGTGCCCGGGATTTTTCAGCTTGAGAACGTCTCAGCCGTTCTCCCGCATCAGGTGAAATCCTTCCACAGGTAATAGACCACGTCGGAACGCGGGCAGCTGCTCTTAGGCTCGACGGTCTTGGGCAGGCCATCGAACAGTCCTCTGCCGGTGGCCCAGCTCATCGCCAGCTCGGACCAGTTTTCTCCGCCTGCGTTGGCGCCGCTGGCACGGCACAGGAAGGTCAGCATCTGGTCCTGGGTCAGGGTGGCCTCCGGAGAGAAGGTCGTCTCGGAGGTGCCCGCCGTGATCCCCTGCTGCACGGCCCAGAGGACCGCCTGGGTGTAGTACTCGTCCGCGGCAACGTCCGTGAAGGGATTGATGCCGGTGGCGCTGGGACGGCCCATGGTGCGCCACAGGAACGTCACGGCCTGGGCCCGCGTCACGGGATCGGCGGGCGAGAAGGTCGTATTGCTGGTACCGGTGGTGATCTCCTTCTGGACGGCCCAGGTCACGGCGTCGGCGTAATAGGCGCCGGCGGGCACGTCAACAAAGGTGGAGGTGGCGCTGCCCGGAACAATGATCTTCAGCGTACCGTCGGCAAGCTTTCCGCTGTTGCTGTATACGGTATAGGAAGCGGTGAAGGTGCCGGGCCGGATGGGCACGAAGTACAGCTGGTTCATCGCCTGGGCCGTGATATTGGTTCCGGCATCCAGCACTGCGCTGCGGTCATTCAGATACAGGTTGCCCACCGTGCCGGAGGTGTTGGTGAACCGGACATAGGTCCAGGACCCGCCCACGGCGTTGGTGATCGCGCTGCTGAGCTGCGCGCCGCCCGTACCGCCGGCAAGGGGCTTGCTGAAAACGTACGGCAGGGTATCGGGCAGGGTCAGACTGCAGTTGACGCCGCCGGAATTGATCACGCAGTTGGCCGAGCCAGAGAGGGTCTGGCCGTTATAGGTCAGCGTGTAGGGGATCCGGAACGTCCCGGAGGACACCGGCTCGAAATACATGGAGACGTACTGCGCGAAGGTGTAGTCAATGTTTGCCTTGACAGGGGTGCCGTTGGACAGGTGCAGGACGCCCACATCCCTGTTGCCCGTGGAGCTGAAGCGGATGGTCGCCCTGTTCGGGTCCAGGGTCGTGTTGTACATGGTCCGGAACTGTGAGGCGATGGCGTCCGCCGTGCCGCTGCCTGTGTAATTGAGTCCCAGAGTGGTATAGACCGTGGGATTATATCCGCTGGAAGAGCCGCCGTTGGACACCTTCACCGCGCAGCTGCGATAGACCGTGGTGTTGTTTCCATCGGTGACCGTAGCTGTGATCGTGGCTGTGCCTGTGTTCCCGGTGGAGGTGATGGTCGCATAAGTGCCGTCGCCGCAGACCGTGGCGACGTTGGAGTTGGAGGTGGCCCAGTTCACGCGGTAGTAGGCGTTGCTGGGGGAAACGCTCAGGTTGACGTACTGGGTGGAGTAGGTAGGCATATCAACGCTGATGGGATTCATCGAAACCATCAGGCTGGTGGACCGGATGTAGATCCGGAAGTCGCCGCTGAGGTAATCCCCCTTATACTCCATGGTATAGGGTATGCTGAAGGTCCCTGTGGCATAGGGCTCAAAGTACATATTCAGCAGTTCGGTGAACGAGTAATCGACACCGGTCCGGACAGCGCTGCCGTTGCTGAGACGAAGCGCGCCGTACCGGGTCGTGCCGGCGCTGTTGAACCGTACGACGGCGTTGTTCCCCAGACTGACGCCGAAGTAGCTGCGCCACTGCTTGGCCAGGTTGTCGGAAATGCTGGTGCCGTAGTAATCCGATCCGATGGTGATGGTCAGGCTGGGATCGTAGGACCGGTGGTGCGCGTCGCCGCCGCCGCCGGAGAAGACTACCACGGGGATGCTTCTGGTAATCTTATTGCCGTTGCCGTCCTTGACGGTGGCGACGACAGTGGTTCCGCCGGTCTTCCCCAGACTGGTGACCGTCACGGAGCTGCCGCTGCCCTGGAGATTGATCAGCTTCGAATCGTCGACGGACCAGGTCACGGTATACGCCGCGTCGGAGGGGGTGACTTTAAGGGTGATGGCCTGGCTGGAACGGGGCGCAAGAGTGATCTGTGAGGGCGACAATACTGCGTCGGTGATGCTGGCGCCGCCGGCGACTTCAATGGTAATGGTGCCGGAGATGACGTTGCCCCCGTCCTTGATCGTATACTTTGTGGCAAACGTGCCGTTGGCGGTGGGTTTGAAGTACATATCCTGCATCGAGGCAAAGGAGTAGCTTGCATTCGATTTGACCTGCGTGTCGTCCTGGAGACAGATCACACCGGTCTTGCCGCTGGGCGAAGCCAGATACACGCTGGCAGAATAGGACAGGTCTGTGCCCATCTTATTGGCATATTCTCTGGCAATGCTCTGGGCAATCGTGTTGAGTCTGAGCGTAGAGCCCACGGTGGCGGAGGCGGAGGTGTCATAGCTCGCCTCGTTGCTCTGCACCGTCACCACGCAGTACACGGTCTCGCTGGTGGCGCCGCTGGCGGTATCCACCACGGCGGCGCTGATCCGGGCGCTCTTGCTGCCGGCAACGACGCTGCTCGCCGCGGTGATGGTCACGCTGCTGCCTTCACCGATGACCGAAGCAACGCCCGTGTTGTCGCTTCTCCAATAGTAGTCGTAGTTGGCCGGGTCGCCGCTGCCGCCGGAAGCGGTGATCGTCAGCGTCTGGCTCTCGCCGGCGGAGAGCGTCATCTGGGTCTTATCCAGTCTCGCCGAGATGTCCGGGGTGGACTCGGTCACCGTCACGGTCCAGGTTACCGTGGTATAGTTGGCAGGATTCTTTGCGTCAGAGACCGTCAGCGTAACATGGCCGGTACCGGCAAACCGCGCATAGACCGTGCTGCTGGCTTTGCCGTTGTCGTCCACGCCCACGTTGTCGCTGCCTTCCCAGGCATAGGTATAGCTGCCGCTGCCGCCGGAGGCCGTGACGGAAACGCCCTCGCTGCCGCCGGCGTTCATGGACAGTCTGCTGGAACCGTCGATCTGGGCCTTCACCGGCGCTTCAGCGGCGATGACCTTGACCTTCAGTGTGGCCGTACCGACGTCGCCGTCCGATCCCCGGGTGACCTTCAGCGTGATCGTGGCGTTTCCTGCGCCGACGGCCTGGATAACAGCATAGCTGCCGTTGTCATTGACCGAGACCGCGGATGTATTGTCGCAGCGCCAGTTGTAGGACAGCGTACCGTCGTCTCCGGTGACGATGGCCTCGACGGGAATGCTCTCGTTTTCCGTCAGGGTGATGCTGGAGGGCATGAACTTGGCATAGACGTCCTCCAGGTCGTCCTCCTCGATCCAATATATACTTTCGTCCTCTTCAGGATCATTTCTGGCCGGCGGGTCCTCTCTGACCGGCGGGTCCTCTCTGACCGGCGTATCTTCCTTGGCCGGCGTATCTTCCTTGGCCGGCGTATCTTCCTTGACCGGCGTGTCTTCCTTGACCGGCGTGTCTTCCTTGGCCGGCGTGTCTTCCTTGGCCGGCGTGTCTTCCTTGACCGGCGTGTCTTCCTTGACTGTCGTATCCTCTTCGACGACACTCGACACGTCGCCTGCGGCATCGTCTTCCGCCTCTTCGGCGAAGACCGCCGGGGACACGCCCAGAAGCAGGACCAAAGTCAGCAGAATGGCCAGAAGTCGTTTGCTCCTCTGTTTCATGTCAGGACTCCTCCTTCGATTTTTGCGCGTTCTTTTTATATGTTTTTTCCCGCTTCCCGCATGGTCTTGCGGATCCGCAGGATATTTTGTCCGTTCCTGTACTCGTAGCTGATCTCATCCATCGTTTTCTTCACCAGAAATACGCCCAGGCCCCCCAGGTCCCGCTCCTCCACGGGAAGCGTCACGTCCGGGTCCTTCCTGGAAAGCGGGTCATAGGGCTTGCCGTGATCGATAAAAGTGATGATCACCGCCAGGGGAGCCTCCTCCACCTCCACCCGGACGGTGGCCGGGCCGGTGTCCGGATCGTATGCGTACTGCGCGATATTGCCGAAAAGCTCGTCAATTGCTATATCGATCTGCATTTTCGCTTTTGGGGGACAGTCATAGGCTTCCAGCTGCTCATTGACGAACTCCGTTACCGCTGTGATGTTTTCCACGGTGGCTTCAATGGTCAGTTCGTTCATGATCATGCCTCCTCACACGATGGTCAGGATTTCTGAAAATCCGGTGATTTCAAAGATCTCCATGATATTTTCGCTGACGTTTTTTACGGTCATGACGCCCTGCTTGTTCATCGCCTTCTGGGCGGCGAGCAGGACCCGCAGGCCGGCGGAGGAAAGATACTCCAGCTTTTCCAGATCCAGTGTCAGGTCCGTGATGCTGTCCAGGGCGCTTTTGATTGCCTGGTCCAGCTCCGGTGCAGTCGTCGTATCCAGCCGGCCTTCCAGTGCCAGGTCCAGTTTTTCTCCGTTTTGATCGGTTCGGATGGTCATTGAGGTTCCTCCTTCACAGCAGTCAGCTGTTCAAACGTCATTTCAGACGCAGTTATTTCATTTTCGCAAAATCGTTGTATTCAGCTGTCCCATCCCGTCTGCCTGCAGGATCAGCTCCATCTGAAGCATGACCTGATTGGCGGCGGCGGTGACAAAGCCGAAGAGGATATCGGCCAGCAGGGCGATGGCAAGGGCGCCGGCGGGAATACCCAGCCGGGCAAAGATGGCGGAATAGGCCAGCAGTCCGATCCCGGGCATCGGCGGCGTCGCCACCAGCAGCGCCACCGTAAGCACCACCGCCAGGATGCACCAGTAGGTGGAAACGACGATGCCGTAGCTCTTGGCGGCGTACATGGTAAAGATCATCGTGGCCATCGTGCTGGCGGGCATATAGATCACCAGGCCCAGGGGCAGACCGTAGGCCGTGGCTTTTTTGGAGATGCCCAGCCGCTTCTCACAGCAGAATGCGTTGTCGCCGAACGCGGCGTCCACGGAGAAGGTGCGCAGCGCGACCAGAAAAGACGGCCACACTTTCTTTATCAGCTTAGCAGGAGAGACTTTTTTTGTCAGGCTGACCCACAGCATAATGATGATAATGGCAACCGCCGTCAGCACAAGGAAGAGCAGCAGCGGGCGCCAGCAGCCCAGCACGAACCACAGGGATTTGTTCCACAGCCCGAGGATCAGCAAAAAAACGACGAAGAACGGCGCCAGCTTGCCCACCCAGTCGCCGAGGATGAGGCACACTGCGTTGAGCTGCTCGATCAGGGCCACCAGTCCGCCTGACTGGGTCCCCGCCGCCAGCAGCGCGTTGCCCAGGATCACAGCCACCAGGATGATCTGCGGAGAGTCACCGGTGATGATCGGCGAGAGTCCGTCGTTGGGGACGATATGGAGGAAGAAGTCCAGCACACTGGCGAACCGGGAGTTGATCACGGGGTCGTCATGGTATCGGATGGAAAACGCCCAGATGGAGAGGATCAGCGCGATCACCGTCAGCACCGTGCTCATGGTAATGAACCGCAGCAGCATTTTCCGCCCGTTCTTTTCCCCGATCGCGACGCTCCCGAATCCGCAGACGGACGTCAAAACGGTGAAGAAGATCACCGGTCCGGCGGCGGCGTTCAGGATCCGGTAAAAAAGGTCCTGAATGGGGACCAGCGTCGTTCGGATCAGCATCTCACGGGCACTCGGAGGACAGAGATCGCCTCCGACCAGCCCGACCACCAGTCCCACCGCCAAGGCGCCCAGCAGGATCAGCGCGGGATTGATCTGATGGCGGTGCAGCCGGAACTGGAGAATGTTCACGCCCCGCTGATAGGAGTACTTGGGACTCAGGCCGACCTCCGAAAGGAGTCCCTCGCCCCACTGTCCCAGATCATTTGTCCTGTCTGCCATGGGGTTGCAGCTCTCTCCCGTCAGCGCCAGCGTGATGACGGGCCTGCGCCAGCGGCTGCCGAC
Organism: Oscillospiraceae bacterium; assembly: GCA_017516065.1. Classification (GTDB taxonomy): domain Bacteria; phylum Bacillota; class Clostridia; order Oscillospirales; family Oscillospiraceae; genus RGIG5644. The sequence continues at coordinate 41,524 of JAFWDQ010000009.1, forward strand.
GGAGAAAGTGACCGTCGTCTCCTCCCCGAACCGATCCTGCCAGCGCAGCAGGGCCTCCTCAATAGAGAGCCGGAGCCGCAGGACGTTGGCCCGCCCGGTCTCGATGGAATAGAGGAAATCCTCCACCTGCTCCGCGATCCGGTCGATGGTCTCGGCAGTCAGTCTGTATTCTTCACAGCGGGTCTCTATCTTCATGACGCTCTCTTTCCCTCTCCGGACCGGTATGCTCCACACACAGCATCGTCAGATCATCGAATTGAGGCGCGTTCTTCACAAAAGCCTCCACCTCTGCCTTCACATTTTCCAGAATGCCCTGGGGCGAGGCGTCGGCAGCCCGGTTCAGGCCGCCTTCATCCGTCTGCTTCGGCATGGGCCTCTGCAAAAAACTCGCCTGTCCTGTTTTGTCGGATTTTCTTGCTCAATCTGATTTATTATACCAGCCCTTCTGCACAAACACAAGACTAACGCAGGCAATCGATACGATATTTTTAAGGGGGCGGGATCGGCGGCAATCTTCCCGGCTCCCGGAGGCCGCTCTCCTCCTCCGCGGCGCCGCGGACAGTCCGTACGTCGGCGTGCAAACGGTGCCGGCAGGCGGCGTTTCTCCCGCGTCATCTCTTCTTTCTTGACAGCCCCTTTCTCCGCCCGTAGAATAGGAAGCAGATCGACCGGAACCGGTCTGTTCCGGCACTCCAGACGACAAGGAGGCTGTCCCATGTATGAACTGATCCAGGCAGGGCCCCGGAGCTACTATATCGACTGTCCCGTTAAAATGGGCCTGTACCGCACCGACAAGGGTGTGTACCTCATCGACAGCGGCGGCGACAAGTCCACCGGGAGCAAGGTGCGAAAGATCCTGGATCAACAGGGATGGACGCTGCTGGCCATCCTGAACACCCATGCCCACGCCGACCACATCGGCGGCAACCGCTATCTGCAGAGCCAGACGGGCTGCAAGATCTTCGCCAGCGGGCCGGAGGCTGCCATCACCCGGCATACGCTGCTGGGCCCCACGTCCCTCTACGGCGGCTGTCCCCCTGCCGATCTGCGGCACAAGTTCATGCTGGCCCAGCCCAGCGACGTGCTGCCGCTGGCGGAGCATCCCGACTTTCCCCGGGAGCTGACGGTGCTGCCTCTGCCGGGGCACTCCCCGGACATGGTGGGCTTCCGGACGCCGGATGACGTGGTCTATCTGGCCGACTGCGTCAGCAGTGCCGTTACGCTGGAGAAATACGGCGTGTGCTTCCTCTACGACGCGGCAGCGTATCTCGAGACGCTGGACACCGTGGAGGCCATGGAGGCCAGGCTGTTCGTTCCCGCCCACGCGGAGGCTGTGACGGATATCCGGGATCTGGTCCGGCGCAACCGGGACAAGGTCTGGGAGATCGCCCGCTGTCTGACGGACCTGTGCACGGAGCCGGCCTCCTTCGAGACGCTGCTGCAGTCCGTGTTCAGGCGCTACGGTCTGACCATGAATTTTGAGCAGTACGCCCTGGTGGGCAGTACGGTCCGCTCATACCTGGCCTGGCTGCGGAACCTGGGCTGGCTGGAGCCGGAATTTGCCGATGACCGTCTGCTGTGGCGGCGCGTCTGAACCGCCCGCCCTTGACAGATTGACAAAAATGCCCTAAAATAGATGGGAAAAACGTCTGCCGGCAGGAGGTGACGCCCTGTGAAAGGCCCGGTGATCGGTTTTTACAACTACACAGTCTGGCTGACTTACGGCAACGGCGTCGCCGGAATGGTGGGCATCGTCTTCGCCGCCCGGCGGGAGACGCTGCTGGCGCTGATCTGTCTGATCCTGGCCGGCATCTTCGATCTGTTCGACGGCCCCGTGGCCCGCAGTATGCCCAATCGGACCGAGGAGGACCGGGTCAACGGTGTCCAGCTGGACTCTCTGGCGGACCTGATCTCTTTCGGTGTCCTGCCCGCCATGATCGGCTTCAGTGTCGGCCTGAACAAGTGGTACGGCATCGTGGTCATGGCCGTCTACGTACTGGCCGCGCTGATTCGTCTGAGCTACTTCAACACCCAGGAGTACCTGGTGCATATGCGTGAGGGCCGCGCCCGGGTGGACTACACCGGTATGCCCGTCACCGTGGCGGCGATCCTGTTCCCTCTGGTCTGCTGCTTCCGCCACCCTCTGGGCTCCCATTTTTTCATCCTCTATCTCATCGTCCTGCTGGCGGCGGCCTTCGCCTACGTGGGCCGGTTCCGGATGCCGAAGCTGCCTCTGAAGGTCATGGCCCCGGTGGTCGTGGTCGCCGTGGTGGTCTTCCTCATCCTCGTCATCTGCGGACTGTTCACCTGATCTGAATTGAATCCGAACATAAAAAAAGGACGCGAAAGCGTCCTTTTTTGTTCTCACTCGTAAAGCTTTTTGCCGTCCCGGACCATCAGCTTGTCCTGTTTCGGCTCGATCTCGTTCCGGACCACCTGCTCCCAATCGGCGGGGTCCACCTCCTCCAGCGAGATGGAGATGGCCTCCCTGGGGCACCCCCACAGCTCGGCAAAGGCGTCGAAGACCTTGTCGACGACCTCCTTCTTGATCGCCTCATCCTTTGGATAGGCCTTGATGGCAATATAGGGCATGGTTCATTCTCCTTTCCGACTGTCTCGTTCCAGCGCCAGCAGAAGCCGCTTGCGCTCCAGCCCTCCCGCGTAACCGGTGAGGGCGCCGTTTTTCCCCACCACCCGATGGCAGGGCAGGATCACAGGAATCGGATTGGCCCCGCAGGCCCGTCCCACGGCCCGGGCGGCGCCGGGTCTGCCGATCCGCGCCGCCAGCTCTCCGTAGGTCACGGTCTCGCCGTAGGGGATCTGCGCCATGGCTGCCCACACCGTCCTCTGAAAGGAGGTCCCGGCGGGGGCCACCGGCAGGTCAAAGCTCTGTCGGGCACCCTGAAAATACGCCTCCAGCTGTCTCGCCGCCTCCCGGTCTGCGGGCTCGGGCACGTCAGAGACGCCGCCGGAAAAACGCAGAGCCGTAATGGCCCCGCCTGCCGTCTCGACAGTCAGAGGCCCCAACGGGCTGCTTACCGTGATCATGGCTCGATGGCGTTGAGCAGCTCCACCCGGTGGGCATGGCGTTCGCCGCCCTCACGGGGGCCTTCAAAGTCCGTGTTCAGAAAGGTCTCCACGATGCGCTCGGCCAGATTCACACCCGTGAGGCCCGCGCCCAGAGCCAGCATATTGGCGTCATTGTGGCGCCGGGCCATCTCTGCGGCCAGAGGCTCCGTGCACAGGGCGCAGCGGATGCCCCGGACCTTGTTGGCGGCGATGGAGATGCCGATGCCGGTGGTGCAGATGACGATGCCCCGGTCGCACTCCCCGGAGGCCACCGCCCGGGCCGCGGTCTCGCCGTAGACGGGATAGTCACAGCTGTCGGTGCTGTAGGTGCCGAAGTCCCGGTAGGACAGCCCCATACCGTCCAGCAGGGTCAGGATCTCCTGCTTGAGAGCATAGCCGCCGTGGTCACATCCGATGGCAATCATGGACATCGTTCCTTTCTGCGATTACTTGCTGTTTTTGGGATTGCTGTTTTTCGTGTTTTTAAAGAATTTCTTGCGCTTGGTGAAGTTCTCCTCACCCAGCGTCTCGCCCAGCTTGGCGATGGCCTCCTTCTGCGAGGCGTTGAGGTTGCGGGGCACCTCCACGAAGACGGTAACGTACTGGTCGCCTCTGGCGCTCCGGCGCAGGGACGGGATGCCCTTCCCCTTGAGCCGGAAGGTGGCGCCGTTCTGGGTCCCCTCGGGCAGGGTGTACTTGACCTTGCCGTCCAGGGTGGGGACCTCCAGCTCCGCGCCCAGAGCCGCCTGGACGAAGGTGACGGGGATCTCGCACAGCACGTCGCTGCCCCGGCGCTGGAAAAAGGCGTGGGGCGTGACGGAGACCTCCACGATCAGGTCGCCGGGAGGGCCGCCTCTGGCGCCCGCGCTGCCCTGGCCCCGGAGGGAAACGGCCTGGCCGTCGTCGATGCCGGCGGGGATATGGACGTTGATCTTCCTCTGCTTGCGCACCACGCCGGTGCCGCTGCAGGCATTACAGGGCGTCTTGATGATCTGGCCCGTACCGCCGCAGGAGGAGCAGACTGCGTTTGTGGTGATCACGCCCAGGGCGGTCTGCCGCTGCATCCGCACATAACCCCGGCCGCCGCAGGCGGAACAGGTCTCCGGGCGGGTCCCGTCGGCGGCTCCGGAGCCGCCGCAGGCGGCGCAGTGCTCCGTACGCTTGATGGAGATCTCCCGATCCACGCCGAAGGCGGCCTCCTCAAAGGCCAGCGTCAGTCTGACCCGGATGCTGTCGCCCTGCTGGGGACCGGTCCGGGCTCCGGCGCTGCTGCCGAAGAAGGACTCGAAGATATCGCCGAAGCCGCCGAAGCCGGCGCCGCCGCTGAAGTTGCCGAAGCCGCTGAAGCCGGCGAAGGGGTCGCCGCCGCCGGCGCCGAAATTGGGATCCACACCGGCGTGGCCGAACTGATCATAGCGGGCCTTCTTCTGCGGGTCGGAGAGGACCTCATACGCCTCGTTGATGGCCTTGAACCTGCTCTCGGCCTCCTTGTCGCCGGGGTGCAGATCCGGGTGATACTGCTTGGCCAGCTTACGGTAGGCCTTTTTGATCTCGTCCTCGGAGGCACCTTTTTTCAGATTGAGCTCCTCATAATAATCGCGTTTCTGTTCGGGCATATGTCTCTCCCTCTCGCTGGGCCTGATTTACAGTCTGATAGGCGCACCGCGGGGTGCGCCTGTTCAGACCTCTGTCCGATACCGGGGCTTGCGGCCCCGGATCATTCTTAATTGCAGGTGATTTTTACTTATTGTCGTCGTCCATGACCTCATAGTCGGCGTCATAGACGTTGCCCTGGGCGCCGCCGCCCATGTTGTCCGGGCCGCCCTGGAAACCGCCGCCCATATTGTCCGGGCCGCCCTGGAAGCCGCCGCCCATATCCGGGCCGGCCTGACCTGCGGCGCCGGCCTGCTGGTACAGCCGCTCGGACACGGCGTAGAAGGCCTGGGTCAGCTCCTCGGCGGAGGCCTTGATGGCGTTGGTATCGGTGCCCTGCAGCGCCGCCTTGCAGCGGTTCAGGGGCCCCTCGATGGACGCCTTGTCCTCGGCGCTGATCTTGTCGCCCAGCTCCTGCAGGGTCTTCTCCGTCTGATAGACGATCTGGTCGGCCTGATTGCGGGTATCCACCTCGTCCTTGCGCTTGGCGTCCTCGGCGGCATACTGCTCGGCGTCCTTCACGGCCTTCTCGATGTCCTCCTTGGACATATTGGTGGAGGAGGTGATGGTGATGTGCTGCTCCTTGCCGGTGCCCAGGTCCTTGGCGCTGACGTTGACGATGCCGTTGCGGTCGATATTGAAGGTCACCTCGATCTGAGGCACGCCCCGGCGGGCCGGTGCGATGCCGTCCAGCTGGAAGCGGCCCAGAGATTTATTGTAGGCGGCCATCTCGCGCTCGCCCTGGAGAACGTTGATCTCCACGGTGCTCTGGTTGTCGGCGGCGGTGGAGAAGACCTGACTCTTCTTGGTGGGGATGGTGGTGTTGCGCTCGATCAGGCGGGTGCAGACGCCGCCCAGGGTCTCGATGCCAAGGGACAGGGGGGTGACGTCCAGCAGCAGCAGGCCCTTCACGTCGCCGCCCAGAACGCCGCCCTGGATGGCCGCGCCCATGGCCACGCACTCGTCGGGGTTGATGCCCTTGAAGCCGTCCTTGCCGGTGATGCTCTTCACGGCCTCCTGCACGGCGGGGATACGGCTGGAACCGCCCACCAGCAGGACTTTGGACAGCTGGCTGCCGGTGAGGCCGGCGTCGGACAGCGCCTGACGGACCGGGCCCATGGTGGCCTCCACCAGATGGGCGGTGAGCTCGTTGAACTTCGCTCTCGTCAGCGTCACGTCCAGATGCTTCGGGCCGGTGGCGTCGGCGGTGATATAGGGCAGATTGATGTTGGAAGAGGTGACACCGGACAACTCGATCTTGGCCTTCTCGGCCGCCTCCTTCAGGCGCTGCATGGCCACTCTGTCGGCGGTCAGGTCGATACCCTCGGTCCGGTGGAACTCGGCGGCCAGCCAATCCATCACGCACTTGTCGAAGTCGTCGCCGCCCAGGCGGTTGTTGCCGGCGGTGGCCAGAACCTCGATGACGCCGTCGCCGATCTCCAGCACGGAGACGTCGAAGGTACCGCCGCCCAGGTCGTAGACCATGATCTTCTGGTCGGCTTCCTTATCCAGCCCATAGGCCAGAGCCGCGGCGGTGGGCTCGTTGATGGTGCGCTTGACCTCCAGACCGGCGATGCGGCCGGCGTCCTTCGTCGCCTGACGCTGGGCGTCGGTGAAGTAGGCGGGAACGGTGATGACAGCCTCGGTGACGGTGGTGCCCAGATAAGCCTCCGCGTCGGTCTTGAGCTTCTGCAGGATCATGGCGCTGATCTCCTGAGGGGTGAAGGCCTTTCCGTCTACGGTGACTTTATAGTTGGAGCCCATCTCGCGCTTGATGGAGCTGACGGTGCGGTCAGGGTTCGTGATGGCCTGGCGCTTGGCCACCTGGCCGATCATACGCTCGCCGGTCTTGGCAAAGGCCACGACGGACGGGGTGGTGCGGTTTCCTTCCGGATTGGGGATGACGACAGCCTCGCCGCCTTCCATGACGGCAACACAGGAATTGGTCGTGCCCAGATCAATACCGATAATTTTTCCCATTGTGATTTCCTCCTGTTCACAAATCGATCATTCATGATGAAATAGAATTTTTTATTGATGAAAAAGGCGCTGTGCGCCGGGTTTTTCGCGTCAGTTCGCCACCTTGACCATGGCGAAGCGGATCACGCGGTCCGCCATGCGGAAGCCGGCCTGGAACACCTCCACGATGGTGTTCTCGCCCACGCTCTCGTCCTCCGTGTGCATGACCGCGTTGTGCACGGAGGGGTCAAAGGGCTGGTCCAGGGCGGGGATCTCCTCCACGCCCAACTTTTTCAAGGATTCCTTGAGCTGATTCATCGTCAGCTCCACGCCCTTGCGGTACGCCTCGTCGGTGGTCTCGTGCTGGAGGGCGCGCTCTAAGTTGTCGTAGACGGGCAGCAGCGCCAGGACGGCGGCGGCCATGCCGTCGGAATAGAGGTGGTCGCGCTCCTTCTGGCTGCGCTTGCGGTAGTTGTCGTATTCCGCCAGCAGACGGAGGTACTGTTCTTTCTGCTCGGCCAGCTCCTGGGCGGCATCGGCGCTCTGCTGCTGCAAAGCGGCGATCTCCTCCTCCGTCAGCGCCTCGACGACCGATTCTTCGGTCTCCGGCGTCTCCGGGGTGTCGACGGGCTGCTCCAGGTCCTGGTCCGGGGTGGGGGTATTGTTTGCCATAGCCGATCTGTCTCCTTCTTCTATGATGACCTGCGGGCGGTGAACTATGCTCGCTCACCGGACCCGCGGCTCGTGTCTTACGGTTCGCCGCTCTCCTCCTGCCGGGGCGGGGGCAGGGTGTCGCCGCCGAAGAGGCGGCTCATGCCGTCGGCAAAGTAGGACAGCCGGGCGGCCACCTTGGCGTAGTCCATCCGGGTGGGACCCACCACGCCGATGAGGCCGCGCATGTTGTCGCCGATATCGTAGCTGGCGATGACCACGCTGGTGTCCTTCAGCTCGTCGGCCACGTTCTCCGGCCCGATGAGGATCTGCATCCCGTTTTCCGCCGGGGCCGGGGTCAGGGCGGTAAGCTTCTGATCGTCGGAGAGATAGGTGAGCAGCTTCTGCGCCTTGTCCACGTTCCGGTACTCCGGCTGCTGCAGCAGATGGGTCGCACCGGCGACGTGGATGCTCTGGGTCTCCTGCTGGTGCAGGACCTCCACGGCAAAGGAGACGGTAAGGGCCAGCAGTCCGAAGACGGGACCGGCGGCCTGCTCCGCCGAGTGCAGGAGCGCGGGGGTGAACTGGTCGGCGTTGAGGCCCGTGAACCGGTCGTTGAGAAGCGTGCCCAGCAGCTTGAGCTGCGCCTCGTTGAAGTCCTCCGGATAGGTCAGCAGGCGGTTTTTCGCCTGACTGAGATTCGTCACCACCACGGCTAAATAGGAGCCTCCGCTGATACGCAGGACTTCGTAGCGCTGCACGATGGCCCGGGTGGAGGCGGCGCTGCTGATGAAGGCGGGGTAGTTCGTCAGCTGGGAAACCATGCGGCCCGCCTCGGTAATGACCTCGTCGAGCTCCTGCATCTTCAGCCGCAGGGCCTCGTTGAGGGAGCGGGTCTCCTCCAATGTCAGCTTGTGGTCATCCATCAGCTCGTTGACGTAGAGCCGATAGCCCGCCGGGGACGGGACGCGGCCGGCGGAGGTGTGGGGCTGCTCCAAATAGCCCATGGCCGTCAGGTCCGCCATCTCGTCGCGGATCGTGGCGGAGGAGAGGTTCAGGCCCGCCGTGTCCGCGATGGCCTTGGATCCCACGGGCTCCGCCGTCTCGATATAGTTCTCCACGATGGCGCGCAGGATCTTCCGTTTGCGATCGTTGAGCTCCATATCG
>JAFWDQ010000031.1 GCA_017516065.1 Oscillospiraceae bacterium
AGGCGCGGAAGCGCGGGTGGGTTGCTGAGTCGATTCAGGGCTCTGCCGGCCGGGGTGGTTGCGCGGGATGTTTCTGTTCCCCGTCGGAGACCAGGGGGTTACTCAAGGGGGACTGGTCCCCCTTGAAATCGCCCCGGCGCAAGCCGGTTTTGTCACGTCCGCAGGCGTAACGGCGATCACCCTCATCCCTCCACGGTGACGCCTGTGTAGTACCAGCAGAGGATCTGGCGGAAATCCATGCCGCTGCGGGCCAGCAGATCCGCCCCGTACTGGCTCATGCCCACCCCGTGGCCGTAGCCGGTGACGTGGAACGTGACGGCGTCCGGCGCCGTCTCAACAGTAAAGCTTGCGGACCGGAGGCCCAGGACACTGCGCAGCTGGGCGCCGGTGACGGCAACGCCCCCTACCGTGACGGAGGCCACGCTGCCCCCTGCGCTGCGGGTGAGGTCCGTAAACCATTCCTCCGGCTCCCCTGTCAGCTTCACCGCCGGCCACGCCGCCGTGAGGATGCCCCGCAGCTCCTCGGCGGAGAAGGTGACCTCGGTGTAGTAGTTCGGCACGGTCAGGGCGTCCTCGCTGCTGGTGACGCTGCGCAGATAGGGCACGTCCGTGCCCCATACCGCCACGGCGCTCTGGGTATACCCCGCCGAGGAGGAGTGGAACACCGCCTGGGCCAGCCGGCCGTCGTACCGGAGCACCAGGCCGTCGGTCTCCGCCACGGCGGCGGCGATCTTCGCCCCGTACTCCCCGGCCATGTCCCCCCAGAGGTCGGCGGAGGCCTCCGGCGTCCGATAGGCCTGACAGCAGCCCGGATCCGTGCACAGTTGGGCCCGGGGGTGACGCGCCGTGCCGGAGGCGGCCTTCCACAGCGTATAGGTCCGGGCCGCCACCGCCTGGGCCTTCAGAGCCTCCGGCGCAAAGGACGCGGGCATCTCCGCGGCCACCACGCCCTCCAGATACTCATTCAGCGCCAGCTCGATCACCCCCTCCTCCGTGAGGAGCGTGACGGTCTGCGCCCCGTCCGCCGTCGGCGGCGGCACGGGCTCGTCCGACAGCTGGGCTGGCGGCGGGAGCAGAGGCGCCTGGGTGCGGCCGGACAGCGTCACGGCCAGGATCACCGACGCCGCAAGACACAGCAGCGCCGCCGCGATCTGTTTCATGGAACCGACTCCTTTCCGCCGGGCTCGCCCGGTCCCGCCGGGCGGCACCGGGGGGGCTGTCCCCCTTGATTTTGGCTTGACGAACAGAGGAAAAAAGTATATGATATATTATCTATAAATGTATGCGGAAGAGAAGACGTGACTCCGGCCCGGGAGCCGGAGAAAAAAGGAGCAAATCATGAACAACACCGGCAAAAAGAACCCCGGAATGGGAGAACAGCTTGAGAAGCGTCTGGCCTCCACCCAGAAGCGGGTGGGCAACAGCCAGCGGTTCATCTCCACGATATGCAGTGAATTTGAAAAACATAACCGTATCGCCCAGATCAACTATGAGCGGTATGACGTCAAAAGAGGCCTGCGCAACGCCGACGGCACCGGCGTGCTGGCGGGTGTGACCCAGATCGGCAACGTCCAGGGCTATTACCTCCAGGAGGGCGAACGGATCCCCCGGGAGGGCTGTCTGATGTACCGGGGCTACGATATCAACGATCTGGTGAACAACGCCCGGGAGGAGGGCCGCTTCGGCTATGAGGAGACGGCTTACCTGCTGCTCTTCGGCGCGCTGCCCACCCCCGAACAGCTGGCGGACTTCACCGAGATCCTGGCGGAGTGGAGTCCTCTGCCCACCCGATTTACCGAGGACATGATCCTCAGCGTGCCCAGCACCAGCGTCATGAACAAGCTGGCCCGGTCCGTGCTGGCCCTGTACTCCTACGACGAGGCCCCGGACAACAACGAGCTCCAGGCGGAGCTGTTCCGGGCCATCCGGCTCATCGCCCGGTTCCCCACCATCGTGGCCCACGGCTATGCGGCGAAGGTCCACTATTTCGACCACCAGAGTCTGTACCTCCACCTGCCCCAGAAGGATCTGAGCGTGGCGGAGAATTTCCTGCGGCTCATCCGGCCCGACAGCCAGTATACCCCCGAAGAGGCCCGGTTGCTGGACCTTTGCCTGATGGTCCACGCCGAACACGGCGGCGGCAACAACTCCACCTTCGTGTGCCGGGCCGTGTCTTCCTCCGGCACGGACACCTACTCCGCCGTCGCCGCGGCGGTGGGCTCCCTGAAGGGGCCCCGGCACGGCGGCGCCAACGAGCGGGTGCTGGCCATGATGACCCGTCTGGAGCAGGAGGTGGAAAACTGGACCGATGAGGACGCCATCCGCCGCTGGCTGACAAGGCGTCTCACCGGCGAGGCCGGCCCGGACAACCTGATCTACGGCATGGGTCACGCCGTCTATACCCTCTCCGATCCCCGGGCTACGATCCTCAAGACCTTCGCCCGGACTCTGGCGGAAGAGAAGGGCATGGCTGACGAGCTGGACCTGTTCGAGCGGGTGGAGCGCATCGCCCCGGAGGTCATCGAGGCCGTCAAGGGCGAGGGCGCCGGCAGCTGTGCCAACGTGGACTTCTACTCCGGGCTGGTGTATAAGATGCTGGGGATCCCCCTGAGCCTCTATACCCCCCTGTTCGCCACCGCCCGCATCTCCGGCTGGTGCGCGCACCGCATCGAGGAGCTGTACAACAAGGGCAATAAAATCATCCGTCCGGCATATAAATGTGTTCTGCCGCCGAAGCCTTACGTGCCTCTGGCCGAGCGGGAGTGACCGCCCCTGAAGCGCCTCGCGGAACGCCCGTGTGCAAGCGCGGGAAGCGGAGCGCAATCCCTCTCAGATCAAAACCCAACGGAACGGTTCTGATCTGAAGTCAGAAATAAGGTGATACCTCATGAAGCGTGCCGTTCCCTTTGTTCTTTTCCCTGTGGCCGGCGTCGCCGCGGCGGTGCTGCGGCAGTTCCAGCTGTCCGAGGCCTATACCTCCTCCGGACTGCCCATCCCCGGACAGGGAAGCACCCTGGCGCTGCTCCTCCTGTCTCTTGCGGCAGCCCTGGGCGCCCTGATTTACAGTCTCCTCTGCCGCCCCAAATTCGGCGGAGAGGGGCTTCCCGCCTGCGCCGGACGGTCCGGCTGTACGGTGGGGATGACCGTGGCGGGGTTCCTGGTCCTCATCGGCGGCGCACTGACCGCCATGGAGAGCCTGATCCCCTCCCTGCGCATCGCCTGGATGATCCTGGCGGTGCTGATGGTCCTCTCCGGCGCGCTGATGGTCGTGGGGGCCCTGCAGCTGAAAAAGGATCACCGCACCTGCGTGGGACGGCTCCTGCTGCTGCCGGACTTCGCCTGCTGTCTGTGGCTGGTGCTGTTCTATCAGTCCAACGCCGCGGACCCGATCCTCATGGACTATGTGTTCCGTCTTCTGGCCATGGTCTGTATCCTCCTGGGTCTGTACTTCACCACCGCCCAGACCTACCGTCTCCGCCGGGCACGGCGGGCCGCGTTCTTCTGTCTGATGGGCGGCTATCTCTCTCTGCTGTGCCTGGGCGAGCCTCTGACCCTGGGCAGTCTGGCGCTGATGGTGGGCTTCGCCCTGTATCTGTTCTTCTGCGCCGGGATCCTGACCCTGGGGAAATGACGACAATGATGCAAGGAAGGAGCCGTTATGGCCAGTGAACTGAAAAATCCCTTTGACGATCTCGGGCGCTACGGCATCGAGTCCAATCGTCTTGCAAAAAACCGCGTGTCCGCCCCGAAGACCCGTCCCGGATCGGGCCCGCGGATGACGCCGAAAACGGAGAATACGCCTCTGCTGCAGCCGGAAAATCCGGCGGCGCCAAAGGAACGGCCCGCCGGCGAGAGCGGTCTGCCGGAGCAGATCGAGCTGGAGCCCGTGGGACCGGAGAACGCCCCCTATCAGCCCTACGGCGACATCGGCCCCTTCGGTCCCCGGTGGGAGGGCAGCAATCCCCTGTTCCGCAACCCCTTCTCCGACGGCACCCCCCGCAAGCCCAAGACCCAGGCGCCCACCACCCAGAAGATCCTGTCCCCCTTCGTGGTGAAAAAGGAGAGCGCCCGGGACGCCGTGGCCATCATCGTTACGGCGGTGGTGGCAGTCCTGTGGTTTCTGGTCAAGCTGCCGCCCCTCACCCTGCGCCTGCCGCCTCTGTACGGCGCGGTGGTGTTCATCTGTCTGATCTATTTCATCGTCAGCTTCATCATCCACGGCTTTGATTTTAAATTTTCCTACAAACAGGACTACTGGAAATTCCTTTTCAGACACTGCAAGGTCATGCTGGTGGTGGTGATCATCGCCCTGGCGGCCCTGGTGATCGCTTTGTTTTCCAGCTGGCCGCTGCTGCGGCACGCCGCTCTGGCGGAGCTGATGCCCCTAACCGTGGCGGAGGAGCCGGCCGCGCCGGCGGTCCCCGCCGTGGACGAGGCGGCGGCCCTCGGCCCAATCCCAATCCCCAATCCCCAATCCCCAATCCTCA
>JAFWDQ010000010.1 GCA_017516065.1 Oscillospiraceae bacterium
CATGAACTCTTCATGCATGTTCGCATAGGCGTAAGCTGTGCAGTCTGCTGCGATCAACAGCTTTGCTCCGTCAAAGAAGGGAGCCTGTGTCGGCAGCAGTTTGATCTGGCAGGGCCACTGCGTCAGGCGGGAAACCGGCTTACTCACGTTCGCAGGATCGCTTTCCGCTTCGTTCTGAGTAAATTGCATCATTCTTGATCCGGGGCAGCCTCCCTCATGATGTTCGTGATTCATTTCGTTCATCGTCTTTCTATCCTTCGCTGCTTTTACTGCTGATTCATCGTATTCCGGAGCCTCACGCTCTTCAAAAGTGATCGCACCGGTTGGACATCCCGGCAGGCAGTCACCGAAGCCATCACAGAAGTTCTCCCGCATGAGCTTTGCCTTGCCGTCTACGATGTCGATAGCTCCTTCGTGGCAGGCCTCTGCACACAGCCCGCAGCCATTGCACTTTTCCTCATCTATGTGGATGATCTTACGAATCATTGTAGTTTCCTCCTCCCTTGTTCTGATGTAATTATACTAATGAAAAAACGATATTTCTGTATCTACAGATACACTGCAAAAGATTTTTTCGTGTATAATAGGGGTAAGACAGAAGAGAGGAGAAAAGCAATGGATTACTCTGTACTCGAAAAAAGCGTTCTGTTTTCAGGCGTTCCGACAAAGGAACTTCGTGATGTCCTGGAAACTGTGCCGCATCACATCCAGTGCTACGACAAAGGCGAGACTGTGTTTCACTTGATGGAGGACGCAAACAGGATCGGTGTGATTCTGGAGGGGCGCGTTCAGGCACAAAAACCATTCCCCAATGGAAGCCAAATCAACGTCTCTGTCCGGAATCCCGGTGAGATGATCGGCCCTGCTGCCGTTTTTTCCAAAAGGCAAAAGTATCCCTGTGACGTTGTATCACTGGAGCCCTCCACAGTCATGATGTTCCGCAGAGAAGATGTCCTTTTGCTCCTCCAAAAAGATCTGCGGATCATGAAAAACTTTATGGCGGAGCTCGCCACCGCGACCTACATGTTACAGCAGCGTTTGGAACTGCTCTCCTATAATGGGATCGCACAGAAAGCCGCTTGTTTTCTGCTGATCCAGTCCCGACAGTCCGGGAAGAAGGTTGTCAGAATACCTGAATCGGTTTCCAACTGGGCGCTGGTCATGAATGTTTCCCGTTCTTCTCTTCATCGTGAACTGAAAAAACTGGAGGCAGATGGAATCATTTCCTATGATCCGCCAGCCATCGAGATCCTTAACTCTGAAGCGCTCCAGAATGTACTGAGCAAATAGAACCCCCCGGCTGTCAGCGCTGATAACCGACAACCGGGAGTCCTTTATGGAACGAGTTTATCATCAAAGCCAACCGCAATCATTCCTTTTGAGTAATTGCAACACTTTTTGCAACCCGGGCTCGGATAGAATATGGAACACCGAGAAAAATGTATGGAAAATGGCCTGTTTTTAGAATATACGCCACCAAAAACAGCAGGTAAAAGAAAACGGAAAAAGAGTGGGAATAATTGAAACATACCGGCGTTGGGCGTCATTTGAAAAGCGCCAGAAAAACGCCTCTGAACAACAAAAGAGAGTTGACTGATCTACAGGAAATCAGTCAACTCTCTTTCGTTATTTGATCTCGCCGCACAAAACCGGCTCGTGTGACGGGCCGACCCGGCCGGCGGCGGCGAAAACGGCGAGAACCCCATGGCCGCCATGATGGGCGGCGGCGGTGAAAACGGGGGGAACCCCATGGCCGCCATGATGAGCATGTTCGGCGGCATGATGGGCGGCGGCCAAAACAAAAAGAAGGATGAAGAGTAATCCGATCCTATCAGCTGCTATGCCCTGAAATCTGTCCGCAAACCCCTGCAACGAAAACGAAATCGCAGGCACGATACATAGTGCCTGCGATTTTTTCGCCGCCGACGGCGGAACAGGAACGCCTTTCCTCTCACATTTCCTGTCCCGGGGATCGCTTTTCCGCGGTCCCGGGGATTTCTCTTTCCGTCCGGTCGCAGAATGGCGGGGTCTGTTCCTGCCGCTCACTGCTCACAGCAGAACATGTATTTTTTCATGAATTCGGCCGTTTTTTCTTCACCGATCAGGGACTTGAACTGATCCACCGCCGGGCCGCCCTTTGACAGCAGTCCGTCCGGGAGCACAGCGTTTTTCCTGTTCTTTTCCGCCGGATCACAGGCCGGACAGCGGAGCAGCGCGGCAAAATACGCTTCACTGTACTCCCGGAACAGCCGATCCAGTTCCTTTCCGATCTCTCTTCCCCGATAAAATGCCGAGCCGGGAAGATGCAGATCGGAATACCACGCCTTCTTCGGCTCAAAGACAGGCAGCCCGGCGTACCTGTTCTTTACCTCCTCCAGCTCGGGAAAGCGCCGCTCTGAAAGGGTGGTGTCGATCAGCTCCAGGAGCAGGGTCTCCTCTCCATCCGCACAGATCCGGTCCGTACTGAGGATGGGGCCGTCCAGCCTCGAAGGCGTGAAGGCAGCGCTTTCCATCCTCATCAGCCCGGCCATCCCTTCCATGTGCAGCAGACACATGGAGCCCGCTCCTTCCGCTTCATAGCTCTCAGCATGGAAAACCATGCCCTTTCCCCTGATCTGTGAAAGGGCGCCCATGTCCTTCGGGACCAGCCGGAAATACTTTCCGGCAGTCGCTTTCAAGTCCATGTCCATTATTCGATCGCACGCTCCTTTTCCGCATCCTGAGTTTTATTATACCATGGATCGGGCTCCGATCTCATGATAATTATCATATCTTCTTCATACTTTTTCTCATGGGATCGCCCGAACACTTTACAGTCTCGCCCTCCGTTTGTATAATCAAATCAGACAAACGAATCAAGAAGGAGAAACCGCTGTGAGCTATTGGATCGTATTTCTTGTCAGTATGGCGGCATGTTCCATCGGCTTTTACACATATATCTGGTTCTTTTCCGTCGGCTACGGACTGGCCGTCGCCGTCATCGGCGCGGCGCTTGGGATCGCCTTTCACGCCTCCATGGGGCCGGGGGAATGGATCGGCTGCGCACTGCTTCTGATTTTCGGCCTCCGGCTGGCCGGTTATCTGTGGATCCGGGAGAAGAAAAGCGCTCTGTACCGCAAAGTGCTGAATCCCGAACTGGACCGGAGCAAAAAGATGCCCGTGACCGCCAAGCTGTCGATCTGGGTCGCCTGCGGCTTTCTGTATACCCTGATGACGCTCCCGCTGTACTGCCGGCTGCGGAACGGCGCCGCGCCGGACGCGGCCCTCTGGGCCGGTCTGGTGATCATGGCCCTGGGCATCGTGACCGAGGCGGCGGCGGATATGCAGAAGACCGCCGCCAAGAAAAAGAACGGCAGCCGCTTTGTGGATACGGGGCTGTACCGTCTGGTGCGCTGCCCGAACTATCTGGGCGAAGTGCTGATCTGGCTGGGTGTGCTGATCTCCGGCGTCACGGCTCTGCAGGGCGTCCGGCAGTGGGTGCCGGCGATCCTGGGCTTCGTTCTGATCACCTGGGTCATGTTCAGCGGTGCCCGCAGGCTGGAGCTGCGTCAGGATAAAAACTACGGCGACGATCCGGAATACCGGGAATACGTGAAAACCGTTCCCATCCTCATCCCCTTCGTTCCCCTCTACAGCGTGAAGAAGCATAAATTTCTGGCTGCCTGACCAAAATCTTGTGTTCAGAGGATTTGGACGCTATCATAGCATCTTGAAAAATCTTGAAAAAGAGTGAAAACAAACCGACGCCTGACTGAAATAACGCAAGGAGGAAACGCAAATGAAAAGCGCTAAGAAACTGATCGCTCTGGCCGCCGCCGCGGTCATGCTGATCGCCCTGCTGGCGGGCTGCGGCTCCGCCGGTCCCGAGCCCCCTGCTCCCGAACCCGCTGTGGAAGTAAAGCAGACAGCCAGCGCCTGGCTGGATCAGGACGGCAGCACGATCTCCGCCACCGTGGATCTGACCGGCGGCTGGTCCGTGGAGTTCGCCCGGGGCGCGGTCTATCTCTACGACAGCGAGGACTATGAACATCGGCAGGCCATCGCCATGGGCCTCACACTGGACAAGGAGGTCTATGACGAGTACGCCGCCGAGGCCGCCGAGGCCGAGAGCTTCCGGGAGCTTGAAAACGGCTGCTGCTACACGCAGTCGGACGGCACCCAGGCCTATCTCTCCACCGTCGGCGACGACGCGTATTTCATGGTCTGCGTCAATCCCGGCGCGGACGGCGACGCGATCTATGCCCGCTTCGAGACGGAACCGGAGAACCCCGGCGAGCCGGCTTACGGGCAGCCGTCGGAGCTCTATTCCCCGGAAGACCTGGACAGCGCGGCGATGCTGGTCGCGGAGGAATTCTCCAACTGGGCCGGCTGTGAGATGCATCGCCTTGACTATGCCGGTGACGCGTGCAGCAGCGAGGAGAACATTCAGTGGCTGAACTCCGTCAGCGAGGGCAAAAACTACACCCAGTGCATGGAATTCCTGAGCGATTTCCACTCCCCCGTTGACCCGGCCGACCTTGAGGGGACTGCCTGGGAGCCGGACACTGATTATACAGATTATCAGTGGTGGCTGGCCCGGGAGGACGGCGGCAACTGGGAGCTCGTCAGCTGGGGCTATTGATGCCGGATGACCCGCGCTTATCTGATCTGAATAACGGAAACCGACAGGCGCTCCGGGAGCGTCTGTCGGTTTCTGTTATCGGGGTTGATAGTTGACGGAAAAATAATATAATAGATTTCATTGAGAACACAGGCAGACGATATGCGCTCCCGGGAACATCGGGAATGCGTTTCTCCGGGCACCTCCCCCCGGTATTCAGCGCAGAAAGGCAATCGCACCATGAACGTCAAACTGATCCAGCCGCGGATGAGCAAGCGGCCCATGGACACGGACCTGAAGCTGCATATGGCGCCGCCCCTGGGTCTTCTGACCGTGGCGGCCGTGCTGATGCCCGCGCATCAGGTGACGGTGGAAAATGAGAATATCGGGCCTGTGGACCTGTCGGATTCGCCGGATATCGTCGGTCTCTCCGTCACGGTGGACGTGCTGCCCCGGGCCGTGGAGATCGCCCGCTCCTACCGCAGCCGGGGCATCCCGGTGGTGGCCGGAGGGATCCATATCACCGCCGCCGCGGACACCGTACCCGGGGATGCCTTCGACGCGCTGTGCATCGGCGCCGCCGAGGGCACGTGGCCGGACATCATGGCTGACCTGGCGGCCGGAACGCTCCGGAAGCGCTACCGATGCAGGGGACCGCTCCGGGGCGAGGAGATCGTCTCCCCGGCCTATGCGCTGATCTCCTCGCAACCCTATCTCTACTGCAACGTCGTGCACACCAGCCGGGGCTGTCCCTTCCGCTGCGACTTCTGCTACAACAGCAGCCCGGAGCATCAGTACGTCAACCGTCCCATTGAAGACGTGCTGGCCGATATCCGCGCCACGGGTCAGCACCATATCCTTTTCATCGACGACAATTTCGCCGGGAACCGGGCCTGGACGCGGGAATTTCTGCTGCGGATCCGGCCTATGGGCCTGCTGTGGAACGCCGCCGTGTCCATCGACGCGGCAAGGGACCCCGAGCTCCTTGACCTGATGCGGGACAGCGGCTGCCGCAGCCTGTTCATCGGATTTGAGAGCATTTCTCCCGGCTCCATCGACAGCGTACACAAACGGCAGAATCGCATCGGCGACTATGAGCAGGCCGTCAGCGAGATCCACCGCAGAGGGATCATGATCAACGGCAGCTTCGTTTTCGGTCTGGACGGGGACACGCCGGAGACCTTTCAGGCCACCCTGGACTGGATCGTAAAAAATCGTATCGAGACGGTCACCTCGCACATTCTGACCCCTTATCCGGGCACCGTCCTGTATGAGCGCATGAAGGCGGAGGGCCGTCTGCTGACGGAGGATCTCTCCCTCTACAACACCGCCCACGTGGTCTTTCAGCCCAAGGGCATGACGGCGGAGGAGCTGTATCAGGGCTATCTGTGGATCTACCGGCAGGTATACAGCCTGAAAAACATCATCCGCCGCAGACCGGCGGCGCGGCAGCAGCGGATGACCTATTGGCTGTTCAATTTCCTGTATCGGAAATACGGGCGCTTCACGGACCGGCTCTGCCGGCGGATCACCTATGAGCGCATCGGCCGGATCGCCCAGCGGCTGGCCCGCTACCGCGGGAACAGGCGGAAGCGCTGAATGCGTACAGCTTTCAAAAAATGCGCCTCATTTTTCGCCGCTCTGTCTTAGAAAAAGAACAGTCCGCCCCGAAATGACAGTTCAGGGCGGACTGTTTGTTTTGATCAAAACGGCAGGAACAGGTGCTCCAGAGGGATGCCGTCCGGGTCTTTCAGATAGAAGAACTCACCCGGCGGGCCGGGAGGGCCTCCCACCATCACCGTGTGGCCGCAGAGAAGCTCCACGCCCTCTTTCTCCAGACGGGACGCGGCTTCCCGGGCATTTTCATGGCGGAAACAGACCTGCAGATATCCGAAATCGCCCCATCTCGCCGAGAAGGGGATCGATCTGCCCCGGGGCTCCATGACCTCGAACAGCTCCACCATGCCCTCGTCCGGACCGGCGCCGCTGCTGCCCAGCAGACAGGACCGGACCCGGGTCCCGGTATGTCCGGAAACCTCATCCACCAGCCCGGTGAACGCCTCATGGGGCTCCGCCGCCATCACGTCAAGGCCCAGCCTGTTCTGATAAAATTCGATGGAGCGGTCAAGGTCCGTCACGCTGACGCCGACCCATCTTGCCCCGGACGGGGAGACCTTTTCTCCCACGTCGGCAAAGGAGATGAACTCGATCAGATTGCCCTCCGGGTCTCTGCAATAGACGAAGCGGTACGCGCCCCGGTGCGGGATCCCGGCCCGCTGCGGCTGAGAACAGAACGGGATCTTCCCCTTCTGCTGTGCGTAAAAGGCTTCCAGGTCGGGCACGCCCACCGTGAGCTTGGCGACGCCGATATCCCCGAACACGGGCTTTTCGCGGAGGGGCCGGGGCTCCGGCGTCGTCATCCGGATCATCTCCACAACGATCCCGCCGCCCTCCTGCTGCAGCATGGCCCCGCCGAATCTGACCGAGGGGGCCCGCACCGTTTCGTGCATCACGGTCTGCTCCTCCTCCGGCATCTCGGCAATTACCCGCTTGAAGCCAAGGATATCGATATAAAACCGCTTCATCGCCTCAAGGTCCCTGACCCCGAGGGCAACGTGGTGTACGCCCCTGATCTGCGTCATACGGATCCCTCCCGTCACGGCAGCTCGATGCCCATCGCTTCCGCAGCCAGGGTCGAGATGTCGTCTATCTCTACGTCCATCTTCTCGTTTCGCGCCACCCTGCTCATCTGCGAAACGCAGGTGGTGCAGGCCGTGACGACGTGATCCGCCGCCTGCATGCCCTCCTGCAGCCGTTCTTTCGTCACCGCGTTCCCGAATTCCGGGTAGCAGATCCCGCTGATCTTGGCGCCGGAGCCGCAGCAGTACGACCAGCGTCTGTTCCGCTCCATCTCCGCAAGCTCAAGGCCCGGGATGGCGGAGAGCACCTCTCGCGGCGCGTCATAGACCCCGCAGTGTCTGCCCAGGAAACAGGGATCGTGATACGTGACCTTTTTCTCGATCCGCTTCGTAAAGCTGACCTTTTTCTCCTTTATCAGCTGTGAGAGCAGCTCGGCGTAGTGGACCACCTGGAAGGGCAGCTCGCCCACGATCATCGGATAATCCACGGTAAAGGCCTTGTAGCAGTGGGCGCAGGATACGATCAGGCGTTTGCAGCCCGCCTCCTTCAGGGTCTCGATATTGCGCATGGCCTGCTGCTCCAGCAGATCCGTCTGGCCGTCATGGCCGGGAATGAAGCCGCAGCACTTCTCCTCTTCTCCCAGATACGCCGCCTCGATGCCGGCCGCCTTCAGGGTCTTCAGAACGGCCTGTATCACCTTCGGCTGGGTGAAGCGGGCATTGCAGCCGGCGAAGTAGATATCCTCCCCCTCGGTGGGGACGCCCTCCATCTTCACCGGCTTTGCCGAGCCGAACATGTTGTTTGTCTGATCGATGTTGCGGTGGATCTTCCCCAGGGGCTCGGGCAGCTCCGCGCCTCTGCGCACCAGTTCTTCCCGGAGGGCCCATATGGCCGTCAGGGGATCCGTCGCCTTGCAGATATCGGAGCACACGCCGCAGCTGGTGCAGGTGTAGACGGCCTTCATCAGGTCGTCGGAGAGCGGGAAATCCTTGTCGTCGAACACGCGCATGGCCAGGATGCCCCGGCCCTGGGCGTTGTACGTCCTGAAATTGAAGTGCTCAAAGGAGGGACAGCGATGATACGGGGACGTCCATTCCGGCGGCGGCAGCTCCTTCCAGTTGTGGGGGATGACCGGCCCTCTGGCGTTGCAGGTACCGCAGTGAGCGCACAGCGTCCAGCTGTCCCTGAAGTCCTGAAGGTATGTTTTTCTCAGCTCTTTCATGGTCACGCCTCCTCCTGTTCAAACAGTTCAAACGTGCCGGGACTCAAGATGTCGTTGGGATCCAGCAGCTCCTTGATGCTCCTGATCAGCTTGAACGCTCCCATCTGGTTCGTCCAGACGTAATCGGGAGCGGCGGGCGGGAGCCGCTGCTGATATGTCCCGCCCTTTTTGCCGAACCACTCTCTGAATTCGGCCTGACATTCGTAAAAGTGCTTCATGACGTCCGGATCCGTGTCGTCCAGAGGCGTCCAGGAATGGCCGGATATCGTCTGGGCGTTCATCGGGAAGCCGGAAAAAGCGGAAAACTGGGGGAAGCCCCACAGCCCGTGCTTCTTGCACAGCTCCATCATCTTTGTATAGATCTCCGGCAGCCGGGACGTGGGGAAGATCAGCTCGTCGAACATGATCATATAGCGGCGCGGCAGTTTTGCGGGCAGGGATTTGCGCGGCGGCGCCACCATCTCCATGAACATGAAGTGGGTCGGCCAGCGGGTATAAAAATCCTCGGCAAAGCCCGGCAGATAGGATCCGGCGTTGGACTCGCAGATCGTCCGCATGGTCTGTTCCCTTCCGGCCAGCTCCAGATCGTTGTCCGCGTTGAGGATGATCTGCATCAGGAAATAGCAGTCATCCGGGAGCGTGACACTCTCGATCATGTTCCAGCTCCATCTGTCGTTGAGATGGACGTCAAAGATCTCCGCGGCGGTCAGGCCCAGTACGGCCTTCGTCAATTCCTCGATCTTGTCCATGGGCCAGTAATAGGTGTGGAAGCCCCATTTCTCCGACCGCTTCAGACACCGGTAGGCGATTTTGGTGACGATGCCCAGAGCGCCGTTCATCTTCGTAAACAGGCCCACCAGATCGGGTCCCGTGATGTAGCGATAGTAAGGGCCGAAATCGAAATCGGCATAGGCCATGGAGCCCACCCGGATGATCTCGCCGGAGGGCAGGACCACCTCAAAGCCCTCCACCAGGTTGATGTTCGCGCCGTATTTCGTCTCTCCGAAGGCATTGACGGGCAGGATCGCCGAGGCGGCCACGTTGGGTCCGGGGCCGTAGGGCGCCGTGGGCAGCATCAGGCCCTCCTTGAACAGCTCATGGGAGAGCTTAAAGAAGCTGCAGCCCGCCTCCGCCACCGTCTTCATATTCACGGGATCGATGAGCAGGATCTTGTCCATCAGGGTGAGGTCCAGCAGGATGCCGCCTCTCAGACAGCCGCCGTGGCCGGAGGTCCCGGTGACGCCCTTCGGCGTGATGGGGACCTTATACTCATTGGCAAGCTTTATGATCTCCGAGATCTCCTCGGCCGTCTTCGGCATGACGACGATGTCCGGCTTTCTCACGACGTCTTTGCCCAGTATTGCGTTATAGGCATAGCTCAGACATACGCATTCAGAATCGGAAACTCTGTCAGGACCGACGATTTTTTCTATTGCCTGGATGATTTCCACAATACCCCTCCTCTTCCGGTTCAAGTTCGGTCTTTTGAATGGAATGGATCTTCCCCGTTTCTGTAGCTGATCACAGTATAGCAAGGATACGGTTGAAACACAAGCCGGGGACTGAAAGTTTATCCGTTGCAGCGTATCATTTTTATTTTGCAATCATGATACGCCGTCTCATCCCCGGCCCTGCGGATCCCCGTCGCGCCGTCGATCTGATGCCCGGTCTGCCCGACGCCCCACTGTAGTTTGCATAATTCGTTTCCGGCGACGTATAAAAGCGCCGACCGGCCCGAAACCGGAGCCGCTCGGCGCTTTCTTATTTCGTCGTTGTTTTCCTCGGGCGCCGTCCCGGGCCCCGGCGGGTCAGTCGTCAAACTCGACCCACGTTCTGTCACCGTCGAAGGAGTGGTTATACATGGACCAGGCGTGGAGGGTATTCTCCTCCTCGTAGACGGACAGATCCCGCTTCAGATAGTCCGGATAAGGAAACGTATCGGGGTACGGATAGGACAGGTAGAGGTAGGTGATCTCGTGCCCGGCCCGGTCCAGCAGCGCGTATTCATAGGTGTTGCCGAAGCCGTCGATGGTGATATACGCGGGAGCGCGGTACGACGTCTCGTCGTAAATGACGCGGTTGGTATACGTCTCGCCTCTGTCCCGGATCACCTTGGACAGACCGGACAGACGGGCGATCTCGCTGTCAAAGGTCTCCTCATCCAGGACGCAGTCCAGAATGATCGTGGCGTCGATGTCGAAGAGATTCACCTTCAGCAGGGCGGAATACGTGACGCTTTCCGCCGCGGCAGGCAGTTCGTCGGGGAAAAGGGACAGGTCGCTGTCCAGATCAGCGTGCCAGTTCCCCACAAGGAACGCTTTGTCGTAGGCAGTGACATCGTTGGTCTGATAGACGGTTTGTCCGCAGCCGGACAGCAGGAGAAACACCGCCGCGATCAAAAGCAGGATACTCTTTTTCATATGCTTCTCCCTCCGCGAAAGCCGTCGTTTCCATTTTTCAGAAGCAGTGTATCATATTCTCCGCCGGCGTTCAAGGGCTCCCTGGGTCTGGCACAGGTCACGCCGGAAACACGGCCCTGCCTCTTTTCGCTGTTTCTATTGCATACCGCTGTTATATCCTGTATAATCTATGCAGATGAGATATACCTGTGAGAACCAACCATTGACACGACAGTTCAACTAAAAAAACAGGAGGGAAACACAATGAAAAAGCGTATCCTTGCACTGCTGCTCGTGGTGCTGCTGGCGGTATCGCTGGCGCCCTGCGCCTTCGCCGAGGAGGGCGAGGTCGTGGGGAATTACTACTCCTTCACCGACCGCAACGGGAACCACGTCACGGTCCCGGTCAATGCCTTCGCGTCAGAGGTGATCTCCTTCACCCCCGGCGATCCCTGGAAAGAGGCGGGCAGCTCCAATACGGACCCGCAGATCGCCCTGGGTCTGCCGGATGCGGATGACAGCAACAGCAGCACCGGCGACCTCTGCCTCGGCGGCAGCGGCGTTTTGGTCCTGGGCTTCGACGTGGCCATCTTTGACGGCAGCGGCGACGACCTGTATGTCTTCGAGGTCGGCAACAACGTGGAGGACACCCAGGTCGAGGTCAGCGAGGATCTCGTGACCTGGTATGACGTAGGCGTCGCCACAGGCCGGACCGCCGGGGTGGATTTCAGCGGCAAGGTGCCTGACGGCGCGCGCATCCGCTATGTGCGTCTGACGGACCTGCGATCCGCCGCCAGCGGCGGCTGGCCCGGCGCGGACATCGACACCGTATGCGGCATCCGCACCATGGCCGTGTCCAGCCCGTTCGTAGACGTGCGCTTCGGCGACTACTTCTACGACTCCGTGCTGTGGGCCATCAATCATGCACCCCAGATCACCAACGGCACCGATGCGACCCACTTCTCCCCCGCCAACACCGTGACCCGCGCCCAGGCCGTGACGTTCCTCTGGCGGTCCATGGGCGAGCCGAAGCCGAACACCACGAACAGCCCCTTTACCGACGTACAGGACCGTTCGTCCTGGTACTATGATGCCGTGCTCTGGGCCGTGGGCGAGGGGATCACCAACGGCACCTCCGCCACCACCTTCTCCCCCGACAGCACCGTGACGAAGGGCCAGATGGTCACGTTCCTGTACCGGACCGTAGGCGAGCCGGGGAAGACCGGCACCGGCGCCTGGTATGCGGACGCCGAAGCCTGGGCAAAGCAGAACGGTCTGCTGACCGGCACTGACACCGCTTACTCCACCGACGGAAGCTGCCCGCGGGGCGACGTCGTCTACTATCTCTGGAACGCTCTGGCGTAACGGAAAGCCATCCTGTCCATGCCGGATCCTCCTCCGACGTTCAGCGGCTCCTTGTTCTCCCCAATTGACAACGCAGCAGACAGCGGGTGCCGTGAAAAAATGTCGCCCGGCAGGCGACCGTTTCGGGACAGAGGCCCGGTATCATACGTTCAGAACAGACAGGAGATGACGGACAGATGGACAGACGCATCCGCGTGACAGGCAGGGGCACGGTATCGGTGCAGCCGGACCTGATCCGACTGGACCTCACCATCGAGGACAAATATCCGGACTATGAGCAGACGGTGCGGGCCTCCTCGGAGCAGACCGAACAGCTGCGCAGAACGGTACAGGACGCCGGCTTCGATCCGGCGGACCTGAAGACTGTCCACTTCGGGATCGACGGCGCCTATGAGAGCTATCAGGAGGGCAGCGAGTGGAAGCAGCGGCTGGTGGGCTACCGGTTCACCCACGCCATGCAGCTCAGATTCCCCAACGACACGGAACGGCTGGGGCGGATCTTCTGCGCCCTCTCCGGGTGCCCGGTGCCGGTGGTGTTCTCTGTCGGCTACACCGTGAAGGACCCCGAGGCGGTGAAAAATTCGCTGCTGGCCAAAGCCGTCGAGGATTCCCGGACCAAGGCGGAGCTCCTGACGAAGGCCGCCGGCGTAACCCTGGGGGAAATCGTGACCGTGGAGTACACCCGGGGCGAGCCGGTGCTCTATGCCCGGGCCATGGAGCAGACGGCCCTGGGCCGGTGCGACGCCGCTGCGGAGGAGAGCTGCTGCAAGCTCAATATCGAGGCAGCCGACATCGACGTGCAGGACACTGTCACCGTGGTGTG
Organism: Oscillospiraceae bacterium; assembly: GCA_017516065.1. GTDB lineage: Bacteria > Bacillota > Clostridia > Oscillospirales > Oscillospiraceae > RGIG5644. Next base: position 13,050 of record JAFWDQ010000010.1, read on the forward strand.
GGAAATCAAATAAGCGCGGGCAAAAGACCCGCCGGAGGGCCGGTGATCCGGCACCTCACGGCGGGTCTTTTCTTCTGTCGTCTGTCATGAAACGGGCACGTATCGGAACAGCTCTGCCATGTGCTCCACGGCGTCCAGGGGCAGGAACATGGTCTCATTGTTCCGGGCATAGATGGACTCCCCGGAGGCATAACGGATATCCAGATAGATACCGCAGTGGTCCGACAGGCCCTGGGCCTCCAGATTGATGCCGTTGTACTGGGCAAGATTGTACGCGGTAACCAGCGAGTTGAGCGTCGTCAGGAAGGACGGGTCTTCGGTGAAGATGTTCTCACCCTGCTCCGAGGTCCGGCAGGTGCAGACCACATCACCTCCGTCCCACTGGGCGGTGAAGGCGTACACCTGCTGTGTCAGGGGGCAGTCCTCCGGCAGATCCAGGGTCTGCAGGGATACCTCGCAGTAGAAGAAGGTGATCTCCGTAGATTCGATGGTCTTCGGGGCGTTGTCGTTGGGGGTGCTGATGACGCTGCCGTCGATGTGCCCGCTCTCCGGCGCTCTGGCCTTTACCTCGATCTCCACATAATTTCGGTTACTGCCGTGGGATAACCGGATCTCCTCCTTCTCCGTCCGGAACAGGCACCAGATCTCGGTGCCGCTGTCCGACTCCGCGGAGGGGGACTCCCCGGAGTCCGCAGGCAGGCCGTAGCGGGCGATGAGCTTGTCCCTGCATTCGGAATAATCGAAGGCGTCCGTGACAAGGTAGACGGCGGTCACCGCCGGCGAGCCCTCTTCGCCGGACAGCACCGCCTGACCGTAGGCATCCTCGTCAAACAGGGATCCCTCGGTAAAGATCCATCTGTCGTCGTAGACATACCGCGCCCCTATGCCGGCCTCCTGTGGGGTGAGGCCGAGCCACTTCACGCTGTCCATCAGGTCGTCCAGATGATACTCCTCCACCGTGTCCGTCTCTCCGCCTTCCCCACAGCCGGCCGTACAGATTGCGGCCAGCAGCACCGCCGCGCAGAGGGCGGCGGCCCGGCGGAGTATTTTCTTTCGTTTCATGGCGCCGTTTCCCCTCTCGCCGTTTTTCGCTTACAGATACCGCACCGTGTCCGACAGGGGTTTTTTCGCGCTGTGGCCGGGGGCGGGTCCGGCGTCCGGGGCGGCGTAGCCCACGTCCAGAAACAGCACGACCTTCTCATTGTCCGGCAGGCCAAAGGCTTTCTCCACCTCGCTGTTGGCGAAATAGTTGCACCAGCAGGTGTCCAGGCCCAGCTCCGCGGCCCGGAGCATCACATGGGTCGCCACGATGCTGACGTCTTCCACGCCGGCGTGGACGCCCTCCTCCATGGGGTTTTTCCACTCCTCGTCGGCGTCATAGGCAAACAGCAGCACCGTGGCGGCGCCGTAAACACAGGGCGAGAGCTCGCTGAGTTTTTTCAGCGCCTCCGGGCTCTGGAGAACATAAATGCGCTGGGGCTGGATGTTCTTCGCCGTGGGCGCGAGATTGCCCGCCTTCAGAAGCTCATCCAGCTTCTCCTTCTCCACAGGCCGATCGGAAAAGCTGCGGACCGAATACCGCTTCGCGGCCAGTTCCATGAACGTCATAACCAGTGCGCCTCCTCATATTTTACTGCCATCATTATATCGGAGGCGCCGCCGATATGCAAACATTTCCGCAGAAAAACCGACGCCGGGTCCTCCGCTCCGGAAACAGCCGCGGGGAACAGCCGCCGAAGGCCGTTTTTTCCCCGGGAAGGCTTGACTTTCCCCGGGAGCGGCATGGTACAATGGACACAAAAACCCCGACATGAAACGAAAAGCCACCTGACATGAAACGGAGGATCACTATGGAATATGTCACATTGTCTAACGGATTGAAGCTGCCCCTCCTCGGCTATGGCGTGTATCAGGTGCCGCCGGATGAGTGCGAGCGCTGCGTGCTGGACGCGCTGGAGGTGGGCTACCGGGCCTTTGACACGGCCCAGGCCTACGTCAACGAGGCCGGGGTCGGCGCCGCTGTGAAAAAGTTCGGCATTCCCCGGGAGGAGGTCTTTCTGACCACCAAGGTGTGGATCACCAACTACGGCTATGACGCCTGCAGGAAATCCGTGGAGGCGTCCCTGAAAAAGCTGGACACGGACTACATCGACCTGATGCTGCTGCACCAGCCCTTCGCCGACTACTACGGGGCGTGGCGGGCGCTGGAGGACCTCTATGACGAGGGAAAGCTGCGGTCCATCGGCGTATCCAACTTCTTCCCCGACCGGCTGGTGGACCTCTGCTCCTTCTGCCGGATCCGGCCCATGGTGAATCAGATCGAGCTGCACCCCCATCACCAGCGGCTGGAGGACATGGAGTGGATGGCAAAATACGGCGTGCAGGTGGAGTCCTGGGCCCCCTTCGGCGAGGGCCGGGGCGGCCTGTTCGAGGATCCTGTCCTTACGGGGATCGGGGCAAAGTACGGCAAGTCCGCCGCCCAGGTCATGCTTCGCTGGCAGCTCCAGAAGGGCATCATGCTCATCCCCAAGAGTTCCCGCAGGGAGCGCATGGCGCAGAATTTCGACATCTTTGACTTCGCGCTTTCTGACGAGGATATGGCACAGATCGCCGGGATGGACAAAAAGACCAGCAGCTTCTTCTCCCACGACGACCCCAGGATCGTGGAGATGCTCGCCGGCTGGGATCCGCTCCCGGAATGACACACAGCAGAACACCTGCGGCAGACCGTCCGGTCCGCCGCAGGTGTTTTTTCAGATCAGTATCCCGTTGCAGTGGTCGATCTCGTGCTGGATGATCTCCGCCGTCCAGCCGGTAAAGGTCTTGAATCGGGTCTGGAACTTCTCGTTCTGGTACTGCACCTTGATGCTGCGGTACCGCTTCGTCTCCCGCACCCCGGTCAGGGACAGGCATCCCTCCCGGGCTCTGTAGGGATCGGCGCTTTTGATGATCTCCGGGTTGAACATGGTCATGTACGTCCCCTCGTTGTCAAAGACGATGATCCGGACCGGGACGCCGATCATATTTGCCGCCATGCCCACGCAGCCGTCCCGGTGGGCCGCCAGGGTGTCCAGCAGGTCCTCGGCCACCGGCAGGTCCGCCTCCTCGGCGGGCCGGGACGCCTGTCGGAGAAATTCCGGGTCCTCCATGATGGGTCTTACCATGTCGGCACCTCCTGAGGCAGGACAAAGCCGTCCTGCGTGAAATCCGTCCGGTAGACGGCGCAGTTTGGGATATATGTGCTCCAGTAGCGGCCCTCCGCCGCCGGGTCGAGATATTCCAGGGCGCCCTTCATGGCGATGGCGTGGGTGGAAATCAGGATCGTCCCCGACGGCGCCGTCTGACGCAGGGACTCCAGAAATGCGCCCAGCCGCGCCCTGACCTCCGACAGGGGCTCCATGCCCGCCGGAGCGGGGTTGTGGGTGAAGTCCCGAAAGAACTCCTTAAGCTCCGGCGCGGGGTCAGACAGGTCCATGCCCTCGTAGGGACCATAATCCATCTCGATCAGCCGCTGATCGATCCGGATCTCCGCTTCCCGGCCCGCCACAGCCCGGGCCGTGCGCAGGGCCCGCTGCAGCGGGCTGGACCAGACGTGGTCAAACCGGATGCCCTGCCCCCGAAACCATGCCCCGACAGCCGCCGCCTGGGCCTCGCCCTCGTCGTTCATGGGGCAGTCACATCGGCCCTGGAGGACCCGGGCCGCGTTCCGGGCCGTCTGGCCGTGGCGGACGATATAGATCATGGGATACCCTCTCCCTTCGCATGCTCTGTCTCCCCGCCGCATCATCCGCGGCACCGGGATACGTCTCCATTATACACGCTTTTTCCCCGGATGTCGCCCTTTTTTCCGGGCTGTATGCGCAATCAGACAGGGCGCGGACAGATTGTCCGCGCCCTGCGTTTATGTCGTATTCCCGCCCGTGTTCAGCCCATGGGGCCGGAGGCGATAACGATGGCATCTGCTTCCTTCAAAAATTCGATACGGGAATCAGGTCAATCGAGTTCGATGACGCCGGCCTCCACGTCGGCCATGACGGCCGCGAGGAAATCATCGCCGTTCATCACGGATACGCCGGAGGTGTCGGCGCCCGGCGCCGCGTAGTACAGGATATTGCCGTAGTCAAAGTCCAGGATCACGATGCCGTCATGGATGGTGCCCACCATGGTATCGACGCCGGAGGTCACGGAGATGTTCTCCCCGTCCACGGTCCATTCGGAAATATCGCCGCCGTCGTCGTCCAGGGTCAGATAGCCGGTGCCGTCGGCGTCCAGGGTCAGCACGGAGGTCATCTCCAGCGCGGCGGGATCGACAGTATAGCCGTAGGTCTCCACGGCGAACAGCGTGTATTCCCCGGCGGCGCTCTCCCCCTCGGGGGCAGGCTGGCTGCCACAGGCACACAGGGCGACAACCAGGCCCAGGACCATCAGGATCGCAAGTGCGGTTTTGATTCTTTTCATTTTGTTTTTCCTCCTTTAATCTATATATCCGGCTGCCTGCAGCAGCTCTCTCATGTAAGCAGTATAGGCCTGCAGCGCTTCCTCTGCCGGTCCCTTCCGCTCCTTCTCGGAGGACATCTGGTTGCTGATCTTCCAGACGCCGGTGAGGATACTCTGGGTGGGGATGCTGCGGGCAAAGGACTCCGCGATCCCGGACGGGGTGTTCGCCACAGAGAGGATCACCTTGTTTTCCCGGCGGCGCTTTCCGTTGGCGGCCCGGGCAAAGACGATAACGAGATACCGCGGTGTAGCGGGCAGGAGGATATACATGTCCAGCGACATGTCCGTGGGCGCGCCCATGACGAAGGAGTTGTACTTCTCCGTGTCCCAGTGCTCCTGCATGAACTGATACAGTTCCTCCAAAGTGAACGCCCGGTTGGTGTGAATCACCTGTCTTCCGATCAACTTCACAGCCTCCTTATGGGCCGCCGCAGTGCGGCCCGGTCTGATAGAATCATTTTATCGTTTTCCGCTGCGCATTGAAATAGCGCACGGAAAATTCGCCGTGACAATTTCAGGCACGATTCGTGCCGCGTCCGGCACAGGCGCGTCATTTCCGCTTTTTCGGCGCCGGGAGTTCATCGTACATCGCCGGCAGCAGGGCGGTCAGCAGGTCTCTGTCGTCTGCGTCCGCCGCCAGCATCTTCTTTGCCCCCTCATAGGGCTGCTCCAGAGGCGCGTCCGGCAGCATGGCCCGGGCCGACGCCGTGGGCTTGAGCAGAAGCCGGTCATCGTAGATGCCTCCCACCACCCGGCCACGGTAGTAAAGGATATACTCCCCCATCATCCCGCGCCAGGTCACGTCCTCCAGCCCGGAGAGCTGCTCCAGCACATAGTTCAGATACTCTTTCCCGGAAGCCATGGCGGTCATCTTCTCCCCTTCGTCTGGTCATAGCTGAGCTCCAGCAGCTCACGGATCAGGCCGTCCTCCGCCGTGCCGTCCAGAAGGACGCCCAGCCAGTGGGTCTTGTTCATGTGCCAGGCCGGGAGCACCCCTGGCTGCCCCAGATAGGAGCCGCTGAGGAGGGGGCCGCACTTGACGTCCAGGATGAAGACGATGCCGTCGCCGTCGAGGCCCAGCTTGCGCCGGGGCACGTCCATGACCACGGCAAACCATCTGCGGTTGTTCCCGTGGCGCAGCACGAAGGTGTTGGGCGCGTTTTTCCAGAGATACTCCGGCTGGGCGCCGTAGACGTCCTGCGCATGGGCAAGCAGCTGCTCCGTCGTCATTGTATCCCCCTCTTTTCCCGTTTATTATACAGGAAGCATACCTCTCTGTCCAGCAAAAAGTCCACGGCGGCGGTATCGGTCCGCTCCGCCCCTCTCCTGTTCGAAACCTGCTTTGAATTTACAAAAATTTCATTGATTCTTTTTCACAGATGCGCTATGCTGTACGCGTGTTTTGACAGCTCGCAAAACGGAAAACGTTTACCGAAACATGATGAAAAGGAGGAATGCTTATGGATATCAACAAAGCCAGGGAGATCGTCTCGGCTCTCGCCGGAGGCACCGACCCCATGACCGGCGAAGCGCTGCCCGCCGACCACGTGTGCAATCAGACCGAGGTCGTCCGCGCCCTCTACATGGTGCTCAGCAGGGCCGCCGACCGCTCCAGACCGGGCGCAAGACTGAACATGCCTCCGAAGGAGGACGGCGGCAGGCCCTCCAACGCTGGCAAGCCCTGGACGGCCACGGCGGACAGCGAGCTGAGAAAGCTGTTCGGCGACGGAAAGCGGATCAACGAGATCAGCGAATATCTCGAGCGCAGCATCGGCGCCATCGAGTCCCGTCTGGAAAAGCTCGGCCTGAAGGATAAGCCGGATCACAAAGACGACGACTGAACACGGTATACTGAAAGTTTCCCGCGCACGCGGGGATAAACACAACAAACGCTCCCCCTTCCGGGGGGAGCGTTTGTTCTTGCGGTTTATGATCTGTCCGGCCGCCCCTCGGCGGTATAGAGGTCCTCCGCCTCCTCGTCCAGGCGGGTGATCCTGAACACCACGGTCCGGATGCCGTCGTTGCAGGAGTTGATCGATACGCCCGGGACCTGGATCCAGTCTCCGTACAGGAGCGTGCTGTCGTCCATGTGGCTGAGGGCAAACACATACTGATAAATGGCCTTCCACGCCTCGTCGCAAAAGCCCTCCGGCTTGGCGAAATCGGCATAGTAGACCTGCCCTACTCTGTGGGCCGGGCACGGGCCGGTGACGCCGTATTCCCCTGCCAGTTCTTCATCAAACGTGGTCTTGATGACCTCGATCCTGCATTTTTTCATTTTCTCTCCTCCCTGTGGGCGCCGTCAATCCGTCAAAAAGCCCAGATACTCGTTGAAGACGTTGAACAGCATATCCCCGGAGCACACCGGGAGCACCGCATCGGCCTCCCCGATCCGGACGAACCGGAACAGCTCCGCCGCCCTTGTCAGTACCAGAGCCGGAATGATCTCGTAGTCCGGGCCGAACATGATCTCCAGATAGGGGCTGTATTTCGCCGCCTGGAGCACCTCCTCCGGATCCACGGTGTTCTTCATCTTGAATTCCAGAGAGAACACCTTGTCCTCGGAGATCACCAGAACGTCCGCGTAGATCCGGACGTACCGCGACCGCTTCAGCCGGAGTTCAAAGGCGATTTCCCAGTCCATACAGCGCTTTCCGAGCATATCCCGCAGATCCCGGAACAGCGTCAGCATCTGCTCCCGGCAATCCAGAAACGAGTGGATCAGACCCCGGGTATCATTGAGGCTCCGCCCGATGTTCGTGCAGCCATCCGTCAGCGCCGCCAGCCACTCCCGCTCGCCGAGGAGCAGAAACTCCCCCACCAGCCCGCAGTAGCCGGAAAACTCCTGCAGTCCGCTGTGAGGTCTGGTCTGGCGCATGATGCCGTGCCAGCGGTGATCGTCGTCCTGCCAGCAGAGCTCCCGCAGCAGCGGCGATCGGTAGAGCACCTGATTCACCGTTTTGTGATCCAGCGATAGTTCCCGGGCGATCTCCCGGGCCTTGACGCCGCCGCTGCGGCAGATCACGGCGCAGACCGCTCTGTCGAGCTCGTCCGCCGGTCTGATATCCGGTCTCATATCATATCGTTCCGGTCTGTTCCGGCCCGGCGCCGGCATCCGGCCCGGCGTTCTTTGTCCTGCGGATGAACCGAAGCAGCAGCAGGCAGATGCCGAACACATAGAGCACCGTGACCGCGATGTTGACGTACATCTGACGCCGGAACAGCAGCATCAGCGCCGTGAAGCTGGCCAGCACCGCCAGCATCAGGAGGAAGGTCTTTCCATGGGGCCGCAGGGCCGGCCTGGCGTACCGCCCCATGGCGAACACGCAGATAAAACACAGCAGGAACGAGCCGATGAGGAACAGGATCTTGGGCCGCAGATCCACCGCGCTGTCCTGCATGAACATCAGCGCCGAGGTGATATTGTTCAGCGCGAAGATCAAAAACAGGTGGATGAGCATATACCCCGTCCCGTTGGTGTCCATATCCCGGTCGACGATGCGGTTGTACAGGATGCCGTAGAGGAGGAACAGACCGACGATGATCAGGAAGCACAGCAGGGAAAAGTACAGGGAATTGCCGGTGAAGTCGCCCTCAAAGTACAGCCCCGCCGTGATGATCATCTCGCCGAAGGTGAACACCACATAGAGCATGGCCCGCTCGGACAGATGGTTGAAGTCGATCAGGCCGATCCGGGTCCGGTTGGCGGTCAGGAGCGTAGCGATGATGCCGAAGAGGATGGCGACGCCGGAGAGGACCGTTCCGGTACGGTTGAAAACGGGAACGGCGGCAAAGACGATGACCGCCTGAATGAACAGAATGGCCGCTCTTATTTTGATCTGCGTCTGTACGCCCGGTTCCTCCCGGTGGTTGCGCAGCTCGATGACGTACTGGATACCGAGGTTCACCAGGATCAGGCCCCAGGCGATGTGGTACTGGTTCTGAAAGCTCTCCCAGTGCAGCCGGGTGCCCTCGGCGATGTAGTAGAGCAGATACATGTTGATAAACAGGCAGATATACTCCCGGACATCGTTGCGGCCGAACCGGTTGATATAGAAGGTGGAGTAATTCCAGATCTGGATGACGGCCAGAGTGCACAGGATATACGCGATGAACGCGCCGCTCTGCACGAAGCCGCCGGACACGTCGTGGAGCAGCGAGTTGTTGCGGCCGATGACGTAGACGAAGATCAGATCGTAGATCAGCTCCAGATATTCGACTTTTTTCTCTTCTTTCAGCTTTTTCAGCATAATTCCGCTGCGTCCCCGGCGGCGCCGGCGGCGCGGCCTCCCATCCTGTGAATTTACAGCGGGGCAGAGACCCGCCCTTTTATTCCGCGCAGTTTACACAGTACGTCTCCACACTGCCGGAGGTGACCAGGACGGACTCCTGGTGGAAGAACGCACAGAGATCCCTGGCGATCTCTTCCACGGTGGCCTTGTCCACCTCGACCAGCGTCAGGACCAGCGTATTTTCCTGGGTATATCCCCCTGATTCATGGATATACCCGCCCTCGATCAGATTGAATGAAAAGGGCACTCCTTAGCTGACACAGACATTCTTGAGAACGGAGATATACTTTGCCGTTTCAAACTTCTGCACCTTCGTGTCCTGATCGTTCAGACCGACATAGATCTCCGTCTTTGTCATATCGCTGCCCTCATTTCTCCATAAGCCGCTTTGCCAAAGTCTCAGCCGCCTGACGGGCGGGAGAGTCCTCCGGCGAAGCAGGTCCGGCATACTTTTTAAGCTCCGTAGCCCTCCGGATACTGTGTCAGGTCATAGACAGCCGGGCCGCTTTCCGTCTGGACGTCCACCCTGCCGTTCTCCAGGCTGAGGAAGGGCTGCCATTCCATAACCTTGCCTTCGCTGTCGATGATGCGCACCATCACATCCGGCCGGATGTCCGACTGGTTGCAGCACAGCAGGATCGGCTGGCCGAAATAGCTGTGATAGATCGCCTCGCCGGGGGTGTACATATAGCCCTTGACGTCGTGTTCGATCCAATTGAGCGGCAACACCGACACGGCGGCCCCGGGATCCAGCGGGATGATCAGAAAGACGTCGTTTCCGTAGGCGGTCTGAACGATGCTCTCGTTGGGCAGCTCATTGAGGAAGGGGAAGTCCTCCGCCAGGCCGCTGTCCGCGATGGCCTGATCCCAGAAGTCCCGGTCATAGATAAACGCGTCTTCCCGGGCGGTGAAGCCGCCCAGATACACCACGCCGCACATGCTGCCCGCGTCAAAGATCACCTGGCGCTGGATCACCGTGGGATTCCAGCTTGCGAGAGGCGACTCGTTGAGCATGACCAGATACAGATAGGTCACCGTCATGGCCCGGGTACAGGGGGCGTCCACATCAAAGACAGACTCGCTTCCGCGCATCAGGCCCTGATACTCCGCCCATTTCACCGCGTCGGTGTACCAGTTGGCGGGAAAGCGGGCGGCCACGGGGCCGGATGCGCCGGTCTCCGGCGCGCCCTCGGTGCGCCAGAGGAAGGTGAGGATATGCCCGCAGGTGCAGGTCAGATCCGGGGAGAAGGTGACAGCAGAGGTGCCGTTGGTGATGCCGTTCTCCACTGCCCAGAGCACCGCCTTTTCACAGTAACTGCCCGGCGCCACGTCGGTGAAGGGATTCGCCGCCGTGGCTGGCTCCGGACAGCCCATGGAGCGCCAGAGGAAGGTGACCACCTGGCCCCGGGTACAGATCATCTCCGGGGAAAAGGTGGTGGCCGAGGTGCCGTTGGTGATACTGTTGGATACGGCCCACTCCACTGCGTCGGAATAATCCGCCGCCTCCGGCACGTCGGTGAACGTTGCGGCCGCCGCGCCCATCGGGATCAGAGCGCAGAGCATCAGCACAGCCAGCAGGCCCGCGATCAATTTACGTTTCATCGTGTTGATCCTCCTTATCCCATCATCATTTTTGGGGTGCGGCAGGATCGTTTTCCACCCGCCGTCAGAGCCGGGGCGTCGATCATCGTCTGGGCGGTCCGCTCGACTTTCGCCCGCTGCTCGTCGGCAAAGCTTTCAGCTACCGCCCCCTTTTGTCTATGATACCACAGAAAGAGGCCGTTTTCCAGCCAGAATCGGAGAAAAACAGGTCCTTTTGTCCCGTCTGCGCAATCAAAGCCATCGGCCGCACCAGCGGTTTCCCTTTCAGAAAAACCGCCGGGCGAACGGTTTGTTCGCCCGGCGGTTTTTCATTTTATGTGAGGAGTGTTTCGTAATGTGTATATCGTCAGATTCAGACCACGTCCCAGTAGTGGAAGCCGGGATCCGCCAGCAGGTGCTCGGCGCAGTCCAGCGCAAAGCGCGTGGGACGCGCAAACAGGTTTTTGCGGCTCAGCCAGCCGGATCCGGCCCGATATATGGCAGCGGCCCGCTCCGTCTCCTTGATGGCGTTGGACATCAGGTCGAACACCGCCGCGCCGTCCACCTCCGTGATGCCGTTGGGGAAACGGTCCTCCGCTCCGATGGCAAATCGCACCTCAGGGGAGAGGACGGAACAGCCGGGAATGATGACCTCCGCCCCCATAGCCACCAGCTTCTTCGCTGCCGCCAGGAAAGCATCGATGACCTCGGGCGTGCCCGGCACCAACTCGTGTTCCCATCCCGGCAGGGGCACCGTTCCGGCGCATCTGCCTATCACACCGTAACGGTGCAACAGCTCCTCCGATTCCGGAATGTTGGGCTCTGAGATGTGTACCACGCCGAATTTCAGGCCCATCTGCAAGGCGGGACCGAAGGCGCACTCGCCCAGACCTATAACGGGAATGTCCAGAGCCTGCCGGATCTCCCAGAGCATGGGATCTCCATAGCAGTCGATGAGTACGGCGTCAAAGCCCTCCTCCTTCGCGTGCTGGCAGGCGTAGAACACCATGCGGCAGGCCAGGTGGTCCAGATAGCGGTAGTGGGCCACCTCCTCCGGGCCCATGCCCCAGTCACAGAACCGGAAGGTCAGCTCCGTGTCCGGGTTCATCACAAGACCGAAATTCCGTTTCAGCATCGGAACATAGAAATCTCTTACAAAGTCGCCCACCGGGCCGTCTTCCGTACCCGACGGGATGTTGACGATCAGAATTTTCATAGCAGATTCCTCCCAGTGCAGGTATCGGGACCCGTATTACGCGGCTGCCTTTTTCTCCTCGTCCTGCTTGACGTCCTCGGTCAGATCCCGCTTCCTGTTCATCAGCAGCGCACAGGCCAGCATGATGACACCCACGACAATCATCAGCGTATAGGCCAGCTTGAAGTTGCCGGTGGCCTTGTAGCAGACGCTGACGAAGGCCACACCGAAGGCGGCCAGCAGATACACGCCGCAGTTCAGCAGACGATAGACCCGGTTGAATGCCTTGCGGCCGAAGAGGTAGACGACCATGGACGGGCTCAGGTTCGGGGATGCGCCTACGACGCCGCCCAGGGCGATCATGCCGATGACGATCATCCACAGGGCGTTGGCGCTGCCGAAGCGGAAGCCGATGCAGCCCAGTAACATGAGCGCGCACAGGAGGATGGTGGCGTTGCGTGTGCCCAGCTTATCGTCGATGACGCCGGAGAAGAAGGACAGCACCGCGCCGCAGATGGAGTACAGATAGGTCATGGCGGTCAGCTGACCCTGGCCCAGACCGATCTCGGCAAAGCGCATGACGAAGAAGCCGGCATAGGCGCCGATAGTGAACATCATGAAGCCGAAGCAGAGGAAGTGGCACCAGGATTCCTTGTATTTCATAATGTGCTTGATCTTGATCCTGTTGACGCCCTCCTCATCGGCGAGGATCTCGGGAGGCGGCGCCTCCAGAGCGGCGTCGGGGAAGCAGCCCACTTCTTCCGGGGTGTTCCGGACCAGAACGGCCATCAGAGCGCCAACCACCACGACGATGATGCCCAGGGTGGCAAAGGTGGCGGTGTAGCCCCGGAAGGCCACGCCGTGGCCCAGGTAACTGATCAGGGTGGCACTGCTTAGCGGTGATGTCAAGGTAACCAAGCCCAGTGCCGTACCGCGCCACTTGCGGAACCATGCGTTACACAGGGAGAAGGTGGACATGAGGATGGCCACGCCCAGCATGGGCTGCAGGCACATGCCGATGAAGAACATCACATAGTTGCCGGCAATGGCCACGCACAGCTCGCACACGCCCAGCAGGATCATGGCAAAGCTGAGCACCCTGCGGGCGCCGAGCTTGATGATGACGGTACCTGTCACGAAGGTCAGCGGAATGTTGATGATACGGCCCACCGTGTTGGCGTTGGTGATGGCCGTTGTGGTCCAGCCCTTGAATTCCATCAGTGAGGGCACCACCACGTTGAGCTGATCAACGGTAAAGCCGGAGAAGAAATATTCGCCTATCATCCACAGGATGAAAGCCGGGACCAGGAACATCCAGAATTTACGCTTGATCGATTGCGCCTGCGGAGACATTGTTACCCCTCCTTATGATGATATAACGTTTTGTCTTTTCTTGCGGTCCCGCAGCTGTGTTTCTACGATCCGCATGGGACCGGGCTGCGTCCGGACTGCTGCGTGGCGTCGGCTGGCCGGGCCGGCGCCGCCGTTTCTCTGCCATTGTATGGCCGGCACTTTGCATGCATGCCTTTGTGCCTTTTGTTGTAAAAATCGTATCAGAAAGCCCCCTGATTTGTAAAATATAAAAAATTTTTATATAGATAAAAAACTTGTATCGATATAAAATTTGATTGATGGAATAAGAATTGTTTATAGAGTTTTGATTGACGGACAAGGAATAATATTTATAAAATAGAGGCAGAGAAAAGAGAGAGGGCTTTCTTCTTTCTCTGGAGGACACGGAAGCTCTGGCTAATTTGATAGAATGATAGAAAAGGAGAGTCCCGAAATGGACATTCGTCAGCTGGAATACTTTATCAGCGCGGCGACACATCTGAACTTCACAAAGGCCGCGAAGGAGTGCTATATTGCCCAGCCCGCCATGAGTCATCTCATCTCCGCCATGGAAAAGCAGATGGACGTGCAGCTGTTCCTCCGAAGCAACCGGGCCGTCCAGCTCACGCCGGCCGGCGAGTCCTTTTTGACCGACGCCAAACAGATCGTTTCGCTGTTCCACAGTGCCGTGGTCCGGGCCCAGCAGGCCGCCTGCACGGACAAGCCCCGTAATCTCCATATCTCCTATTGGGGCGCCTACGAGCAGTTTCTCATTCCGGAGCTGCTGAAAAAGTTCCATCACCTGTACCCGGAGATCGCCATGTCCATCTCCCAGAACACGCAGAAAAACCTGATCAGCGACCTGGAAAACGGCATGACGGACGTGGTGTTTTCCTCCGCGGTCTCGTTTCAGGGAAAGAAGAACATCCATCACTACGTCATAGATTACAGCCCCTGCTGTCTTGTGGTCTACGAGAACCACCCCTTCGCCGGGCTTGACCTCGTCGATCCCCGCACTATTGGAGGAGAGAAGATCGTCATCATGGATATGCAGGGCTCTCCGGACTATCTTGCCTTCATAAATGGCTGTGAAGAAAACGGCTTTACCCCTAATATCGTCGCGGAATCGCCCAACTATGAAAATCTGCTGATGATGGTGGAGGCGGAGATGGGCGTCACCATCCTGCCGAAATGCCTTGAGCCCTTCAGCAGGCCGGGCCTCCGGTTCCTGAGGGTGGACTGGAAGCTGTCCAATTCCCTGAGCGTCTCATGGATGAAAAACAATCTGAATCCCTCGATCCCCCTGCTGATCGACGTGCTGAAAAAGGATTATCCTCTCCGGTGAACGGACTGCAAAAGCAAAAAGGTCTGAATTCCTGCGGAATTCAGACCTTTTTTATATTCGGCTCTGATTCAGTTTTCCGTCAGCAGCCACTGCTGACCGTCGGACATGGCGTTCAGGGAGCCGCGGAACTGCTCGATGACCTCACCGTCCGGCATGCGGCGCACCACGACCTCCTCCCGGTAATCCGGGTCCTCATACCAGCGGCTGAAATACAGCCGGTCACCGTCCCGGAAGCAAAAGCTCTCGGCAGGGTGGATGGCGAAGTCCGCCTTGTCCGGCCAGACGATCTGGAAGCGGTCCGCCGTCTGCCGCGTCAGACAGAGCGGCGATACATGGGGCATCAGGTTGTAGCAGTCCTCCACCGCCGAGCGGGGCAGCGTCATGATGGGCGTGACCTCGCTGCAGAAGTCGTTATAGAGCAGGAGCCGTATCTTTCCGGCCGGGAAATCCGCCAGCAGGATCACGGGGCAGCTGCCGTCATACGCCGGTCTTCCGAAGTACTGCCCCTCCCTTGCCCTGACCGGCTCGAACACCATGCCGTCCGGATAGTGAACGAAGATCAGACGGTTCTGTTTGATGCGGTGCCCGTCCCGATAGAGCTCCTCCGCCTCATAGAGGTCTCCGGAGGTGTAATCCGTGCCCCAGTACCACTCGCGGCTGCCGGTAAGGGGCTCCAGATACGCGATGCCGCCGGTGTTGATTCGTTTGATCATAGGTTCTCCTTTATCGGACACCCGCGCGGGCCGTCCTTCTTCAGAAATCATTTTGAAAAAAGTCGCCGCGAACGATACGCAGTCCGCGGCGACGCTGGCGGAGGGCGTGGGATTCGAACCCACGTGCGGTTTTACCCGCAACTCGATTTCGAGTCGAGCTCGTTATGACCACTTCGATAGCCCTCCGTATGGGTCACGGGACCCCAAAGGGATCCTGCGCTTGTTATCATAGCAGAAGCCTTGCAAAAACGCAAGTAAAATCCGCAGTGCCGCAGCGGATACAAACGCCGCAGCGCCTGCGGTTTTCCCGGCAGCGCACCCGTTTCCTGCCGGCATGCCGGGCAAAGCCGCCTGCATCAGCGCCGGCCTCCTTTTCCTGCCCATCCCTTTTTCGGCCGACGGCCGGACCGGGCGCGGGCGCGTTAGTGTGCTGTCAGTACGGTTGTCTGATAATAGCATATACCCACGGGTCATACGAAAAAAGCAAAACAACTTGAATCTGAAAGGAGGACCACCATGAAAAAGAGACGCTCCCTTCTCTGTGTTCTGGCCCTTTGTCTTGGCCTGCTGTTCCTGTTCGGCTGCAGCAATCCCAGCGGCGGAGGAACGGAGGGTCCCGGTTCGCCGGAGGACACGCCGGCAGCAGATCTGATGAGCCCCGCCGATCCCGTCACCTTCCCGTCAGACGCCATCCGCTCCCCTGCCGCCAAATGGGAACAGTACTGCCATATCGAGGGCGGTGTCTTCATCGAGGGTCTGAACTTCGCCCCTGACAGGACGACGCTCTGGGTCATCGACCCGGCAGCCCACAACATCTACCGCGTCGTCGACGGTGAGGCAGAGACCGTGTTCCATGACGAGACCTGTATGCCCAACGGCGCAAAGTTTATCGATGAGACCACCCTGCTCATCACGGACCGGGCCCGGGGCCTGTGCAAGTTCGACACGGAAACCCTGGAATACACCGATTTCGTCACCAGCTTCAACGGTGTCAACTTCCTGGGCCCCAATGACCTGGTGCTGGACGGCCAGGGCGGCGCATACTTTACCGACCCCGGCTCGTCCACCTATACCAACCCAAATGGCAGTGTATATTATGTAAACTACTCGGCGGAGACGCCCGCCCTCCAGATCGTGGAGACCGGCATTGCCTACCCCAACGGCATTACCCTTTCGCCGGACGGCACGATGCTCTATGTGGCGGAATTTAACAGCAACTCTATCCTCTGCGTCCCGTCCCTGACCTACGGCAGCGGTCCGGTCACCACCTATCTGCTGGGCAGCATGTCCGGCGGTCACGGACCGGACGGCCTGACCATTGATACGGAGGGCAATATCTATGCGGCCCATCTGGAAGCCGGCGAGGTAGTCGTCTTCTCCCCGGGCGGCTATGTGGTGGACACCATCCGGATGCCTGCCGGCGCCGGTATCTTTACCGACAATCTGATCCTCCATGACGGCTATCTGTACGTCTGTGAGTTCGGTCAGAGCATCGTCTGGCGCATTCCGGTCAACACGTCCGGCGGCGAGGTGTAACCCCACCCGCCGGGAAACGACCCGAAACAATACAGCGGCCGGCCCCTTACCGGGCCGGCCGCTGTCTGTATCGGCTGCGGCTGCGCTCCCCTACCGGAACACCGACTCCTGCTCGTCGTCCGTAAGAGGCCGGTACCCGCCGGGCGGCAGGGTCCCGTCCAGGGTCAGGCCGCCGATGGACAAGCGCTTGAGATACGTCACCCGGGTCCCCACGGCGGCGGCCATGCGGCGGACCTGATGGGTGATCCCCTCCCGGACCCGGATCACTGCCCGGCGTCCGTCCGGGGCCGTCTCGATCCGGGCCGGCAGCAGGCGCTTCCCGTCCGGCAGGACGAGCCCCTCCTGAAACAGCCGCTCCGTATCCGGCGGAAAGGGTCTGCTCACCCGGACCTCATAGGTCTTCCAGACGCCGCTCTCCGGCCGGATCACCCGGCGGCAGAAATCCCCGTCCCGGGTCAGCAGCAGCAGGCCCTCCGTATCCTTGTCCAGCCGTCCCACGGGGAACAGGCCCGTCCGCTCCTCCGGCAGGAAAAGGTCCAGGACCGACGTCTGCCCCTCCGCCCGGGTGGCGGTGACGCAGCCCGCGGGCTTGTTGAGCATATACACCACCAGGGGCAGGGGCTTTGCCGGCACGCCGTCCAGACATACCGTCTGCTCCGGCAGGCACTCCATGGCGTAGTCCGAGACGACGGCGCCGTCCACCGTCACGCGCCCCGCCGCCGCCAGTTCTCTGGCCTCCCGGCGGGACGCCGCGCCGGCGATGCGCAGCAGCTTGTCCAGTCGCACGACCGGCACCTCCCTTCTTCTCTGAGTATAGCACAAAGAGGAAGAAACCGGTATCTCTTCTCCCCTATAAATCCGTTGCAATGACTCTTTTTCCATGCTATAATGTTTTATTATGACAGAAATCGCCTGAATCGAGCAGGAAGAGGGTGACGCCTTTGGACGCGGCGGCCATTGAGATGAAAAACATCACCAAGACCTTTGGCACCACAGTTGCCAACGACAAGGTCTGTCTGGACGTCCGGCGGGGAGAGATCCTGTCCCTGCTGGGCGAGAACGGCAGCGGCAAGACCACGCTGATGAATATGCTCTCCGGCATCTATTTCCCCGACGACGGAGAAATATTCGTGGATGGCGAGGCGGTCGTGATCCGCTCGCCGGCCGACGCCTACCGGCTGGGCATCGGCATGATCCACCAGCATTTCAAGCTGGTGGACGTGCTCACGGCGGCGGAAAACGTCGTTCTGGGCATGGAGGGCCGGGGCAAGCTCAACCGCCGGGCCATCACGGCGCGGATCCAGGAGATCTGCGACCGCTACGGTTTCGTGGTGGACCCGGCCCAGAAGGTCTATGACATGTCCGTATCCCAGAAGCAGACCCTGGAGATCGTCAAGGTCCTCTACCGGGGCGCGGATATCCTGATCCTGGACGAACCCACCGCCGTGCTGACGCCCCAGGAGACGGAAAAGCTCTTTTCCGTCATCAAAAATATGCGCAACGACGGCAAGGCCGTCATCATCATCACCCACAAGCTCCACGAGGTCATGGAGGTCTCCGACCGGGTGGCCGTCCTGCGCAAGGGCGTCTACGTGGGCACCGTGGAGACGAAAGACACCAGCCCGAAAGAGCTGACGGAGATGATGATGGGCCGGGCCGTGACGCTGAACATCGACCGGCCGGAGCCGAAAAATCCCAGGACCCGGCTGGAGGTCCGGCACCTGTCCGTCCGCAGCCGGGAGAACGTCCTGGTCCTGGACGACGTCAATTTCGAGGCCCGCACCGGTGAGATCCTCGGCATCGCCGGCATCTCCGGCTGTGGTCAGAAGGAGCTGCTGGAGGCCATCGCCGGTCTGCAGGTCACGGAAAAGGGCAGCAGCATCCTCTATTACGGGGACGACGGCACGCCGGAGGAGCTGGTGGGCAAAAAGCCCCTGGACATCTCCCGCATGGGCGTGGCGCTGTCCTTCGTCCCGGAGGACCGTCTGGGCATGGGTCTCGTGGGCAGTATGGATCTGGCGGACAACATGATGCTCAAGACCTACCGCACCAGCGGCCGTCTGTTCGCCGACCGCCGTCCCTCCGCCAGACTGGCGAAAAAGGTAGTGGAGGAGCTGGAGGTGGCCACTCCCGACATCTCCACGCCCGTGCGCCGGCTCTCCGGCGGCAACGTGCAGAAGATCCTGGTGGGCCGGGAGATCTCCGCCGATCCCACGGTCCTTATGAGCGCCTACGCGGTCCGGGGGCTGGACATCAACACCTCCTACACCATCTACCATCTGCTCAATGAGCAGAAGGAGAAGGGGGTGGCCGTCATCTACGTGGGCGAGGAACTGGACGTGCTGCTGGAGCTGTGCGACCGGATCCTGGTCCTGTGCTCCGGCAAGGTCAACGCCATCGTGGACGCCCGCACCGCCACCCGGGAGGAAGTGGGCTTTCTGATGACCTATCTGCAGACGGAAAAGAAGGGGGGAGCGGAGACATGAGCACCGTACATCATTCCCACGGCGTGCCCCTGATCCGCATCGTCAAGCGGACCTCTCTTTCCCGTCCCCACGCCTGGGCCATCCGCGTCCTGGCTGTGATCCTGGCTCTGGTGGTCTGCGCCCTGCTGATCTACGCTTTGACAAACCTCAACCCCATCCGGGTCTATAACTCCATGTTCCAGGGCGCTTTCGGTACCGGCAAGCGCACCTGGGTCACGCTCCGGGACAGCATGACGCTGCTGTGTATCGCCGTGGGCCTGGCGCCCGCTTTCAAGATGCGCTTCTGGAACATCGGCGCCGAGGGACAGGTCCTGGTGGGCGGTCTGGTCACCGCCGCGCTGATGCTCTATATCGGCGCATCGTTTCCCACCTGGCTGCTCCTTGTGCTGATGTTCGTCTGCTCCGCCGCCGCCGGCGCGGTCTGGGGACTGGTCCCCGCCGTGTTCAAGGCCCGGTGGAACACCAACGAGACGCTGTTCACCCTGATGATGAACTATATCGCCATCCAGCTGACCTCCTACTTCGTGGCGCGATGGGAGCACCCCTTCGGATCCAACACCGTGGGTATCATCCCCCGGGACGGCTCCAAGGCCGGATGGCTGCCGAATCTGCTCTCGGAGGGCTTCAACAAGGACTTCGGCTGGAACATCATCATCGTGCTGGTCATCACCGCCGCCGTCTTTGCCTATCTGAAATACTCCAAGCACGGCTATGAGATCGCCGTGGTGGGCGAGTCGGAGAATACCGCCCGGTACGCCGGCATCAGCGTGGGCAAGGTCTATATGCGCACGATGCTCCTGTCCGGCGCCATCTGCGGCATCGCCGGCTTTATCGCCGTGTCCGGCGCATCCCACACCATCTCCGTGAGCACCGCCGGCGGCCGGGGCTTCACCGCCATCATCGTGGCGTGGCTGGCCAAATTCAACACCTTTACCATGATCATCATATCACTGCTGCTGGTATTTTTGGAAAAGGGGGCCATACAGATCGCCTCAGAATTCAACCTGAACGACTACGCCTCCCAGGTCATCACCGGTATCATCCTGTTCTTCATCATCGGCAGTGAGTTCTTCATCAACTACCGGCTCGTCTTCCGGGGGAAAGGAGGGCATCGGGCATGAGTTCTCTGATCTCTCTGATCCAGGCGGCCATCGTCTTCGGCACCGTTATCCTCTTCGGCTCCACCGGCGAGATCCTCACGGAGAAGAGCGGCAATCTGAATCTGGGCGTGCCGGGCATCATGTATATCGGCGGCATCGCCGGTCTGGCCACAGCCTTCTTTTATGAGAGCCACGCCGCCGTCCCCCACGGCATCGTGGGTCTGCTGCTGTCCCTGATCGTCAGCTTTGCCGCCGCCTGCGTCGCGGGCCTGATCTACAGCTTCCTGACCATCACCCTCCGGGCCAACCAGAACGTCACGGGCCTGACCCTGTCCATCTTCGGCTCCGGCGTCGCCAATCTCTTCGGCGGCAGTCTGAACAACATGGCCGGCGGCGTGGGTCAGATCAGCGTGGCCGTCACCAGCCGGGCCTACCGGGCCTATTTCCCCGCGCTGGCAGGTCTCGGCCCCGTGGGCAAGATCGTGTTCCAGTACGGCTTCATGGTGTATCTGGCCATCATCGTCGCCATCTTCATCACGTGGTTCATCAACCGCTCCCGCGTGGGTCTGAATCTCCGGGCCGTGGGCGAGAGCCCCGCCACCGCCGACGCGGCCTCCATCAACGTCACGAAATACAAATATCTGGCCACCTGCCTGGGGGCAGGCATTTCCGGTCTCGGCGGACTGTATTATACCATGGACTATATCAAGGGTACCTGGGCCACCGACGGCACCATCGAAAAGCTGGGCTGGCTGGCCGTGGCTCTGGTCATCTTCGCCAGCTGGAAGGCCGTCCGGGGCATCTGGGGCGCGTACCTGTTCGGCCTGCTGTTCTGGGCCTACTTCTATATCTCCGGCCTGACCCGGGCCTCCTCGGAGCTGTTCAAGATGCTGCCCTATCTGGTCACCATCGTGGTGCTGATCGTCGTCTCCCTGCGCAAGCGCCGGGAGAACCAGCCCCCGGCCAGTCTGGGGCTGTCCTACTTCCGGGAGGACCGATAGTGCGGTACGATACGATCCTTTTCGATCTGGACGGTACCCTCACGGACCCCGCCGACGGGATCTGCCGCAGCATCAAATACGCCCTGGAAAAGGCGGGGCTCCCCGTGGAGCCCAAGGAAGCTTACCACAAATGGATCGGACCGCCTCTGGCCGACTCCTTTCAGCGCTTCGCCCACGTCTCCCCCGAGCAGGCGGAGACGCTGGTGCAATCCTATCGGGAGCGCTTCTCCGTGACGGGCATGTTTGAAAACGAGGTCTACCCCGGCATCCCGGAACTGCTGGAAACTCTCTGCGGCGCCGGATGCCGGCTGCTGGTGGCCACCAGCAAGCCCACGGTCTTTGCCCGACAGATCCTGGATCACTTCGGGCTCCTCCCCCGCTTCCTGCTGGTCTCCGGCACCTCCCTGAAGGGCAGAAGCGCCTCCAAGGAGGAGGTCATTGAGACCGCCCTTCTGGACGCCGGCATCACCGACCGGCGCCGCTGCGTCATGGTGGGGGACCGCTTCTACGATACGGAGGCCGCCGCCCGGTGCGGGCTGGACTCCATCGGCGTCCTCTACGGCTACGGCAGCCCGGAGGAACTGAAAAACGCCGTCTGGCTGGCGCCGGATCCGGCATCCCTGGGGGCGTTTCTTCTGATCTGAACATCCTTTCGGTGGACTGCGCTCTGCCGGCCGTGCGGAGCGGTCCCCGACGGGCCGCTCCTTTCCTTTCCAAAGAGAAAACGGAGGTATCCGACATGACTATTCGAGCCCTGCTTTTCGCCGCCATGTTCCCCGTACTGCTGGTGCTGTCCTGGGTCTATCGGAAGGATAAGCTGGAACCGGAGCCGGGGCATCTGCTGCTGAAGCTGTTTCTGCTTGGCGTCGTCAGCGCCATCCCCGCCATACTTCTGGAGATCGTCATGAGCATCCCCATCAGCACCATCTCCCGGCACACCCTCTGGGCCTTTGCGGACACCTTTGCCGGCGTGGCCCTGGTGGAGGAGCTATGCAAATTCGTGTTCCTGATGATCGGCTCCTGGCGGTCGAGGGAATTCAACTATCGCTTCGACGGCATCGTCTATGCCGTGTTCGTCTCCTTGGGCTTCGCGGCGCTGGAGAATATCCTCTACGTGTTCCAGCTGGGGCTGGGTGTGGCTGTCTCCCGGGCGCTGCTGAGCATCCCCGGCCACGCCGTCTTCGCCGTGTTCATGGGCACCTTCTACTCCATCGCCCGGGGCAGAGCCAACCGGAAAGAGGGCGGCTGCGTCCCGATGCTGGCGCTGGGTCTCGTGACGGCGATCCTGTTCCACGGCTTCTACGACTTCTGCCTGACGGCGGAGATCCCCGTGCTGTACTACGCGTTCTTCGCCTACGCCGTTCTGGCGGACGTCGCCGCCATCCTGCTGGTACGCCGGAAATCGAAAAACGACGCGCCCGTATGATTTCTGTATAATTTTTTATCCGGTCTGTTACCCTACTGTCATCCTTATTAACCCCCTCGTTTCTTGAATTTTCTTTTTCCCTGTGTTACCATAAAAAAAGAGAATTCGTCCTTTTTCGGCACATGAGCTTGGAGGCACACTAGAATGGTCCGTTTCAAGAGAAAAAATCTTGCAGTTCTCGCCGCCGTCGTCGTGGTGATCGTCATCCTGCTGGCAGTTCTCCTGCCCCACCCCGGCCACAACACCGGAGCCGCGGCCCGGGAGTCCTATGCGAAGGCCACGGCCTGTGAAAAAGCGGCTGTGCTGTATGATCTTGATCTGTTCCGGGGCGTCGGCGGCTCCAATCTGGACCTTGTGCGTTCTCCTACCCGGACGGAGGCCCTTGTCATGCTCATCCGCATGATGGGCGAGGAATCCGAGGCCCTTGAGGGCGGCTGGGAGCATCCCTTCACCGACGTGCCGGAGTGGGCCGACGATTACATCGGCTACGCCTATGAAAACGGTCTCACCAACGGCGTATCGGAGACCACCTTCGGCGCCGGCGACACGGTCTCCTCCGCCAATTTCCTGACCTTTATCCTCCGGGCTCTGGACTATTCCGACCAGGGCGGCAGAGGGAAGCGGAACCAGCCGGATTTCACCTGGGACGATCCCTATGATCTGGCCTCCCAGGTGGGGCTGCTGTCCAACGAGGTCCAGCTGGACACCTTCCGCCGGGCCGACGCCGCCGCCGTGTGCTACAACGCCCTGTTCGCAGACCGGAAGGATACGGACGACACCCTGCTGGACCAGCTGCTCCGCCGGGGCATCGTCACCGATGAGGACCTGGCCGCCGCCGGGCTCCCCTATGCCGTCTCCGATGAGACGGAGGCCGCCGCCATCGAGGCGTCCGCCGTGGTACCGGAGGACGCGCCCTACTGGCCCCACACCCCCTCCCTGGACTGCGAGTCGCCTCTTACCTGCCAGATCTGCGGCACGGAGCTGGGCCCCGCCCCGGGCCACACGCCGGGACCCGAGGCCACCTGCCTCACCGACCAGACCTGCACCGTCTGCGGCAAGATCCTGCAGCCCCATCTGGATCACCACTACGTGAATTCCGAGAACGGCAAATACGCCGTCTGCACCGGCTGCGGCTCCATCGTCACCTATTCCTCGGTGGTGCCGGATCAGGTCTACATCCCGGAGAGCACCCCCGGCGGACATTTCCACAATGTCGGCAGTTCCTATTTCGCCAACGCCGTGCTGATCTGCGGCGACTACGGCATCGAATACTTCTCCCTCAGCGGCTCCGGCAACGCCGCCTACGCCAATACGGTGAACACCTTCGCGGCGAAGTACCCCGATCTGAATGTCACCTCCCTGCTCATTCCCAAGGCCTGCGCTTTCATGTCCCCCTCCGACCGGAAGGATATGCTGCAGAATGAGACGGACTACATCAACGCCACCTACTCCATGATGAGCGACAGCGTCCGCAAGGCCGACTGCATGGGCATCTTCAAGGAACACACCGGGGAGTACCTCTACTACCGCACCGATCACCACTGGACCTCCCTGGGCGCCTACTACGCCTCTGTCGCCTACTGCCAGGCCAACGACATCACGCCCCGGCCGCTGTACAACTACATCACCGTGGTGAACACCGGCTACGTGGGCTCTCTGTACAACTACTCCGGCAAGCAGGCGCAGCTGCGCAGCAATCCCGACTACACCGTGGCCCATCTGCCCGCTGCCCAGAGCACCATGACCTACTACCGGGACGGCGTGGCCTACCGGGGCCAGGTCATCAACACCAACGCCTCCTCCTACGCCAGCATGTTCATCAACGGCGACCAGCCTCTGACGGACATCGTCACCGGCAACCAGACCGGCCGCAAGCTGATCGTCTTCAAGGAGTCCTACGGCAACGCCTTCGTCCCCTATATGACGGACTACTACGACGAGATCCTGGTGGTGGATATCCGGGAAAAGACCCCTTCCGTGGCCTCTTTGATCCGGAACTACGGCATCACCGACGCGCTGATCATCAACAATGTTCAGGCCGCGGAGAGCCACCAGTCCGTGCTGGCCGCCAAGCTGGCCACCTGACGCGATACAAAACAAAAAAGCTGTCCCGGATAAACCGGGACAGCTTTTTTTATTCTCTCATGAGAGCCATCAGCCGCTCCACGATCCGGGCGGTGAGACCCCAGATCGGGTGGCCGCCGTACTCGTAGAGAAGCATCTCCTCCCGGCGGGTATGCCACCGGTAGCCATCGGGATAGCCGATGCGCGCATAGGGGAAATCGTCTCCGATGTCAGGGCCCAGAGTATAGGGATAGCGGAAGGGCTCCTCCTCCAGAGCGGACAGGGGGACGAAAAACACCTCCCGCACTTCGCCGGGGCTGAGGGTCATGCGCGTTTCGGCGCCCTCCGCCAGCTCCGCCAGCACGGGCCGGATCCGGCCGCCGTCCGTGGGCTCCACGGCGTCCAGCAGGCTGATGACAGACACCGCCGAGGCGGGGATCCCCAGCTCCTCCTCCGTCTCCCGGAGGGCACAGGCCTCCGCCGTCTCCCCGGGCCGGACCGCGCCGCCGGGGAAGCACACCTCCCCGGGCTGCCGGGCCAGGCCCGACGCCCGGACCTCGAACAGCAGGCACCACTCCCCCTGCCGTTTCAACAGCGGCACCAGAACGGCCCAGCGCCGCTCCTGTCCGTCGGGCACATAGTCCCGGAACCGCCGCCGGAAATCCTCCGCCGTGAGCATACGGGTCCCTCCCCTCTCGTTTCTCCTGCGCTCCGGAAAGCCCGCTTCCCGGAGAATCCATGATACCAGAGGATCCGAAAACGGTCAAGGGCTCCGACAGCGGGAGAGCGCGCGCCGAAGGGCGCCGACGGCGTCAATTCCATCGATAAGAACGCGGCGGGAAAGGCCGCAAAAAAACACAGCGCTCTCTCCTTTTTTTCTTTACAATACTGATTCTGATATGGTATTATACATAATAAGCAACTAAACAAAAACTAATCCGGAAAAGGATGGTGACCACAGTGAAAAGCATCAAGAAACGAACGATATCTTTCCTCCTGTGTTTGCTCCTGATCGTCACGCTCCTTCCGACGAGCGTTTTCGCAGCGGAAGGGAGTTACACCGTACTGGCATTCACGTCGGACGCACACAACATGTCTAATAATACGTCAGCAAATCGTCTGGGCACATGGATCGACGAAATAGTGGCTGAATACGGCCATTTGGACGCCATGGGTTTCTGCGGCGACATGGGCGATGCCGGCGCGTCGTCAACAAACTTCTGGAACTTTACCCAGAACGTCATGGACGTGGTCTCCGCCAAGGGTGTAACCGGCGTCTATACCACGGGCAACCATGAGTATAGCCCGGGTGGTTTCGACTTCCGCAATTATCCTTATGCAACGGGTACTCAAAGCGCCTATGTTATAAATGATATAGGAAAAGAAGGCGACAACTATATCATCTACTGCCTGGGTTCCGTGAGCAGCAG
>JAFWDQ010000011.1 GCA_017516065.1 Oscillospiraceae bacterium
GACGGCAACGGTGACAGGGAAGCCTGAGAATGGCGTTGCTCCTGTGTACAGTCTGAGCCGCGTTGAGGGTCAGACTGTGGGCGAGTACGCGATCAGTGTGACGGCGGAGGCGGCTTCGAACCCGAACTACACGATCACGACAGCGGCAGGCACATTCAAGATCAATCCTGCGGACGTCGTTGTAACGATCGTGGGCAACAATGTGACGGCGACGTACGACGGTACTGCGCACAGTGCCAGCGGGTACAGCGTGACGAGCATCCAGATCGACGGCAAAGACACGACGCTGTACACGGCGGAGGACTTCACGTTCAGCGGAACGGCGAGCGTGAGCCGGACGAACGTCGTGGAAGGCGAGGATGCCGACGGCAAGACGGATATGGGCCTGAAAGCCGCGGACTTCACGAATACGAACAAGAACTTCGGCACGGTAACGTTCAACGTGACGGACGGCTACGCGAAGATCGACCCGGCGGCGATCACGATTGCGGCGGACGCGAAGACGAAGACGTATGACAACAATGCGGCGACGGATCCGGAACTGACAGCTACGGTGACGGGCGTACCGGCGAACGGCGTTGCTCCTGTGTACAGTCTGAGCCGCGTTGCGGGTCAGGCTGCGGGCGAGTACGCGATCAGTGTGACGGCGGAAGCGGCTTCGAACCCGAACTACACGATCACGACGACAGGCAGCACGTTTACGATCGAGAAGAAGGCCGTGGAGATCACGGTGAACGGCAGCAGCGACACGCAGACGTACAATGGCAGTCCGCTGACGTCCGACACCGACGTAACGCCGAGCTGCAGCGACAGCCTGTTCGACGCGGGCAAGTTCAGCTACAGCGGCGCGACGACGATTACGGAGACGAATGCGGACACCTACACCGAAGCCATTGACACCACGAAGTGCGCGTACGACGATAACAACCTGGACGTGACGTTCGTGGCGGGTGATCCCGTGAGCTTCACGATCGAGAAGGCAGACATCACTCCCGCAGTGAGCATCGAGGGCTGGACGTACGGCGAGGACGCGAACGAGCCCAGCGTGACGGGCAACGCCGGCGAGGGCGCGGTCACGTACGAGTACAAGGCAAAGGACGCGGACGACAGCGCGTACAGCACGACGGTGCCGAGTGCCGCGGGCGAGTACACGGTACGCGCGACGATCGCGGAGACCGACAACTACAACGGCGCAACGGCGACGGTTGACTTCACGATCACGAAGGCAGACATCGATCCCGCAGTGAGCCTGGAAGGCTGGACGTACGGCGAGGACGCGAACGAGCCCAGCGTGACGGGCAACGCCGGCGAGGGCGCGGTCACGTACGAGTACAAGGCAAAGGACGCGGACGACAGCGCGTACAGCGAGACGGTGCCGAGCGCCGCGGGCGAGTACACGGTGCGCGCGACGATCGCGGAAACTGACAATTATGCCGGCACAACGGCGACGGCAGACTTCACGATCACGAAGGCAGACATCGATCCCGCAGTGAGCCTGGAAGGCTGGACGTACGGCGAAGAAGCGAACGAGCCCAGCGTGACGGGCAACGCCGGCGAGGGCGCGGTCACGTACGAGTACAAGGCAAAGGACGCGGATGACAGCACGTACAGCGAGACGGTGCCGAGCGCCGCGGGCGAGTACACGGTGCGCGCGACGATCGCGGAAACTGACAATTATGCCGGCGCAACGGCGACGGCAGACTTCACGATCAGCGTGGTACTTGAAAGCATTAAGGTCACCACAGATCCCACGAAGACTTCTTATAAAGAAGGCGAGCTCTTTGATCCCACGGGTATGGTGGTGACGGCGATTTACAACGATGGCAGCACGAAGGATATTACAAACGACGTGACGATCAGCCCGGACGGCGCGCTGTCGAAGTCCGATAAGGTCATAACCATCCGCTACAGTGAGGATGGAGGCGATCCGCTCGAGACGACGACTCCGATCACCGTTACAGCCAGCAGCAGCGGCGGCGGCGGTTCCGGCGGCG
The DNA here is from genome assembly GCA_017516065.1 of Oscillospiraceae bacterium. GTDB lineage: Bacteria > Bacillota > Clostridia > Oscillospirales > Oscillospiraceae > RGIG5644. The sequence continues at coordinate 1,995 of JAFWDQ010000011.1, forward strand.
GCGGCGGCGGAAGCTCCCCCAAGCCGGATGAACCGGTTCTGACCGGTGAAGACCACAGTGCCTATATTGCCGGCTATCCGGACGGCACCGTGCATCCCAACGGCAGCATCACCCGTGCCGAGTCCGTGACGATCATCTACCGTCTGCTGCCGGACGGCCGCAGAGCTGAGATCTTCAGCACTTCCAGTCCCTTCAGCGACGTGACCGGCGATCTGTGGTATAACGAGCCGGTATCCTCCCTGGCGAAGGGCGGCTACGTCCTGGGTTACCCGGACGGCACCTTCGGCGGCGATCGGAGCATCACCCGTGCCGAGTTCGCGGCTATGCTGGTCCGTCTCATGGGCGCCAGCGGCGGCTCGGCCTCCTTCCCCGATGTGGACAGCGGCCACTGGGCCTGCGGAAGCATTGCCACGGCGGCTTCTCAGGGCTGGCTGGAGGGTTATCCCGACGGCACCTTCCGTCCGGATCAGCCCATCACCAGAGCTGAGGCCATAACAGTGATCAATCGCATTCTGAACCGCGGCGTGGATGAGAACAGTACCCTGGGCGACTATAAGAACTTCTCCGACAACAGCGATCCCGGCGCCTGGTACTACTACGAGATCCTTGAAGCGGCCAACGACCACGAGTATATCGGTACGCGTCCCCATGAAAACTGGATCGCGAGCAAACTGAACAGCATTGCAGACGAAGACAGCGCTGCGGACGACGTCAGCGGCGAAGTCGACGCCGCAGCTGCCGAGACGCCCTGACCGGGGCGCGCGGCACAGACGAGCATATCAAAGCCCTCCGGCATCATTGTCGGAGGGCTTTCGATTGCGGCGCTTCAGGCAGGACGTATTTCCCGCCTCCCGTTCATAGACTGGACGGGAGGTGTTTTTTCATGCTGGGAGAACTGATCCTCACGCCTGCGGGCCGGGTCAGGACGGAGCGGGAGACGGTTTGCGGCGCGGCTCTGCTCACCGTCTCCGCCAGAGCGCGGCCCCGGGCCCTGTCTCTGGCCGCGCGGCAGCTCCGGCGGGCGGGTCTGCGCCGGGCCGCCGCACCGGAGACGCCGCTGTGCAGACAGATCCTGTCAGCGGCGGGGATCGAAGCAGTGACGGAACGGGACGCCCTGCCGATCCTGGCGGCACGGCTGACGCACGCCGTTCTGCAGACCCTGTTCCCGGCGCCGGAGGCCGTCTCCGTGGCCCTGTGGGCCGGGCGCCGGAGCCGCTGGCTGGATCGGGCGGCGCTGGAGCTGGCGGAAACCGTCCGGGAGGTGAGAGTGGAAACGCCGGACGGCGCGGCCCTGCGGCGGTATCTCCGCAGCCGATTCGGGCTGGCGGACCGGTCCGGCTGTCCGGGAGATTTTTCGCTGGTCTTTGACCCGCTGCCGGAGACGCTGCCGCAGCCTCCGGGACTCTGGCTGTCCCGGACGCCGCCGCCTTCGGGATGGCACGGACAGGCAGGTCTCACCGCCGTGCTGCGGGACGGCACGGTCCTCACCGACGGAGCCCGGATCGCCCTGCTGCTGACAACAGGTCTGCTGCCCCTGGGGGCGGTCGCCGTCACGCCCCAGATGCCGGGCTGACAACGGAAAGCGTGACGGGGCCGCCGGTGAAAACACCGGCGGCCCCGTCGTTTATAAAGGGAGAGAAAAGAGAGAGTGTTTTAATACAGGAAGGAGAAGAAATCCTCAAACTCCTCAAAGGGATCGTAATAGTAGTATTCGCCGCCCTCCCGGGAGCTGTCGTTCCCGCCGTAGACGCCGTAACCGCCGGGTGCTGCGCTGCCCTGACTGTCCCGGATGGCCTGCTCCAGGGCGGCCTCCGTCTGGGCGTTCTTCTCGTCAAAGGTCAGAGAGACGGTCAGGGTCTGTCCGTCGCGGTACACGGCCAGGGACACGGTGTCGCCGGCCTTGTAATTGTCCTTGGCGGTAACAAGGTCCGTGGAATTTTCAATGGCGGTGCCGTCTATGGCGGTGATGATATCGCCGACCTGCAGGCCGGCCCGCTCCGCGCAGGAGCCGGGGGCTACCACGTCCACGTAGGCGCCGGTCGTCAGATGAAAGCGCTGGATGTCCGACTCGGAGAGGGTGGAGGTCTGGATGCCCAGATAGGGGCGGCCTGTGACATAGCCGTGGGCCATCAGTTCCGAGATGATCTCCGTCACGTCGTCGATGGGGATGGCGAAGCCAAGGCCCTCCACGCCGGAGGAGGCGTACTTGGCGGAGACGATGCCCACCACCTCGCCGTTGGGGTTGAACAGCGGGCCGCCGGAGTTGCCGGCGTTGACGGCGCAGTCGGTCTGGATCATGTTCTGCACGCGGTTGCTCTCCGTGGCGATAGGCCGCTCCAGAGCGGAGACGATGCCCGTGGTCAGGGTAAAAGTCAGTTCCCCAAGGGGGTTGCCGATGGCGCAGACCGACTCGCCTACGCGCAGATCGGAGGAGGTGCCCAGCACCACGGGGGTCAGACCCTTGGCGTCGATCTTCACCACGGCCACATCGTTGTCCTCGTCGCCGCCCACCAGGGTGCCGGTATAGGATTCTTCGTTATAGAGAGTCACAGTGATGGAATTGGCGTTCTCAATGACGTGATAGTTGGTCAGGATGTAGCCGTCGGAGGTCAGGATGAAGCCGGACCCGGCGGCGGGAGCGCTGCTGGTCTGGCCGAAGACGTTGGTGACGGTGACCTCCGTGGTGATGCCCACGGTGGAATTGACGAAGGCCTGATAGATGGCCCCGGGGGACATGGCGGTACGCACGGCGGAGGTGCCGACTGCGGTCTCCTCTTCGGCAGTCTGGCCGCTGTTCTGCACCAGAGCGGAGACGGTGGAGACCGTGGAGGAGGATGCCTGACTTGCGTCGTCGGCCCGGTCAAGGGCCATCATGGCGCCGCCGAAGCCGGTGCCGCCGCCTATGACGGCGCAGACCAGAAAGATGGCGAGAATCCGGGCCCAGCCGAGCCTCCTGCGCGGCGTTCCGTTGTGCGGAGAGGACGTGTCCGCCGACCCGGTCTGAGGGCGATCATAATCGCCGCTGTTGTAATTGCTGTAATACAATAGGTCCAACTCCCTTCCTGGGATTTCGTTCTTACGGGGCCATTATAGGACCGGTTTGTGTATAAATCATGAAGAAAAAAAGAAGTAAATTTAAAATTGTTTATCCGGTCAGGCCCTGGGGGACAAGCGACAGGGCCATATTTTGGAGAAGAAAGAAAAAGGACCGACAGATTTTCATGCTGAAAATCTGCCGGTCCGGTGCGTATTGATCAGGGCTCCACGGGGCCCACGGCGGTGGGCTGGTTGTAGATGGTGCTGCCGGCCGGGACCGAATCGGTGAGCCAGACGTTGCCGCCGATAACGCAGTTGTCGCCGATAACGGTGTCGCCGCCCAGGATGGTGGCGCCGGCGTAGACCACCACGTGATTGCCGATGTCCGGATGGCGCTTGATGCCCTTGATGGGGTTGCCGTTCTCGTCGGCCTTGAAGCTTTTGGCGCCCAGGGTCACGCCCTGGTAGAGCTTCACGTGCTCGCCGATGGTACAGGTCTCACCGACGACGACGCCGGTGCCGTGGTCAATGAAGAACCAGGGGCCGATGGAGGCGCCGGGATGGATATCCACGCCGGTGGTCTGGTGGGCGTACTCCGTCATCATCCGGGGGATCAGAGGCACCTGCAGCTCATACAGGCAGTGGGCCAGCCGGAAGATGCTGATGGCCTCGAAAGCCGGGTAGGCCAGCATGATCTCGGCGGTGGACCGGGCGGCGGGGTCGCCGTCATAGGCGGCCTGGATGTCGGTCTCAAGGATTTCCGCCACCTGGGGCAGAGCCTCAAAGAAGGAGGCGACGGCCTCGACGGACTCCTGGCCGGTGACGGCCCGGATCATGTCGCTGAGCAGCAGCGCCGCCTGCTGGAGATAGCTGCCGATCTGTGTGCCGGTCCAGGGCCCGGCGTAACGCTCACTGGTGAAGATCTGGGGGTACATGGCGCTGCGCAGCAGGCCGATGAGCCGGATCACCTGGTCCTTGAGACCGTGAAGGGGCCTGTCGTCGCCGCTGCGGTGCAGCTGCAGGAGCTGCTGCGTGGTCTCCTGGATCGTGGCGTTGATGGATGGGGTCATATTCATACCTTCCTATATTTTCAAATCAGTCTGATTCGTCGTCGATGGATTCGTCGTCGGCGGTTTCGTCGTTGACGGCCTCGGCGTCGGTCTTATCCTGCTTCCTGTTCATTTTCCATCTCCGGTGCCTGTGCAGCAGGACGGGATTGGGCCAGGAGGGGGCGCCCGCCAGCTTGATGCCCTTTTTATCCAGTCCATGCTGGATCCAAAGGCCCAGCAGATAGGAGAGGATCGCCACGATGGGCACGGCGATAAGACCGCCGACGATACCGAACATCCGCACCCCGATGACCACCGCCACCAGCACCCAGACGGAGGCCAGACCCATGGTCTCGCCGAAGAGCATGGGCTTGATGAAGTAACCGTCGGCCATCTGCAGGATGACGATGAAGATGAAAAACGCGATGACCGCCGGGGGATTGACCAGCAGAATCAGAGCCATGGAGATCAGCGCGCCCACGATGGCGCCGAAGGTGGGGACCAGATTTGTCACACCCACGATGATGGCCACCAGCAGGGGATAGGGGGTGTGGGCGATGACGCAGAACACGCCGGTGCAGATGCCGACCACCAGAGCGTCCAGCAGGTTGTAGGCGATGAACCGCACCAGGATCCGGTGGCAGTGGAGCATGATGCGGCGGAAGGAGCGGAAGTGCTCCCTGGACATCCAGGCCTGGAAGACCCGGGTGAGGCCGTTCATGATGCGCCGTTTATCCACCAGCAGGTACAGAGTGATGAAGCAGAGGATGAAGGCGTTGATGAACTTCCGGCCTATGGAGACGGACAGGGAGACCAGGTCCTCCGGACTGGTGCCGTTTTTCGGCATGATCAGACCGGTGAGCCGCTCCAGGAAGCCGTCCCAGGAGCCCAGGGCCATGCTCAGCCCCAGATCGTTGAAGACCGGGAACCGGACCTCCCAGCGGATCAGCTGCTGGCGGAAGGTCTCAAAATACGTCTCCAAGTTGGAGGTGAGCTGCGTCACGCTGGCCGCAAGCCGGGGCACCAGAGCGGCGACGAGGAGGGCGATCAGGACCAGCAGGATGATGACCATCAGCAGGATGGACAGGCCCCTGGCCAGCTTCCGCCGTTTCAGCCCGCCGAAGATGTACCGCTCTATGAGCTTGATCAGAGGATCGAGGATATAGGCTATGACGATCCCGTAGATCAGCGGGGAGATATAGTAGAAGATATGTTGGAAGATGATGATCACCACATTGAAGCGCGACAGGGCCAGATAAATGATGATCAGCAGCAGGGCAGCCCAGAAGGCAGCCATGCCGCGTCGGCCCAGAGCATCGCGGAAGGGGTGTTTCATTTCAAACCTCCTTGAATATTAGGCAGGGGAATCGGTACATTCGGCAGGTCACTGGGCGAACAGATCTCCCAGGACCTCATTATATGTGGGGTGGGGGCGGATGACACGGGACAGATCCGCCACGGTCATGCCTCTGGCCACGGCCAGCGACAGCTCGCTGATCATCTCCGTGGCCTGGGCGCAGAAGAGCTGGGCGCCGACGATGCGGCCGGTGTCGAGTTCCTCCACGATCTTGACAAAGCTGCGCTCCTCCCGGGTCACCAGGGACTGGCCGTTGACGGTCATGGGCAGCTTCCGGGTTTTGACCTGAAGCCCCGCCGCCTTGGCGCTGTCGGCGTCCAGGCCCACCGAGGCGATCTGGGGACTGGTATACACACAGGAGGGGATCGCCGTCATATCCATGGGGGCCTCCTTACCCAGCATATGGGCCACGGCGCACCTGCCTGCGGCGGAGGCCACGTGAGCCAGCCGCTTGCCGCCGGTGACGTCGCCGATGGCGTAGACGCCGGGGAGGGAGGTCCGGTAGAATTCATCCACCTTGATATTGGCGCCGTCCAGCTCCGGCTGAACGCCGGGGCCGAAGAGATCCTCGGTATAGGAGCGCCGGGCGGCGGCCATGAGGACGGCGTCGGTCTCGGTGACGGACCGGCCGTTCTTATCCTCCCAGGTGCAGAGGATGCCGGAATCAATCCTGGCCAGCTCCTTGACCCGGGCGCCCTCGTGGTACTCCACGCCCTTTTTCTTCAGCATGGCCTGGATGCTCCGGGCCAGCTCCCGGTCCATGCCCCGGAGGGTGCAGCTGGAGATCATGGTCACCTGACAGCCGAAATCAGCGTAGGCGGAGGCGAACTCCACGCCGGTGACGCCGCCGCCGGAGACCAGCAGACGGGGATAGACCACGTCCATGTGCTCCAGGATATCGTCGCTGCTGAGGGCCAGCTCGCCGCCGGGGAAGTCCGGCTGCGCGTACACCGTGCCGGTGGCCAGCAGGACGAACTTCGCGCCCAGCTCCGTGACGGTGCCGTCGGGGGCCTTCACGGCCACCCGGTCCGGCGCGGTCAGCGTGCCGTGGCCGGTGAAGAGGGTTACCTTGTTGAGCTTGAACAGCTGTGTGATGCCGGACTGAAGGGTGGTCACCGTCTCATCCCGCCAGGCCTTCAGGGCAGCAGGGTCCAGCGCCGCCTCCGGGAGGGGGGCCAGCCCCAGGCGGGGGGCCTGCCGGGCCTGCCGGAGCAGATGCGCGGCGTGGAGCAGGATGCGGGTGGGGATGCACCCCCGGTTCAGACAGGTGCCGCCCAGGTCTCTGCGCTCGATAACGGCGGTGCGCAGGCCCTGCTTTGCGGCGTCCGCCGCGGCGACATATCCGCCGGGTCCGGCACCGATCACAACAAGGTCAAACTGGTCCATAGGAAAGAGCTCCTTTATCACAGGGAATCGCGGATCAGGGAAGCCAGATCCGTGTAAAGAGGTCCGGAAATACAGCCGGACAGCGCACGGCAGAGCGCCTGCGCGGTAAAGGGCTGGCCCAGGAGGGCCTTCGCCGCGACGGGACAGAAGTCCGGATCCATAGCGTCGGAGTAAAGGCCGCAGTCGGCTACGAGCCCCTTCTCCACGGAAAAACACAATTCCGCCTCTCCCCATGGGAAGCGGCGGGAAATTTGATGGGTAAAGGACCCGCAGCGGCCGTATCGCCAGGCGGGATCGGCAAATTCCGCCGTCAGCGCCTGCAGTTCCGCTTCATCCAGCGCCTCCGGGGAGAGGGTGGTCACCGGCAGCCCGTAGACGGCGGAAAATGCCTCCTTCAGGGCGGCTCGCATCCGGTCCGGGGTCAGACCGGGACAGAGAGCGGCCAGATTGCCCACCCGGGAGTGCACGGAGGCCACGCTGTTGGCCGTCAGCTTTTCCCGGGAGACGGTGAGATATCGGCTCATGCGGTCGGTGTCCGCGGCAATAAGGATGGTGCCGTGGTGACAGCATTGGCCGCGGGTTTCAAGGAACGCGTTGCCGGAAAATTTCCGGCCCTCGGCGGTCAGGTCGTTGCGGCCGCTGACGGCGGCGTCGATGCCCAGAGACCGGCAGGCCGCCGCGATGACGGACAACTGCCGGGGCACGTCGTAGTCCCCCTTTTGGACGGCGAAACTGAAATTCAGATTGCCGCCGTCGTGGAAGACCGCGCCGCCGCCGGAGCCCCGGCGGGCCAGAGTTCCGCCCTCCTCCTCCAGCAGACTGACCCGGCACTCCTTCCAGGCGTTCTGGTTGCGGCCGATGACCACGGTGTCGCGGTTCTGCCAGAGGTAGAGGATGCACTCCCCGGCCCCGGCGTGGAGCGTCAGATACCGCTCCACAGCCAGGTTCCGGAAGGGATCGGTGTCAAAGGTCTCAAGACAGGCCAGACGCCGAATCATTGTTCAAAGACGTAGCGGGTCACCGGCTGACGGGCCGCCGTCACCTCGTCGGGACGCCCGATGGGGGCGGTAAGCGGCGCGGCGTGGAGGCTGTCGGGATCGGACTTGGCCCGCTCCATGATCTCCAGCAGGATATCCGCCGTCTCGTCCAGGGTGGCCTTGGATTCGGTCTCCGTGGGCTCGAACATGAGCGCCTCATGGACGATAAGGGGGAAATACATGGTGGGGGGATGGATGCCGTAGTCCAGCATGGCCTTGGCCACGTCGGTGGCGGAGACGCCGAACTCATGCTTCGCCTTGTCCATGGAGGCCACGAACTCGTGCATGCAGATGCCGTCCACCGCCGGGGGATAGGAGCCCTTGATGCGGTGCATGAGATAGTTGGCGTTGAGCACGGCGTTTCTGGCCGCCTCGGGGACGCCCTCGCGGCCCAGCATCATCAGATAGGTGAGGGCCTTCACCGCTACCAGGAAGTTGCCGTGGAAGCCCCGGACGCAGCCGATGCTCTTCTCCGGCGTGGACAGGGTATACACGCCGTCGGCACAGCGGACGACCTGGCCGGGCAGGAAGTCCGCCAGGAAGGCCTTGCAGCCCACGGGGCCGCTGCCGGGACCGCCGCCGCCGTGGGGGGTGGCGAAGGTCTTGTGGAGATTCACGTGGACCACGTCGAAGCCCATGTCTCCGGGGCGGACGATGCCCATAACGGCGTTGAGATTGGCGCCGTCGTAATAGTTCAGGCCGCCGGCGTCGTGGATGATCTTTGTGATCTCCAGAATATTTTTATCGAACAGGCCCACCGTGTTGGGGTTGGTGAGCATGAGTCCCGCGGTATCGTCGCCCACCGCCGCCTTCAGCTTCTCCAGATCCACGCAGCCGTCGGCCCGGGAGGGGACGTTGACGATGGTGAATCCGGCCATGCTGGCGGAGGCGGGATTGGTGCCGTGAGCGGAGTCGGGAACGATGATCTTGGTGCGCTTGTCGTCGCCCCGGGATCGGTGGTAGGACTTGATCAGCAGCAGGCCGGTGAACTCGCCGTGAGCGCCGGCGGCAGGCTGCATGGTCATCTCGTCCATGCCGGTGATGACGCACAGCTGCTGCGCCGCCTCGTGGAGCACGTGAAGGCAGCCCTGCGCCGTATGGGCCGGCTGGAGGGGATGGATATCGGTGAAGCCGGGCAGCGCCGCCATGTCCTCGTCCAGCTTGGGGCTGTACTTCATGGTGCAGGAGCCCAGAGGATAGAAGCCGCAGTTGACGCCGTGGACCTGCTTGGACAGCTCAGTAAAGTGGCGGCTCAGGTCGTTTTCCGACAGCTCCGCAAGATGCAGGGGCGTCTCCCGCCCGGGAGCGTCAAGGGTGATCTCCGGCACGTCGCAGTGGGGCAGCAGAGTCTGGCCGTGGCCGGGGATGCTGCGTTCAAAGATCAGCTTCATGCGCCGGTCACCTCCTTTACGATCTCTGCCAGCTCGTCGATCTCGGCGGCGGTGTTTTTTTCCGTGGCGCACCACAGGATCTCATTTTTGCCCAGGGGCAGTCCGCCCAGATAGTCCCGGTCCTCCAGAGCCGCCAGAATGTCGGCGGCGGGGACGGGGGTGGAGGTGACGAACTCGTTGAAGAATTCGCCGCTGTGGATGCGCTTGAGACCCGCGTCGGAGAGCTTCTTCTCCAGATAGTGTGCCTTAGCCACGCTCTGCCGTGCCGCTTCCCGGAAGCCCTCGGGGCCCATGGCCGCCAGATACGCCGTGGCGGTGAGGGCGCACAGGGCCTCGTTGGAGCAGATATTGGAGCCGGCCTTCTCCCGGCGGATGTGCTGCTCCCGGGCCTGAAGGGTGAGGACGAAGGCCCGGCGGCCCTGGTCGTCCACGGTCTGGCCCACGATACGGCCCGGAAGCTTCCGGGTCAGGGCGCCGCCTGCGGCCATGAAGCCCAGATACGGGCCGCCGAAGGCAACGGACAGACCCAGGGGCTGTCCCTCGCCCACAGCCACGTCTGCCCCCACCTCGCCGGGGGTCTTCAGCAGGGCCAGGGCCATGGGATAGGAGCCCATGATCAGCTTCGCGCCGGCCTCATGGACCAGGGCGCAGATGGCGTCGGCGTCCTCGATGCAGCCGAAGAAGCTGGGCTGCTGGAAGTAGAAGCAGGCGGACTGGTCATTCAAAAGCTCTTTGAGAGCCTCCAGATCCGTGCGGCCGTCCTTTTCCGGCACCGTCACCACCTCGGCGCCGCTGCCGAAGCAGTAGGTGCCGATGGTCTTCCTGGCATAGGGGTGCGCGGCGGCGGACACCAGCACGACGCCCCGCTTCCGGTCCCGGCACATGGCCGCAGCCTCGGCGGCGGCGGTGCAGCCGTCGTAGACGGAGGCGTTGGACACATCCATGCCGGTGAGATCACAGATCATGGTCTGGTACTCGAAGATGGACTGCAGCACGCCCTGGCTGATCTCAGCCTGATAGGGGGTGTAGGCGGTGACGAACTCCTCCTTGGAGGCGATCTGCTTCACGACAGAGGGGATATAGTGGCAGTACGCGCCGGCGCCCCGGAAGATGTGACGGAAGCGGAAATTTTCCGCCGCCATCTCCTCCATGGTCCGCCGGGCTTCCAGCTCACTCATGCCGGAGGGAAGGGGCAGATCTGTCAGGCGCACGCCGGCAGGTACGTCGGCGTACAGACCGTCAAAGCTGTCCAGGCCGATGGCCTGGAGCATGGCCCGCTGTTCCTCCGGGGTGTGGGGAACAAAGGTGCCCATCAGTCCTCGGCCTCCTCCTTTGCAAAGGTGTCGTAAGCCGCGGCATCCAGCAGCTCGCCGTTGTCCTCAACACTGCCGATCTTTACCAGCCACGCGTCATAGGGATCCTCGTTGATCAGCGCGGGATTGTCGGCCAGGGCCTCGTTGACCTCGATGATCTCGCCGGAGACAGGCGCATACACGTCGGACACGGCCTTGACGGACTCCACGTCGCAGAAGGGCTCGCCGGCGGTGACGGAGTCGCCCACCTCGGGCAGGTTCACGAACACCAGATCACCCAGATGCTCCTGGGCAAAATCGGTGAGGCCCGCCAGCACGGTGCCGTCGTTTTCAAACTTGGCCCACTCGTGGGTCTTGGTGTACTTCAGATTCGACAGGATCTTCATTTTATTTTCCTCCTATGATTAAAAATACGGGAATAAAAGTCTCACAGTACGCGAAAAGCCTCGCAGAGTTCACCGCCGCAGCGACGAATAGATTCAGATTTTTTCCGATGACATGTGCATCGGGAAAAACACCTCTCGCGGAGCATCGTGGGCCCCGGGGGGCGTGCGAAAGCGGAGCGCAGCCCCTCTCAAAGCGAAACCCGACAAAGGGGTTTCGCTTTGACTTACTTTCTCTTGTAGAACGGGGTGGCGACCACCTCGGCGGCCACGCGGCGGCCGCGGACGTCGGCCTCCAGGACGGTGCCCTTGGCGGTGTATTCCATATCCACCATGGCCATGGCCATGGGCGCGCCGACGTAGGGCAGGTGAGAGCCGGAGGTGGAGAAGCCCACCTTCCTGTCGCCCACGTACAGGTCCATATGCTCGCGGATGATGCCCCGGCCGGTGACCTTCAGGCCCACCCGCTTCCGGGTCAGGGGCTGCTGGGCCAGCATGGCCTGCTTGCCGATGAAGTCGGGCTTGTCCATCTTGATGAAGTAGCCCAGGCCCGCTTCCTTGGGGGAGATGTCGTCGGCCAGCTCATGGCCGTACAGGGGCATGCAGGCCTCCAGACGCAGGGTGTCCCGGGCGCCGAGGCCGCAGGGGGTCAGACCGACCTTCCGGCCGGCGTCCAGCAGCAGCTCCCACATCTCGCAGGCACGCTCGGGCCGGAGGTAGATCTCCAGACCGTCCTCGCCGGTGTAGCCGGTGCGGGAGATGACGCAGGGGATGCCCTCCCATTCTGCGTCGAAGCAGGCGGTATAATTGTCCACCGGCACATGGTCATAGGCGGACCGGGAGGAGACCAGATTGCAGGCCGCGGGGCCCTGGATGGCGATCTGGGCAAACTTGTCGGACATATCGGTAAAGTGGACATGACCGGTGAGATGGTCCTTGATCCAGTTGAAATCCTTCTCCTTGTTTGCGGCGTTGACCACGATCATGTAGAAGTCGTCGAACCGCTTGTAGACGATCAGATCGTCCACGGTGCCGCCGTTCTCGTTGCACATGGGGCTGTAGCGGGCCTGACCGTCCGCCATGTCGGTGAAGTCGTTGGTCATCAGCATGTTCAGATTTTCCAGGGCGTCATGGCCCTCCAGGAAGAACTCGCCCATATGGGATACGTCGAAGATGCCGCAGGAGTTGCGCACGGCCATGTGCTCGGCGATGACGCCGCCGCCGTACTGCACCGGCAGCAGATACCCGGCGAAGGGCACGATCTTGCCGCCGTATTTCACGTGCATATCATACAGAGGGGTCTTCTTTTCCATCTCTCTCGACTCCTTTCAAAATCCGAACACCGGGAGCGGTTTGTCCCCTTCCGGCGGCGTGACAGAAAAGCGCGCAATTACGGATTTTGTCATAATATTTATGTTAATAAGTATCACACAGAATGGCGGTGCTGTCAAGAAATAATACGGCAAAAAATGCAGCTTTCGGCGCTGTTTTTCTTGAAAAACGGTGGAAAAATACCGGGGGGCGTGGTATAGTAAAACCGACAGCATTTGCAGGCCGCTGGAAAATGCGGCCCGGAACGACAGAGGGAGGCATATCCTCATGCATATTCACAGACGAAACAGGAGGGGACTGCGGGCCGTTCCCGCCTTTCTGGCGGTGCTGGCACTGGCCCTTTCTCTGGCCGGCTGCGGTGTAAAACCGCAGGATCAGCAACTGCCGGCCTTCGATCCGGAAGCACTGACGGAGGCCCAGACCTATGCCGAGGCCGCCCTGAGGTCCTATGACCTGCCCGAGGGCCACGAGATCACCGACGCGAAGGTCATGCTCACCGACGATATCGCCGCTGACCTCTCCCGGGGTGTGACCCTGGCGGAGTGGGATGAGGTGCTGGACACCCGGGCCATCGTCATCGCCACCGCCACCGGCGAGTATATCCCCGCCCCCCCGGAGGATCCGGAGGAGGAGACCGCGCTGATCGACGAAGAGGCGGACACCATCGGGCTCGTCGATGAAGAGACTGCCGGAGAAGCGGAAGACGCGCAGACAGAGGGGACCGGACCGGCCGAGACCGCCGGTGAGGCCTCGGAGGATCCGGAGACGGCGGATGAGAGCGCCGTCGTCACCGACGGGGCGGAGAGCGTCGTCGTGACCTATCCGCTGATCTTCCTGTTGGACGAAAACAAGCGTGTGAACTACACCCTCAGCGGCCTGGAATCTGCCGCCGCCGCCGATGACGGCGAGGCGTTCACCGGCGCCGTGGCGGAGGAGAAGGCCCGGGAGCTGGCGGAGGCGGAGGCCGTCGCAGAGCAGTATCTGGCGGACCACCAGGTCATCGCCAGACAGGCCGCCCAGTTGAAGGAAAAGATCGACCATGACGCCGACTTCCTCTGGACGGAGGAGGGCGTATCCTACGTCAAGGGCAACAGCATCCTCACCAACTATGTGGTCCTGCTCCGGCAGGCGGACGTGCTGCGCTGGGAGGCGGACGCCCTGAAGGGCGCATCCGATGCCGAACAGGAGCGGGCCATCCAGGCCAAGGCGGAGTCCGACGGCGCCATCAAAACCGAGCGGGTCAGACTGTACGACGAGCTGCTGGACGTGAGGGCCGAGAAGGACGCCCTGCGGGCGGAGAACGCCTCTCAGCTGTCCCACCTGATCCAGACCGTCGACGAGCTGTCGGCCGGGGATCCGGAGTACTACTATCAGGACGCCTATCTCCGGGAGTGCGTGGCGAACCGGGCCTGCAATTCCTATGACATCTGTCTGCGGGAGGAGATCATCTATCACAACGCCATCGACACCGCGGATCAGGCCCTGGCCACCGACGATCCGGGCCGGCGGGATTATCTGATGGCGCTTGACGCCGCGAAGAGCGACCTGCTGACAGACTACAGCGACGCACTGAAGGCCCACGCCTCCAGCGTGGTGGGATACGAGGCGTTCCAGGCCGAGCAGGCCGACGCTCTGGCGGCCATGAACGAGAGCTTTGCCGCCGTGCGGGAGGAGCAGGGCGAGGGCTATGAGACCAGCTCGGACTATCTGAAGCTGCGGGTCAAATACAAGAACCTGCTGGGCAGACAGGAGGCCTATGAGGCCGACATCCGCGACACACAGGCGAAGGCGGAGGAGGTCCTGGCCGCAGGCGAGGCCGCCATTCAGGCCATCGAGGACGCGGAGACCCAGCGTCTCCACGATCAGGCCGTGGCGGCGGAGCGGGCCGACCTGGACGCCTTCCTTCTCAATGAGGCGGCCTCTCCCGAGACGAGAAGCGAGTATGACGCGGAGCCGGGCCAGTGGGGCGTGCTCCATCCCGATTTCATCGCCTGGCTGAACGGCCCGGAATCCGCCGACGGGGAAGACAGCGGGAGCGCCGACGCCGGGGAGACGGACGGGACCGAAGAGGAGCCCGCGGCGGAGACCGCCGCCCCTGTCTCCGGTTCCGGCAAAGAGCAGACGAAGCCCGCCGGGGACAAGGAGGACAAGACCCCCGCCGCCCAGAGCGACAAGCCCGACACGTCGTCGGCTGACAAGCCCGATACGGCGTCGGCGGACAAGCCCGACACGTCGTCGGCCGACAAGCCCGACACGTCGTCGGCTGACAAGCCCGACACGGCGGCGGCCGATAAGCCCGACACGTCGTCGGCTGACAAGCCTGATACGGCGTCGGCCGACAAACCCGACACGTCGTCGGCTGACAAGCCCGACACGGCGGCGGCGGACAAGCCCGATACGGCGTCGGCGGACAAGCCCGACACGGCAGCGGCCGACAAGCCCGACACGGCGGACAGCATGACCGGCGACACATCCGGCGTCCCCGCCGACGGCGCCGGGGAGGCCCCTGCCGACAGTGCCGATACCGGCACCTACGGCGGCGGCGGCAGCTCCGGTCTGCGGGATACCGACGGGAGCGACCATATCAGCGAATATCTGGACAGCCACACGGCTGCCTGACGAGCAAAAACAAAGGCGGGAACCGCAAACGCGGTTCCCGCCTTTCAACTGTCAAAACACCTCGCAGAGGCCCGTCATCCGCGCCGCGTTCCCAAACCGGCGCCCGGCGAAGCGATCTCACTCCACGGTGACGGATTTCGCCAGATTGCGGGGCTTGTCGATGTCGCAGCCCCGGTTCAGGGCCACATAGTAGGCGAACAGCTGCAAGGGCACCACGCCCAAAGAGGGGAGCAGCAGCTGGTGGGTGGAGGGGATGGCGATGACGCCGCTGGCGATCTTGGCCATGTCCGCGGCCCGCTCCTCGGTGGTGAGGGCCAGCACGTCGGCTCCCCGGGCCTTGACCTCGATGACATTCGACAGGGCCTTGTCAAAGAGAGGATCGAAGGTGCCCAGGGCCAGCACCAGAGTGCCCGGCTCGATGAGGGAGATGGTGCCGTGCTTCAGCTCGCCGGAGGCGTAGGCCTCCGAGTGGATGTAGGAGATCTCCTTGAGCTTCAGGGAGCCCTCCAGACCCATGGCGTAGTCCAGATTCCGGCCGATGAAGAACACGGAGTTGTGGTTGAAGTACTGGGAGGCGAAATACTGGATCCTCTCCTTGTGGGCCAGCACCTGCTCCAGCTTTTCCGGCAGACGCTGCAGCTCCTCCAGGATCTCGGTATAGGTCTCCGGAGAGATGGTATCCATGATTTTCGCAAAGTAGAGCCCCAGCAGGTCCAGCACCGCCAGCTGGGTGCTGTACGCCTTGGTGGTGGCCACGGCGATCTCCGGGCCCGCCCAGGTGTAGATCACGTCGTCGGATTCCCGGGCGATGGAGGAGCCCACCACATTGACGATGGACAGCACGTGGGCGCCCCGGGCCTTGGCCTCCCGGAGGGCCGCCATGGTGTCCAGCGTCTCGCCGGACTGGCTGATGACGATGGCCAGGGTGCCGGGATTCACGATGGGATCGCAATAGCGGAATTCCGACGCCAGCGTCACCTCCACTGGGATACGCAGCAGCCGCTCCAGCATGTACTTGCCCACCATGCCCACGTGGTAGGAGGAGCCGCAGGCCAGGATGAAGATCTTTTTCACGTCCCGGATGGCGTCCTCTGTCAGATTCAGACCGTCAAAGTGCACCTGACCGTCCCGGATCCGGGGCGCGATGGTCTTGGCGATGGCCTGGGGCTGCTCCATGATCTCCTTGAACATGAAGTGCTCGTAGCCGCCCTTCTCCGCGGCGGAGACCTCCCAGTCCACATGGTGCCGCTCCTTGGTGATGGGCTGCTTGAGACTGTTGTAGACTTGGATGCCCTCCCGGGTCAGCACCGCCACCTCGCCGTCCTCCATGTAGGACACCTCACGGGTGTGCCGGAGGATGGCGGTGACGTCGGATGCGATGAACTGGCCCCCCTCGCTGTAGCCCAGCAGCAGCGGCGCGTCCTTCCGGGCGGCGATGAGCATGTCGGACTGGTCCGCGCAGAGGATACCCAGGGCGTAGGCCCCCTCGATGCGGTGGAGGACCTTGAACACGGCGGAGAGGATGTCCACGCCCTCACGGTAGTAGTAGGCCAGCAGCTGGGCCACCACCTCCGTGTCCGTGTCCGAGGTGAAGCGGACGCCGTTTTTCTGGAGACTTTCCTTGATCTCCAGATAGTTCTCGATGATGCCGTTGTGGACCAGGGAGAAAGTACCGTCCTCACTGACGTGGGGATGGGAATTGACGTCGTTGGGCTCGCCGTGGGTGGCCCAGCGGGTGTGACCGATACCGGTACAGCCGGGCAGATGGACGCCGCCGTCGATGGAGGCGGAGAGGACCTCAAGCCGTCCCTTTGATTTATAGACCTCCAGGCCGCCGCCGGGTTTGCACACGGCGATGCCGGCGGAGTCATAGCCGCGATATTCCAGATGGGCCAGGCCGTCCAGCAGAATGGGCGCTGCCGGCTCCCGGCCGATATAGCCGACGATTCCGCACATATGAGCCTCCTGTTCCGGACGGCGGAGCGCCGTCCGCATAGCGTTCTTTTCGGGCGGGGCGCAGTGCCTCCGCTTTTTTCAGTATACCATTTGGGACAAACCGACGCAATACAGGGATGGAAATTCTTCTCCCACGGTGGGTACTCCGCCCGCAGGTGGGAAAAACGAAGGTATTTGGAGGACGTGCCGACCGCGGGTGACTTTCTGTGTGCGACAGAAAGTCACCAAAGAACGCACCAAAGGGGAACCCAAATCGCCGTCACGCCTGCGGGCATGACAAAACCGGCTGGCGCCGGGGCGATTTCAAGGGGGACCAGTCCCCCTTGAGTAACCCCCTGGCCTCCCGGCGGGGAACAGAATCATCCCGCGCAACAGCCCCGGCCGGCAAGGCCCTGTATCGTCTGGTGCAACCCACCCGCGCTGGCGCGCTGCTGCGATGTGTGACAGCGGCTGACCGCGTTGGGGCGCTGAGCGGCAGGGTTGCCTTCCCGCACCAGACCAGGCGCTGTTATTCCAGCGCAGGTGTTTTTCAATAAGCACCGAGGGCGCGGCAGCGCTTGGGAAGCGGGGTCAATTCGGCGAAGCGCGCCGAAAAGAGAAGAACGCACCTATAGACGAAAAGGAAAGTCCAGAAAACCATGGGTTTTCTGGCGCATCTTTTCCCCCTGCTTTTCTGGGCGATCAGAAAAGCAGGGTCGCTCGGAAGCGAAACCTCCCCTTTGACAGACTAACGACATTTTCCAATCTTTCGATAGAAAGGGAACGCCCTTTCCGGGGGGCCTGCTTTCTGTCACGATACAGAAAGTAGGCCGTCGGAGACATTCCTGCCCGCAGGCGGCAAGAACAAAAGGGTTAAGAAAACGTGCCTCCCGCCCGCAGGCGGAGAAAAAGAAAGCATACCGCAAAAGACAGCTTTTGCGGTATGCCAGTCGAATGTATGGGGTTTAATCTGCTGCCGCTTCGGCGGGGGGAGCGGTATGGTCCAGCACACAGCCGAGGAAATCCCTGGTCCGCTGGTGCTTGGGATTGAGGAACAGCTCGTTGGGCGGTCCCTCCTCCACGATGACGCCGTCGGCCATGAAGATGACACGATCCGCCACGTCCCGGGCGAAGCCCATCTCATGGGTGACCACCACCATGGTCATGCCGTCGGCGGCCAGCTGCTTCATGACCTGGAGGACCTCGCCGATCATCTCCGGGTCCAGCGCGGAGGTGGGCTCGTCGAAGAGCATGATGTCCGGCTTCATGGCCAGGGCCCGGGCGATGGCCACACGCTGCTTCTGACCGCCGGAGAGCTGGCTGGGATAGCTGTCGGCCTTGTCCGCCAGACCCACACGGTTCAGCAGCTGCATGGCGGTCTCGTCCGCCTCCTCCCGGGACATCTTTTTCAGGTCCACGGGGGCCAGCGTGATATTCTTCTTCACCGTCAAATGGGAGAAGAGGTTGAAGCTCTGGAACACCATGCCGATGTTCTCCCGGACGTGGTTGATATTCACGTGCTTGTCGGTGATGGTGATATCGTCCACGATGATGGTGCCCTTGGTGGCCTGCTCCAGCCGGTTCAGACACCGGAGCATGGTGGACTTGCCGGAGCCGGAGGGCCCGATGATGCAGACCACCTCGCCCTCGGTGACGGTGAGGTCGATGCCCCGGAGCACCTCAAGATCATGGAAGTACTTATGCAGGTTTTTTACGATTATTTTTTCTTTCATAATTCATCTTTTTCTCCACGCGTTTGAGGACGATCATCAGGATGGAGATGATGATCAGGTAGTACACGGCCACGATGGTATACGTGGCGAAGAACTGGTAGGACGCACCCACGTAGACCTTGGCCTTGTTGACGATGTCGGCCAGGCCGATGACGGAGAGGATGGAGGTGTCCTTGATGGTGATGATGAACTGGTTGACCATGGAGGGGATGGCGACGCGGAAGGCCTGGGGCAGGACTACCTTGACCATGGTCCGCGCGCTGCTCAGGCCCAGACTTCGCGCCGCCTCCACCTGGCCGGGATCCACGGCGGAAATACCGCCCCGGAAGATCTCCGCCAGGTATGCGCCGGCGTTGAGACTCAGCGTGATCAGACCGGCAGAAAACGCCTCTAATCGAAAGCCCGGTACGAACATTCCGATCAGTTGGGGGAAGCCGAAATAGACGATGAACGCCTGCACGATCATCGGTGTGCCCCGGATGATCCAGATATAAATTTTGGAGATCCAGCGAAGGATCCAGATTCGTGACATCCCGAACAGGCACATCACGAAGCCGATCACCATGCCGATGAGCAGGGAGATCACGGCGATGATTACCGTGACCTTCAGGCCCTGAAGCAGCAATAGTGTGGCGTCAGAAAGAACTCTTGAAAAATCCATAGGAACATCCTTTTTTCTATGTACGGAGAGATCGGCAGAGACCGTTTGAAAATGGCCAGCGGCACAGGCTGTCCGCTTTCAGACGGGCTCTTGCCCGCGGGGAGGAAGATGCGTAAGCGCCGCCACAGGGACGGCGCTTACGCTTTTCAGTACAGTACAGTCAGATGACCGCCGGATCAATAGCCGTAGTTGGCCAGGATCTGGTCATAGGTGCCGTCGGCCTTGATATTGGCCAGACCGGCGTTGAACATCTCGATGAGCTCGGGATTCATACCCTTCTGCACGGCAAAGCCGTAGTAGCCGGGATTCACGACGTCGCCCACGGTCTGGAGAGCCAGGCCCTCGCTCTGGATGGCGTAGCCGATGACGGAGAAGTCCTCGAAGCAGGCGCTGTTGGTGCCGTTGATGACGGCGGTGTACATGGTGGGGGAGTCCTCATAGTACTGGATCTCGAAGCCATACTCGTCCTTGATGCTCTCGGCATAAGCGGCGCCCTGGGTGCTGGTCTTGGCGGCCACGGTGGTGCCGGCCAGGTCCGCCGGAGAGGCGATGGTGCTGTCAGCGGGCACGACCATGATCTGGCCGTCCTCGAAGTAACCCTCGGAGAAGTCGAAGGTCAGCATACGCTCTTCGGTGATGGTCATACCGGCGATCATGCCGTCGGCCTGACCGGACTGCACGGCGCCCATGGAAGCGTCGAAGCCGTCGTTGTGCATCTCATACTTGAAGCCCTGGTCCTCGGCGATGGCGGCCAGCAGGTCCATATCCAGACCCACATACACACCGGCCTCGGTGTCATAGTACTCAAAGGGAGCGAACGCGTTGTCGGAATAGATGACGTAGGTCTTGTCGCTGACGGGAGCGGCAGCCTCGTCGCCGCCGGGCGCCGCAGCGTCGTCGGTGACGGCAGCGTCATCGGGAGCAGGAGCAGGCTCGCCGCCGCCGGCGCCGCAGCCGGCCATCACGGCGACCAGCAGGGACAGGGCCAGAAGCAGGCCCAGGATCTTGGTGAAAGACTTCATGAAAAGACCTCCATTTCAAAAGTTTTCGGACCGGGATACCGTCTGCCGGTCCCCTGCGGCGAAAGGTGCAGTTCGCCACTGAAAAGTTGTCTTATTTTATCATTGAATCCGGGGTTCCGTCAAGCTTTTTTTGGAAGAAATGACCATGCCGCAGAGGGCGAAAACCGGAGGATCGGCCTTGCAATCCGCCGGGGGAGAGGTATAATAGATTCGTGTGTAAAAATGCGCCGCACAGCGCAGGAGAGGAGGGACAGCGATGCTGCAGAATCTGTTCACCGTTGGACAGCAGGTCGTCATCCTGTTCATCCTCATCGCCGTAGGCGTCCTTCTGGGCCGGCGGCGGGTGATCAACGACACCGGCGCCGCCGTCATCACCGACGTGGTGCTGTACGTGGTGGCCCCCTGCGTGATCATCCAGGCCTTCCAGCGGCCCTTCGACGCCGCCATGCTCCGGGGCCTGCTGCTGTCGCTGCTGCTGGCGGCGGCGGCGACCGTACTGAGCATCGCCCTGGGCTATCTGTGCTTTCACGACAAGAACGCCGCCCGGCGGCGGGTGCTGCGCTTTGCCGCTGTGTTTTCCAACTGCGGCTTCATGGGCCTGCCCCTCCAGGAGGCGGTGCTGGGCGCCGACGGTCTGTTCTACGGCAGCGCGTTTCTGGTCGTCTTCAATCTCCTCGCCTGGACCTGGGGCTTGGCCGTCATGAGCGGGGACCGGCAGATCCTCTCCGCGAAAAAGCTGGTCCTCAATCCCGGCATCCTGGGCGTGATCATCGCCGTGGCGCTGTTCCTCGGCTCTGTCACTCTGCCGACGGTGATCTATCAGCCGGTGCACTATCTGGCGGCGCTGAACACGCCCCTGCCCATGCTGGTCATCGGCTATCATCTCAGCCACGCGAACCTGCGCCGTGCCTTCACCGCGGGGGCCTGCTGGCTGTCCATGGCCCTGCGGCTGCTGATCGTTCCCCTGCTGGCCCTGCTGGGAATGAAGCTGTGCGGCGTGGAGGGGACGCAGATGGTGTCCCTCGTCATCTCCGTGGCGGCCCCCGTGGCGGCCCTGTGCACCATGTTCTCCGCCAAGTTCAAAAACGACACGGAGCTGTCCGTGTCTCTCGTCTCCGCCTCAACATTGCTGTCCATCATTACCATGCCCGTGGTGATTGCCCTGGCCCAGCTGCTGGCGTAGCGGTCCAGATTCCGCCTCCGGAGATCATCTGCGGGGGCATTTTTATACTTTTTTTGTCTGCAACATCCCACAGAAAAAGATACCTGAGGGAGCCCCGGACGGAGCTCCCTCAGGTATCTTTTTTACAGGTGTGAGCAGGGGGATTCCAAGCCAGATTACCGGATGACTGTGCGTTCCGCATCACGGCGCAGCCTTTCGGCAAAAAACAAAAAGTGCAAATAAAACTGCAGGGCGCAGACAGGCGGGCCTCTGAAAAAAGGACGGGCCGCAGCAGCGATCCGTCCGTTTTCGATCATTTCTCCACCGGGCCCGTCCAGTCGGCGATGCCGCCCAGATTGGTGATATTGGTATAGCCGACGCTGGCCAGCAGGCGGCAGGAGCGCTTGCTGCGCGCACCGCTCTTGCAGTAGAGGAAGAGAGGCGTGTCAAGGTCGGGGAACTGATCTCCCAGACGCTGAATATACGGAGAGGGGAAATTGATGCTGCCGGGGATATGGCCCTCGGCATACTCCTCCTCCGTACGTACGTCCACCAGGACGCCGCTCTCCGTGGCCCGGGCTTCCTCCACTCCGGTGTTGATATCCATACGGCGAATCGATTTCTCCATGGGACGCACTTCCTTTCAGCAGGTGAAATCGCATTCAGAGATACTATATCTTGTATGGAATTATAACATGAAACACATTTTTCGTCAAGGCGAAAAAACGGAGAAAACTAGTCCCCGCAAGGGAAAACGGCGTTTTTTCCGGCATTTTTCTGCGGTGTTTTCCCCACCGCCGTTCCGACGCACAAAAAACAGGGGCGTGCGGGTGCTCCGCACGCCCCTGTTCGTTGGCGCAAATCGTTTTACAGCCCCATCTTCCGCACCACGGCGGCGCAGCGGGGGCAGAGCTCCGGATAGTCCGGATCGGCGCCCAGATCGCCGCAGCGGTTCCAGCACCGGGGGCACTTCTCCCCGTCGGCGGGGGCCACGGCAACGGTGATGCCGGGGACGTTCTCGCCGGGCATGCCGTCGCCTGTGCCCTCCGTTACCGTGAGGGCGGAGACGAGACACAGCTGCCGCAGATCCAGACCCTCCAGTCTGGCCAGAACGGGCTTTGCCTCCTCCTGGACGAACAGGGTCACCTGGGCGTCCAGGGCCTTGCCGATGGTCTTGGCGGCCCGGGCGGCCTCCAGAGCGCGGTTCACGTCCAGACGCAGGGACCGCAGGGTGCTCCAGGCGGTCTCGTCGGCCTCGGACAGATCCCACTCCGGCCTGGCGTCGGGGATGTCGTTGAACAGGACGCTCTCGGCGGCACAGCCGCTGTCGTGGGTCATGGCGGCCCAGATCTCCTCGGCGGTGAAGGCCAGGATGGGGGCCAGCATCCGGACCATGGCGTCCAGGATATAGTAGATGGCGGTCTGAGCGCCCCGGCGGAGCAGGCCCTCCCGCTCCTCACAGTACAGCCGGTCCTTGATGATGTCCAGATAGAAGGTGGACATATCGATGACGCAGAAGTTGTGGATGGCGTGGGAGATGACGTGGAACTCGTAGTTCTCATAGGCGTCCCGGACGGTGCGGATCAGCGCGTTGAGGCGGGACAGCGCCCACTTGTCCAGAGACTGCAGGTCGGCATAGGCCACCGGGTCATTGGGATCGAAGCCGTCCAGATTGCCCAGGATATACCGGGCGGTATTGCGGATCTTCAGATACTGGTCGGACAGCTGCTTGAAGATGGCGTCGCTGCAGCGCATATCCGCCCGGTAGTCGGCGGAGGCGGCCCACAGCCGCAGCAGGTCCGCGCCGTACTTGGGGATGATCTGATCCGGCAGCACGCTGTTGCCCGCGCTTTTATGCATGGCCTTGCCCTCGCCGTCCACGGTCCAGCCGTGGGTGAGGACATTTTTGTAGGGAGCCTGACCGGTGGTGGCGATGGAGGTCAGCAGGCTGGACTGGAACCAGCCGCGGTACTGGTCGGCGCCCTCCAGATACAGGTCGGCGGGCCAGTTCTTCGGATCGTCGCGGCGCAGGGAGGCGAAGTGGGTGGAGCCGGAGTCGAACCAGCCGTCCAGAGTGTCCGTCTCCCGGGTGAAGGTCCCGCCGCCGCAATGGGGGCAGACAAAGCCGTCCGGGAGGAGCTTCGCGCTCTCGTCGAACCAGATATTGGAGCTGTGGGCGGCAAAGGCCTCCGACACGGCGGCGATGGTCTCGTCGGTGCAGACGGGCTTGCCGCAGTCGGCGCAGTAGAACACCGGGATGGGGAGACCCCAGTGCCGCTGCCGGGAGATACACCAGTCGGCCCGCTCCCGGACCATGGCCACCATGCGCTCCTCGCCCCACTCCGGCAGCCACTTCACGCCGCGGACGGCGTCCACGGCGGCGTCCTTGATGGCGTCCACGGAGCAGAACCACTGATCCGTGGCCCGGTAGAGGATGGGCTTCTTGCAGCGCCAGCAGTGGGGGTAGGAGTGGACGAAATCCTTCCGGGCCAGCAGCATGCCGGACTCCGTCAGATTTTCCAGAATGGCGTCGTTGGCCTTGGAGTAGAACATGCCCGCGAAGGGGCCGGCCTCCTCGGTCATCTTGCCGCAGTCGTCCACGGGGACGACGACGCCGATATTCGTGCGCCCGGCGGCGTCATACTTCCGGCAGATGATGAAGTCATCCATGCCGTGACCCGGCGCGGTGTGGACGCAGCCGGTGCCGGCCTCCAGGGTGACGTGGTCGCCGTTGAGGATGACGGATTCCCGGTCGAAGAAGGGATGCCGGGCGGTCATCAGCTCAAACTCAGAGCCCTTGAGGACGGCCAGAGTTTCGTAGCGCTCGAGGCCGGCGGCCTCCGCCACGGTGGCGGCCAGGTCCTTTGCCACGATGTACGTCTCGCCGTTGGGCGCGCCCATGAGAATGTAGTCAAAATCGGGTCCCAGGCAGATGGCCAGATTGCCCGGCAGGGTCCAGGTGGTGGTGGTCCAGATGACGAAGAAGGTCCGGGACAGATCGCACAGGCCGGAGAGCTTTCCGTGATCGTCCTTCACGGGGAATTTCACGTAGATGGAGGTGCAGGGATCGTCGCTGTACTCGATCTCCGCCTCCGCCAGAGCGGTCTCGTCGTGGGGGCACCAGTACACGGGTTTCTTGCCCTTGTAGATGTAGCCCTTCTTGTACATCTCACCGAAGACCTTGACCTCCTCGCTCTCAAAGCAGGGCTTCATGGTCAGGTACGGATGCTCCCAGTCGCCCAGCACGCCCAGGCGGATGAACTGATCCCGCTGGATATCCACGAAGTTTTCGGCAAAGGCCTGACAGGCCTTGCGGAACTCGGGGATGGACATCTCCTTGCGGTTGAGCTTGTTCTGTTTGATGATGGCCGACTCGATGGGCATGCCGTGATTGTCCCAGCCGGGGACGTAGGGGGCCTGCCAGCCGCTCATGTTGCGGTAGCGGATGATAAAGTCCTTCAGGCACTTGTTCATGGCGGTGCCCATGTGGATATAGCCGTTGGAGAAGGGAGGCCCGTCGTGGAGGATGAAGCGGGGCTTGCCCTCGTTGCGGGCGATGAGCTGACCGTAGACGTCCCGGTCCCGGAAATCCTGAAGCATATCCGGCTCCCGCTTGGGCAGGCCCGCCCTCATGGGGAAATCGGTTTTCGGCAGATTGATCGTGGCGTTGTAATCCTGCGGCATGGCGGCTCTCTCCTTTGAAATCACACGTGATTTGAGTATTAAACTATTTTACCACGCCCCCCGCCGGAGCGCAAGCCCGCAACCGGAGGGGAGAGCAGAAAATTTTGTTCCGTTTCATTCGGAACGCAGCGAAAAATCATTCGGATTTTCAGGCTTAGGTCTCAGAATGACGGGGAGCAGTAGTAGTTCTGTTTGACCGCGGAGGTGGACGATAGGTTTTAGAGGATATTTCGCCTCCCTTTTTTGCCGCACTGACGATGATCGGCAGCTTTTCGACAGAAAAGGGAACGGACCGACCGCAGGTGACTTTCTGTGCGCGACAGAAAGCAGGCAAAGAACGCGCCAAAGGGGAACCCAAATCGCCGTCACGCCTGCGGGCGTGACAAGACCGGCTGCCCCCAGGCGCGCCGTCGGTTTAAGGCATGAAAAAAAGCAGGGCTCAAAGCCCTGCTTTTTCATGCGGATAGGTTTGCGGTCACACCAGCTCCCGGTACAGGAAGGTCACGACGACCCCTCTGGGGCAGTCGACGCCGGGATCCACCGTCAGGCCCGTCTGGTCCAGCAGGTTCTCCTGCAGGGCCCAGACGGCCGCCTTGCCGTCGTTCCAGCCGTCTTTGCCGGGATTCAGGGTCCGGTACAGGAAGGTGGCGATATGGGCGGTGCTCAGCGTAAGATCGGGGGCGAAGTGGGCGGCGTCCACGCCGTTGGTGATCCCGTTCTCCACGGCCCACAGGACCGCCTTGTAGTAGTAATCCGATTCACTCACGTCCGCAAAGGGATTCTGGGTGGACGCGGGCTCCGGACAGCCCATGGCCCGCCACAGGAAGGTGACGCACTGGCCCCGGGTCACCGTGAGATCGGGGCCGAAGGTGGTCTCGCTCATACCGTTGGTGACCTGAGGCTCATGGTTGTAGGCCCACTTCACCGCCTCGCAGTAATAGTCGTCCTCCGTCACGTCGGTGAAGGGGAGACCCGGTGAGGCGGTGAAATGGGCGGAGAACACGAGAGTCAGCTCATTATCGTTCTCCGAGTTCGTATAGGCGTCCAGATGTGTGCCGTCGCCCCAGAGGGGATCGCCGCGGTACACCAGCTCGCCGTTGAGATAGACGTCGGCGGCCACCCAGGAACTGGGGGCGGGGGAGGAACGCTGGTCCAGAGCGACCTCGGAGGCGTCCAGGCCTATGGTGAAGTAATACTTGGTCCCCGCCTTGAACCGGTCGGTATTGACCATGGGGATCAGGTGCCCGTCCTCCGTGATTTCCTGCCAGGCCATGGAGGTCACGGTCAGCTCCGGAGACCCGCAGTCGGTCAGGGACAGATAGACCGTCATCCCGTCCTCCGGCAGGGCCAGACCGTTGATATGGAGCTCCTTGAGCATCTCCTTCGTGTCGTCTGCAGGGGGCGTATCGTCCGCAGGGGGCGTATCGTCCGCAGGAGGCGCAGGCGGTTGTGTCTCGGGAACGGTGTACCGGGCGTTCACAAAGATCTGCACGTCCTTGTCGGGATAATAGAGAATATCGACCTGTTCCGCCGGCTCACCGTTGATATAGACCGGCAGATCGAGCTTCAGATTGCCGGACTCATCCGCGGAGATGAGCGTGTTATCGATGTCCAGCCCATTGGGGAGACAGGTCATGAAGGAGAAGACGTACGATTCTCCGGCAGTGAACGAATCATAGACGCTGAGGTTGTTGCCGGAATTGTAGTTGAAAATATACAGCGGCCATTGGCTCGACTCGTAATAGGGGTCCTCTGTTCCGCCGTTGTAGGTGACCGCAGCGGTGTATTCGCTGGCGACAGTGGAGCCCAGCACGTCCGCCACGGTGTTTTCGGCGGTGGGCAACTGATCCACGGTGATCTCGAACTGATCGAGCAAGTGGTTGTCATTCGTTGCCAGGGCCATCGTCGGAAGCGTCCCGATCACCAGCACCAGGGCCAGCAAAGCGACCAGCAGCCGGTTCGTTTTGCGTCTCATATCAGCACCTCTTTCTTCATTTTTCATTTTGTCTTTTTTTTTGGCGTAATGTAACGAAATCAGTCTTTTCCCGTCTAACCGACAAATCCTGCTTTTTCGTTCGGCTGTTTGGTCGGAACAGCGGCGGAAACGCGGGAGTGCCGGCCGGAACTGTGCTCCCGACCGTGCGGACCTGCTGCTATTGTATCAGGTTTTTTTCCGAAAAACAATCATTATTCCTCCCGTCGGGCATAACCGCACGGATCCCGGAACAGGCATTCCGGCGCTGTTGTCCGAGCGGCCTGTTTCCGTGGATGAAAACCTTTCTGAAGTGTTGTGAAAAGCGCGGCCCTATGCTATACTGAAATTAAAATAAAGTATATTACGACACAGGACCGACCCGTTTTTTTAAAAACCGGAGGAATTTTCACGCGCTGCAGATCCATACGCTTTGCCCCGTGCATTTTACACCACCTTCCCGCAGAGAAAGAAAGCGGATGCGAGCGGAGAAAATGAAAGGAGCAAATGACAAAATGAATGATTATATACTGAGCTGCTGCTCCTCCTGTGATTTGTCTGCGGAGTATTTCGAGCGGAGGAACATTCCCGCCCTCTATTTCCGCTATGAACTGGGGGGGACCCTGTATCTGGACGATATGGGCAAGTCCGTGCCGCCGGAGGAATTCTATCGGCGGATGCTGGAGGGCGAAGACACCAGGACCAGCCAGCTGGGCATCTGCGAATACGAAGATTTCTTCGAGCCGTTTCTCCGCCAGGGGAAGGACATCCTCCACGTCTCCCTCTCCAGCGGCCTCTCCGGCACGTCGAATTCCGCGAAGCTTGCGGCGGAATCCCTGCTGGAGACCTATCCGGACCGCAAAATATACATCGTGGATTCGCTGGGCGCTTCCAGCGGCTTCGGTTTTCTGGTCGACAGCCTGGCAGACCTGCGGGATCAGGGGACGGGCATCGACGAGCTGTACGGGTACGCGGAAGCGAACAAGCTCCACGTACACCACTGGTTCTTCTCCACAGACCTGACGTTTTACATCCGCGGCGGACGCGTTACCAAAACGGAGGGAGCCATCGGGAACCTTCTGGGGATCTGTCCGCTCCTGAATATGGACAGCGACGGTCTGCTCATTCCGAGAGAGAAGATCCGCGGCAGGAAAAAGGTCTGCGCGCGCACCGTGGAAAAGATGGTCGAGCACGCGGACGACGGGAAAAACTACGCCGGGAAATGTTTTCTCTCGCATTCCGACTGCTATGAGGACGCCAGATACGTGGCGGATCTGATCGAGGCGACCTTCCCAAATCTGGACGGGACGGTGCAGATCTTCCCCATCGGCGCCACCATCGGCAGCCATACGGGACCCGGGACCGTGGCGCTCTTCTTCCGCGGGGATCTGCGGGGGAAATAATGCGCCCGCCGTTGAGAGCGCGATCCGAAAAGCACAAAAAAGAGCAGAACAGGGGCAAACCGCAACGGTTTACCCCTGTTTCGTTGGAGCCGATGAAGGCCGGCGGCCTGCGGAACGGAGGCAGAGACATGAACGACGACCGACTGCAAAAGATAATCGACCTGCGCCATACGCTGCATCAATACCCGGAACTCTCCATGGAGGAACGGGAAACGATGCGCCGGATCAAGGCGTTTCTCCGGGAGAACACAGGGGCCGTGATCGTGGACCGGGAGGGCTGGTTCTACGCCGTGCTGCCCGGCAGTGATCCCGAAGCCTCCGCCATCGCCTTTCGGGCCGATATGGACGCCCTTCCCATCCGGGAGCCCGACGGCGTTCCGTACGCCTCCGTACACGACGGAGTCTCCCATAAGTGCGGGCACGACGGCCATTGTGCCGCGCTGTGCGGCCTTGCCATGGCCCTGGAGGACTGCGAGCATTCCCGCACGGTCTATCTGATCTTCCAGCCGGGGGAGGAGATCGGGGCGGGCGGCGAACTCTGCGCCGGGCTGCTCCGGGAAAAGGAGATAGCGGAGGTTTTCGCCTTCCATAATCTCAGCGGGTATCCGGAGGGCGCGCTGGTGTACCGGAACGGGCTGACCTGCCCCGCCTCCGAAGGGCTGACCGTCCGGCTTCACGGGGAACAGTCCCACGCGAGTTATCCGGAGGCTGGGAACAATCCCGCCGCCGCTGTTTCCCGCGTCGCGCTGTTTTCTCAGACGCTGGCAGAGCGGCCCCATGACGGCATGGCGCTGTGTACCGTGGCGGGGATCCGCGTCGGCGCCGGAGACTTCGGTATCTCTCCCGGCGAGGGTGAGCTCTGCCTGACGCTCCGGGCGGAGCGGGAGACGGAAATGAAGCGCATGGAGCGGGAGCTGCTCCGCTATGCCGCGGAACAGGCGGAGGCTGCGGGACTGTCCATGGACTGTCAGACGTGCGACTGCTTTCCGGAGACCCGCAATCACGGGGAAAGCGTTCAGCGCGTGCTGCGCTGCGCGAAAGCGCAGGGGATCCCGGCTATCGAGATGGAGCAGCTGTGGCGGCCGTCTGAGGACTTCGGCCATTATCTGAAGGAATGTCCGGGAGCGCTGGTCTTCATCGGGAACGGCACGGACTGGCCGCCGCTGCATACCGTGGAGTATGATTTCAACGACCGCATCCTGCCTGCGGCGATCCGGCTTTTTTCCGGTCTCTGCGTATCGGCAAGGCCGCCGCGCGTCAGACAAAAAACCGGCGCAGCGTCTTTTGCCTGACATGTGTCGCTCTGCGATATGCAGAAAGCAGGGGCAAACCGCAACGGTTTGCCCCTGCTTTTTTGGAGCTGGAAGGGGGATTCGAACCCCCGACCTCATGATTACGAATCAGGCGCTCTACCGACTGAGCTATTCCAGCAGAGTGCAGCCGCGCCACGCGGCCGCAGGTATTTATATTACCATGTCAGGCCGGCGCCGTCAATGGGTGCCGGCAGAAAAATTTTCAGGTATAGGGCCGATCCACCGTCACGGAGATCTGGCAGGGGGGCTGCAGGCCGGCGGCGATCCGGGCGGCCTGGGTGCAGATCTCATCCTCGCCGCGGTCAAAGGGAGCCAGGACGTCGAACACGGCTTTGATGTGCTCCCGCCCCTCCACCAGACGGAAGTCATGGAGGGTCAGCCGGGGATCCCAGGACCGGAGTCCGTCTGCCATGGCGTCCCGCAGGGCCGTGACGCGGGGATCGTCCACAGCCAGAGGATCCACGTGGATGACGGCCTGACAGTGGAATTGCCGGGCCAGATCGTCCTCCAGCCGGTCCACCAGATCGTGGGCATCCGTCAGGGTCATGGTCTCCGGCACCTCCACGTGGAGGGAGAGCATCTTCCGGCCGGGACCGTAGTCGTGGACCACCAGATCGTGCATCCCGCACACCCCGTCGCAGCCGCACACGAAGTTCCGGATGCGCTCCGTCACCACCGGATCGGGAGGCGCGCCCAGAAGCGGACGCAGAGTCTCCTGCAGGGAGGACAAGCCGGTGTAAAGGATGAACAGGGACACCACAAGACCCAGCCAGCCGTCGATCTGCCAGCCTCCGACACGTGCGGCGACGGCGCCCAGAAGCACCACGACGGTGGAGACCGCGTCCGCCAGACTGTCCCGGGCCACGGCCCGGAGGGCAGCGGAGCAGATCCGCCGGGCCAGACGGCGGTTGTAGATGAACATCCCCAGCTTCACGATGATGGAGATCGCCAGGCACGCCAGCAGCGCGGCGCTCCATGCCACAGGCTCCGGGGTCCGGATGCGGCCCACGGAGGTCCGGAGCAGCTCCACGCCCACCAGCAGGATCAGCAGAGAGACCACCAGCCCGGCCACGTACTCCATGCGGCCGTGGCCGTAGGGATGCTCGGCGTCCGGCCGCCGCCCCGCCACGCGGAAGGCGGCCAGGGTCACCAGGGCGGACCCGGCGTCGGAGAGATTGTTGAACGCGTCGGCCAGCACGGCCACGGAGCCGGACACCAGACCCGCCGTCAGCTTCAGCACGAAGAGCAGCAGGTTCAGGCCGATCCCCACTGCGCCGGAGCGGACGCCTGTTTTTCGCCGGCTCTCCGGCGTGGATCCGGACTTGGATCCGGAAGAAAGTTGTATCACAAAAACGCCTCCTCTGGAGCGGCTGTTGCCGCACCGTCAGCGTATGCCGTTACACGTTGAAGCGGAACAGGACCACGTCGCCGTCCTGCATGACGTACTCCTTGCCCTCGGAGCGGACCAGCCCCTTCTCTCTGGCCGCGGCCATGGAGCCGCCGCACTCGGCCAGGGCGGTGAAGGGGACCACCTCGGCCCGGATAAAGCCCCGCTCGAAGTCGGTGTGGATCTTGCCAGCTGCTTTGGGCGCCTTGGTACCGGCGGTGATGGTCCAGGCCCGGCATTCGTCCTCGCCGCAGGTGAGGAAGGAGATCAGGCCCAGCAGGGTATAGCTGGCCCGGATGAGCCGGTCCAGACCGGACTCGGTGACGCCCAGATCCTCCAGGAACAGGACCCGGTCCTCCGGGTCCATGGCGGCGATATCCGCCTCCGTGCCGGCGCAGATGGGGATGACCTGGGCGTCCTCCCGCTCCGCGGCGGCGGCAACAGCCTGATAGTAGGCGTTGTCGGCATAGTGCTTGAAACCCTCCTCGTCCAGATTGGCGGCGAAGATGACGGGCTTGAGGGTCAGCAGATCCGACGTCTCCAGGATCTCCCGGTCCTCCGGGGAGCAGTCGTAGCTCCGGGCGGAATGGCCGTCGTTGAGCCAGGCCAGCAGGCCCTTGAACACCTCGGCGGAGTGGAGGAATTTCTTGTCCCCCTTGCCGGCCCGGGTATCCTTGTCGATGCGCCGCTCCACCATCTCCATGTCCGCCATAACCAGCTCCAGATCGATGATCTCGATGTCCCGGGCGGGATCACAGCCGCCCTCCACGTGGATGATGTTCTCATCGTCGAAGCAGCGGACCACGTGGACGATGGCGTCGGTCTCCCGGATATTGGCCAGGAACTTGTTGCCCAGGCCCTCGCCCCGGGAGGCGCCCTTCACCAGACCGGCGATGTCCACGAATTCAATGACCGCGGGGGTCTTCTTTTTCGGGTTATAGTATTCCGCCAGCTGATCCAACCGCGCGTCCGGCACGGCCACCATGCCCACATTTGGCTCGATGGTGCAGAAGGGATAGTTGGCGGATTCCGCCCCGGCGGCGGTGATGGCGTTGAACAGGGTGCTCTTGCCCACATTGGGCAGCCCCACGATACCTAATTTCATATCTATCTCCATCTCCTTTGATCCCACGGATGACAGTTTGTATTATAATACTCCCGCGTCATTCTTTCAATAGTTTCAATTACCCGATGATCGCCGAAATTATGATCGGGAGTCTCCCCGGCTGCGGATATGCTGGGTTATTTTGGTCTTTCAAAAAGCATGTTCGTTTCGGCGGACAAAGCCGCCGGGCAGTCAGACGCCCCCCGGTATTATCTCCGGCCGAAAAACAGGGAAAAAGTGAGAAAAACCCTTGAAAATACTTGATTTTTTACTGTAAATATAATATAGTAAAAAAATAATTGCTATTAAAAAAAGAATGCCTGTCTGGCCATTCGTTTAAATGAATAGTATGCGCTTTCGGCTCGCGTTTCGCAAGAAGGACCGCATATTATTC
Source organism: Oscillospiraceae bacterium (assembly GCA_017516065.1). Lineage (GTDB taxonomy): Bacteria > Bacillota > Clostridia > Oscillospirales > Oscillospiraceae > RGIG5644. Next base: position 34,669 of record JAFWDQ010000011.1, read on the forward strand.
GCAGCTGCATTCATGCGCGTCGACTCCGTTTACTGTAAAGAACGTCGGTCCCGTGACCGGCTGACTGCGGATACAGAGGAAGGGGGGATGGGATTTGACGGAAAAAGAGTTGTCCAGGCTCCGCCGACCGGAGCTTCTTAAGATCATGCTGGAGCAGCAGAAGAAGATCCAGCAGCTGGAGAGCTTCAGGGCGTCGGCGGAAGAAGAGAAAAGAGGCAGCCCGCCTCCCGCCGCGGATGAGAAGGCGTTCCCGGAACTCCCGGCGCCGGAAACGCTGGAAACTGCTGCGGCACGGGCAAGATACCGTCGGCGTCTGGCTCGGATGATCAAAAACACAGTCTTTACCCTGATTACCGTGGCTGCGGCGGCTGTGCTGGTGGCAGTGCTGCTGCTGCCCGTCCTTCAGATCTACGGCGCTTCCATGACTCCCAGCCTGGAGGAAGGGGACTACGTCCTTGCTCTCAAGGGAGGGAGCCTGGAGACCGGTGACATCGTGGCTTTCTACTACAACAACAAGGTCCTGGTGAAACGGGTCATCGGCCAGGCAGGCCAGTGGATCGATATCGGCGAGGACGGTACGGTCTACGTGGACAACGTGGCCATCGACGAGCCCTATCTGGCTGAGGGCGGCAAAGCCCTTGGAGAGTGCAATATCCTCCTGCCGTACCAGGTGCCGGAAGCCCGGATCTTCGTTATGGGAGATCACCGGGCGGTATCCATAGATTCCCGATCTACTGCCGTCGGGTGCGTATCCGAGGAACAGCTGGTGGGCCATGTGGTCTTTCGGGTGTGGCCCCTGAACCGCATAGGAGCGGTAACGTAACGCTTAAAATACTTAAAATAAATATATATCATCTCATCAAACATCAAAAAACAAAAAGGTGGAGAAAGAGAATGAAGATCATGAAAAAGCTGATTTCCCTTACTCTGGTGGCAGCGCTGGTGCTGGCACTCAGCGTGACGGCGCTGGCGGATAAAAACGACAGCATCACCGTCACCAACGCCAAAGAAGGCGAGACGTACGAGATCTACAAGATGTTTGACCTGACGGTCAATAACGAGGAAGAGCCCACGGCCTATTCGTATACGGTGAATTCCGCATGGGCGGATTTTTTCAAGGCGCCCGTTGAGGGCGATCCGGGAGAGGAAGCCGGCCCGGGCTATCAGTATGTGACGATCAATAACGAGGGGTATGTCACGGAGATTTCCGACGCGGCCGCCCTCGCGAAAGAGGCCGCCGCATGGACGGGCAAGCCTGCGCACACGGACAGCGCAACGGTCGGCGCAGGTGCGACGACGGCTGTCTTTTCCGGTCTGGAGGACGGTTACTGGCTGATCACCTCCACCCTCGGCACGTTCGCCATGGCGGCGACCACGCCGGACAATGAAAACGTAACAATCAATGAAAAGAACCCGGAAGACACGATCACAAAGCAGGTCAAGGAAGACAGCTCGGGCAGCTATAGTTCCGGCAACGACGCCCAGATCGGCGATACACTGGAGTTCAAGTCCGTCGTGTCGATCGTCAAGGGCACCCGCAACGTGGTCGTTCACGATGAGATGGATAACGGTCTTACCTATACCCCCGGCAGCGTCGCGATCGATGGACTGACGGAGGGTACGGAGTATACCCTCAACGAGGCCCCCACTGACGGGCATGCCTTTGACATCACGTTTACGCAGTCCTGGATCGACGGACTCGACTTCGGAGAGGCCGGTTACGTCGAGTACGAGATCACGTACAAGGCCGTTCTCAACGAAAATGCGGTAAACGTGGACGGAAACACCGTCACGCTTGTCGACGTGAAGAACAAGACCCAGGTGTCTTTCGGTAACGGAGCGGTGAGTACGGCTGCGACCACCACGACCGATACGCATAAGTTCAACGTTTTCAAGCATGCCACCGGTGAGACCGCAAATCTTCCCGGCGCGGTGTTCTCCCTTCTGAAGGGCACCGGCGAGGGCCAGACAGTGGTCAAGCTTATCAAGCTGAACGATACCAACTACCGTGTGGCGAATGGGAACGAGGACGGCGCGGTGGAGACGTTCACCACCGTTGCCGCCGGCGACATCGTGATCTGGGGCGTTGACGCGGACGACGATTATGCGCTCCACGAGGTCAGCCCCCCGACCGGCTATAATACTTTGCCCACGGACAAAGAGGTCACCGTTGCCAGCGGCGACAACACCCGCGTCGACATTGAGAACAAGAGCGGCAGCGAACTGCCTTCCACCGGCGGCATGGGCACCAAGATCTTCTATGTCATCGGCGCGGTGCTGGTCATCGGCGCAGGCGGCCTCCTGATTTCCCGCAAGCGCGCGGGCGAGTAAACGCCCTGACAGCGAGGCCCTGAGATGAAAAAGAACCGCGGCTCCACCGTGCTCCTGTCGGCGCTTCTGCTGATAGGTCTGGCGCTGCTTCTGTATCCCAAGGTCAGCAACTGGTGGAATTCCTTCCACCAGACCCAGGCCATCCTGTCCTACACCGACGCGGTGGCCAACCTCTCCAATGAGGACTATGACAGCATCCTGGTCTCCGCCCGGGACTATAACGCCCGGCTGGGAGCGTCCGGGAGCGGCACGAGGCTGACCGAAGCCCAGCAGGCCGACTATGCGGCCCAGCTGGATCCCCAGGGGACGGGGGTCATGTGTACCATTGATATCCCGTCCATCGGCTGCCGCCTGCCCGTCTATCACGGCACGGAGGAGGCGGTGCTCCAGGTGGCGGTAGGCCATCTGGAGTGGACGAGCCTTCCGGTAGGCGGGGCGGGGACCCACACCGTTTTCTCCGGCCACCGGGGCCTTCCCAGCGCCCGGCTTTTTACGGATATCGACCGGATGGTGGAGGGGGATCTCTTCCGCATCAGCGTTCTGGGAGAGACCCTGACCTATGAGGTCGATCAGATCCTCATTGTCCTGCCGGAGGAAGTCCAGGCGCTCTATCCCGTACCCGGAGAGGATCTGTGTACGCTGGTGACCTGTACGCCTTACGGTGTCAATACCCACCGCCTTCTGGTCCGGGGCCATCGGGTCCCCAACGAGATCGCGGACGATCCGACACGGGTCACCGCGGACGGCGTCCAGGTGGAGCCGGTCATTGTGGCGCTGGCGGTGGGCATACCGCTTCTGGCGATACTGCTGTGTGTCCAGCTGCTGGGCGACCGCAGAAGGCGGAACGCCTATTGGGACGAGGATGATGATTGACGCAAACGGTCGGTGACGCCGTCATGCGATTTCCCGCAAAGGAGGATGACCCATGGAAAAGTTCAAACGGACGGCCGCGTGCCTGCTGGGGCTTCTCCTGGCGGTGTCGATCCTGGGAACGGTGCCTGCCCAGGCAGGCTACGACAGCAGCGGGACGGGATACATCCAGCTGACGGTGGAGTATCATCCGAACGGTCTGGATCCCACCATGCCCACCGACGACGAGAGCATCCAGGCAAAGGGCTACCGTCTCTATCAGATCGCGGACCTCAACGAGACCAGAGACGGATTCGTCCTCCGGGAGAAATACACAGACATGGTGGCGACCGCTATTCCCACCACCTATACCCCGTTCAATGTCTATGAGCGCGCTTCCTCCGACGTGATCCGGCACATCGGGGAGTATATCAACCAGCGCTCTCCGGATATCGAGCCGGATTACGCCGCGGCCATGGTGAACGGCCGGGCGCAGTTCACCGATCTGCCCGAGGGCCTGTATCTGGGCACCGGCGCGCAGATCGTCTGCAAAGGATACACCTATACGCCCATCCCGTTCCTGATCTGCCTGCCCTATATGGCGGCGGACGGACAGGAGGTCCCGGATGGATCCGACGTGACCCCCGGGGTGGAGTATAACGACCTGATCGTAAACGTGAAGTACGTCCGCACGGGCGGCGGCAGCAGCGGCGGCGGAGGCGGAGGCGGCAATCCTCAGCCGGATCCGCCGGGACCGCCCGATAATCCGGATCCCCCAAGCCCCCCGGACGATCCCGACCAGCCGGTTCCCCCGGACAATCCGAATCCGCCGGGACAGCCTGACAATCCTGATCCGTCGGGACCGTCCGACAATCCGGACCCGGATTCGCCGGCATCTCCCGATGAGCCGGTGCCGGTGGATATTAACCCCGACGAGCCGGTGCCGGTGGACGTTATTCCCGACGAGCCCACACCCCCCGGCCCGACAGATCCGGCTGCCCCGGCGCAGGAGGACAGACTTCCCCAGACGGGACAGCTGTGGTGGCCGGTGCCGATGCTTGCCGCCGCCGGCGTGGTCTTGACCGTTCTGGGCCTGTGGGGCCGCAGGAGAGCGGAATGAAGCGGCGGCTTTGGACGGCGGTGACCGTTTTCGGGCTTGTCCTTCTGGTAGCCGCGGCGGGGCTGACGATAGGAAACGTTCACGCCGACCGGCAGGCTGCCCGGTCCCGGGACAGTCTGCTGCAGGAGATCTCGGCGGCCATGCCCCAATCCGACGGCGAGCCGGAGACGGAAGATGCGGCAGAAGACCCTTTGCAGTTTGACGTGCCCGCCGTTTCCATCGACGGACAATCCGTCATGGGGGCCGTCTTCTTCCCGACTCTGAGTCTGGAGCTGCCGGTGCTGGCGGAGTACGATCTGCCGTCCCTGCGTATCGCTCCGGCCGTATTCAGCGGGACCCCGGAGGGAGAAGACCTGGTGATCTGCGGCCACAACTACCGGTCCCATTTCGGGCCGCTGAACCAGCTGGCCCGGGGCGACGAGGTTTTTCTGAAGACCATGGACGGCACGGTTTACCGATATGAGGTCTCGGCCACGGAGATCGTCAGCCCGCTGGCGGTGGAGGACGTCGTCGGCGGCGCGTGGGACCTGACTCTTTTCACCTGCACCATGGGCGGGCAGACCCGTTTTGTGGTGCGGTGCGATCTTGCTTGACGACTTGGATTTGAATTTTCAGGAACAGGGGAATTGCTATGCGCAAGCTTTTCAATCTGCTGCTGAAAAACAGAATACGCAGAAGCCTTGCGCTGGTGCTTGCCGTTGTGGTGACTTTCACCACCGCATACGCCATGGTTCTCCCTGCCATCACCCTTGAGCAGGAGCAGGCGGAAACCATGGCGGGGGTGGATTTGGGCCGCGGCGACCGTGAGACGTCCCTCGAAGACGATTCTGGAGAGGCTCCGGCCGCCGAAAGCGCCGACGATGCGCCGGAGGAGTCCGGAACGATGGCCTTCGACGCTCAGACGGAAGAGACCGTGGACGGAGAGACCTGCACCATGCAGGTCCACGCGGAGGCCGACACCGGCACCTTCCCGGAGGGCACCACCATGTCCGTGACGTCCGTCACGGACGAGACCGTTCTGGATACCATCGGCCAGGCGGTGGAGGGAGAGGTTTCCGGAGTCCACGCCGTGGAGATTACCTTTGAGGATACCGACGGCGGGAAGGTCCGGCCCCAGGAGGGCAATACCGTTCAGGTGACCCTTGCTTCCGATGCGGTCCCTGCCGGGGATGAGACCGCCGTGGTGCAGTATATGGAAGAGGGGGAAGACGCCGAGGAGATCCCGGTCCAGGAGGACCCGGAGCTCCAGGCGGAGCCCGCTCTTCCCATGGATCCCGAGAGCGCCGTGACCTTTGAGGCGGAGCTTGAGACGGAGGAGCCTGCGGTTTACGCCCTCGTGACCACCGTCCCGGAGGAGACAGATCCGTCGGAGACAGAGATGGCAGCGGAGACCGCAGATGCCGAAGGATTTGCCGGCGGGGAACAGGAAGACCCGGCGGAATCCCAGCCGGACAGTATCCGCCAGGAGAACTCCGACCCGGAGGTCCAGACCGCCGAAGAAGAGACGCTCCAGCTGCCGGAGGCAGTCTGCGAAGCGGTGAATGAAGCGGTGGACGCATTGATGGAGATGACCCTTGAGGAGAGCATTCTGGCCTCCGACGGACATACCTATCAGATCGCCGTGATCTGCGGCGCGGATGCCGGCATATCGGAGGGAGCTGAGCTGGAGGTCTACGAGATCCGGGATGCCACCGTCGCTTACGACAAGTATGTGGAAGACACAGCGGAAACCCTGGGCGTGGAAGCTGAGTCTATTTCCTTTGCCCGATTCTTCGATATCAGCATCGTGCAGGACGGGGAAAAGATCCAGCCCCAGGAGTCGGTGAAGGTGAGGATCGAGCTGACGGACGAACTGACCCGGGAGCAAGAGGTAAAAGCGGTCCACTTTGCCGACACAGACGAGACGGAGGTGCTGGAGGCAGAGATCAGCGCTGCCCGCGACGAAGCCATGGAGAGCGCGATTACGTTTGACGCCAGCGGCTTCTCCGTGTACGGCATCGTGACGCTGGAGTCCCTGGACGAACTGGACGGACAGACCTACGGCATCGTGAACAACCAGAACACAGTATCCGGCACCGCCGTTACGTCGAGCGCCTACAGCGACGGGAACCAGCTCCTGGGCAAGGTCATGACGGTGCGCGTCGAGCCGGTAAAACGGACGGAAAACGTCTTTGTTGCAAAAGACAGCGAAATTACCATGTGGACTTTCAACGCCATCAGCGGAGAGCAGGGGTACTACATTTCCACGGTAGTTGACGGTGCGCTGAAATATCTGAGCATCAGCGGTTCCGCCGTGAAGCTGGTGGATGAGATAGACGCCACCTGCAAGATCCTCGTGACCCCCGGGACTGGGAACTATACCGGGAAATACAAGCTGTCCAGCAGCAGCGGAGCGATGAGCTTGTCCAGCGGCAGATTCAAAGCGGTAGGCAGAACGACGAACAATGCCAGCGTCTGGATGAACTTTGCGGAGCTGTCTGATTTGAATGAGGAGGACTTTGTCACCTATACGGCGACGAAGGTCAGCGTTTCCGGGACCGTCGGCGACGACGGAGTGATGGACTACGACGTCGAGAACGGCGACGCCGTGATCATTTACACCCGATTCTGGAACAACGACACCCTGCGGTACGATTACTACGCCATCGACTATGACGGCATGCTGATCAAGGCCTATGAGAGCGGCGACACCATCTCCTGGGTGGGAAGCAGAGTCAACACCATGCTGTGGGATTTCACGGAGTATTATTACGAGGGGACGACGACGCCGAACTACTACTATGAGCTGCAGAACCAATACTCCGGGAAGTATATCGCCCCGCAGGTATCCGGAGACAGCGTCCTGTCTGACAACACCATCGGCATCAACCTCAACGGCCGCCGGAACGGGGAGTATACCACCACGATCCTGGCCTGGGACGATCCGTATTACGACTACGCCTCCCTGAAGATTCTGAACGGGGAGCTGATCTCGGCTCCCCTTGCCAAGGCGGACGTCTTCTATTTTGCCAAGATGACGGTATCGGAGCCGGGGGAAGCGGAGCTGACGCAGGTCGCGACCATCGACAGCAAACCCTTCGGCATCACCCTGCGGATGCAGGACTATGGAAACATAACCTCGTCCAACCGTTCTCAGGAGCAGCTCGACGTCCTCGGGAATACGCCTTACAATCAGTGGACCGGCTCCCCGGGATTGCTGTACAAGAATCTGGTCGGGGACTATCCGCAGGTAAAGGGAACGCAGCGTTCGCTGGGAGAACTCTACAGTAACGCCATGGAGGTCAACCAGCAGTTCCTTCTGAGCACCTACAATGAGACCGGCTACTTTGAATTCGACAGCACGCAGAACTTTGCCCATCTGATCACAAGTGAAGACGACTACTGGTACGGACGGGAGAGTCCGAGCGGCGGGACCTACGGGATCGGAGATTTCGTGATCTATGATCAGATCGCCACGACCTCCGAGGGTGGAAAAGAGACGCTGAAGCACGGCCAGTTCTTCCCCTACAATGATCTGATGGTCAAAAACTCCCAGGGCGAGTGGGTGCCCCTTCCTTATTCGACTCAGTATGTGAATGAGACGGATATCCACGCCCAGCAGCTCTCCTCCCTGGATCCGCGCAAGGGCGAAAAGCTTTTCAGCATTCCGTATCAGATGAGGAAGACCGCACCGGACTACGCGGATCACTTCTTCGGTCTGGAGATGTCCGCCCGCTTCATGCAGAATGAGAGCGGCGTGGATGCCTGGGGCCACGACCTGATCTTTGAGTTCTCCGGCGACGACGACTTCTGGCTGTATATCGACGACAAGCTCGTGATGGACCTGGGCGGAATCCATTCTGCTCTGGACGGCAGCATCAACTTCCGAACGGGACGGGTCGTTGTGAACGGAAGAGAGACAAATCTCCGGACGCTTTATAAAGAAGCCTATATGGAGGAAAACCCGGAAGCGGATGAGGAGACTGTCAACGAATGGCTGAATACGATCTTTGCGGACGAAGGGAGCAACAGCGGGACGGTGTTCAAGGCGTTCACCGGCCACTCCATGCGGATGTTCTTCATGGAACGGGGCGCCGGCGCCTCTAACCTGCACATGCGCTTCAACCTGGCGCCGTATACCGAGGGCGAGGTGCTGCTGGAGAAGGAAGTCAGCGGCGTCGAGACGGTGGATCCCGGCATGGTTTTCCCGTTCCAGGTCGAGTATAAGCCGACCCCGAACAGCGGATTCAGCCTTCTGGGAGATCCGAGCAAGGTCACGGACTCCCAGACCGGGGAACGGATCCCGTACCGTGCGTCCTATACGGTGGACGGCCTGACGTACAGGGATGTATTTCTCCTGGCGCCGGGTCAGACGGCGTCGATCCGCCTCGGGGATGAGGATACGGAATACGCCGTCCGGGAGTGCGGGGTGAACACCAACGTCTACGACCAGGTCACGGCCAACAGCAGCGTGATCACCGGGATAGAGACGGCAACGGAAAACCTCAGGGATTACCATATCGAAGCTTCCACCGTCGCCAACAGGAAGAAAGTGATATTCAATAACCACGTCAGCGACGCAGCACAGAAAACTCTGACCATCACCAAGAAGCTGTGGCAGGATGACGGGATGGAGCATGCGATCACCGCGGCTGAAGACGGCACCGGATTCCGTTTCCGTATCTATATCGGACAGAGCGGCGGCGATTACGCCGTTTACAACACCGGCAAGTACTACGTAAAGGACCCGGACGGCAACTACTGCATCTATCAGAACGGGGGATTTGTCTCCACCGGAAAGCAGAATTTCTCGGATCTGAGCACCGTCGTTCCGGCGGGAGAATGGAAGAGCGAGCAGGAAAAGGCCACTTTCTATACATCTCCTGGCGGCGCGGCGGACAAGATCCGCGCCGGATACAGCGTGGAGATCCCCGAGCTGATGGAGGGGACCATGTTCCTCGTGGAAGAGTGGGACGATGAGATCCCCGACGGCTATAAGCTGATCGGATATAACCATGAGGTCGGCGAAGAAGTTGGCGCGACGGCGAACCGGGGCGTGATCGACGGCGATAAAACGGTGCTCATCAACAACCAGCACGGATACGGCCTGACCTTGAGAAAGGCCTGGTCTGACGCGCCGTTCATGACGGACCATGACGAGATCTACTTTGCGGTCTATCTCAAAAACGCCGACGACTCGCTGGAGCTGCTGCCGGGCTCCCTTCGCCAGCTTGGGAGAACGGACACGTCGGTCCGATGGTTTTTCCCGAGGCTGGAGCCGGACAAAACACTGAATGATTATGTTGCGTACGAGGTGATCCTGACCGTTCCGGAGGGCGGATCGATCTCCGTCGATCCTGAGACCGGCGAGGTCACGGGATATTCCGGCATAACTCGGATCAACGACGGCGATACACTGACCGTAGGCGGAACGACCAACGAACACGGGTATGCGACAAACTTCGATTACACGGCGGAGTATACCCGTTCTTTCCTGACGGACGAACAGATCGCCGACGGGGCCAATGCCCGTACGGACGTGGTGTCCAACGCGAGACCCGGCATTAAACTGGTCAAGACGGACCTGTCCGGGAATCCTCTGGAGGGCGCCGTGTTCACGCTCATGAAGGGAACGGACACCTCCACGAAAAAGATCTTTATCTCAGACGAAAACGGTTTGATCGCGGTGGCATATCTGGAAGCGGGCGCAACCTACACGCTGCAGGAGACCGCCGCGCCGTACCGGCATCTGTCTCTGGTCGATTCTGTGACGATCCGGGTGGAAGCCGACAACACGGTGTATGTGAACGATTCGTCCACGGCGGATGAGGACAGTCCCTATTCGATTGAGCAGGTGGCCGAGCCCACCGCCGCGAACATGCCGACGGTCACGATCAAGAACAGGATCTTCTCCCTGCAGGCCGTTAAGGTGGATGCGACGGATGAAAGCCGGACGATATCGGGAGTCGAGTTCGCGTTGTATTCCGAGGTGACGGACTATTACACCGGCAACCCCATGCCCGACTATACCCCGAGAGCCGGGTTTGAAACGCTGGAGACGGATGAGAACGGCGTCATCCCGAGGATCAATCTGGACGACCTGTCCCCGGGGACCTATTACCTTCGGGAAAAAGGAACGCCGTCCGCCTACATGGCGTTGGGGTATGACGTTCGCCTGATCATCGCGCCGACGGGCCAGATCAGCGCCCAGAAGGCGGAGTATTCCGCCGCGGAGCAAAAATGGGTGTTCAGTGAAGACGACAACATCGAGGCGATACAGGATGCAGTCGGCAACGTGACGGTATACATCAGAAACACCCCGAAAAAAAACGTTCAGATTCTGAAAAAGAGTTATAACGATAACGCCGTTATGGAGGGCGTGGAATTCGAGCTGTATAAGGCCACCCAGGTGGAGAACGGACAGCCGAAGGCAGACGAGCGCCCCGTTGTCTCCGGTTTCACCGATGAAAACGGGATCCTGACTCTGGGGGCGCTGGAAGAAAACATCTCCTATTATCTGTTTGAGACGCAGACCCTGGACGGATACCATCTGCTGTCCGCACCGGTGGTTATCACGACGACGACGAGCGGGACCATCACCGCAACGATGGACGGTACGCCGCTGACCGACATCGAGAACATGCAGGTCGGCGACATGGAGGTCTGGCAGATCACGGTGTATAATTCCAGCGGCTACGAGCTTCCCTCCACCGGCGGCATCGGGACCGCCGCATTCACCCTGTCCGGCATCCTCCTGACGCTCGGCGCGGGGGCGACGCTGGTGATAAGACGAAAGAAATAAGTCTCTTGGCCGGCGATGCAGAATCAATAAATAAATAGGACTAAGCAGCGAAGACCCTGCGTATTTCGGTCTTCCTGACTTAGTCCTATTATTTTTACCGCATACTCATCAAAAGCGGGGAGAGGCGCCGGGCCGGGCGGGAGATCAGGCGGCCTTTTCATGGATATCGCCCCCTCAGCTTCCGTTTCGGCCCCGCTTTTGCAGCGCTTCGATCGACAGGGAGACGCTATGCCTCAGGCGCGGCTGCCGCCGCCTCCCGCTCCAGCCGCCGCAGCTTCCGCACCTGGAAGATGCCCAGCAGTGCCGCCACGAGGAAGGCGCAGAAGTCGGTGACGGGCCCGACGACGAGCACGCCGTCGATGCCCCAGAGGTGGGAGAAGATCAGCATAAAGGGCAGGGAGAAGAAGATAGGCCGGGAGATGGTGTCGATCATGGACAGGATCGGCTTGCCCAGAGCCTGGAGGAAGATGCCGGTGACGAAGGTCACGCTCAAGAACATGCAGGCGCTTAAAAATGTCCGGAAGGCCCGCAGGGCGAACTCGTTGTACAGCTCGCTCTCCTGGCCGAAGAGGTTCACGATGCCCTGGGTGCCGAACTGGAAGCAGCACCAGCCGATACAGCCGATCACCACCGCCACGATAATGCACATCCGGTACGTCTCCCGGACCCGTCTGTAGTTCTTTGCGCCGTAGTTGAAGCCCACGATGGGCTGACTGCCGATGCCCAGCCCGATCATGACGGAGCTGAGAATGGCGTTGACCTTCATGACGATGCCGAAGGCGGCCAGGGTGATGTCGGCGCCGTAGATGCTGGCCTCGCCGCAGCGCAGCAGGATGTTGTTGACCACGATGATCATCAGGGTGTTGGAGGCCTGAACGATGGCGCTGGAGATGCCCAGAGGCAGGAAGCGCCGGATGAGCCAGACCCGGGGGATCAGATCCTTTGCCTTGAGGGTGAAGGACTTGAAGCGGGGGATATAGAGCAGGGAGAGCACCGCGTTGAGGATCTGGCCGATGATGGTGGCCACGGCCGCGCCGGTGACGCCCCAGTGGAGGACCATGATGAGGATGTAGTCCAGGATCACATTGACGATGCACCCGGTGAGGGTCACCACCATGGAGTAGGCGGGATTGCCGTCAGCCCGGATGATGTTGCTCACGGAAATGGACAGGGCGATGCAGGGAGTGCCGATGAGCATGATGCGGGCGTAACGGATGGCGTAGTCATAGACCTCCGTTCCCGGCACACCGCCGAACAGCCGGATGATGGGGTGCAGGAACAGCTCGAACAGCAGAAGGAACACCAGACCGAAGAGCAGACTGATAAAGATCATGTTGCCCACGGTGTTCCGGGCAACATCATTATCCCTGGCGCCCTGCCGCAGGGAGAAGAAGGCCACGCCGCCGTCGCCCACCAGAGTGGAGAACAGAAGGCAGAGGGTGACGATGGGGAAGGTGATATTCGTGGAGGCGTTGCCCACATACCCTACGCCCTGGCCGATGAAGATCTGGTCCACCAGATTGTAGATGGAGTTGACCACCAGAGAGATCACCGCCGGGACGGCGAATTTTACCAGCAGCTTGCCGATGGGCTGCGTTTCAAAAGGGGACAGGCGAGTTTCCGATGCCATTGACAGGATTCCTTTCCGAGAGACTTGCCCTCCCGGGGACAGGCGGCGCCGGGAGCGGCGGAGAAGGGGCCGCAGGGGATCTGCGCGCCCTGTAAAACGAATCAGCGGGACAGGGAGATTCAGACCCTGACCTTAAAAAATAATTATACCTTTTTTAAGGCAAAAAAGCAACTGTTTTTTCGGGAGAAGGCCTGCTTTTCCGCATTTTCTTTCGATGCGGCAGGGCAGCGGGATTTCCGGGCGCTTTCCGCAGGAGGGGGGGGCGGGGAGAGCGAAATTCCGGCCGGAGGCGGCAGGAGGGGACGCATCCCGCCGCTGGCCGCCTGCAGAGAAAAAGGGAAAAAAGGAAATATTTTTGTAATTCCGGCAAAAAACGGTTGTGCAAACGGGCAGAATTTTATATAATCAGCACAGCAGAAGATATAGAACATATTCACGGCACGAGAGAAACGCCGCCGCCGGAGAACCGGCGGTATCCGGCGCATGTGCGCGGGAACTTTTTCCGGGGACCGGCGTCTGAATCCCCTGAAAACGTACCCACGGAGGAAAGGATGTGAGCGACATGAGAAAGCTGCTGGTGTCTGTCCTGGCCCTGTGCCTGCTGCTGAGTCTGGCCGCATGCGGTCAGGGCGGCGGAGAGCCGGGGCCCGACGGGAAGCCGCCCGCCGTTCAGACCGACGACCCGGAGAAGATGGGCCTTGCGGATCTGGCGGGAAGCTGGGAGATGGTCTCCGGCGAGATCGAGGGGTTTACCTTCTCCGTGGAGGAAGGCGGCATGGTGGCGTACCTGGATATCACGGAGGACGGCATCGCCACCTACCGGGAGATACAGACGTACGAGCCTGTGGAGATCCACGACAATATGGCAGTGGAGATGCAGGACAACGCCCTCTACGACGGCTGTCCCAACAGCGCCTGGTGCGCTCAGCTGATCACCGACGACACCGACGTGGAGTACTATGTGACGCTTTTTGACCGGGACACGCTGCGCCTGATGCAGTATTCTTACTTTGAAGGAGAAGAGTACCCCGTCGTATTCCTGGCGACCTTCCGGCGGATGGCCTCTGAGGCCGAGATCGCCGATTCCCTCAGCCAGCTGCGGGAACAGCTGCAGGACGGGGACTACGTGTGCGGCGTGGCTTATCTGGGTATCTGCGACGGCGCCTATGCCGACGCCATCCGCGGTCAGCTGCGCGGCACCGGCTACATTGAGGCGTACCCTTTCCTGCCCGAGTGCCAGTGGGTGGACTGGTTCGGTTATGAGCTCTACTGCGTGGTGCCCCGGGACCCCAACGCCTCCGTGGCGGTGAACGTCTGGGATCCCTTCTCCGGTGAAGACGGCGAGGTCCTCTACCGCAGCGAGAGCGGCGATCCCATCATTATCCAGTGCAACGGCGACGAGGGGTACAATCCCAACACCCATGTGACCATCGTCGACTCCGACGGCAGCAGCGTGGATTTCTTCCCCATGCTGGACTCCGGCGCCCTTGATGTGCCGGACCGGAACGACCCGTGGATGTATGACTTCACCCTGGAGGGAGCCGTAAAAAATGAGATGCCCGACGCAGAGGACATCGTCGGCGACTGGGCCACCTATGAGGTGATCGACGGCAACGGCGACAGCCGGGTCTGCGGACTGAGCCTCTACGGGGACGGTACCGGCGAGTACTGGTACGGCGAGCCTTACAGCGACATTATCGAGCGGTTCTCCGGCACCTGGGAGATCTCCTCCGGGGTGCTGACTCTGGAGCTGTTTCTGGTGGGCGGCGTGGCCTATGACGAGGGCGTGGAGCCCTACGATTACTGGGCTCAGTTCGACGTCAGCGTGTGGCCCGACGGCTCGATGACCCTGCTCCACACCGGAGGCCTGCCCCTGCTGTACGGCATGAACAGCCAGCCCGTGGATTTTGTCCGGGCTATGGGCTGACGCGCCGTCCGGTTCTGTATCGATGAGCGAGGTATTGATTATGAAAAAACGTATGATCTCTCTGTTCCTGTCCCTGCTGCTCATGGCGGCGCTGGTGCAGCTCCCGGCTCTGGCCGCGGAGGTGCCCCGTATCGTCCCCGGCGCGGGAGAGGTCTACGTGGGCGAAACGAAGGTCAGTGTCGAGCCCGGCACGTCCTTCTGGATCGGCGACGGCCAGGGCGGCCTGACCACCGTCGGCGCCACACCCCAGAATTTCAACGTCAGCTATAACGGCCTCGAGCGGATCCTGACGCTGCAGGATGCCCGGATTTCCACCGGCATCAATTATGCGGAAGAGCCCCTGACCCGGGTGGCGTCCATCTATTCCTCCGGCGATCTGACCATCGTTCTGCGGGGCAGCAGCGTGATCGATGTCCCCGGCGCGGCGGACTTCGACGGCAGCGTCGGCATCACCACCGAGTACGGCGACCTGGTGCTGACGGGCGAGAACTCCGGCAGGCTCACCATCAATGCCGGGGCGGGCGAATACTCCGCCGCCATGACCCGCGTCGGCACTCTGTTCATGGAAAACGCCGATGTGACGGCCAACGGCGGCGACAATGCCGCCACCAGTCTGGGCTGCTCCGCCAAAGAGCTGATCATGTACGACAGCCGCCTGACCGCCGTCGGCGGCAGTCTGATCATGGACCGCGACGAGACCGTTGCGGAGAGCTATGGCCTCATCTGCGGCAACATCGATCTGCAGCTCAGCTCCCTGCAGTGTTACGGCGGCGACGTCCACAGCACCGGCCAGGAGGCCGGCGGCCTCTCCGTGGGTATGTTCCTGGGCACCGGCGAGGAGGACAGCGCCGACGGCGTCGGCGGCTCCCAGAGTCTCCTGTGTCAGGGCGGCGATGTCAATGTGCCCTTCGGACAGGGGAGAAGCTACGGCCTGTGGCTCAATTCCGGCGTTGACTTCAGCGCCTCGGATGTGTCCTCTCTTGAGGCCTATGCCGGGCCCGTCTCCGCCCCGGCGGAGGGCAGCGTCAGCTACGGTATCTCCGGCTTCGGAGAGAATACCGTGGAGATTTTCGCCGGGTCCCTGGGACTCTCCGGCGAGACCCTGGCCCTGTCCCCGGACGTGACCCTGGTCTGGCGGGGCGCCGCCGATCAGGTGAACCTGGCCGACAGCAAAACGGCGACCCAGTACTCCGGCGCGGATCTCCACTCTTTGATGGAGCAGTCTCTGATGAACAATCTGCCGGATATGTCCGTCACCCAGCTTCTGACCCTGGCGCCGGTACGGCCGGTGATCAGGGAGATCGATCTGACCCTCGCGGAGCCGACTGCCGGGACCCTGCTGTCCGCTGACGCTGCCGGCAGCGGCGACGACCGCTTCAGCGTACAGGTGACGTGGTGCGACAAGGACAGCGGCGCGGACGTCACCGGTACCCGGGCCCAGCCCGGCAGGACCTATGAGGCGGATATCACCCTTCTGGCCACCCAGGACGTCAGCGGCCTGCCCAACGTGTGGCTGATCCCGGACCGGCTGGAAAACGTTTCCGTCAACAGCCGGACCGTGGGTGAGAACAGCACCGTGCGCTGGTTCCCCAACGACGGCACGATGCTGCAGGTCAAGGCAGACTGCACCGTCTCCGCCGATACGTATCGTCCGGCGTTCATTGACCCCTTTACCGACGTGCCCGTTGACGCCTGGTATGCTTCCTGGGTCCAGGGCGCCTATGACAAAGGCCTGATCGCAGGCATGACTCCCACCACCTTTGAGCCGGACGGCAGCATGACCTACGCCCAGGCCATCACCCTGGCGGCCCGGATGTGCCTAATTTACAACACCGGCGAGGCCGCCCTGGAGAACGGCACCGTGAACTGGTACGATCCCTACGTTGACTTCTGCCTGGAGCACGGCATCATCGATAGTGCGTATGAGGATCGCATCAACGACAACATCGACCGGCAGACCTACGTGGATATTTTCTCCCGGGCCCTGCCGGAGGAGGCGTTTGCGCCCCGGAACACGATCCCCGACGGCGCCGTTCCCGACGTGCCGGAAGGCAGCGAGTATTACGACAGCATCTACCTGTTCTACCGGGCCGGTATCCTCAACGGCAGCCGGGCCGACGGCACCTTCGATCCCAATGCGGACATCAAGCGCTCCGAAGTGGCCGCCGTGCTCAACCGCATGATGGACTCCGCCGTCCGGGTGGACGCCCCTGCGGACCTTGCCATGGGATGAAAATTTGGAATATACTAAAATTAGGGATGAAAAAGCAGACGGTTTCTGCTACAATTAACAGCGTGAAAAAGTGAAAACGAACCCGTTAAAACAATACGATAAAAAAGCAAGAGCAACCACACATCCATCCGAAAAAGGAAAGGAGAAAAAACTATGGGACTGATCAAGGCGGCGTTGGGTGCTGCAGGCGGCGCACTGGCGGACCAGTGGAAAGAGTACTTTTATTGTGACTCGCTCCCGGCCAATGTGCTGGCGGTAAAGGGCCAGCATCGTGCCAGCGGACGCTCCTCCAACACCAGGGGAAGCGACAACATCATCACCGACGGCTCCGTCATCGCCGTGGCCGACGGCCAGTGCATGATCATCGTGGAGCAGGGCAAAGTGGTGGATCTGTGCGCGGAACCCGGAGAATATACATATGATGCGTCCACCGAGCCCTCCATCTTTGCCGGCGGCGATCTGGCGACGAACATCATGGAGGTCTTCAAGACCATCGGCAAGCGTTTCACCTTCGGCGGCGAGCCTCCCAGAGACCAGCGCATCTACTATTTCAACACCAAGGAGCTGGTGGGCAATAAGTACGGCACCCCCTCTCCGGTGCCCTTCCGTGTGGTGGACACCAACATCGGCCTGGACATGGACATCGCCATCCGCTGCTTCGGTGAGTACAGCTACCGCATCACCAACCCGATGCTGCTGTATACCAACGTCACCGGCAATGTGGAGACCGCCTACACCCGCGAGAACCTGGACGGCCAGCTGAAAACGGAGCTGCTCACGGCTCTGCAGCCTGCCTTCGCCCGGATCTCCGCCATGGGCATCCGTTACTCGGCTCTGCCCGGCCATACCATGGAGCTGGCCGAGGCCCTCAACGACATCCTGTCCGAAAAGTGGCGGGATCTGCGCGGCATCGAGATCGTCTCCTTCGGCGTGTCCAGCGTGAAGGCGTCCGAGGAAGACGAGCAGATGATCAAGGAGCTGCAGCGGAATGCGGCGCTCCGGGATCCGACGATGGCGGCGGCCCATCTTGTGGGCGCCCAGGCGGCGGCCATGCAGGCGGCGGCCAACAATGAGAACGCCGGTCCGGCCATGGCCTTCATGGGCATGGGCATGGCGCAGAACGCCGGCGGCGGCGACGCGGCCAGCCTGTTCCAGATGGGACAGCAGGCGGCGGCCCGTGCGGCGGCACCCCAGGAGCCCCAGCAGCCTCAGATCGAGGCCGGCGGCTGGGCGTGCCCCGGCTGCGGCAAGACGGCCACGGGCAAGTTCTGCCCCGAGTGCGGCACCAAGAAGCCCGAGGACGGCTGGACCTGTACCTGCGGCGCGGTGAACAAGGGCAAGTTCTGCTCTGAGTGCGGTGAGAAAAAGCCTGCCGGCGTACCCCAGTACAAGTGCGATAAGTGCGGCTGGGAGCCGGAGGATCCGGCCAATCCGCCGAAGTTCTGCCCGGAGTGCGGAGATCCCTTCGACACCGGCGACGTGGTCGAATGATCCTGTCTGAAAAAACAGTGCGGACCCCTCCGGGGCGTACTGTTTGAAAATAGAGCACATCATCCACAACGAAGCATCTGTTATGTTTTAAGGAGGTAAAATCATGGGAGGTAAATTCTTAAAGATCACAGGTATCCTGATGATCATCGGCGGTATCATCGGCCTGATCGCCGGCATTATTGCCCTGTTCACCGCAGGCGCGATGTCCGTGATGGGCGCTAATATCGGCGCGCTGTATCTTGCCGCGATCCTGGCGATCATCAGCGGCATCATCGAGCTGCTGGCCGGTCTGAAGGGCAACAAGGGCAGCAAGGATCCCGCTCTGGGCGCCAAGTGCCTGCCCTGGGGCGTCATCGTTCTGGTGCTCACCATTATCGGCATGATTGTCGGCAAGGGCAGCGGCAGAGCCGTAGTCAGCGTGATCGTGGGTGTCATTATCCCCATCCTGTATATCGTGGGCGCCCTGATGATGAAGAAAGAGCTCCCCGGCTGAGAATTGGAACCATCCGTTTGCACGGATCGTCCGCAGTGAGGACTGCGGGCGATCCGTGCAGCAGAAAGGAGTATTTCCATGGGACTTTTCGACAAGAAAAACTGCAGCGTCTGCGGGGAGAAGATCGGCGTACTGGGCAACCGCAAGCTGGAGGACGGCAATCTGTGCAAAGACTGCAATAAGAAGCTCTCTCCCTGGTTCAGCGACCGCAAGAAGAGCACCGTGGCCCAGATCGAAGAGCAGCTGGCCTGGCGTGAGGCCAACAAGGAGAAGGTGGCGGCATTCCATGTCACCCGGACTCTGGGGCTGCACACACAGGTCCTGCTGGACGAGGACAACGGCAAGTTCCTGATCGCCGACTCAAAGCAGTGGAAGAACGAAAACCCCGATGTGCTGGACTTTTCCGACGTTACCGGCTGCGACATCGACATCGACGAGTCCAGGACCGAAATCACACATCCCGGCAAGGACGGCAAGCAGGTCAGCTTCGTTCCGCCCCGCTACAAGTTTGATTACGACTTCTATGTCACGATCCACGTCACCAGTCCTTATTACAGTGAGATGCGTGTCAAGGTCAACAACAGCCGGGTGGACGGCGATTCCCGGGGGGAATACGACCGGTATCGGCTCCTGTGCGAGGACATCAAGGCGGCTTTGACTCAGGCCCGTGCGGACGTGCGCGAGAGCATCGCCGCGGCCAACGCGCCCAAGATGGCCACCACCTGTCCCTGGTGCGGCGCCACCACGCTGCCCAACGAGAAGGGCTGCTGCGAGTACTGCGGCGGCGCGCTGGGCGGCTGACGGGAACCCGTATATTGACCTGATAAACACGAGAGAGGACTCCCGCTTTCTGTAAGCGGCAGGAGGAAGAACAATGAGAAAAATTCTGACTATTCTGGCTGCGCTGGCCCTGATTGCGGCCCTGTCGGCCTGTGGCGGACCTGCCCCCGCGAATCCCGATGCGGGCTCCGCCGCCGCTCCGGACAGCGGGAACACGGCTATGAACAGTAACGAAGGGAACACCGTTGCGCCCCTGAGCATGGACGACTACATCGGCGGCTGGTACGGCTGGTGGGCCATCTTTGAGCCCACGGGCGATGTGGACAGCCTGCAGGACGGCGACTGGTTCGACTGCTGTGCGGATATCGAGCCCTATGACGAGGAAATTGCCACCATGACCATCTGGGATGAGTACTCCTCCCGTTCCGAGCCCATCGCCATTCTGGATCTGTACATTGACGAGGACGGCACAGCCTATTCACTCGGCACCAGTTCCTTTATGGACGATGTCCTCGACAACGGCGAGCTGGCCTTCAGCCTCAACGATGCGACCTATGACGACATGCTCTATATCGAAGGTCAGTATGAGAGCGACACCGCGTCCTTCAAGTATATGTTCATCCTGCGGCCCTGGGGCTGTCTGTGGGACGACATTGAGGCCGACAGTCCGGAGGATCTGCCCTACGGCTACTATGACTGGTATCTGCCTCTCCTGGAAACCGGCAGCGACGTTCCCGATGTCATTGATCTGAACTATTAACCGTATACGACCTGCAGACAGCGGGTTGAATTAAAAGAAGGAGAATGAATGATGAAAAAGATTCTGATTGGTGTAATGACTCTTGTTATCGTCCTGGGCCTGTGCGCCTGCGGCGGTGGCGGCGGCGGCAACGACGGCGGTGGCGGCGGCGGTGCCGTGAAGGGTGAGGTTTACGATGCCGGCAACGTCAGCGTTCTCGTGCCCGACGGCTGGATGGCCGTGCCCACCTCCGACATCTTCGATGATTATGACGGCGACTATGATCCCTACAGAGTGAGCCTCTACAAGGGCGCCGACAGCGAGTGGGATGCGTTCACCTGCCCGGGCGTCAACATTGTCAGCTACAAGCCCACCACCACCGTTGGCTTTGAAAGCACCAAGGCCTTCTATGACGACGTGCAGGATCTGGAGCCCATGACCTTCGGCAACTACACCTATGAGGGCTTCTCCGCCGTCAGCATGGATGTGCCCATCACCACCCTGCTGACCACCGGCAACGACGACGGCGCTCAGGTCCAGGTCACCCTGTGGACCGAGATGGACGAAGGCAACATCTCCCTGGATGATCCCGACGTTCAGGCCATCCTCGAGAGCATCGCGGTGGTCAACGACTGATCAGACGATCAGCCGGACAAACTGAGATAACACAGCAAAATACCCCCTGCATCGGACAAATGCCCGGTGCAGGGGGTTATGTTTTTTTGATCACTTATACGCCACGACGCTGAGCCAGCCCCGGGTGGGGTTGGGATAGCACTGGACCTTTCGGAACCCGGCCTCCCGGAGGAGGGACTGGAGGGTCTCGGCGGGGTAAATGGTCATACCGTCTATGATATCCACCCAGGGATCGTTTTCGGGATCGGTATCCTCGTTGCAGATGAGGAACCAGCCGCCGGGCCGCAGGACCCGGTATACCTCCCGGAAGGAGGCGGCGGGCCCGGGCCAGTAATAGATAGACTCAAAGGCGGTGACGAAGTCGAAATGATCGTCCTTCCAGGGGATGGCGCGGATGTCGGCCTGCACGATCTCGCAGCGGCCGGCCTCGATCGCCGCCGCGTTCCGTCTGCGGCTGAAGCGGACGCTGGCGTCGGAATAATCCAGCCCGCAGATATTGCCCTTCGGGCAGAGCTCCAGCAGCCGCGCCACACCGCCGCCGCCGCCGCAGCCGGCGTCCAGCCCCTCAGCGTCCGGGGCAAGCTCCACGTAGGTCAGACCCCAGTCCGCCAGCTCTGCATGATGCCGGTTCATGGCCTTGAGAAAACGTCGGCCGCTCAGGCCCTTCGGCTTGCAGGCATTCTGATAATACCTCTGTCCCATACCGGACTCCTCCCTCCGCCCGCCGGACCCGGCAGACGGCTCCACTCTCTTGATTGGCACCATTCTACTCTCTTTTTCCCCCGGAGGCAATTACAGGGCAATTACAGTTTGGAAAAAACAGAGTACAGAGAGAAGGAGGGGGAGCCCCCCGGCCCCCGACGGGGGACTATTCCTGTTTGACTGAGGAAGAAGACAAACAGTTTTTTAGGAACGAGCCTCCGGCGGGTGACTTTCTGTGTGCGACAGAAAGTCACTAAAGAACGCACCAAAGGGGGACCCCCAATCATGGGGTCCCCCTTGTGGAATCCCCTCCCTTACGACAGGAGAATTCCAGCCACAGAACCACCCCGGCAGGCAGAGCCCTGAATCGTCTGGTGCAGCCCACCCGCGCTTCCGCGCTGCTGCGATGTGTAATGTAGGACCGCAGGGCCGCACCCTGCGAGGCGCAGGAGCAGAGGAGCGGGAACCGAAACGACAGAGTAAGAGCGGCAGCGAAGCTGGAGGCAGAGACAATTCAAGTTTGTTGCGCCGAGTAAGTGTTGCCGGAACTACCATCAGAGCGGGAAAGGAAATACATAGAAACCATGGGTTTCTATGCGTGTTCTTTGCCTACTTTCTGTCACGACACAGAAAGTAGGCCGCCGGAGGCATCCCCGCCCGCAGGCGGAACCTGCGGGACACTGCCGCGGTCAAACAGGAAAAAGCGCTCCCCTTGGCGGGAAACAAAAAACAGGGCGCGCTGTGATCAGCGCGCCCTGAAAGAGGAGAGGGGAATCAGTTCACGTCCACGTCCATGGCCTTGAAGGCGGCGTACTTTTCCTTTGCCTCCTTCTCGGCCTGGGAGAACAGCTCCTTGGCGTTCTCCGGGAAGGTCAGGCGCAGGGAGGCATAGCGGACCTCGCCGTCCAGGAAATCCTGATAGGGGATCGCAGGCTCTCTGGAATCCAGATGGAAGGGGTGTTTTTTCTCCAGCGGATTGTACCGGAACAGGTGCCAGTAGCCGGCCTCCACAGCCCGCTTCATCTCCTTCTGGGCGGTGTTCATGCCCGTCTTGATGCCGTGGGAGATGCAGGGGGCGTAGGCGATGACGATGGAGGGGCCGGGATAGGCATCGGCCTCCAGCAGGGCCCGGAGAAGCTGAGCGGGATCCGCGCCCATGGCCACCTGGGCCACGTAGATGTTCTTGTAGGCCATCATCTGACTGGCCAGATTCTTCTTGCTGGTCTTCTTGCCGGAGCTCTGGAACTGCGCCGCCGCGCCCAGAGGCGTGGCCTTGGAGGACTGGCCGCCGGTGTTGGAGTAGACCTCCGTGTCCACCACCAGGACATTGACGTCCTCGCCGGTGGCAAAGACGTGATCCAGACCGCCGTAGCCGATGTCATAGGCCCAGCCGTCGCCGCCGTACATCCAGAAGGTCTTCTTGGCCAGGCTGTCGGCCCGGTCCAGAAGCTTCTGCTTCTCCGCGGCTGCCTCACCGGTGAGAGAGGCGGCCTCCAGGGCGGAGATGAGATCGTCGGAGGCAACGCGGGAATTGATCTTGTCATCGAAGGCCTCCAGCCAGCTGTCCAGAGCCGCCGACAACTCCGCCGGGAGACCCGGCAGCGCCCGGAGGGTCTGAGCGTGGAGCATTGCCTGGGCCCGCTGCTGCTTGACGGACAGGCACATGCCCAGGGAGAACTCAGCGTTGTTTTCAAACAGGGAGTTGGACCAGGCGGGACCGCGGCCCTTCTTATCGGTGGTGTAGGGAACGCAGGGCATGGCCGCGCCCCAGGCCTGAGAGCAGCCGGTGGCGTTGGCCCAGTAGATCCGGTCGCCGAACAGCTGGGTCAGCAGCTTGGCATAGGGGGTCTCACCGCAGCCGGCGCAGGCGCCGGAGAACTCCAGCAGAGGCTGGCGGAACTGGCTGCCCTTGACGGTATGGGGATCGAAGGCGCCGTCCTTTTCCGACAGCGTCAGACCGTAGTACCAGTTCTCATCCCGATAGTCGGACTCCGTGTGGGGCCGCACCCGGATGGCCTTGTCTTTGGCCGGACAGACCTCCTGACAGCTGCCGCAGCCGGTGCAGTCCAGAGCGCTGATCTGCAGGGAGAAGCGGTATTCCTTGGCCCCCTTGGCCGGGACGGTGACGAAGCCCTCCGGGGCCGCCGCCGTCTCCGCCTCGTCCAGCAGATAGGGGCGCAGGACGCCGTGGGGACAGACGTAGGAGCACAGATTGCACTGCAGGCACTTTTCGCTGTCCCACACCGGCAGCTCCGTGGAGAAGCCCCGCTTCTCATAGGCGGAGGTGCCCAGAGGCATGGTGCCGTCCTCGTAGCCCTTGAAGGTGCTCACGGGGAGGTCGTCGCCCTTCAGCGCGTTGATGGGGGTCAGGATATCCCGGATGAAGGCCGGCAGATCGGCGGATACCGCGGCCTCCGGCTCGGGGGTGCAGTCCTTCCACGCCGCCGGCACGGTGACCTCGATCAGACCGCCGGCGCCGCTGTCGATGGCGGCCAGGTTCCGGTCCACCACCTCCTGACCCTTCTTGGCGAAGGTCTTGGCGGCGGCGGCCTTCATATAGCCCACGGCTTCCTCATAGGGGATCACGTCGGCCAGACGGAAGAAGGCGGACTGGAGGATCATGTTGGCGTGGTTGCCCAGACCCAGCTCCCGGGCCAGCTTGTTGCCGTCGATGATATAGAAGCGGATCTGATTGTCCGCGATGTATTTCTTCACGCCGCCGGGGAGCTTCGCGTCCAGCTCCGCGGGGGACCACTCGCAGTTGAGCAGGAACGCGCCGCCGGGCTTGAGCTCGGAGAGGATATCATATTTCCGCAGGAAGGAGGCGTTGTGGCAGGCCACGAAGTCCGCCTGCTTCACCAGATGGGTGGCCAGGATGGGGCTCTTGCCGAAGCGCAGGTGAGAGCGGGTGATGCCGAAGGACTTCTTCGTGTCGTACTCAAAATACGCCTGGGTATACAGGTCGGTGTTCTCGCCGATGATGTGCACGGAGTTCTTGTTGGCGCCCACGGTGCCGTCGGAGCCCAGACCCCAGAACTTGCAGCACACGGTGCCGTCGGCCTCCGTGCGGAAGGCGGGTCCCACAGGCAGGGACAGGCCGGTGACGTCGTCGTTGATACCCACGGTAAAGTGGTTCTTCGGCGCGTCTGCCAGCAGATTGTCGTACACCGCCTTGATCTGGGCGGGATCCACGTCCTTGGAGGACAGACCGTAGCGGCCGCCGACGATGACCGGCCGGACGGCCTGGTCGAAGAAGGCGGAGCAGACGTCCACGTACAGCGGCTCGCCCACAGCGCCGTGCTCCTTGCAGCGGTCCAGCACGGCGATCTTCTTCACGGTATCCGGCAGAGCGGCCAGGAAGTGCTTCACGGAGAAGGGCCGGAACAGATGGACCTGAAGATAGCCCACCTTTTCCCCCTGCCGGTTGAGATACGCCACGGTGTCCCGGATGGTGCCGCTGGCGCTGCCCATGGCGATGATGACCCGCTCCGCGTCGGGGGCGCCGTAGTAGTTGAACAGCTCGTACTGCCGGCCGGTGAGATCGCTGATGCGGTGGAGATACTCCTCCACCACCTCCGGCAGCGCGTCGTAGAAGGGATTGTTGGACTCCCGGACCTGGAAATAGATATCCGGGTTCTGGACGGTGTTGCGCAGGGTGGGATGCTCCGGGTTCAGAGCCTGATCCCGGAAGGCCTTCACGGCGTCCCAGTCCAGCAGCTGTGCCAGTTCGTCGTACTCCAGACACTCCACCTTCTGGACCTCGTGGGAGGTGCGGAAGCCGTCGAAGAAATGGAGGAAGGGGACCCGCTGGCGGATGGCAGACAGATGAGCCACGCCGGCCAGATCCATGACCTCCTGTACGCTGCCGGAGCTGAGCATGGCAAAGCCGGTGGCCCGGCAGGCCATGACGTCGGAGTGATCGCCGAAGATGGACATGGCGTGGGTGCCCACGGTCCGGGACGCCACCTGCAGCACGGCCGGCTGCCGGGTGCCGGCGATGCGGTACATGGTGGGGATCATCAGCATCAGGCCCTGGGAAGAGGTGAAGGAGGTGGCCAGAGAGCCCGCCTCCAGCGCGCCGTGGACCGCGCCCAGAGCGCCGGCCTCGGACTGCATCTCCACCAGCCGTACCGGCTGGCCGAACAGATTTTTCACACCCCGGGCGGCATTTTCATCCGTCTTCTCCGCCATGGGGGAGGAGGGGGTGATGGGGTAGATGGCGGCGACCTCCGTAAATGCGTAGGAGATATACGAGGCGGCCTCGTTGCCGTCCATAGCGGCGGTTCTTCGTTTCGTCATACACAGTGCCTCCTGTCATGCGGGGCTGTCCCGCGAAAAATATGGCGTCTGCCGCAGTTTCAGCGCCCGGGAGGGACGCTCTGCGGCAGTTCGATACCTTATTCAATATTATAGGCCCGGACAATTCCGCTGTCAACCGGTTTCGACAACGGGAAAAACCGGCAGGACCCACAGATTGTCTGCGGCATGTTCCGGGCATACGGCATCTTGTGGTTTGAATAAAAATATTGCTTTACAGGAGGCGGCGGATGCATTATACTGTCACAAGAAGGAAAAAACATTACGGCGCCGGCGGCGAAGAAGGAGCCTGTATGAAGGATCGACCCATCCTGAAAAACAAGATCTACCTCTACGTCACGGAGTTTTTCGCCGGCGTCTCGGTCATGGCCGTGGAGTTGGGTGCCAGCCGTCTGCTGGCGCCGTACTTCTCCTCGTCCCAGATCGTCTGGACCATCATCATCGGCACCATTATGATCGCCCTGGCCCTGGGCAACCTGTGGGGCGGCCGCCGCGCGGACCGGGACCCGGATCCGGACCGGCTGTACCGGCGCATCCTCATCGCTGCGGTGTGGATCGCCGCCATCCCGGTCCTGGGCAAGTACGTCATCCTGGGCATCTCCGGCCTGCTGGTACTGACGGTCAACACCCATTTTCTTGTGCTGGCGGCGTTTTTCACCTGCATCATTGTCTTCGTCTTTCCTCTGTTCCTGCTGGGTACGGTGACGCCGTCCCTGATCAAATATACCGTTTCCTCCCTGGAGGCCAGCGGCCGCATCGCCGGCGCCCTGGGGGCCGCCAACACCGTGGGCAGCATCCTGGGCACCTTCCTGCCCACCTTCGTCACCATCCCCACCGTGGGCACCGCCGTGACGTTCCTGCTCTTCTCCGGGATACTGCTGCTCATCGGCCTGATCTACTTCATCAGCGCCGGAGCGAAGAGGATCCTGTGTCTTGTGACGCTGGTGCTGTTCATCCTCTGTTCCATCTTCGGCAATGGGGACAGCTTCGCCTTCTGGGAGAAGTCCCTGGCCTATGAGGGGGAGTCCGTGTACAACTACCTGCAGGTCAAGGACCTGGACGACCGGATCATCCTGTCCACCAACGTCCTGTTCGGCGTACAGAGCGTGAAGATGAAGACCGACGCCCTGACGGGCATGTACTACGACACCGCTCTGGCGGCACCGGTCATGGCGGGGCTGAAGGAGGGCGGCCGGGTGCTGATCCTGGGCAACGGCACCGGCACCTACGCCTCCCAGTGCCTGCGGTATTTTGACGGCGTCTCCGTCACCGGTGTGGAGATCGACCGGCGCATCAGTGACCTGGCCTACGAGTATTTCGATATGCCGGAGGCCGTGGAGCTGGTCACTTACGACGGCCGGGCCTACCTCCAGGCCGTGGATGAGAAATACGACGTCATTTTAGTGGACGCCTATCAGGACATCACCATCCCATTCCAGATGTCCACGATGGAGTTCTTCACTCTGGCCCGGGACCACCTGACGGAGAACGGGGCGCTGGTGGTGAACATGAACATGCACTCCGACGGCACCGGCAGCATCAACGAGGCGCTGTGCGACACCATCGCCGCGGTATTCCCCTCGGTGTGTACCGTGGACGTGACCTACAGCACCAACCGGGAACTCTTTGCCGCCGCCTTCGACGTGCGGCAGGCACTGACGGAAAACCTGTCCGGCGTCTCCGATCCGGAACTCCGAAACAGGATGGGCGGCGTACTCAACCGCCTGATCCCCTATTCCGGCGGCAGGCACGTCCTCACCGACGACAAGGCCCCCGTGGAACTGCTGGGCATGCGGGTCATCGACGAGCTCATCGCCGACGAGCTGAGCTATTATAAGGAGATCTTCCGGGAGCAGGGGGTGTCCGGTCTGCTGGACGCCGCCTGACGGCGGGAGCTTTACAGCCAAACCGTATCATTTATATAGATACACAGAGCAAACAGAAAAAGAGAACGAAACGGAGGACGGACCTATGCGCATCAAGATCACTGCGGACAGCACCTGCGATCTGAGACCGGAGACCATAGCGGAGCACGACATCGAGCTTTTTTCCCTGACGATCAAGATGGGAGACAAGCTGTATCGGGACGGCGTGGACATCACCGCCGCGGACACCTTCCGGTATGTGGACGCCGGCGGCGAGCTGTGCTCTACCATCGCCCTCAACGTCCAGGAGTACCAGGAGCGGTTCGAGGTCCTGGCAAAGGAATACGACGCTGTCATCCACATCAATATCAGCAGCGATTTTTCCAGCTGCTACCAGAACGCCTGCATCGCCGCGGCGGAGCTGGACAACGTCTATGTGGTGGACTCCCGGAACCTCTCCAGCGGCCACGGCCACGTGGTCATGGAGGCAGTCACCAAGGCCGAGGAGGGCAAGACACCGGAGGAGATCCTGGCCTGGCTGGATGACGTGATCCCCCGGGTCAATGCCAGCTTCATTCTGGACCGGCTGGACTATATGCGCAAGGGCGGCCGCTGCTCCACCGTGCAGGCGCTGGGGGCCAATCTGCTCAAGCTCAAGCCCTGCATCGAGGTGACCGGCGGCAAGATGCACGTGAGCAAAAAGTACCGGGGCAATCTGGAGAAGGTCATGATGGAGTACACCAGGGACCGGCTGAAAAATCCCGACGAGCTGGTGCTGGACCGGGTCTACATCACCTCTCCCGAAGCGTCTGCCGAGCTCATTGAGAAAATCAGGGAGCTGATCGCTCAGCTGGCGCCCTTCACGACGATCCAGCACACCGTTGCCGGCTGCACCGTGGGCTGTCACTGCGGCCCCAACACCATCGGCGTACTGTATATCATGAAGCACGCCAAGGAGGAGCAGTAAGATGCTCCGTCCCTGGAAGGGCTTCTTTCCCCGGATCGGCCCGGACTGCTACATTGACGCCGCCGCCGTTCTCATCGGCGACGTGGAGATCGCCGGGCGGTCCAGCGTCTGGCCCTGCGCGGTGCTCCGGGGCGACGAAGCCGCCATCCGTGTGGGCAGCGGCACCTCCATCCAGGACAACTGCGTGCTCCACGCGGCCACCACGGTGGGCAATGACGTCACCGTGGGGCACGGAGCCATCGTCCATGGCTGTATTGTAGAGGACGGCTGTCTCATCGGCATGGGCGCCATCATCATGAACGACGCCGTCATCGGCCATCACTCTCTGGTGGGAGCCGGAGCCCTGGTCACCGGCGGCGTAGTGATCCCGCCCAACAGCTTGGTACTGGGCAGCCCCGCCAAAGTGGTCCGGCCCCTGCGGGACAGCGAGCTGGCGGACATGAAGCGCCAGTCCGACGTCTACCTTACGCTGACGCAGGAGTATCTGGCCGGGGAGGAATAAATGATAATGTCCCGCAGGGTCCACCCCTGCGGGACTTCATTCTGCAACAAAAACGCCTGACTCAACGGTCAGGCGTTTTGTTTTCATCGTGGAGGAGATCAGCCTTCCTTGATGGCACCCATGGGACAGGAATCGCTGCAAGCACCACAGCTGATGCACGTACCGGCGTCGATCACGTAAGTAGCGTCGCCCTCCTTGATAGCACCCATCGGGCAGCCCTCGCTGCAAGCACCACACTTGATGCACTCGGGACCAATAACGTAAGCCATAATCACACCTCCTCCTGTTATGATTACATCACAAACCCTATTGTAACACGAAATTCAGAAAATGCAATCCTTATTTCAGGTATATTTTTGCTGCGGCAGGAAAAAATCGTTTCGAACAAGCGAGAAAAAACAGCCTGAGACCGTGAAAATCGAAGAAAAAAAGAGCGTGAAAGAGATGGATCGTTTTTAAATGGTCAGGAATAGTCAAATTAGAAGAATATCAAGTTTGACCTTTTCTGACCAAAGAGCTACAATACAGTTAAAGTCAGGAAAGGTCAAAGGAGGCGATCCGAAATGGGAATGAGCGACCTGATCGCCGGCTTTATTTTACAGGCGATGCAGGAGGCCGACGGCGTAGCGGAGCTGCAGCGCAGCGAGCTTGCCGAGCGGTTCCACTGCGTGCCCAGTCAGATCAACTATGTGGTGTCCACCCGGTTTTCTCCGGAGCACGGATACATCGTGGAGAGCCGGCGGGGCGGCGGCGGGTATATCCGCATCACACGGGTGCCCTATGAGCAGGGCGCGCTGGTGATGCACGCCGTCAACAGCATCGGGGATGAGGTGGACGAGGCCTCGGCCCGGGCGATCCTGAAAAATCTCTGTGCTGCCGGCGCACTGGAGGAACGGGACGCCAAACTGATTCTTGCTGCCGTGGGGGTGCGGGCCCTGCAGCCTGCGCCGCCGGAGCTTCGCAGCGCACTGCGGGCGGCGATCCTCAAGCAGATCCTGCTCCAGCGGGTCGGTTAGCGACTTGTCGCGTCGGACCGAAACCGCGCAGGCGCCGGGATTCGGTTCGAGAAAGACGCGCTTCGCTTTCGCACGGGCAAAGCCCGCACGACGCTTCGCGAGGCTTTGCAGCTGCCGGAAGATATCATATCGGTGAATACCGTATCAGGAAAAAGGAGGAGTTTACGATGAAATGTCAGAAATGTCAGCAGAGAGAAGCAACTGTTCACTATAAGAGCAACATCAACGGCGCGGTCACGGAGGCCCACCTGTGCCCCGAGTGCGCCGGGAAGAGCGGCTATGACACCGCCTTCGATCCCTTCGGCACCATGCTCAGCGATTTCCTGCGGCCCTGGCGGAGCCTGTCGGCGGGCCAGAGCAGCGAGTGCCCCTTCTGCGGGGCCACGGAGCAGAGCATCGCGGACTCCGGCAAGGCCGGCTGCGCCCGGTGCTACGATCTGTTCAGCGATCTGTTCGATCCCTACATCCGCCGGATCCACGGCCGGGCGGAGCACACCGGCAAGATCCCCGCGACGGCGGGCCAGGAGCTCCGGCAGCGCCGGGAAAAGGAACGGCTGCAGCGGGAGCTGAAGGAGGCTGTGGAGCAGCAGAGATATGAGGACGCGGCCAAGTACCGCGACCAGCTCAACGCATTGCAGGAGGGAGGCGCCGACGCATGAGCACCTGGTATGAAAAAGAGGGCGCAAAGAGCGGCATCGTGCTGAGCACCCGGGTCCGCCTGGCCCGCAATTATACGAAGTATCCCTTTCCCAACCGCATGACGGACCAGCAGCGGCAGTCCCTGCTGGATGAGACGGCGGCCTGCATGACCGCCGCCGCCGGCGGACAGGAATTCACGCTCCGGGACCTGACCAAGGCCGACCCTGCCGAGGCCCGGAGCCTGATGGAACAGCATCTGATCTCGCCGGAGCTGGCCGCCGGCAACGGTCCCCGGGGCGTCATCCTCTCCCGGGAGGAGGACCTGGCCGTCATGGTAGGCGAGGAGGACCACCTCCGCATCCAGGCTATGGGCGCGGGCCTGTGCCTGGACGAGTGCCTCAAGCGGGCCATGCAGGCCGACGACCTGCTGGAGAGCGTGGGCAGCTATGCCTTCAGCGACCGGATGGGCTATCTGACCCAGTGTCCCACCAATCTGGGCACCGGTCTGCGTGCCTCCGTGATGCTCCACCTGCCGGCCCTGACGGCTCAGGGCTACATGCGCGGCGTGATCAACGCCGCCGGCAAGATGGGCTTTGCCGTCCGGGGCATCTACGGCGAGGGCAGCCGGTTCGTCGGAGACCTGTACCAGTTCTCCAACCAGGCCACCCTGGGCCTGTCGGAGGAGGAGATCGTCCGGCGGCTGGAGAAGGCCGTGGACGGCTTCCTGGAGAAGGAGGAGGAGCTGCGCGCGCAGCTGAAGAACGACGACGGCTTCCTCGACCGTGTCTGGCGGGCCGCGGGTCTGCTGGCTTCCGCCCGGAGCATCAGTTCGGAAGAGGCCATGTCCGCCCTGTCTCTGGTCCGGGAGGGCGCAGCCTGCGGCGTGCTGCCCAATGTGACGATGAGCGAGCTCAACCGTCTGCTGGTAGCCGTTCAGCCCGCCACCCTGAACCTTGCGGAAGGCGGCCGGCTGGATGAGACCCAGCGGGATAAGAAACGTGCCGACCTGCTCCGGAGCGTCATGGGCAAGGTCCTGCGATGACAATCAAATCAAACCCGCTTCGCTGGGCTGTCGTCGATGCGGACTTCATATTGTTCGCTTCCGCGTAAACGCGAAAGCGAACGCATTGCGTCGCATCTCCTCTCCCAACAAAAACCGCTTTGCTGGGTTTTTGTTGGGGTGTGAAA
Organism: Oscillospiraceae bacterium; assembly: GCA_017516065.1. Lineage (GTDB taxonomy): Bacteria > Bacillota > Clostridia > Oscillospirales > Oscillospiraceae > RGIG5644. The sequence continues at coordinate 66,875 of JAFWDQ010000011.1, forward strand.
AAACCGGGCAAAAGCCCAACAGCGTGGGTTTTGCCCGGACAGGAGATGCAGTGGAGTGATCTCGCTTTCCCGCTTGCGGGGAAGCGAGAGATACGGAGCTTGCATCGACGTGATACATGCTCCCGGAAAAAACTGATTTTGAATTTATTCGCGGCGTGCGCGCCGCGAATTACGCGAGACGTTTTTGACAACGCTGAAAAGGAGATGACAGCTATGAATGAAAATCGCTTTACGGAACGGGCGCAGAGCGCCTTTCGACTGGCTCAGGAGGCGGCCGCCGAGCTGGGCCATGGATATGTGGGTACGGAGCATCTGCTGCTGGGTCTTGCCCGGGAGGGCGAGGGTGTGGCGGCCCGGGCCCTGAATGATACCGGCCTTACCCCCGACGCGATCCGGGAGAAGATCATCCAGCTGGTGGGACAGGGAGAGCCGCTGGGCGCACCGGCCCAGGGCCTGACCCCCAGGACCAAGCGGATCATCGAGCTGGCGGTGCGCACCGCCGTGCGCATGGGCCACAGCTACGTGGGAACGGAACACCTGCTGCTGGCCATCCTCCAGGAGGGGGACGGCGTGGCAGCCCGGATCCTGCTGAGCACCGGCATGGATCCCCGCCGGTTCTGCGACCATGTGCTCAGCCTCATCGGCGGTGAGAACACCGACGGCGCGCCTGCGGGGAAGGGCGGCCGGTCCGGCGAGGGCCGCGGCGACACGAAGACCCTGGACCAGTTTACCCGTGATCTGACGGCCAAGGCCGCCGAGGGTTCTCTGGACCCGGTGATCGGCCGTGACGAGGAGATCGCCCGGGTCATCCAGATCCTGTCCCGCCGCACGAAGAACAACCCCTGCCTCATC
>JAFWDQ010000032.1 GCA_017516065.1 Oscillospiraceae bacterium
GCTGTCTTTGCCGGTACTTCCGTCAGATCGAGAAAAGGAAGTACATAGAAACCATGGGTTTCTATGCGCGTCTTTGGTGACTTTCTGCGCGATCAGAAAGTCACCCGCCGGAGGCACGTTCTCTCCTCCGCCGGAGGCGGGAAAACCCTTTTGCGAAAGGGGCACGGCCCTCCCGGCGGGCCGTTGATTCCCGTTTACAGCAGGATCGGCACCGTCTCGTCGGTGAGGACGAGGCTTTCCGGCGTTACCCAGCACAGGTGGGCGTGGAGCCGGACGCCGTCGGCGGCCCGGAGGGCCGCGCCGAAGGCGGGGTGGGTGCGGTCATTGGGCCGGAAGGCCCGGATATCCGCCATCTGGATGACAAAGAACAGATGGGCCCGATAGCCCGCCGCCGCGCAGGCCGTCAGTTCCTCCACGTGGCGCAGGCCCCGCTCCGTGGGGGCGTCGGGGAAGGCGGCCGTGCCGTCCTCCTCCAGGGTCACGCCCTTGACCTCCACAAAGCCCCGCTCCTCTGGCGTCTCATAGTAGAAGTCGAACCGGGAGGCGCCCCAGGTCTGTTCCGGCTTCAGGAGCGTCAGGTCCGGCAGGAAACGGCCCGCCCGGGCCCATTCGGCAAAGACGGCGTTGGGGGCCTGGGCATCGATGTTGATAAGCCGGGGGCCCTTCTCCACCGCCACCAGATCGAAGGCGGTCCTGCGCCCGGGATTGTCGCTCCGGCACAGCCAGACAGCCGCCCCGGGAAGCAGCAGCTCCCGGCAGCGGCCGGTGTTCTTCACGTGGCAGGTCTCCCGGCGGCCCTCCAGCAGCACGTGGGCCACGAAGCGGTTGGGGCGGTCGAGGAACGCGGCTTTGCTGATGTTGGGATACCGCATCACACGTCCTCGGGGCAGATGTAACGTACCTTGTTCCGGGTCCTGCCGCCGTACTCCACGGCCCGGGCCGGGCAGGCGCAGATGCAGGCCATGCAGTGGGTGCAGGCGTCGCCCCAGACCGGCCGGCCGTCCGCCATGCGGATGTTGTTCATGGGACAGCCTGCCGCGCAGTTCCCGCAGCCGGTGCAGGCGTCGGTGGCGTAAAACTTTTTCGCCTTGACGGCAAGACGGTAAAAGACCCCGTTGACAAGACTGCTGCGCAGCTTGCCGCCGGTGCGCTCCGGGAAGGGTCTGCCTGCGGCGATGGCCGCGGCGGCGGCGTCGATGCTGCCCCGGGCCGCCGCGATGATCCGGCGGGCCTCCTCCGGTCCCGGGGCCTTGAACATGGCGATGTAGTTCTCCGGCATGACCACGGGAGCGCAGCCCCGGAAGTCCAGCCCCAGCTCCCGGCACAGGGCCTTCAGATGGGCGCCGGCGCCGCCGATGCTGCTGCCGCAGGTCAGGATGAAGTAGATCTCCCGACAGCCCGTCAGCGGCGTCTGCCGCAGCCAGTCCCGGACCAGCCGGGGCATCTGCCAGGCGTAGGTGGGGGTGACCACCACCCAGGGACGGTCGGCATGCAGCGGCGTATGGTCCCCGGCGCGCAGCTTTTCAAAGAGATTCAGGACCTCGTCGCCGGTCTCCGCGGCGATCTGCCGGGCAACACAGGCGCTGTTGCCGGTGCCGGTATAGTATAGGATCATGTGGAAAGCCTCCCCTGTTTCGGCTGCTCTGCAGCCGTGATATGGCCGTCCAGCCACTCCGCCAGGTCCCGCAGGACCTGATCCCGGTTCGTCTCATGGAGCATCTCATGGCGGCCGCCGGGATAGAGCCGCACCGTCACGTCCCGGCAGCGGGCGAACAGCGCCGCCGTCCGCCGGGCGCCGGCGCCGTAGTCCCCTACGGGATCCTGGTCGCCGGAAAAGATGTAGATCGGCACGTCGGGGTCCGTGTCCCCGGCGTGGCCGGTGTTGTACTGCATACCCGCCAGCATGTCCCGCAGCAGGCCTGCGGTGGGGAAATGGTCGAGGGCTGTCTGTGCCTCCCGGACCGCCGCCGGGTCCCGGGAGACCCAGTCCAGATCCGTGGCGGGATGGGGGATCCGGCGGCTGCAGCCGTGCAGATAGAGGGCCGCCGCCCCGGGGATCCGGTGGCGGGGAGAGCAGAGGACGCAGCCCGCCTCCGTGAGGGCCCGTCCCAGAGGGACCAGGCCCCGGCGCTTCTGGGCGGTGCCGGACAGCACCGCGCCGTCCGCCTCCCCGGGCCGGCGGATGAGCCAGGTCCGGACCAGGAAGGAGCCCATGGAGTGGCCCAGCAGGACCCAGCGGGGCCAGCTGCCGCCCACCTGGGTCCGCAGGCCCCGGACCGTCTCCAGAGCCAGCTCCCAGCCGTGCCGCCGGGCCAGAAAGCCGGGGGCGTCGGAGTCGGACTGCCCGTGGCCCGGCAGATCCACGCCGCAGACGGCGTAGCCCCGGGCGCAGAGGAACCGGGCCGTCTCGTCATAGCGCAGGGTGTGCTCCATAAGCCCGTGGAGGATCTGGATCATCCCCTTCGGAGGGGCCGGCGGCATCCACAGCACCGCGTGGAGCAGCCGCCCGTCCGGACCGGGATAGGTCCACTCCCGCCGTTCAGTCCCGGCACGCACGGAGCGATCCCTCCCCTACGACGATGTCCGCCGGACGCAGCCGGTCCCAGGAGAACTGACGGGCCAGCTCCGACGGAGAGACGGGCTCGTCTGCGTCGATGAGTCCCGCGGCGTGGGCCAGGGTGCCGATGAGCGCCTGGGGCGGCAGCTCCCGCCGCAGGACGTCCATGGCCCGGTCCCGCTCCCGCTTGCTCAGCCGCCGTCCGTCCGGGGCCAGCAGCAGGGGGATGTGAAAATAGTTCGGCGGCTGCCGGTCCAGCAGCCGGTACAGGAAGATCTGCCGGGGGGTGGAGGACAGCAGGTCCCGGCCCCGGACCACCTGGGTCACCCCGGCGGCGATGTCGTCGGCCACCACCGCCAGCTGATAGGTGAAGCCACCGTCGGCCCGGCGCAGGACGAAGTCGCCGCACTGGTTGGCGAGGTCCTCCTCACAGGGCCCGTAGACGCCGTCGGTGAACCGGATCGTCTCCTCCGGCACCCGCAGGCGCAGGGCGGCCGGCCGGGTCTGCGCCGCCCTCTGGGCCTCCGTCAGATCCCGGCAGGTACCGGGGTAGATGACGTGGCCGTCGGAGGCGTGGGGGGCGCTGGCCTCACTGAGCGTACTGCGGGAGCACCAGCAGGGGTAGACCCGGTCCGCCAGCCGGTCCAGGACCGCCTCATAGTCCGCGTCGCCCAGCCGCTGAGGCCGCTGCTCCCGGTCCCAGTCCAGACCCAGCCACAGCAGGTCCTCCCGGAGGAGCCGCTCATACTCCGCCGTGCAGCGGTTCCGGTCCAGATCCTCGATCCGGAGCACCATCTCGCCGCCGGCGGACCGGACGGACAGCCAGGCCAGAAGCGCTGCGAAGACGTTGCCCAGGTGCATCCGCCCGCTGGGCGACGGCGCGAACCGTCCGACCTCCATTCCGTTCTCCCCCTTTGCTTTTTACTGCCATCAGTATACCCCGCCGGGGGGAGAGCGTCAAGCAAAGGAGGGGCCTGCCTCAGAGGAACTCTCAGCTCAAAAACGCCGCTACGTCCTCTGGCCGGAGGCCGTCATGGAGGGCCAGACTGAGACCGAAGCCCACCACCCGGGCCGCGTCCCGGACCCGGGCGTCGATGTCCCGGGGCGTGACCATGAGACTGCCGCCGAATTTCCGCAGGGCCGCCTCGTCCAGCTCCGGCTGACCGGCGTGGGACGCCACATCCGCGGCCAGAGTCCCGGCGTCGATGACCGTGGGGACGCCCACGGCCAGCACCGGGACGCCCAGGGTGCTCCGATCCAGGGCGCTGCGGCTGTTGGACACCCCGGAGCCGGGCACGATGCCGGTATCGGCGGCCTGAACGGTGCGGCAGACCCGCTCCACTGCCCGGGAGGCCAGAGCGTCCACGGCGATGACGCAGGCCGGGCGAAGCTGTGCCACCGCGCCCCGGAGCAGCTCCTGGGTCTCCATGCCGGTAACGCCCAGGACTCCGGGCGCCACCGCCGCCACGGGCCGCCAGCCGGCGAACTGCTTCGGCAGCTGCCGGATCAGGTGCCGGGTCACCACCAGGTGCTCCAGTGTTACGGGTCCCACGGCATCGGGCGTCACGGCCCGGTTGCCCAGCCCCGCCACCAGCACCGGGGCCTCCGGCTCCGGGGGCAGGAAGGGACGCAGCTCCGCCGCCAGAGCCCGGCAGAGCCGGGGAAAGGCGTCCTCCTCCCGCTCCCGGAGCCCCGTCAGGGTCAGGGTCACGTATCGGCCCGGGGGCTTGCCGATGGCGGCCCCGCCCCGCTCATCCAGCACCTCCACCTCGGTGACGGGACAGCCCTCCCGCATCCGGTCCCGGGCCTGGACGCCTTCCGGTTCCGTCAGCTCCGCCGCCGATTCCCGCCACAGTTCCCATGCCTCTGCGGCCAGGTCAGTCCTTCTGTCTGCCATGCGCGCACCCCTCTCTTTTCACTGCTTCCTATTCTTTCCGAAAAAAAGAGAAAAAAAGATGAAAAATTTACTTGCAATTTTCCGCATAAAATGGTATGATGATGTTCCGCATGGTGTTCCCATGCGCCATTTTGAAGAGATAAGGGAGGTGGATGCTTTGCCGAACATCAAGTCCGCCAAAAAGCGTGTGCAGATCTCCGCGGCCCGTGCCGCCCGCAATCGCGCCGGCAAGTCTGCGCTGAAGACTTCGATCAAGAAGTTCAATGCCGCCGTCGCCGACGGTAATCGCGAGGAAGCCGAGGCCGCTTACAAAGTCGCCGTGAAGAAGCTCGATCGCGCTGCCTGCAAGGGCCTGGTGCATAAGAACACCGCCGCCCGCAGAAAGAGCAGCCTGACGCTGGCTCTGAACAAGGTCGACGCCGAATAAAGCGCTCCCACCGCCGTCCCGACCGGGACGGCGGTGCTTTTTACTTTTCCCCTGTGTTTTCGCGCTCGCCGGAAGGGAGCGTTGTTAGTTATTAGTTATATTATATTGAATGTATAAAAGGGGACGAGCCGCCCGCGGGCGGCTCGTCCCCTTTTATCGGGAAGCCGGCAGGCAGTCGTCAGTCTCGCAAGGGGGCGAAAACGCCCCCTTGCAAGGCTTTTTCAGGGCTGACGGCGACTTTCCGGCAGTCAAATGGGACAGAATACGCCTTCTTCTCCGGAAACAGCCTTTCACTTTTTTCTGCATGGCATCACAATATATAGTGTCGTGCGGCATATCATATACAAAGAAAAATATCCTTTTTACCTCAAATGTTACAGTTTCATAACAAATGGCCGAAACCTATTGCCAAACAAAACCTGCTCGTGTATAGTACGCTTAGAGTCAAAGCCGGAAGCCTGTACCGGTGTTGAATACGGGAAAAGGCATGCCACGGTATTTGATACCGGGCCGGCAAGCGGCAGAGGCTCGAACAAATCTGGCCCCGAAAGGGGTACATCTTAAAAGGAGGAAACACCACATGAGAACCCTGAAAAAGGCCCTGTCTCTGGTTCTGGTTCTGGCTCTGCTGTGCAGCGTTTGCGTGTTCAGTGCCAGCGCTTCGAACTTCTCGGACGATGCCGACATCGAGTACACCGAAGCTGTTGACGTTCTCGTTCAGATCGGCGTTATCGACGGCATGGGCGACGGTACCTTCAACCCCAATGGCAACCTGACCCGCGCGCAGGCTGCCAAGATCATCTGCTACCTGCTCCTCGGCGCTGACACCAACAAGCTCGAGGCCAGCACGCAGAACTCCACCTTTACCGATGTGATCGGCTCCGGCCATGACTGGGCCAGCCCCTACATCGAGTATTGCGTGAACGCCGGCATCGTCGGCGGTTACGGCGACGGCCGCTTCGGCCCTGGCGATCAGCTGACCGGCTTCCAGTTCGGCAAGATGCTGCTCTGCGCTCTGGGCTATGACGCTGCCATCGAGGGTTACACCGGCAGCGCCTGGACCGTTGCGGTTGCGTCCGACATCATCGACGCTGACCTGGACGACGGTCTGCCCGGCGGCTTCAACTACAACGCTCCTCTGACCCGTGAGGAAGCCTGCCAGATGGCGTTCAACACCCTGAAGGCTAATATGGTCGAGTATGCCACCAAGGGCACCACCATTGTCACCGGCGACGGCACCACCGTTGTCACCGGCGCTTCCACCGCGGATCCCAAGATCAACACCAAGAACACCGACGGCAATATCGACGGCACCACTGGTGAGGGTCATCCCGACGGTATCATGCAGTTTGCTGAGTACTACTTCCAGGATCTGAAGCTCACCGAGGGTCATGAGGATGACTTCGGTCGTCCCTCCAACACCTGGAAGGATGGCACCACCGAGATCGGCACCTACACCGACAAGACCGACCTGGTCGCCACCTATGACGGCAAGGTCACCAAGGGCACCCTGTACAACCTGATCGGCAAGAGCAACGTCAAGGATCTGAAGGATGCCAAGAGCGATCTGACTGTCTTTGTCGACGGCGTGGCCTATGAAAACACCGATGACATCGACGCTTACTTCAATTCCGGCGACTCCAGCACCTTTGCCAGCCTCCTGAAGGACGGCTCCAAGATGGGCGAGGGCCATGGCGGTAACTTCATCGACGCTACCGGCAACGGCTCCAAGACCGAGGTCTATCAGGACAAGGACAACAACGTGACCATCGTGGTCATCAACGAGTATCTGGTCAAGGCCGCTGGCGACTACAACGAGACCAAGGACGAGCTGAAGGTCGACCTGGTGAACGTTGACGACATCAACGAGTACACCCCCGCTGCCATCGCTCTGGACGACAACGCTCTGTCCGCTGACGACTTCCCCGCTGTTGCCAAGGGCGCTGAGGACGATTACTTCGTCGTCACCATGGCTGCTGTTGACAACACCTACAACGGCAAGTTCGAGGTCAAGTCTGCCGAGCCCGCCAAGCTGGTCAAGGGCAACGTTGACACCTTCACCCAGAACCTGTTCAAGGTCGAGTTCGGCACCGTCACCCTGGACGGCTCCGCTTACAACTACGGCCTGCTGGCCGCTTGGCACGATGGCTATGAGGCTGCCTACTCCATTGGCGAGGCCGCTGTTGTTGTCACCGACTCCAAGGGCTTCATCCTGTACGTTGACGACGCTGTCGCCGTTGACAAGTACGTCTTCGTGTATGAGTTCGGCTCTGACAGCGCTACCCTGAGCCGCCTGTCTCAGGACAAGGCTGACGCCTTCTTCATCGACGGTACTGACGCTGTCATCACCGTGGATACCGTGAAGGATGCCAACAAGGAAAAGATCGCTGATCCTCAGCCCGGCTGGTATTCCTACAGCGTGGGCTCCGACGGCAAGTATAAGC
>JAFWDQ010000033.1 GCA_017516065.1 Oscillospiraceae bacterium
AGGCAAACCTTCGGAACACGATAGGCTCGTCCGACCTTCAGGCATTCAAGCTGACCGTCGTTGATGTACTTATACACGGTCTTTGTGCTCACCTGCAATGCCTTACCGACCTGCTCGATGCTCATCACTTCCGGGAAGTCCCGAAGCGCATAATGGAAGGCGTCCTTTTGAGAAATCTTCCATTCCTTGCTGAGCGCCTCAAGGATCTGATCCCATCCGTCCTGATGCTCCGGTTCCTTTGGGGAAGTATTGCGTTTCATTTCGACGCCCCCTTTGAACCTTCCGGAATCACATGCTTCAGCTTCTGCCTGTATCTTTTGTAATGACTGCTGAGCAGGTAATCAATGATGCAAGTCTTGGGGATGTAATAGGTCGAGCGGACCATGATGGATCGGATGTGACCCTCGCGCAGCAGCTTTCGGGCGGTCGATTCTCCGATTCCGCCCATCATGGCGCACAGCTCCGGCAGCTTGACAAGGTCCGGGTAATCCCGGAACAGCTTTTTTAATTCTCGTTTTGTCATGGTGTTCATCTCCTGAAATAATAGATTGTCGATGGCAGATGAACGCGCATGCTATGTAGTTTTGCTGGGGTGTTTTTGACAGAATCGACCTCCGACCGACCTCCAATCGACCTCCAAATAATCGCTGAATCCCGGTTTTTCGGCTTTTTTCGCGGAAAAATTCCGCACCGGATCCAAAAATGAAGGCAAGAGCCGATTCTTGTTGATATGACTGGATTTTCGAGCCTGTTTTCGACCTCCTGAGCCATTTTTCGCTTCCTTTATCTTCCCTTAACTTCAAAAAGACGTTACTCCCTCAAAATCCAATCCTGGAAACAGGGTGCGGGTTCGACCCCCGCCGCCGGCACCAAACGAGAGGGCACCCCCCAAAGGGGTGCCCTCTCGTTTGGGATCCGACCATTTAACGGCGGAAGTGAATTCCGCCTATGGCAATTCTCCGCGCTGCTCCGAATTGACGCGGGACTCCCCGCGGGCCGGGCGCCTGTTTTTATCGTTCATTCCGCCGCGCAAAAAGCCCTTGCCGCAGGCAAGGGCTTTTTTTATGGGGGAGAGGATGCGTCTGCGCCGGAGAAGATCAGTACTCGAGGATTCTGGGCAGGGCCTTGGCCTGGGCCACCCACTTTTCGACCATCTTCTGGGACGGCACCTGGCGGACCAGCTTTTTCTCCGCGTTGACCTCGATCATCTTCTTGGTCAGATTGTCCGGACGGCGCTTCGACAGCTCCGGCACCGTATCCACGCCGGCCGCCTCCAGCAGGTCGGAGTACTCGCTGCCGACGCCCTTGATGCGCATGAGGTCGGCGTGATTGACCCACTTGAGGATCAACGTCTCAGTGATGCCGGATTTCTCTGCCAGCTCCGCACGGCCCTTCTTGGTCGTGCCCGCCGCAAGCAGGGCGGCGATGGTCTTGATACCGACCGCGTTGAGCTTTGCCTGATAGGTTTCGCCGATTCCTTCAATGTAACTGAGCTTTGCCATTTTTGTACCCGCCTTTCATAAATAGAATTGAGCCGCGTTAATCGTTCGCTTGTCATTTGCAGTATAGCATCGCATATTGCAGATTGCAATCGTTTTGGGCAGAAAAAAGATGAAATATCAACAGAAAAGCCGAAAAACGCGCCCTGCGCCGGGACACGGCGCCTGCGGAGCATACAGGACGGCAGGGCCGCCTGACCGGTGCGGCGTTTTTTTCGCTTTCCACAGCGCAACCCGTTGCGTTTTTTCCCGGTAGACTCTATAATATATTGTGTAAGTAATTGATTTGATGGCGGAGGGCGATGCGCGCCTCCGCCGTGAGACAAAAGGAGGCACACGAGCATGAATCGACTGCGTTTTCTTCCGGTGCTGGCGCTGATCCTGGCGTTGGTACTGATCCTGTGCGCCTGCGGAGGCGGCGGGGAGACGCCGGAGGGACCCGGTGAGCCCGACACCCAGACGACGGAGCCCGACAATGCGCCGGACAATACCCCCGACGACGCCGGCGAACCGGCGGCACTGCCCCAGGCGGATTCCCAGGGCTATGCCGAGGAGTACACCGCCGAGGACGGCACCGTGGTGCTGAAGTGCGAGTACAGCCTGCCCATGTTCCCGGACGCAGCGCCCGGCAGCGCCGGAGCGGCCATCAGCGACTATTACACCAAAGAGCTGCAGGGCCTGAAAGAGAACAGCCAGGAATATCTGTCCTGGGCGCTGGAGGAGTATGCCAACGCCGGCGTGAGCTACCCGTATTCGGATACGGACTCCTTCCGGGAGAGCCTCCGGGACGACATTTACATCAGCTTTGTCCGCACCCACGACACCTACACCGGCGGACCGCACCCAAATCAGCTCCAGTCCTCCGAGACCTTCCGGATCTCCGACGGTGCCCGGGTCACCTGCTATGAGCTGTTCTCCGCCGACGAGGGGCTTTGGCGGCCCGTGGTGGTCCAGACCATCCGGGACCAGATGGCGGAGCGGGGCTGGGATAACTACTACGAGGAGTATACCATAGAGGCCCTGGACGCGATCTTTCAGCCGGAGCAGTTCTATCTGACGGAGGAGGGTATCGTCTGGTATTTCCAGAACTATGACTTGGCGCCCTACGCCGCCGGGATCCAGGAATTCACCGTGCCCTACGGCGTGCTTCAGGAGATGCTGAGCTGATGGGCGGTGTGAAGGGCGGCACCGGACGGTTTGTCCTGCCCATTTCCGGCTACTCCGCCGACGGTGCGGGTGTGGCCCGGCCGGAGGACGGCCCGGTGATCTTTGTCCCCGGCGCCCTGGACGGGGAGCTGTGCGAGATCGAGGTGACCAGGCCCGGGAACCGGTATACCTACGGCACCCTGCTCCGGGTCATCGAAGCCTCGCCGGAGCGCCGGGAGCCGGACTGTCCGCTGTACGGCACCTGCGGCGGCTGCGGTCTGCGGCACATGTCCTATGAGGAGGAACTGCGGATGAAGCAGCAGCGGGTCCGGGACGCGCTGCAGCGCATCGCCGGACTGGAGCTGCCGGTGGCGGCGATCCACGGCGCGAAAAAGGTGGATTTCTACCGCAACAAGGTCCAGTTCCCTGTAGCCCCCGGACCGGAAGGAAAGCCGCTGATCGGCTTTTATCAGGCTCGGAGCCACACGGTGGTGGCAGTGGATCACTGTCGGCTCCAGCACCGCACCGGAGAGGGTGCGGCGGAGGCGGTGTGGCGGTGGATGACCTCCGTTCATGTCCCGGCGTATCGGGAGCAGGATGGTACGGGCTTTGTGCGTCACCTCTGCGTACGGGTCAACAGCCGGGGCGACGCGCTGATCTGCATCGTCACCAAGGAGGGGGTCCTTCCCTCCCTGGAAATGCTGCTCCGGCTGCTGCGGCGGTACTGTCCCAACATGGTGGGACTGGTGCATAATATCAACCAGGCCAAGACCAACGTGATCCTGGGACCCCACACGCGGCACATCTGGGGAGACGACCACCTGATGGACACCCTCTGCGGTCTGCAGTTCAAAATCTCCATGCCCACCTTCTATCAGGTCAACCACGACCAGGCGGAGGTGCTCTACGGCATCGCGAAGGAATACGCGGACCTCAGCGGCCAGGAACTGCTGGTAGATCTGTACTGCGGTGCCGGCACGATCGGGCTGACCATGGCGGATCAGGCCCGGGGTGTCATCGGTGTGGAGCGGGTGCCCCATGCCATTGCCGACGCCAGGGAGAACGCGGCCAGGAACGGGATTGAGAATGCCGCCTTTTTCTGCATGGACGCGGGCCTTGCGGCCAAGCGGATGCTGATGCAGGAGCTGCAGCCCGACGTGATCCTGGTGGACCCGCCCCGGAAGGGCCTGGACCCGATGGTGGTGGAGTCCGCCGTGCAGATGGATCCGGAGCGCATCGTCTATGTCTCCTGCGATCCCGGCACCCTTGCCCGGGACCTGCGGCGCTTCGAGGACCTGGGGTACATGCCCCGGAAGATCGAGGCCGTGGACCTGTTCCCCCGGACCCCCCACGTGGAGAGCGTCTGCCTCCTGGAGCGGGGGGCGCATCTGGGCGTCCTGTCGTGAGGGACCGACAAAGAGAGAACACAAAGACAGCCGGCTCAGTTCAGAGCCGGCTGTATCAGATTGTCAAAAGCCTCGCAGAGTTCCGCTTCCGCAGAAGCGGAAAAGAATGATAACATGTTTTTTCCGGGAGCATGTATCACGGAAAAAACACATCTCGGCCCGCAAACGTGGGCTTTCGCCTGCTGTGCGGGCAAAAGCCTGCGCTGCAGCGGGCTGCAGCTCTCTCAACGAAAAACCCAGCGAAGCGGATTTTCGTTGAAGCGTGTCAAAAGAGTTTTTTGACACGCTCAGGCAGCCGGCTCAGTTCAGAGCCGGCTGCCTTTTTTGTCGTCAGAGAAGATTCGCTGTGCAGGGGGGATCAGCCTACGGGCAGAACGAGGGTGACCGAATCGCTCTTTACGGTCTCGGCGGCGTCGGACACGATGCAGAAGAGGGTGAGCTCATTGGTGCCGTAGAGGTCGTAGATGTTCTCATTCAGCGTCAGCACATCGATGGTGAGTTTATTGCTGTTCCAGCCCTGCATCATGGTCAGGTCGGCCCGTACAGGCAGATCTGTCTTCGGGTCAATGAAATGCCACTGATAGTCGTAGTTGCCGGTGACGCCGCCTTCGGCGGCCACCTCAAGGGTCAAGGTGTCGGGAATGGTTTTGGAAAAGTCCGGCGTCTCCGGCTGTTGGGAGATGTGCAGACGGCTGCTGTCCTCGGGAATGGTGACAGTGGCCTCATCGCTTGTGGTGTACGCAGCAGCGTCAGCCACGACGCAGAAGAACGTGACGGAGGAATAGGGCATCGCCGTCAGATCGATGGTGAGCGTGTCGGTCAGCCAGCCCTCGGTCCAAGACACCTGGGCCACCGTGCTCTTGCCGCTCTCCGGATCGACGTATTTCCACTGATAATCATACTCGCCGCTGCCGCTGGGCCCGCCTGCGGCGGCTACGGTGAGGGTCACGGAGTCGGGGACGTTGCCCTCGCTGAAGGTGACGCTCTCGGGCTGCTGTGTGATGTGCAGGGCTGCGCCGGTGCCGGGAACGGTGACCGTGGCGTGCTCGCTGGTGACGATCTCAGCGCCGTCGGCCACGATGCAGAAGAATTCCATGGTGGAGTCGGGCATCTTATCCAGATCGACGGTGAGGGTGTCGCCGCCCCAGCCGTGGGCCCAGTCGATCATGGCGGCCAGCTTCGGCTCGCCGGACTCGGGATCGATGTAATGCCACTGGTAATCGTAGTTGCCGGAGGCGCCGCCGACGGCAGCCACGGTGAGGGTCATGGTCTCGGGTACGTCGCCTTCGGTATAGGTGACGCTCTTGGGCTGCTGTGTGATGCGCAGGGCGGCGGAGGCGCCGGGAAGGGAGATTGTGGCGTGACTGCTGGTGACGATCTCGGCGCCGTCGGCCACGATGCAGAAGAATTCCATGGTGGCGCCGGGCATTTTATCCAGATCGACGGTGAAGGAAGCGCCGCCCCAGCCCTCGGCCCAGTCGATCATGGCGGCCAGCTTCGGCTCGCCGGACTCGGGATCGATGTAATGCCACTGATAGTCATAGTAGCCGGAGGCGCCGCCGGCGGCGGCTACGGTGAGGGTGGCGGTCTCGGGCACGTCGCCTTCGGTATAGGTGACGCTCTTGGGCTGCTGGGTGATGCGCAGGGCGGTGTCGGTGGACGACTGGGGGATGGTGACCACGGCGGACTCGCTGTAGGCCATCTCGGGGCCGTCAGCCACGATGCAGAAGAACGTGATGCTCGTACTGGGCATCTTTTTCAGGTCGACGGTGAGGGTATCGCCGCCCCAGCCCTCGGCCCAGTCGATCATGGCGGCCAGCTTCGGCTCGCCGGACTCGGGATCGATGTAATGCCACTGATAGTCATAGTAGCCGGAGGCGCCGCCGATGGCGGCCACGGTGAGAGTCATGGTCTCAGGCACGTCGGAGGTATAGGTGACGCTCTTGGGCTGCTGTGTGATGCGCAGCTCGTCGCTGGAGGTGAAGGTGCGGTACAGGAATGTCACCACGTGGGCCCGGGTGCACAGACCCTCAGGACTGAAGGTGGAGGCGCTGGTGCCGGAGGTGATGTTGTTCTCCACCGCCCAGAGTACCGGCTTGGTGTAGTACTGCCCGGCAGGCACGTCCGTGAAGGGGTTGACGGTGGTGGTGGGCTCGGGACTGCCCATGGCCCGCCACAGGAAGGTCACGGCCTGGGCCCGGGTACAGGTGCCGTCGGGGCTGAAGGTGGTGGTGCTGGTGCCGGAGGTGATGCCGTTTTTCATGGCCCAGAGGACGGGATCGGTGTAGTACTGGCCCGTGGGCACGTCCGTAAAGGGGTTGACGGAGGTAGCGGGTGCGGGACTGCCCATGGTCCGCCACAGGAAGGTGACCACCTGGGCACGGGTACAGGGGCTGTCGGGGCTGAAGGTTGTGGCGCTGGTGCCGGAGGTGATGCCCTGCTCGGAGGCCCAGGCAACGGGCTCGGCGTAATATGCGTCCGAGGGGACATCGGTAAAGGGATTGGCCGCCGAGGCGGATACTGCCAGAGTCCCGACCAGAAGCGTCAGGGCCATGATCAGAGCCAGGCTCTTTTTCAATATACGCATCGTGTTCTCCTTTCTTTTTTCACAAAGCTTCGTCCAGTTGGTGCCTTTTTCCCTATTATATACCATATACTGTGTTTGCACCATAAAAAATTTCTGCTTTTGAACGGATTTTTGGCTTTCGCACCTGCGCTGTCTCCTCCGGCGCTCTTTCTGCTGCGGCGGACAGGGCAGATGCGGACCTGACCGTGCGGAAAAGAAGGGGCAGCCCCCGTGAAAAACGGGAGGCTGTCTCAGGGCTCGGATTCCGGAGACTGCCGTGCTTTTTCCCAGTGGGGGAGAGGCAGACGCTGCATCGCGCCGAAGACGTAGTCCTTCAGGTTGGGATAGTCACCGGACAGCCGGTCGATGAGCTCCTTGACCTCCTGCCGCTTCGTGTGGCCGTCGGCGGGACAGGCGTTTTTTACCACCGGCAGAGTCAGTGCCTCTGCCATGCGGGCGAGCTTGTCCTCCCTGACGTAGAGAAGGGGCCGGATCTGGGTCATCCCGGAGCGGCTGAGGAAGGTCACCGGCTGGAAACAGGCCAGACGCCCCTCGTAAAGCAGGGACATGAGGAAGGTCTCCACGGCGTCGTCGTAGTGGTGGCCAAGGGCCAGCTTGTTGCAGCCCAGTTCCCCGGCGATCCGGACCAGAGCGCCGCGGCGCATCTTCGCGCACATGGAGCAGGGATTGGACTCCTTTCGCTCCTCGAAGATTACGGAGTAGATGTGGGTCTGCTTTAAAGTGAAGGGGACGCCCAGGGACGCGCAGTAGTCGGCTAGGGGCGAGAAGTCCATCCCCGGCACACCCAGATCCAGGGTGACGGCGGCGAGCTCATAGGATTCCGGCAGGAACTCCCGGAGCCGCGTCAGGGCCAGCAGGGTCAGCAGGGAGTCCTTGCCGCCCGACAGTCCCACAGCGATCCGGTCCCCGGGTTCGATCATGCGGTAGTCCTCGATACAGCGTCGGGCCAGGCCCAGCAGCTTTTGCATGGGAGCACCTCCTCGGGAAAAATCAAAAAATGAAAATGAGGATACAGGAGGAAACGAAAGAAAACGGGTGAAAACGAGAGATTGGAACGTCACAGATTAAAAAATTCGTTTTTTTGTCTTGACAGGCGCGGGGGTATATGGTATAGTCAAACTCGCGCTGACAGCGATCTGCTGCGGCGCAAAGGATATCTTTCGTGAAATTTTTTCGCATCCGCGAAATTGGAGGTTAAACGCAATGTCCACTTTTATGGCCAACAAGGGCAACATTGTCCGCAAGTGGTATGTTCTGGACGCCGCGGACAAGCCCCTGGGCAAGACCGCTGCGACAGCCGCCACGCTTCTGCGGGGCAAGCATAAGCCCGAGTACACTCCCCATGCCGACTGCGGCGACTTTGTCATCGTCCTCAACGCCGAGAAGGCCGTTCTCACCGGCAAGAAGCTGGAGCAGAAGTATTACCGCAGACATTCCGGTTACGCCGGCGGTCTGAAAGAGGTCCAGTACAAGACCCTGATGCAGAAGCGTCCGGAGCTGGCCATGTATCTGGCCGTCCGGGGCATGCTTCCCCGCAACAGCATCACCCGCAACGCCATGACGCGCCTGAAGATCTATCAGGGCGGCGAGCACAAGCATCAGGCCCAGAAGCCCGAGATCTGGAACGCGTAAAGGAGGCCCATCGAATGTATAAGAGCAAGAAGCCCTACCTCTATGGTACCGGGAGAAGAAAGTCCTCCGTGGCCCGCGTGCATCTGTTCCCCAACGGCACCGGCACGATCACCATCAACGGCCGTGATATCGACGATTATTTCGGCCTGGACACCCTGAAGCTCATCGCCCGCCAGCCCCTGGTCGCTACGGATACCGTGGGCAAGGTGGACGTGGTTGCCACCATCTCCGGCGGCGGCGTCACCGGTCAGGCCGGCGCTCTGCGCCACGGCATTGCCCGTGCCCTGCTGCAGGCGGACGAGTCCTACCGCGCCATTCTGAAGAAGGCCGGTTATCTGACCCGCGATCCGCGCATGAAGGAGAGAAAGAAGTACGGCCTCAAGGCTGCACGTCGCGCGCCTCAGTTCAGCAAGCGCTGACCAAGACAAGCATACAACAGGAACCCCCGGGAAATCAAGTTTCCCGGGGGTTCTTCCTGCCCAAATCTTTTTGCTTTGACAGGTTTTGATCATTTCTGAAGAAGCCTTGTCAGATTATGGCGTCCTGACCGGCATCGGACTCTTTGGGCGTTTGGCGAGTTCTGGCCGACGCGGCAGAAAGAAAGAGGGGTGCAGGCATACTGCCTGCACCCCTCTTTTGTTTAAAACTGTTTCCGGGGATCGAAAGGGTTAGGTATCCCACTGCAGGGGGGCCTTACCCAGAATGAACGCCTTGAGCTGGGTCACGTCCTGGTTTTTCAGGACCCCGTCACCGGTGACGTCGGCCGCCATCTCCTGCAGGACATCCAGAGTGGTCTTGTTCAGACTGGCAGCCTTGGCCATGGTCGCATCCTGATTCTTCACCTCGCCGTCGAGGCTCGTATCACCCTTCAGGATAATGACGATGGACATATCCTGCGCCACGTCGATCGTGAAGGTGCAGCTGTTCTCATCGGCGGTGCCTTTGAGGCGGGTATAGCTCTCGCCGTCGGCGGTCCAGGCGACCAGGCAGGCGTCCTCGCAGTTGACCGTGAAGGTGGTTGCGCCGGAGAGCGTATTCTCGCCGATGACGATGTCGCCGCTCACCGTCGCCGCGCCATTGGTCATGTCTTCCACCGTGACGGTGGAGCCGCTGGCGGCAACTGTGTAGGTGTCGGTGTAATTTTCGTCTTCAAAAGTCGCGGTAGCCGTATAGATCGTATCACCGGTCGTCTCGTCGACCGCGCTGGTCACTGCCGCGTCAACGGGCTGGGTGTGCGCTGCGTTGTTCTTGCACTTGAAGTTGGCGACAGCGGTATAGCCGTCATCCGTCTTGGTCCAGGAGAAGTCCACGAACTTCCAATCGTGGCCCGTTGCCGGGACTTCCTGCTGGGCTGTCAGGATCTCGCCGCAGACGGAGCAGTGTTCGCCGGCAGTAAGACCGGATTCGGTACAGGTGGGATCAACCGCAGCGTCAACAACAGGCGTATGGGGGAGCTTCTCGATCGCCTTTGTCTCTCTGCTCAGTTCTTCGTTG
>JAFWDQ010000012.1 GCA_017516065.1 Oscillospiraceae bacterium
TAGATAAATATAATGATCAATATGATAATTTAAAAGTAATATTTAATAATACTTTTCATGATAGATACTTTATTTTAGATGATAAGATGGTGTATCACTGTGGGGCAAGCATTAATAGAATAGGTTATAAAACATTTTCAATTAATCTAATAAGTGATGAAATAGCAATAAAGGCTTTAAAAGATGATGTATTGACTATAAAATAAAAATGTATTAAAATTGATTTAAAGCGAATATTTAGGACTAGTAATAAAAATGATTATTATAGAGAGTCTATGGTTGGTGTAAATAGATATAAAAGTTTTTATGAATCTACCTATTAGTGATATAAAAATATCCGGTTAACTACCGTTATAGATTAGAGTTAAATAAAGGATGGTACCGTGCTTATGCACTCCTTGGTACTATCCTTTTTTCGCTTTTTAAGGAGGAAATAATGAAATATTTTAAGAAGATAGTAGGAGAAAGATTATACTTATCTCCAATGAATGTAGAAGATGTTGAAACTTATGTTAAATGGATGAGTGATAGATCTGTAACAGATAATTTAGGTAATACCAGAAGTGTTTGTACATTACCTGGAGAAAAAGAGTATATTGAGAGTAGAAAGTCCTCGGATTATGATTTTTCGATTGTATTAAATGATGATACATTAATAGGTAATATAAGTTTAATGGATGTTAATCTAGTCTCGAGAAAAGCTACATTAGGTATATTTATAGGAGATGAAGAAAATAGATCTAAAGGATATGGAACAGAAGCTATGAAATTATTAGTAGATTATGGTTTTAATATTTTAGGTCTACATAACATAGATTTAAATGTATTTGAGTTTAATAAAGGGGCTATTAAAGCTTATGAAAAAGACCACGGCCTTCCGGGCCTCATAGCGGTCCATGCCGTTGTACCGGCCGCCGTTTTCGTTGACCACGCCGTTGTCGTCCAGGACCCGGAGGATCTCCAGATCGTGGCGCAGACCGACCTCGAAGTCGTTGGGGTCGTGGGCAGGGGTCATCTTCACGCAGCCGGTGCCGAAGTCCATCTCCACGTACTCGTCGGCTACGATGGGGATCTCCCGGTCCATGAGGGGCAGCATGCAGGTCTTGCCGATCAGATGCTGATACCGCTCGTCGTCGGGATGCACGGCCACGCCGGTGTCGCCCATCATGGTCTCCGGACGGGTGGTGGCCACCACCAGATAGCCGGAGCCGTCGGTGAGGGGATAGCGGATGTACCACAGATGGCCGGGCTTGTCCTGATACTCCACCTCCGCGTCGGACAGGGCCGTGGTGCAGTGGGGGCACCAGTTGATGATGCGGCTGCCCTTGTAGATCAGGCCCTTTTCATAGAGGTTGACGAAGACCTCCCGGACGGCTTTCGAGCAGCCCTCGTCCATGGTGAACCGGGCCCGCTCCCAGTCACAGGAGGCGCCCAGCTTCTTTTGCTGCTCCACGATCCGGTTGCCGTAGGTATTCTTCCAGTCCCAGACCCGCTCCAGGAACTTTTCCCGGCCCAGATCATAGCGGGTGAGATTTTCCTTGACCCGCAGTTCTTCCTCCACCTTGATCTGGGTGGCGATGCCGGCATGGTCCGTACCGGGGAGCCAAAGGGCGGCATAGCCCTGCATGCGCTTGAACCGGGTCAGGATATCCTGAAGGGTACAGTCCATGGCGTGGCCCATGTGGAGCTGACCGGTCACATTGGGAGGCGGCATGACGATGGTGAAGGGCTTCTTCTCCGGATCCCGGATGCCCCGGAAGCAGCCGTTCTGCTCCCACATCTCATAGATCCGGGCCTCTACGGTCTGGGGGTCGTATACTTTCGGCAGTTCTTTTTTCATAGTGTTCCTCCATCCTCTGCAATAAAAAACGTCCTGAAATCACATGATCTCAGGACGAATGAGAGCTCATCCGCGGTACCACCTGAATTCGGGCGGAGCCCGCCCACACTCATGACCCGATAACGAGGGCCCTCCGCCGACGCTTACTGAAGTTCAGCGCCGGGACTCCGGGACGACTTCTGCGCCGCCTCACGCGGCCTTGCACCTGCCGGCCGCTCTCTTCGCATCAGCTGCGCGCATACTGCTTCCCATCCTTGCCTTTGGCTGAAATTATAGCAACCGCCTGCATCTTTGTCAACTGTACCGGAGAAAAGAATGTAAGTCCGATCGGCTGTTTTTTTCAGCATGCGGTTATAACAGCATGCTTTACGGGCAAATTATATTATGTTATACTTGCTGAAGCAGCGGTACCTGACAGACCAAAAGGAGGAAGCACAATGCGTTATTTCGTCAACAGCAACTGTATCGGCTGCGGCCTGTGCACCGGCATCTGCCCGGAGATCTTCACAATGGGCGACGCAGGCCTGGCTGTGGCAAAAGAAGGAGATGTGCCGGAAGAACTGCTGGACAGCGCGGCGGAGGCCAGGACCAGCTGTCCCGTAGAGGCCATCGAAGAGGCATGAAGGAATCGCCGCCTCACGCTCCGAAATCGGAGCGTGAGGCGGTTTTCCTTGACACGATAGGGTTTTCCGTGATATTTTCAAATAAATCAAGAGAACTGCCGAGAGGAGAAATTTTATGAATATCATCTTCTGGTCTGATTACGCTTGCCCCTACTGCTACATCGGAGAGACGAATTTGAAAAAGGCCATTCGGGAGCTCAAGAGCGAGTATTCCTTTGAGGTCCAGATGAAGGCCTTTGAGCTGGACGACCGGGCCAGCCGGGAATATACCGGCACCACGGTGGACCGTTTTGCGGAAAAACATAATCTGTCGCCGGAGGAGGCCCGGGAGCAGGTGGACAGCATCTCCGCGCTTGGCCGGGAGGCCGGGCTGGACTTCAATTATGCCGACACCCGCTATACCAACACCTTTGACGCCCTGCGTCTGACAAAGTTCGCGCAGAAAAAGAGCGCGGAACTTGCAGATCGCCTCTCGGAGAGGTTCTTTCACGCCTATTTCTGCGAGTGTCTGGAGCTGGCCGACCACGATGTGCTGCTCCGGATCGCCGTAGAGGAGGGGCTGCCGGAGGACGAGGTGAAACAGGTGCTGGCCACCGACGCCTGCGGCCCCGAGGTGCGCTGGGACGAGACGATGGCCCAGCGCAACGGTATCAACACCGTCCCGTTCTATATTCTGGACAGAAAGTATGCCATCCCCGGCGCGCTGTCGGTGGAGAACTTCAAGCAGATCCTGCTGGGGGCCCTCAATCCGGAGGAGGACCCGGAGGACGCCGGAGAATGACCGGGCGATCAGAAGGGATCTTGACGCGTGATCTGCCGTAAGATCCCAACTGATCTGCGGTGTGATCGACATGGCGCATAAAAGAGGAGGGACCGCTGTGGCGGAGAAGGAAATCAATTTCACAGAGGAGCGGCAGAGCAGGAACACCGTCATCGTACGTACCAGCGTCATCGGAATCGCCGCCAATGTGCTGCTGGCGATCTTCAAGGCGGTGGTGGGACTGCTGTCCAACTCCATCGCAGTCGTGCTGGACGCGGTGAACAATCTCTCCGACGCCCTCTCCTCGGTGATCACCATCGTCGGTACGAAGCTGGCCAGTAAGCGGCCGGACAGAAAGCATCCCATGGGTTACGGGCGCATCGAGTATCTCAGCGCCATGATCGTGGCGGCTATCGTGCTGTACGCCGGCATCACCTCCGCCGTGGAGTCGGTGAAGAAGATCATCCACCCGGAGCAGGCGGACTACTCCACCGTCACGCTGATTATCCTTGCCGCCGCCATCGTGGTGAAGATCCTGCTGGGCCGGTTCGTCAAGGCCCGGGGCAAAAAGGTGAATTCGTCGGCCCTGGTGGCCTCCGGCGCGGACGCCATGTTCGACGCCATCCTGTCAGCCTCTGTGCTGGCCTCTGCGATCATCTTTCTGGTCTTTGGGGTTTCCCTGGAGGCATATATCGGCGTGATCATCTCCATCTTCATCATCAAGTCCGGCGTCGAGATGCTGGTGGAGACCCTCAACGACATTCTGGGTACGCGGCCCGACGCGGAGCTGGCCCGGGAGGTCAAACGCCTTCTGGCGGAGGAGCCGGAGGTCCGGGGGGCGTACGACTTGATCCTGAACAACTATGGCCCGGATAAAAATTACGGCTCCGTCCATCTGGAGCTGCCGGACACCATGACGGTGGATCAGGTGGACCGGCTCACCCGCAGGGTCGAGACGAAGGTCTATCGGGAGACCGGCGTGGCCCTCACCGGGATCGGCGTGTACGCCTATAACACCGCAGACGATGAGGCGGCTAAGATCCGGGAGACGGTGGAGCGCACGGTGCTTGCCCACGACTGGGCGCTGCAGGTCCACGGCTTCTACGCGGAGCCGGAGCAGCGGCAGATGCGCTTTGACGTGGTCATGGACTTTAAGATCGATCCCCGCGAGGGCGTCAATATCCTGCTGGAGGAGCTGAAGGCCCTGTATCCGGATTACGGGATCACGATTCTTCCGGATATCGACGTATCTGAGATCTGATCGGAAAACAAAGAGAGCCCTGCAGGTCGGTTTGACCTGCAGGGCTCTTTCTGTTTTGTAGATGGGGTTTCAGTCGCCCAGCGCGTCCCAGGCGGTATCCAGAGCGATCTCCATCATCTCGGTGAAGCTGTTCTGCCGTTCCTCGGCGGAGAGCTCCTCCCCGGAGAAGATGTGGTCGGAGATGGTCAGCAGGGAGAGGGCCCGCTTCTTCGAGGCCATGGCCTCCAGATACAGGCCCGCCGTCTCCATCTCCACGGCCCGCATCCCCATGGCCCGGAAGGCCTCGTTGGCGTGGGGATTGGCGTTGTAGAAGGGGTCGGTGGTCAGCACGGGGCCCACATTTGCCCGCGCGCCCCGGGCCTCCGCCAGCTCCACGGCCTTCCGCAGCAGGGCAAAGTCCGCCGTGGGAGCCAGAGTGGCGGGGAAATCGTACTGGCTGGCAAAATTGGAGTTGGTGCAGGCGCTCATGGCCAGCACCAGATCCCGCACGTGGGTTTCCTCGGACAGACCGCCGGCGGAGCCGATGCGCAGGATGATGTCCACACCGAAGAAGTTGTACAGCTCGTGGGCGTACAGGCACATGGAGGGGATGCCCATGCCGCTGCCCATGACGGAGATGCGCTTGCCCTTATAGATGCCGGTGTAGCCGAGCATATTGCGCACGGTGTTGAAGCAGACGGCGTCCGTGAGGTAGTTTTCCGCCACGGTCTTGGCCCGCAGAGGGTCGCCGGGCATCAGAACGGCCCGGGAGATGAGCTCGGGGTCGGCCACGATGCAGGCCGAGGGGGAGGAAATGATCTTACCCATAGTCGTATCTCTCCTTATGATCAGTCAAACAGAGCCGCAAGGCTCTCGGTGTACGGCGCCCGGCAGATGCCCTTTTCCGTGATGATGGCGGTGATCAGCGAGTGATCCGTCACGTCGAAAGCGGGGTTGTAGCACTTGACCTCCGGCAGAGCCATGGGCTTTGCGTACCACTTGGTCTTGATCTCCTCCGGCTGACGCAGCTCGATCCTGATGTCGTCGCCGGTGGGACAGTTCATATCGATGGTAGAGGTGGGGCCCAGCACGT
The DNA here is from genome assembly GCA_017516065.1 of Oscillospiraceae bacterium. Lineage (GTDB taxonomy): Bacteria > Bacillota > Clostridia > Oscillospirales > Oscillospiraceae > RGIG5644. The sequence continues at coordinate 5,557 of JAFWDQ010000012.1, forward strand.
AGAAGGGGATGCCGTAGTGCTTGGCCAGGATCGCCACGCCGCTGGTGCCGATCTTGTTGGCGGCGTCGCCGTTGGCGGCCACCCGGTCGCAGCCCACGAAGCAGGCATTGATCCAGCCGTTTTTCATCACGATGCTGGCCATATTGTCGCAGATCAGCGTCACGTCCACACCGGCCCGCTGCAGCTCAAAGGCGGTCAGACGGGCGCCTTGGAGCAGAGGGCGGGTCTCGTCGGCAAAGACCCGGAAGTTCATACCCTTTTCCCTGCCCAGCAGGATGGGGCCCTGGCCGGTGCCGTAGCGGGAGGTGGCCAGCGGTCCGGCGTTGCAGTGGGTGAGGATGCCGTCGCCGTCCTTCACCAGAGACAGGCCGTATTCGGAGATGGCGTGGCACATCCGGATATCCTCCTCGTGGATGGCGCGGCACTCCTTCTCCAGCAGGGCCAGGATGTCCTCAACGGGCTTCTCCCGGTTGGCGGTCACGACGCCCTCCATGCGGTTCAGTGCCCAGCTCAGGTTTACCGCCGTGGGCCGGGAGGAGTTGAGATACTCCTTGAGCCGATGAAATTCGCTGTAAAAGCCGTCGAAGTCCTTCGCCTTGATCTGTCGGGCCAGGACGTAGATACCGTATCCGGCGCAGATGCCGATGGCCGGCGCGCCCCGGATCTTCAGTTGATAGATGGCATCGTACATCGCCTCCGGGGTGTTCAGTTCGATGTACTTCACCTCGCCCGGCAGCAGGGTCTGGTCGATGATGACCACGCTCGTCCCGTCGTCGGAGAGACGTACGTTGTCGATATGCGTCACTTTACGGATCTCGTCCATATGCGCAGGCTCCTTTTCGCTTTGTTGTCAGGAATTTTTTTCATCATAACACAGACCCGGCGGCAAATCAATGGCCGGGAAGAGAAAACGCCGCCTTGAACGACACGCTGTCCGCGATGACGTGGATGTGGAACACGCGCTGTCAGGTTTGCTGCCGAGAGCGGCGCAGAGGGGAAAAGTCAGTTTTCCGGTTTGTTAAAATCTGGTTGGGTCAAGCATCTTGACAACCTTTGCCGGACTGCCGACAACAACAGCGTAATCCGGTACATCCTTTGTGACCACGGACATTGCGCCTACCACGGCATGCTTTCCGACTCTTACTCCGGGAAGTATGGTCGCTCCGGCACCGATCCATGCGCTTTCTGCGATCACGACAGGCTTGCAGAGCAGTACCTGCAGATCGTAGGGATCGTGGTTGTTGGAGATGATCTGCGCATTAGCGGCAATCATAGCATTATCTTCCAACGTAATTCCGCCCCTTGCCATCAGAAGAACATTGCTGTTTACAAAGACATTTTTCCCGATAAGCACTTTGTCAAAAGCCGCCCCCGACAGCGGTGCGATAATCAGGCTTCCTTCTCCGATTTTATCGCCAAACAATTCCTTTAACAGAGCGGTATAATCCTCTGTCATCGGCATCGTGTGATTCAGCTTGTAGACAGTCTGCGACTGCCGTGCCATTTCTGCCAGTTCTTCTGCGGTCATTTGCCTCATATCTACTCTTACTTCTGCGTTATTCATAATCGATACTCCTTTTGTGCTCTTTGCTAATTTCTCATCAGTCGAGAACAATTATATCGATGAAATCTGGAAAGCGCAAGGAGCAGCGGAATGAGCGCGGGGTGTCTTTTGATGCAGGACATAAAAAGTCGCCGCAAGCGATATGAGGCTTGCGGCGACATGGTCCGAGTGGGGAGACTCGAACTCCCGGCATCCAGCTCCCAAAGCTGGCGCGCTACCAGCTGCGCTACACCCGGATAGAACAGGGCAATCGCCCCGGCAGGTCACCACTCCATTATAGACCATTTTGTGAAAAAGGCAAGAACAATGCGCCGTCCGCAGGACAGCGCATTGAAAGAGCCGTCTTATTTTATGCCCCGGCAGGGCAGCTTTGAGCGGAGCAGGATGATCCAGAAAATCAGCTGAAGGGCCGTCACGATGGCGACGGAGGCGCCGGTCCGAGTGACAAGGTGCTCCACAGTGCCGGAGGAGGCAAACATCATGCCGATGAAGCCAAAGATAGCATAGACGAAATTGATCAGCGCGGAGACCGAGCCGGTATCGCCGGACTGCTGGTCCAGCAGAAGATTGGAGGCGAAGGGCCGGTTGGCGGTGACGGCAAAGGAGAAAAACATATAGCATAGGAAGAATACCAGAGGAGCGATGCGGCCGAAAAACAGGACCGCAATTCCCGACAGCAGCCCCATGGTCAGGGTGATAAAGGCAAACCTCCGTTTGCTCCGCTGCAGGAAAACACGGATATAGAAGATGGGACCCAGCAGCGAGATCAGGGCGTTGCAGGCGAAGAAGATACTGTAGAGGGTGGCTGTCAGGCCAAAGAAATCCTCATAGATGTAAGAGGAGATGGAGATATAGCCCATAAAGGGGAGCATCATGAACGAGAAGATCAACAGCGGCAGGAGCAGGCTCTTGTTTTTGCACACCATAAAAAGATGATGGAAGGAGGCAAAGATGCCGCCTGCATTGCGCTCCTCCGGAGGCAGTGTTTCCTTGTACAGGAAGGTCAATATCAGGCAGATACAGCCGACCAGAGCCAGAACGATGAAATTGGCCCGCCAGCCGAAGGCGTGGAGGACCGCAGCGCCTGAAATGGGGGCAATCATGGGAGCCAGTCCGCTGACTGCTTGGACAAGAGCGAGTACGCGCTCTCTGCGCTCACCGCTGTAAGAGTCCTTGACAATAGCCATAGCCACGCTGGCGATTGCGCCGGTGCCCAGGCCCTGGACGATCCGGGCCGCGATCATGACGGCGACACTGCCTGTGACGCAGCAGATCAGGCTGCCCACAACATACAGCATCACGCCGCTGAGAAGTACTCGTTTCCGACCGTACCGGTCGGAGAGAGGTCCCCAGAGGAGAATGCCGATGGCATAGAAGAGAAAGAAAAGGGACAGCGTCAGATTCAGGATGAAGGCAGGCGCATTGAAGTGGTCGCTCATGGCGGGCAGCGCCGGCAGGTACATATCCGTGGAAAAGGGGATGAACATGTCCATCAGAACAAGGAAAAAGATCATGCCTTTCCGCCCGAGAATGGGCTGATCACATTGAAAATCCTGACTCTTTGCAATATCCATCCCATCGCACCTCCCGTATACAGCAACGGAGACGGCCCGAACGGACCGTCTCCGTAATTTTAGCGCAGAGCAGGTATTTTGTCAAATACTCACCGGTAGAACTGCTGGCTGCCGATGGTGGCGACATAGGTGCAGTTGTTGCGGATCCACGACGCCTGGGTCAGCGCAGGGTTGAAGAAGAACAGACTGTTGCCCACGCCGGAGGCCCCCTTCAGTACCAGCAGCGCCGCCTGGGCAGAGACGTCGCCGGGCGTGTTGTAGATCGTGCCGTTGACCGTGGGGGAGAACTGCACGCCGTATTTGGTGTCGAAGACCACGCCGTAAACGGTGTTGGGGTACTGTTTGCTGGCCAGCCGGTTCATGATCACGTTGCCCACGGCCACCTGACTCTCAAGGGGTTCGCCGCCGCTCTCCGCCCAGATGATATGGGTGAGCCAGTACAGATCCTCATCGGTCCAGTTGGGCAGGGGAGATTCTGTCCCGGTGCGGACCACAACAGAGCCCTGAGACCAGGAGACGTCTGCCCCGCAGACCAGAGACAGAAGCCGGACCGGGGCCATGAATTTACCGGAAGGCGAGATCCAGGAAGCCGCCGAGGCGGCACAGCGGACGCCGTTGAGGGTGACGTACTTGCTGTCCGCGGTCAGAGTCAGGGTGCAGCTGCTGCCGGTGACCGTGGCCTGCCGGGTGGAACCGTTCCAAGAGATGGTACAGCCGGGATCCACCGCAGTGACGAAGTCCCGCAGAGGGACGAACGTCGATCCTGCCTGAATGCAGGGCTCAGGCTGCGTGCTCAGCTCCGTACCGTTGAGCATGATATGTACGTTGGCGGCCTGGGCCGGCAGGATACATATGAGCAGCAGAGCGAGTATACAGAAGATTCGACGCATAAAAGATACTCCTTTGTAACTGTTTGTTTCTATATTGTAAACTATAACGCGAAAAATTGCAAGAACAATTTTTTCCAGCGGCAGAAGGGGGGATAGCAGAGGGCCGGGACGCATAAGGATAGAGGGAAAAACAGGGGAGGTGTGCCGCGTGTATGAGAACCGCGGGGAGCTTTTAGGCTGTCTGACTCAGACGCCCGCATTTGGATATGAGAGTTACGGAAAACGCTATTATCTTGCGCCGCTGGAGGTCCTCCGGCTCTCCGGGACGGCGGACCGGGTAAATCTGGCCATCGAGGAGCCGCTGCTGTCCCGATTCCCGCCGGAGGGGGAGCCGGTCCATGTGTTCGGAGAGCTGCGATCCTTCAACAATCGCAGCGGAGAGGGGAACCGGTTGGTGATTACCGTTCTGGTGCGGCAGGTGATGCCGGCGGCAGACACGGAGCCTCATATCAACCGGATGGAGCTGGGCGGCGTGCTCTGCAAGACGCCGGTGCTGCGCCGTACGCCCATGGGCCGGGAGATCTGCGACATGATCCTGGCGGTGAACCGGAGATTCGGGCGGTCGGATTACATACCCTGCATCGCCTGGGGCCGACTGGCTCAGTCCATCGCCGCCTGCGGAGTCGGGGATCCGCTGCATCTGCTGGGCAGGCTCCAGAGCAGAAAGTATCAGAAACTGACGGAGGACGGCATAGAGGAGCGCACGGCCTTCGAACTTTCCGTCATGGAACTCGGAAAAACTGTGGAATAGCAGAAATAATACTTGACAAACGGCGCCGCATTTCGTATAATAAATTTCGCGCCACAAAGCGGTGCCGGCATGGCGGGATTGTGTAAGGGTAGCACAGCGGACTCTGACTCCGTATGTGAGGGTTCGAATCCTTCTCCCGCTGCCAGGCAAAAAAACAAGGTGAGATCCGTTGAGAGGATCTCACCTTGTTTTTTCATTTATTCCGCACGTCAGGCCGCGGCATATCGATTTACGGCCTGAAGCTGTTTCAGAACACTTTATTCCCTTTCATCCTTTCTTCAGGGAGAAAACCAGGCGGATGAACCGGTCAATCAGTCTGGTATACAGGCCGCGCAGAGCGGAAATACCGGCGAGCCAGTAGCAGATCTCGGCGAACAGGATCCCTCCGGCGACGTCCGGGAGCACATGCTGGCGCGTGGTCAGCGTGGACAAGAAGACCAGGACTGCCATCAGAAGCGCCGCAATGCGCCATGGAAGGGGGACCTGCTTGTTGCCGCGGATCCCTATCCAGCACAGCCAGCTGATCATGCAGTGAAGCGACGGGAAAAGACAGTCCGGGGCGTCGATCCCGTACAAAAACCGCATGGAGGTATCCCAGAAATTCGTCCCGTACAGCTCGGGCCGGATGAGCGTCGTGGGGAGGAGTATAAAGAAGAGAAAGCTGACGATCTTCCCGAGGAGATTGGCGCAATAAAATCGGTCTGCATTTTCCCGGGGGAGCTGTGCGACGAGACGATAGATAAGAAACCAGAAGATAAAGCAGCCGAAATAGATGCTGATCGTCCAGGGCATGAACGGAACGGCGGAGTCGATCGGAAGCGTCAGGTCGTAGTGAGAGCGACCCTGCGCCAGGAGCCGGCCGCCCAGGAAGGCGAGACGGTTTGTAATCAGCGTCAGGACCAGGGAGAGCCAGAAATAGCACTCGATTTCCTTTGCCCGCCGGATCATGGCGTCTTATTCTTCCCGCAGCGGTTTGCGATCCACATGCCCTGCTCTACGCGGGCCTCCCGCTGTGTTTCAAACTGTTCCTCCAGCTCCGGGCGAAGCGCGATCCGCCCGGGCTCAAACAGGAGCACAATGGTGGACCCGGCCAGCTCAAAGTGACCTTTTTCAAGCCCGCGGCAGACGCGGGTGCGCTCTTCGAAGTTGGAGATCCCGCCCACAATGAGCGCGCCGATCTCTGTCTGCACCACCGGGCCGAAGTTTTCCGTCGCCAGAAGGCACCAGCAGCGGCGGTTGAGCGTAAAGACGGGATACGTCTCGCAGGCAATGGGCTGCACGCTGTGGAGCTGTCCTTCGATATAGTGATTGAGGCCCTGATAGCCGTCGTCAATGTAACAATAACGATGATAGTCCGAAGCGCACAGGCGAAAGACCAGACAGGTCCCGCCCTCGTAGTTTTTTGCCAGATGCCGGTTTTTCAGCAGATCCTCGATGCGATAATATGAGCCCTTGATTTTGAAGACGCTGGATTCCGTGATCGGATACGTGCTCAGCCATCCGTCGCAGGGACTGGTCAGATGCTCCGGCGTGACGTCGACCCCGGGATGCTCCCGCTTCCGGGCGAAGAAATCCCGGAAGGAGCGGTACTTTCGCCGATCCTCCGGCGTCAGGGGGATGCCGTGCCGCCTGACATACCATTTTATGTAGGGGCGAGACCAGCGGGAGCACAGATAGCGGACGATCAGACGGTCGGCGTGGAGCGTCTGGATCAGCTTCAAAAGGCTGCGGCCGGATACAGTTCCGTAGAGGAACCAGACGGGCAGATCATTTTCTCTTCTCATTTTGCTTTCACCATATGATTATTGCAAAGGCTTTATCCGTTAGACGGGAAAAGACAGGTTTTGTTACAATTCTCTAACTATAAAGTATAACGAAAATTTCTGAACATGCAACTAATATAAGGGGTGAAAAGTGTTAAAAAAATCTGAATTTTACGGATTTGCACTTTTTCTTTGACACAGATGCACGATTTCTCCCCGACGGTCGGGCGGAGTTTCCGTTGCGCCGAGCAGGGATCGGGACTGGACGTCATCCTCTATAATTATTCCATTATTGGAACAATTTGACATATTGATGTAAATGTGGTATGATCGGCTCCGAAGAATACGCCCGGAACGGGAGACGGGAGGGTCGAGCATGAGAAGTACATATCCCGCAAGAGCGATATGCAGCGCGCTTCTGGCGCTTGTCCTGCTGGCGGTGGTCACGATATTTGACGCCGTTCCCGCCGGGGCGGTGTCCGGCGGCGTCACGGTGTCGAGAAACCGGGATTTCCCAAACGTGGATGTGGACTATCAGGCCACGTTTATCTACATTGCGGAGGAGGGGACGCAGGCCGTTTCCCTCAACTGCAATCTCTGGTACTATACCCGTGAGGATGCGGAGAACTATGAACGCGGCGACCCGGACGCTGTTACGGCAAAGACGGTCTTTGACTATGAGCCCGGCATGTTTCAGACGGGCTATGTGGCGGCGGGCACGGCCGCCGGACGCTACGACCTGGAGCGGCTGTCCGGCGACGTGTGGCAGATCACCCTGCCGCTCCACAGCGGGATCTGTGCCTATGACTATGATGTGACTGTCGACGGCGTCACGACACAGCGGACGGATCCGGCAAATCCGCCGCCGGGCAATTCCGCCTCCGGCCACGACTGCGGCTGGAGTATCCTCCGGGTGGGGGACGGCTCCGACGCCCTGACGGGACAGGAGTACGCTCTGCCCCGCACCGATCGACAGACGGGCACGGTCCGGTACGAGACCTACATTGCCGCCGACGGGACCCGGCAGCCCCTGGCGGTATACCTGCCTTATGACTATGACAAATCGAAGGAGTACCCTGTGCTGTATCTCAGCCACGGCGGCGGCGGCAGCGAGGTGGACTGGTTTACCCTGGGAGCGGCGGACGCCATCCTTGACAATCTTATCGCCGAGGGGCTCATGGAGCCCACCGTGGCGGCGGTCATGGACAACAGCTATTTCAGCTGGGACTACGACAGCATCCGGGACAATCTGATGGGCAATATCGTCCCTTTCATGGAGGAGCGGTACAACGTTTCGTCCAACCCCGCTCTGCGGGCCTTTGCCGGACTTTCCACAGGTAGTCTGACGGCGACCTCCGTCTACGCCGCCCTGGCGGAGGAATTCGGCTATTTCGGCATGTTTTCCTCTACCAACGGCGGCAGTCTGGACCTGTCCCGGGTCCCGGGGGCCGCGTATCCGATCCTGATGCTGGGATACGGCGTCATGGACTTCGGTCGGGGCGGCTATCCTGCCTTTGCCGAGAAGCTGGATGCGGCGGACATCGAGTACGCCCTGTATACCGTGCCCGGCGCCTATGACTGGGGCACCTGGCGGGCCCTGCTCACTATCTTTGCCCGGGATCATCTCTGGCAGGGGCATCAGCTCTCCGGCACGGTGACCGTGACGGGAGCCCCGCCCCGGCCCGGAGACACCGTCACCGCAGTGCCGGGCGGCGCCGCGGCAGACCTGCCCGCCGAGGCGCTGCACTATCAGTGGCAGAGCAGCGCAGACGGGGAAAACTGGAAGGATATCTCCGGCGCGGCGGCGTCCGACTATACCGTCGCATCTGCAGTGGCAGACGGAACGCCGTATCTGCGGGCGGCGCTGACCGTCGACGCGCATCTGGGGACGCTGTACAGCGCGCCCGCGGCTGTCCGCGGTACGTCCTGCACCGTCGTTTTCAACCCCGGCGGCGGAGGCGGGGAGGCTGCCGCCGAAAATACCGCGGCAGGGGAGAAGTTCACCTTCCCGGCCTGTCCCTTTGACCCGCCTGCAGGGCAGGTGTTTGATGGCTGGCAGACGGACCGGGGCGACGCGGTCTATACCCCCGGCCGTACGGTCACGGTATGGAGCGATATGACCGTCACCGCCCGCTGGAGGGACCGGGCCGCAGAGCCTTTTGCGGACGTGGCGCCGGAGACCTGGTACCATACCCCGGTGCTGTGGGCAGTGAACCGGTATCCCGTCGTGACCAACGGCACAGACACGGACCGGTTCAGTCCCGACGCCGTCTGTACCAGAGGCCAGGTCGTCACCTTCCTCTGGCGGGCCGCGGGAGAGCCGGCGCCCGGGATGACGGCCTGTCCCTTTACGGATGTGGCCGACACGGACTACTGCTATGACGCTGTATTATGGGCCGCAGAGGCCGGTGTCACCAACGGCGCAGGACCGGGGACCTTCCGTCCGGAGGAGGGCTGCACCAGAGCCCAGGCGGTGACATTCCTCTGGCGCGCGCAGGGGCGGCCCGCCCCGGACGGCAGGATCTGTCCTTTTGCCGATACGGAGGAGGACTGGTACCGGGACGCGGTGCTGTGGGCGGCGGAGAACGGCATTACCAACGGCATCTCCGACGATGCCTTCGGGCCGGAGGATGTATGTACCAGAGCCCAGATCGTGACGTTCCTGTATCGGGACACGGAGCCCGCATCGGGATAACGGGAAAGAAGCGCGGACGCCTGTATTGCCGTCGGGAAACCGGGGCAGGCGCCCGCGCTTTCCTGCGGGAGAGAAATGAATAAAACGGTGAGGAAAACTTTTTTTCTGAAAGCATTTCAATTCGACGGCAAATACGATATAATACCTTTTATAAACATTTTAAGATATTACCACTGCAGGAGATGAAACGGTTTTGAATATCATACTTACCGGCGCCGGTAAGGTCGGCTACGCCGTGGCAGAGCGACTGGCCCGCGAGGGCCACGATCTGACGGTCATCGACCAGCGGGCGGAACGGATCACCCAGATCTCCAATGCGTTGGACGTGATCTCGGTGGAGGGGAACGGCGCCAGCTTCTCCCTCCTGGCCGATCTGAATATTCGCAGCGCAGATATCCTCATCGCCGCCACCGGCCAGGATGAGGTCAATCTCGTATGCAGCACCGTGGCCCGCCAGCTGTCGGCAGACCGTGACGGGGAGCCGCTGCATATCATTGCGCGGATCAAGGCCCAGGAATATGCCGGACACCCCGGTATGCTCCTGGACGGCTTTGGCATCTCCATGGTTGTCAATCCGGACAAGGAGGCGGCCCGGGAGATCTATCGCGTACTCCGCTTTCCCTCGGCAACCCGGGTGGAGACGTTTTCCGGCGGCAAGGTGGAAATGGTGGAGTATCGGATCCCCGAGGGCAGCCCTATGGACGGTCTGCCCCTGCATCAGCTGTATAAGACCTATAAGACGAAGGTCCTCGTCTGTGTGGTGGAAAGAAGCGACGAGATCTGTATCCCCAACGGCCAGTTTGTCCTGCGCAGCGGCGACCGCCTGAGCATTACCGCCTCCCGTTCCGAGCTCCACGCCTTTTTCAAGGCCGTTGGCGCCTATCGGAAGGCGGCGCGGACCGTCCTCATTCTCGGCGGCAGCCATATCGCCGTCTATCTGACCCGGCTGCTGCTGGAGGTGGGCGTGAAGGTCACCATCATCGAGAAGGACCGGGATATCTGCGAGCGGCTCTGCCAGCTGCTGCCCCGTGCCTCCGTCATCTGCGGCGACGGCACGAAGCGGGAGGTGCTGCTGGAGGAGGGCCTGAAGAATACCGACGCCTTCGTGGCGGTAACGGGCTTTGACGAGAGCAATATCATCACCTCCATGTACGCCGTGACCCAGGGCGTCGGCAAGGTCGCCGCCAAGGTTAACGAGGAGCACATGATCGGCATGCTGGACGGTTCGGGGCTGGATTGCTTCATTACCCCCAAGCAGGTGGTGGCTCAGCAGATCGTCCGGTACGTCCGGGCTCTGCAGAATTCTGTGGGCAGCAGTGTGGAGCGCCTGTATCAGCTCATGGACGGACAGGTGGAGGCATTGGAATTTGTGGTTCGGGCCAGCTCCCGCTGTGTGGGTATCCCCCTGAAGGAGCTGCAGTTCAAGCCTGGCACTCTTGTGGCGGCACTGATCCGGAACGGGAGCTGTATCATCCCCGACGGCGAGACCGCCCTGCAGGAGGACGACCATGCCATCGTCGTCACCTCCAGCCGCGGCCTGCGGGAACTGGACGACACCTTGAAGGAAGGGGCATGATCATATGAACTATCGTATGATCGGGCAGATGCTGGGACGGGTCCTGTGTATGGAGGCCGTCCTGATGCTTGTACCCCTGTTTATCGCTCTGGGATACCACGAGTCGGTCGTGCCGTTCCTCATCTCTGTCGTCATCACAGGCGTAGTGGGCTTCTGCCTCAGTCGTCTCCAGCCCAAACACTCGGACTTCTATGCCCGTGAGGGCTTTGTCATCGTGGTGATGTGCTGGGTGGTCCTGTCCCTGCTGGGGACGCTGCCCTTTGTCATCAGCGGAGAGATCCCCAGGTTTATTGATGCCCTTTTTGAGACGGTATCCGGCTTTTCTACCTGCGGAGCCAGCATCCTTACAGATATAGAGGCCCTGTCCTATAGCTGCCTGTTCTGGCGCAGCTTCACTCACTGGATCGGCGGTATGGGCGTGCTGGTATTCATCATGGCCGTCATGCCCATGGCAGGGGAATACAACATGCACATCATGCGGGCGGAAGCCACCGGCCCCGTGGTAGGCAAGCTTGTGCCCAGGGTCAGAAAGACGGCCGTGATCCTCTATCTGATGTACGTCATCCTGACACTTATAGAGACCATCCTGCTGGTTTTGGGTCCCATGAATTGGTTTGACGCCGTGCTTCACGCCTTCTCCACGGCCGGTACCGGCGGTTTCTCCACACGGGCCGCCAGCGTAGGCGCCTTCGGCAGCACCTATGTGGATCTGGTCATCAGCATTTTCATGCTCCTGTTCGGCATCAACTTCAATCTCTACTTCTTCCTGCTCATCGGGAAGTTCAAATCCTTCTGGAAAAGCGAGGAGCTGCGCTGGTACTTGGGCGCCATCGCCTTTGCCACCATTACTATCTCCCTGGCCATCCGGACCAGCTATACGATCTTTGGCTCAGCTCTGCGGGATGCTTTCTTCCAAGTGTTGAGCATCATAAGCACCACCGGCTTTGCCACTGCTGATTTCAACCAGTGGCCCCAGTATGCCCGATGGCTGCTGGTGTTGCTGATGTTCTCCGGCGCCTGCGCCGGCAGCACCGGCGGCGGCATGAAGGTCTCCCGTATCCTGATCCTGGCCAAGGCGGCCAAGGCGGAGCTTCGGCGGCTGCTTCATCCCCGCAGCGTCAATCTGGTGCAGATGGATCACAAGCGGGTGGACGAGAGCACCGTGCGCTGTACGCTTGTCTTCCTGGTGCTGTACATGGGGATCCTGTTGCTGGGCACCCTGATCGTCTCCCTGGACGGGTTCGATCTGGAGACGAATTTTACCGCCGTGCTGGCCTCGCTGTCCAGCATCGGCCCCGGCCTGTCACTGGTGGGCGCCACGGGGAATTACGCCATGTTCTCCTGGCTGTCCAAGCTGGTGCTGGCCTGCTGTATGCTCATCGGACGTCTGGAAATCTTCCCCGTCATGATGTTCTGCGCGCCCCGCACCTGGAAGCGCGTCTGAGCATAGGCTGGACCGGAAGGGGGGACGCTTATGCGGCCTGACATTCTGGTCTCGCTGGACCGCAGTCTTCCGCCCGCCTATGCCGCCGTCCTGACGGCAGCCGGAGCGCGGGTGCGCGCGGAATACCTGCCGGCTCCTGACATGGGCTTTGACGCGCTGCTGCTGGCCGGCGGCGGGGACCCGGATCCGCTGTATTACGGACAGGAGGACTCCGGCTCCCATCCGCCGGACCGGACCCGGGATGCGTGGGAGCTGGCCCTGTTTTTTGATTTCTGGCAGGCGGGCAAGCCCATCTTCGGCATCTGCCGGGGCCTGCAGCTGATCAATATCGCCCTGGGCGGGACGCTGGCGCAGGATATTCCCGGTCATGCGGTCTCCGGCGGCGATATGCTCCACGAGGTGCGAAATGTGCCCGGCAGCACCCCGGCCCGTCTGTGGGGCCCGGCCTGCACGGTGAACAGCGCCCACCATCAGGTGATAGACCGTCTGGCGGAGGGGCTGGAGATCACCCAGCTTGCTCCCGACGGCGTCGTCGAGGGCGTCCGGCACAGGACCCGGCTTCTGGAGGCGGTGCAGTGGCACCCGGAACGGCTCCCGGCTGAGAACAGCGAGAAAAACACGGCCGATGGCGCAGCCCTGCTGCGCCGCTGGATAGAGGAGATCGGAGAGATTGTGGAATGACACAGGGAATCTTGCGCGAGGTCAATCTGGAGCAGGGCCATCCCACAGCGGACAAGGCCATCCGGCGTCTGACCTTTGAGATCCACAACAGCCGGGACCTCCACGCGTCGGTGCTGAAGATCATCCACGGCTACGGCTCTTCCGGCTCCGGCGGGCGCATCCGGGTGGAGGCCCGGCGCTATCTGGAACGCCTGCGGCTGAAAGGGGAGATCCGGGACTTTATCACCGGAGAGGAGTTTTCCATCTTCCATGCGCCGACCCGGGACGCATTCCTGCGCTGCGGCGCCCTGCGAAACGACACAGACCTGGAACGGCACAATAACGGCGTGACCTTCATCGTCCTGTAAAGATTAACCCCGTACTTGACACAAAAGAGAGGTGCTCCATGGGCAGATCAAGTTTCTTCCGCAAGCTCCAGCACAACTGGAACGGCGATCTGAATTTCGAAAAGTTTTTTTCCTACCGGGAGAAATACCGTACCACCACCAGCCGTCTCAAGCGCATTCGCTACGGCCACTACTGCACCAAGATACAAAATAAATTCGGCGCCAGCATCCCCATGACGGCGGACTTTGACCGCAGCGTCTATTTCCCCCACGGCATCGCCGGTATCTTCATCTCCGTAGGCGCGAAGATCGGGAAAAACTGCACGATCCTGCAGCAGGTGACCATCGGCTCCAACACCCTGGGCGACTCCCGGGGAGAGGGCGTGCCGGTCATCGGGGACAATGTGTTCATCGGCGCCGGGGCCAAGATCATCGGCGGCGTACACGTGGGAAACAACGTGCGCATCGGCGCCAACTGCGTTGTGGTCAAGGATGTGCCGGACAACGCCACGGTGGTCCTTCAGGCACCCCGCATTCTGCTTGACAGAGGCGAGAGGGACAACACCTTCAAGCCGGTCCAGGGGATCCTGCCCCGGGACGACGAGGCGTAAATCCACAGACCAAAAGAGAAATACAGAGGAAAAATGACATGAGAAGGAAATTGATCTGTCTGCTTCTGGTCCTGTGCCTGTTCGCCTGCCTGTTCCAGGCCGGGGCCACGGAGGCGCCGAATACCTCCGCCGCGTCCATTCTGGTGGTGGATATGAAGACGGGCCAGGGCGTCTACAGCGTAAACCCGGACGCACGGCTGTATCCTGCCAGTCTGACCAAGGTGATGACGGTGCTGCTGGCGGCAGAGGCGGTGGAGCGGGGCGACGTTTTCCTCACCGACAAGGTGACGCCTACCTCGGCCATCACGTACAATCTGCGCTACGACGGCAGTACCCAGAACATCCGGCCCGGTGAGACCATGACCCTGCAGGACCTGATGTACTGCGCGCTGGTATCCTCTGCCAACGAGGCCTGTAATATTATCGCAGAGTATCTGTGCGGCGACATTCCCACCTTCGTTGAGCTGATGAATCAGCGGGCCGCGGAGCTGGGCTGTACCAATACACACTTCAACAACACCCACGGTCTGCCGGACGCGAATCATTATTCCAGCGCTCGGGATATGGCCATCATTTCCCAGCGGGCGCTGGAGCTGCCCACCTTCCGGGAGATCTGCTCCACCGCCAGCTATACCGTGCCCGCCACCAATATGAGCGGCGCCCGGCAGCTGAGCAACACCAACGGTCTGATCAACCGCGCCTATTACGACGGCCGCTACTTCTATCCCTACGCCCACGGCGTCAAGACCGGCCACACCGACGAGGCCGGCTATTGCCTGATCTCCATTGCGGAGAAGGAAGAACTGTCCCTGCTCATCGTGGTCATGGGGTGTGCCATGACGGTGGATGACGAGGGACTGCAGACGGTGGGCAGCTTTGCCGACAGCATCGCCCTGTATAACTGGGCCTTCGATACCTTCTCCTATCAGGTGGTACTGAATACCGATGAGGTGGTCGCCAGTATGCCCCTGGTGGACGGCCGCAAGGACACGGTGGACGTCTACGCCTCTTCGCCGGTCACCGCCCTGATGCCCGATGATCCGGACCGCCTGGATCTGGATGTGAGGTACTATCAGGAAGAGGGCACCGTGACGGCCCCCATCCGCAAGGGGACCGCCGTAGGCGAGGTCAACGTGTACATGGGCGGCGAGCTGCTGGGTAGCTCCCAGCTGATCACCGGCTCCAATGTGGGCCGCTCCAACTGGAAGATCATGGCCCGGAGTATAAAGAACTTTCTGGCCGGGCCTGTCATGGCGGCGGTGATCTGGGTGCTGCTGGTCCTGGTGGTGATCCTGGTGGTGATCGTGATCCTGCGCTTCGTCCGCTACGAGCACGTCAAGCCGCCGAAGAGGAAGGAGAAAAAACCGCCTGATATGTCTGCGGACGAGACTGAAGATAAGCCGAGTGAAAAGGAACCGGCGGGCAGGAAATAAACAGAAAAAACTCTCCCCCGATGAGGGGGAGAGTTTTCTTGTTGATGCTCTTATTTTGCCACCACGTTATCCTCACCCAGCATCTCCCGCAGTTCACGGAGCAGAGCCGGGTGGATCACGCAGGGCGCGCCGACAC
Source organism: Oscillospiraceae bacterium (assembly GCA_017516065.1). GTDB lineage: Bacteria > Bacillota > Clostridia > Oscillospirales > Oscillospiraceae > RGIG5644. The sequence continues at coordinate 21,001 of JAFWDQ010000012.1, forward strand.
GTTTTTGGGTGTCCTCAAAGTAGCAGACCATCTGATCCCGGCCGGGGAACATCGTCAAAATCAGCTGGATCCGGGCGTAGGCGGGATCCGACTGAGAGGGGAGGCGCACATAGAGCTTCGTGGGAGCGGTCTGGGGAGGATCGGCAGGGCCCAGGGGGTCCAGGTCCGTAAGCGGCCGCACCGTGTCAAGGATCAGCTGGGGCTCTTTCTCGTCCCGGGCGGAGAGCCGGCCCGTGACAATGATGGGGGTATTCTCCCGCAGATAGTTGCCGGACTCTGACAGGACCTTGGAGAAGGCCATCAGCTCCATGGCGCCGCTGTCGTCCTCCAGAGTTACATAGGCCATGAGGGACTGATTTCGGGTGGTCTTCGTCTTGGAGGTCAGCACCACGCCGGCCAGGGTGACGTGCTGGTCGTCGTGCCAGGTCCTCGGACCGCCTGGCTGGGAGAAATCGTCCAGTATGTCCCCGATCCGGGCGGCGTTGAGACGTCGGACGGCGGCGCGGTACTCGTCCATGGGATGACCGGAGAGGTACAGACCGGTGGTCTCCTTCTCCATGGTCATGCGCTCCCGGAGAGAGTACTCCGGAATATTCGGCAGCGACGGCATAGGGGCGACGCCGCTGCCGCCGCTGTCCTCCAACTGGAACAGATTCATCTGACCGGAGAGATTTTTCCGCCGCTGGGCGCCGATATTGTTCAGATACGGCTCATAGATCTGCATCAGCTGAGAACGCTTGTTGCCAAAGCTGTCAAAAGCGCCGCACTTGATCAGGCATTCCATGACCCGTTTGTTCAGGTCATGGTCGTACATCCGCTGGCAGAAGTCGGCAAAGGAGAGGAAGGGGCCGCCGCCGTCCCGCTCCGCCATCAGCTGACGGATCAGGCCCTGGCCGATACCCTTGACGGCCACCAGCCCGAAGCGGATCTGGCCGTTTTCCACGGTGAACTGATCGGCAGAGGCGTTGATGTCCGGAGGCAGCAGGTCGATGCCGCAGTTTTTGCACTCGGCGATATACTCCGCCACCTTGGCGGAGGAGTCCAGTACGGAGGTCAGCAGGGCGGCCATGTACTCCCGGGTATAGTGACACTTGAACCACGCCGTCTCATAGGCGATGACGGCGTAGCAGACGGCGTGGGCCTTGTTGAAGGCGTAGTTGGCAAAGTCGAAGATCTCCTCGTAGATGGCGGCGGCTGTCTCTTCTGGAATACCGCTGGCGATACAGCCCCGTATGTTCCGGTCCGGATCACCATGGATGAAGGCCTCCCGCTCCCGGACGATCTCCGCCTGTTTCTTCTTGGAGATGGCCCGGCGCATCATGTCCGCCTGGCCGGTGCTGTAGCCCGCCAGCTGCTTGAAGATCTCGATGACCTGCTCCTGATAGACGATGCAGCCGTAGGTGACGGCCAGAATGGGCTCCAGAGAGGGGTGCTTGTACCGGATCTGCTCCGGATGCTGCTTGCAGGCGATAAAGCGGGGGATCGATTCCCTGGGACCGGGGCGGTACAGGGCGATGATGGCGGTGATATCCTCGATGCTGTGGGGCTTCAGCCCCACGCAGACGCCGGTCATGCCGGCGCTTTCCATCTGGAAGACGCCGGAGGTCTGGCCTGCGGTGAGCATGGCAAACACGTCGGGATCGTCGTCGGGGATGTCCGCCATGGAGAAGTCCGGTTCCCGTGTCCGAACGAGCCGCACCGTATCGTCCAGCACCGTCAGATTTCGCAGGCCCAGGAAGTCCATTTTAAGAAGCCCCAGTTCCTCCAGTGTTTCCTTTGTAAACTGCGTCACCACGGACTCATCGTTTTTTGCCAGAGGCACGTACTCGTATACCGGCAGCCGGGTGATGACCACGCCGGCAGCGTGGGTGGAGGCGTGGCGGGGCATGCCCTCCAGAGCCCGGGCCAGGTCGATGAGCCGCCGGACCCGCTCCTCCTCCTCGTAGTACTGCTTCAGCTGGGGGGAGAGCTCCAGGGCCTTCTGCAGGGTGATATTCAGCTCGGAGGGGACAGCCTTGGCCACCAGGTCCACCTCGGCGTAGGGCATATTCAGGGCCCGGCCCACGTCCCGGACAGCGGCCCGGGCGGCCATGGTGCCGAAGGTGATGATCTGGGCCACGTGGTCCGCACCGTATTTTTCCGTCACGTAGTCGATGACCTCCTGCCGGCGGTTGACGCAGAAGTCGATGTCGATATCCGGCATGGAGATCCGCTCGGGGTTGAGGAAGCGTTCAAAGTAGAGGTTGTACTTCATGGGATCCACGTCGGTGATGTTCAGGCAGTAGGCCACCATGCTGCCGGCGGCGCTGCCGCGGCCGGGGCCCACGGGGATGTCCCTGCTCCTGGCGAAGGCGATGAAATCGCCCACGATGAGGAAGTAATCCACAAACCCCATGCGCTGGATCATGTCCATCTCGAATTCCAGCCGCTCCTCATAGTCGGGCCCCGCGTCGGGATACCGGCGCCGGAAGCCCTCACGGCAGAGCTGACGGAAGACGGTGAGACTGTCCTGCCCGGGGGGCAGCTTGAATTCCGGCAGGTGATGGACGCCGAAGGTGAAGTCTACGCTGCACAGGTCCGCGATCCGCTGGGTATTCTCCACAGCTTCCGGCCACTCGGGATACAGGGCGGCCATCTCCTCCTCGGACTTGATGTAAAACTCGCTGCTGCCCATCCGCATCCGGTCCGTGTCGTCCACGGTGCGGTTGGTCTGGATGCACAGCAGAACGTCCTGCATCTCCGCATCGTCCCGGGTCAGATAGTGGGCGTCGTTGGTCACCACCAGAGGGATCCCGGTCTCGCTGTGGATCCGGATCAGGCCCTCTGCCACGATCCGCTGCTCCGGTATGCCGTGATCCTGGAGCTCAAGATAATAGCCGTCGGGGCCGAAGATGTCCCGCATCTCCAGGGCCCGCTGCTTTGCCGTCTCGTATTCTCCGCTGCGGATCAGACGGGGCAGCTCGCCGGCCAGGCACGCGGACAGGGCGATAAGCCCCTCGCTGTGCTCCCGCAGGAGGTCCAGGTCGATGCGGGGCTTGATATAAAAGCCCTCGGTAAAGCCGCAGCTGACCAGATAGGAGAGGTTGTGGTAGCCCGTCTCGTTCCGGCACAGCAGTACAAGGTGCCGCGCAGAGGCGTCATAGGCGTGGACGCAGTCGAATCGTGTCCGGGGCGCCACATAGACCTCACAGCCGATGATGGGCTTGATCCCGGCTTTCTTCGCCGCCTTGTAGAAGTCGATGACGCCGTACATGGCACCGTGGTCCGTGACGGCCACGGCGGTCTGGCCCAGATCCCGGACCCGCTCTACCAGCTGCTGGATCCGGCAGGCGCCGTCCAGCAGGCTGTATTCACTGTGAACATGAAGATGGACAAAGGACATGACAGACGCCTCCCGTGTAAAAGTACGATCGCTTGCTGTTTTTCATTTGCTTGTTTCTGTCCTTGGGTAATCATACAGCGGATGAGGCACCAAAAAGGGCACATGACATCGGTCAGCTCTGCGCCGCTTCGGGCAGATCCTGGGACAGTTGGATGATCCGGCGCAGGCGGTGGCTCATGCAGGATTTCGTCACCGGGGGTACGGCAGCCTCCGCCAGCTCGGAGAGGGTCATCTCCGGGTTGTCCAGGCGGAGCTTCGCCGTCTGCTGCAGATGCTCCGGCAGGGACTCCAGTCCCGAGGCGGCTTCCAGCCTGTGAATGGCCTCCAGCTGGGTCAGGGCCGCATCCACCGCCTTGTCAAGATTGGCCGCGTCGCAGTTGACCCGGCGGTTGACCCGGTTGCGCAGGCTTCGCTCCACGGCAGCGTTCATGATGGCCATGGCAGCCACAGGCGCGCCGACGGCGGTGAGAAAATCCTCGATTTTCTCCCGCTGCTTGAAGTACGTGACGTAGTTGCCGCAGCGGGCGGTGCTCCGGGCCTCGAAGCCCACCTCACGCATGAGCGCCTCCAGTTCCCGGCTGACGTGAAGGTGGGAGGTGACCATCTCCAGATGGTACCGCTTCTCCGGGTCAATGACGGAACCGCCGGCCAGGAATACGCCCCGGAGGAAGGCAATGCGGCAGCAGTCCTCCTCCAGCACGGCAAAATTGATGTGCAGAGAGGGGCCGATGCGGTCGTCCTGCCCGTAGGCGGCGTGGATGCGCCGGAGCTTTTCCGGGTCCTCCACGGTGATGATCTGCTTGCCGGGACGGTCCGGCGGCGTAACGCTGTCGGGAAAGAAGGAAAATGCCTTGCGCATCAGGCGCCCCACCCGTTCAGCGAAGGCCCGGTTTTCCGTGATGATGCGCAGGCTCCGGGGGGAGAAGTCGTTGCAGTACAGCAGCACGCCGTAGATCTCCGCCAGCGCGCAGCAGCGGCGGCTGATGTTCTGCCGACACAGTTCTGTCTTTGTATCGGAGGAAAAGGACATAGGATCACCTCGCCCGGTGGAATTGATCTGTGGTCACTCGACGATGTAGCGCATGTCGCCGGCCAGACGGATGCTGCGCTCGGAGTGAAGCTGCAGCAGGGTCCGGGCCAGCAGGTCCGGGTCATGGCGGGCAAAGTCGCTGTCATTGGAGACCAAGGGTGCCAGAACGGCCTCAACGCCCATGTCGTTGAGCTCGGAGAAGTCGATGCGCAGAGGCTCCGCGCCCTCGGCGCGGTACTGGGCCTGCAGGGGTTCCGGCAGGGGCGCGGAGTTGAGCAGACACAGAGAGAACAGCCCGGATCCGGCGTGGTCGAAGATAGCCTTCACGTGGTCGGAAGCAGTGTAGCCCTCCGTTTCGCCGTCCTGGGTCATGATGTTGCAGACGTAGATCTTCAGCGCCTGGGATTCCCGCAGGGCCTGACAGACGCCGTCTACCAGCAGGTTGGGGATGATGCTGGTGTAGAGACTGCCGGGGCCCAGAACGATAAGGTCCGCGTTCCGGATGGCCTCCGGCACCGCAGGCAGGGGGGCGGGGTGCTCAGGCAGCAGGCGCACGCTCTGGATGCGGCAGTCCTGCTGCTTTTTGAACTGAAAGATGTTGGACTCGCCCCGGACCACCGTGCCGTTTTCGAAGGTGGCCTCTAAGTGCACGTCAGAGGCGGTGACGGGCAGGACCCGGCCCTGAACAGCCAGGATCTCGCTCATACTGGTCACCGCCGCCTCGAAGGAGCCGCAGATGCCGCACAGAGCGGCCAGGAACAGATTTCCCAGATTCTGTCCGGCAAGACTGCCCTCGGTGAAACGGTAGAGCAGCAGCTTTTCCAGGGTGGACTCCGTGTTGGACAGGGCTACGAGGCAGCTGCGGACGTCGCCGGGAGGCGGCATGCCGATCTCACTGCGCAGACGGCCGGAGCCGCCGCCGTCATCGGCCATGGTCACGATGGCGGTGGGCCACGTGTTGTATTTTTTCAGGCCCCGCAGCATGGTGGAAAGCCCCGTGCCGCCGCCGATCACTACGATCCGGGGGCCGGAGGAGGAAGAATATCGTTTCATGGTCAGCCCCTCGTCATGTCACGGTGGCTTTCTGAGGCTTCATAGCCGCGCTGCCGCACCAGCTCGGCAATAGCCCGTGTAATCGCTACGGAGCGGTGCCGCCCGCCGGTGCAGCCCACGGCGATGACAAGGGCGGCCTTACCCTCCTCCACATAGAGGGGCAGCAGGAAGCCCAGCAGATTTTCCATATGGTGCATGAAATCCACCGTCTGTTGATTGTTGAACAGGAAGGTGCGGATCTTCTCGTCCAGTCCCGTCAGAGGACGCAGCTCCGCCACATAAAAGGGGTTGGGCAGGAATCGAACGTCGAAGACAAGATCCGCCTCCATGGGAATGCCGTATTTGAAACCGAAGGAGAGCACGGATACGCTCATGGCCCGGTCCTTTTTCTCCGGGGAGAAAAGCCGGATGACCTCGCCCCGGAGCTTTGCCGTGGACAGGGTCGTGGTGTCGAGAACGTAGTCCGCCCGCTTCCGTACCGGCTCCATGAGGCTCTGCTCCAGCCGGATGGTCTCCTCCAGAGACAGTCCCCGACTGCTGAGGGGATGCTTGTGCCGGGTCTCCTTATAGCGGTGGATCAGGGACTCCGTGGAGGCCTGGACAAAGGCCAGCTTATACGAGCAGTGCATCTGCTGCAGCTCGTCCAGAGCGGCAAAGAGGCCGTCAAAGGTCTGGCCGCCCCGGATGTCAGTTACCAGAGCAGCCCGCTCATACTGGGTGCCGCCGGACATGCACATCTCAGCAAACCGGGGGATCAGTGACACCGGCATATTGTCCACACAGTAGAAGCCCACGTCCTCCAGAAAGTCGGCCATCATACTCTTGCCGGCGCCGGACAGACCGGAGATAATGAGAAATTCCATCGTCAAACCTCCCAGAAAATTACAGGATCCGGATCTCCGGCTCCAGAAGTATACCGGTTTCGCGCTGGACCACGTCCCGGACCAGGTCCATCAGCTTCAGCATATCGGCGCAGGTGGCGCCGCCCCTGTTGATGAGGAAACCGGCATGCTTTTCCGACACCTGAGCGCCGCCCACGGAAAGGCCCTTCAGGCCGCATTGATCGATCAGTGCTGCGGCAAAATAGCCCTGGGGACGCTTGAAGGTGCTGCCGGCGTTGGGGAACTCCAGCGGCTGGCTGACCCTGCGCTTTGCCGCAAACTCCGTCATACGGGCTTCAATGGCCTTGGGGTCGCCGGGGGTGAGCCGGAAGCGGACCCGCAGCACCGTGCCGCTGTTGTCGAAAAAGACGCTTCTGCGATAGGAAAAGCCGTGTTCGCTGCCGGAGAGAATGCACAGCTCGCCCTCCCGGTCCAGATAGACTGTTCGGTCCACGACGTCCTTCATCTCGCCGCCGTAGGCCCCGGCGTTCATATACACCGCGCCGCCAACGGAGCCGGGAATGCCGTGGGCAAAGGCCAGACCGTCCAGACCCTGTACCTGAGCAAACTTGGAGAGCCTTGCCAGCGGTACGCCGCAGTCTGCGGTGATCTCCGTCTCGCCGGTGCGCTCCAGTTCCGTCATACCGGTGGTGCAGAGGACCAGAGCGGCAAGACCCTCATCGGGCGCCAGCAGATTCGTGCCGTTGCCCATCAGCAGGACCGGAATGCCGCGGTCCGCCGCCAGGCTGCGGCAGAGCCGCAGCTCCTCCGGAGACCGGGGGAAGGCCATCAGCGCCGCCGGACCGCCGATCCGCAGGGAGGTGTGGGCTGCCATGGGCTCGTCGGCACGCAGGGGCAGACCGGGACATGCCTGCAGCAGGGCGCGGTTCAGGGCATTAAACCTCATGGCTGCTCACCTGTTTCCTGTTCCGCCGCCCGGGCGGCAAAATAGCGGTCCAGCCGCTCGTTGAGTTCCGTGACGGCGTTGAAGCCCATGTCCTTCTGGCGCTGGTTCATGGCCGCCACCTCGATGATACTGGCCAGGTTTCGGCCCGGCGTTACGGGAATGGTGACGGTGGGGACCTCCACATTGAGGATGGTTGAATACTGCGTCGTCTCGCCCAGACGCTCGATGGAGGGCACCTCGTCCCAGGGCTTGAGGCAGATGATCAGGTTGATCCGCTGCCGGTCCCGGACGGCGCTCATGCCGAACAGACGGCGTACGTCCACCACGCCGATGCCCCGCAGCTCCATATAGTAGCGGATCAGGTCAGGGGAGGTGCCGATGATACTGCGGTTGTTGTGCAGGCGGCACTCAACCGCGTCGTCCGCCACCAGACGGTGGCCGCGCTTGATCAGCTCGATGGCGATCTCGGACTTGCCCATGCCGCTTTCTCCGGTGAGGAGGATGCCCTCGCCATAGACTTCCAGCAGTACGCCGTGGACGGTGGTGGTGGGGGCCAGCAGTTCGCTGAGTGCATGGAAAAACTGGGCCATGAAGCTGTGAGTCGGTTCGCTGGTCCGCAGGATGGTGCGGTTGTATTTCAACGCCGCCGCCATCAGATCCGGACAGGGCTCCAGGCCGCTGGTGATAATAAAGGCGGGGACGTCCAGATAAAACAGCTGATCGAGGATCTCCATCCGCCGTTTTGGGGAAAGCGTGTCCAGATAGGCCGTTTCGGTGCGGCCGAAGACCTGGATCCGTTCACTGTCGAAGTAGTTGAAGAAGCCGGCCAACGGCAGAGCAGGCCGCATCACGTCTCGATTGATGATGAGGATGTTCTCAAAATCGGCGCCCGGATGCAGGATCTCCAGGTCAAACAGCTCTACCAGCTTGGAAAGCTTGATCGATGTTTTCTGCGGCATGATGAGCACTCCCTTTCCCCGTTTGATCGAGTTATATTATTATACACCCATCCGGGCGTGTTTGACAATACCGAGGTTCATCTGATGCGCCGAAGACGGCAGCGGGGACCGGGCGCTTTTGCGGGCACAGCGCTGTCAATTCCGTCCTTCGCGGCATATTCTGGGTCAGAATCGTTGATAGGAGGCAAGACCATGGCAGAACAGCTGCAGTATTTCCTGGGCGCAAACTCCGCGCAGGGATTTTTTTCACTTTACGAAACGCTTCTGCCGCCCGGACAGGCGGAACGTATTTTCCTGATCAAGGGCGGCGCCGGGTGCGGGAAATCCACCCTCATGCGCACCGTGGGACACGCGCTGGAGGCACAGGGGCGCACGATTGAATATATCCCCTGTTCCGGAGATCCCGATTCTCTGGACGGCGTGTATGATGCCGGGGCCGGTCTGCTGCTGGTGGACGCAACCGCACCTCACGCTATGGACGCGAGATACGGCGGCATCACGGAGCGCTACGTGGACCTGAGCGTTTGCTACGATATGGACGCCATGAAGAGGCAGAGAGAGAAGCTGCTGTCGCTCTCCGACGCCTATCGCGCCTGCTATGAAAGAGCCTGGCGCTGGCTGGCCTCGGAGGCGGGCATGTACGGAGACGGCCGGGCCATGCTGCTCACGGAGGAGACAAGACGGAAGATGGCCCGGCGGGCCCGGGGCATTCTGAACCGGGAGTGCCGAAGACGGGGCCGGGAGCCCGGGCAGGTGTCCTGTCGCTTTCTGAGTGCCGTCACCTGCCGGGGAGAGGTCATCTGTATCGGAACGGTCCGGGTCCTCTGCCCGCGGCTGTACGGTATGGAGGATATCTTCGGCCTGTCGGATTCTTTTCTGCGGCAGCTCCGGGACGGTGCTGCGGCCGCCGGCCACGACGTGATCTGCTGTCCATCGCCTCTGGAGCCGGAACGGCTGGAGCACCTGCTGCTGCCGGGGCTGGGGCTGGGCTTCGTCAATCAGCGGGCTCTGCCGGAGGGGGAGAGCTTCTATCGCCGCATTCGCTTCGACGCCATGCCGGAGGCGGAGACTCTGCGGACCCGCCGCCGGTGTCTGAGGTTCCTTCGCCGCTCCGCCGCCCTGCTTCGGGAGAACGCCGTCGAGGAGCTGCGGGAGGCAAAGGCGTTGCACGATGAGCTGGAGGCCTGCTTCAATCCCCACGTTGACTTCGACCGTGTGGGACAGATCACCGCCGCCGTGGAGCGGGAGGTTTTGTCCCTGCTGCCGGACTGATCGCACGTCAGAACGTAAAGGAGACCGATCCGGACAGATCGGTCTCCTTGAATTTAAGCCCGGCAAAGCGGGTTCGATTTGATTTACTTTGCCAGCACGGCGGCGACCAGGTCCTGCATGGTGTACAGGCCCGGCTCCGTGACGCTGCCCATATAGGCGGCGGCCCGGAGGGCGCCGGCGGCGAAGACGGCCCGGGACTGGGCGCTGTGATGCAGCTCCAGCGTCTCATTCTCACCGGCGAAGAGCACCGTGTGCTCGCCGGTGATGGTGCCGCCCCGGATAGAGCTGATGCCGATCTCGTCCCGTTCCCGGGGACGGCGGATGCTCTCCCGCTCGTAGGTATATTGCGGCTTTGGCTCCAGTACCTCGGCGATGCCGTCGGCCAGCATCAGAGCCGTGCCGCTGGGGGCGTCCAGCTTCCGGCGGTGGTGGGCCTCCACGATTTCGATATCCCAGTCGCGGCCCAACAGCAGCGCGGCCTGGCGGCACAGCTCCAGCAGGACGTTGATGCCCAGGGACATATTGGCGGAGCGGAAGATGGGGATCTGCGCCGAGGCCCGGCGGATCTCCTCCAGCTGCTGGTCGGAGTAGCCGGTGGTGCACAGCACCAGAGGCAGCTTCCGCTGGGTGCAGTAGAAGAGCAGGGAGGTCAGGGAGCTGGGATGGGAGAAGTCAATGACCACGTCGGCCTCGCCGTCAAACTGCGTGGGGTCGGCGTAGGTGACAAAACCGTCGTTCTTGCCCGGACAGATGTCGATGCCGGCGGCGATGGTCTGCTGATCGGAGGCGGCGCACAGGCCGGCCACGGTCTGGCCCATAAAGCCGCTGGATCCGGAGAGGATTATCTTTTGCATCGTCAACGCTCCTTACCGCTTGAGAAGCCCGATGCGCTCCATGGCGGAGCGCAGGATCTCGGCCTTGCCGGGGTGCATGTCGCACAGAGGCAGCCGCAGGCCGCCCACATTCCAGCCCAGCATGTTCATGGCGGCCTTGATGGGGATGGGGTTGACCTCCAGGAACAGGGAGTCGATGAAGTCCATGTACTGGACCTGGACTCTGGCGGCCTCCTCAAACTTGCCCTCCAGGCACAGATGGGTGATCTGGAGCATCACATCCGGGACGATGTTGGCGGCTACGGAGATCACGCCCTTGGCGCCCAGAGACATCATGGGTACCACCTGATCGTCATTGCCGGACCAGATGTAGAAGTCGTCGCCGCAGAGATAGCGGGTATGGGCCAGAAGAGAGAAGTTGCCGCTGGCCTCCTTGACGCCGTTGAACTTGGGGTTCTGGGCCAGCTCGGCATATGTCTCAGCGGTAAAAGATACGCCGGTGCGGGAGGGTACGTTGTAGAGGATGATGGGGGTGTTCACCCGGTCGGCGATGTAGGTATAGTGCTTGATCAGGCCTGTCTGGCTGGCCTTGTTGTAATAGGGCGTCACCAGCAGCAGGGCGTCGGCGCCGGATTCCTCGGCGTGCTGGCAGAGGTAGACAGCGGCAGAGGTGTCGTTGCTGCCGGCGCCGGCGATGACCTTGACCCGGCCGGCGACCTCCTTGACGCAGAAGTTCACGGCGTTGCGGTGCTCATGGAGACTCATGGTGGCGGCCTCGCCGGTGGTCCCGCAGATGCAGATGGCGTCGGTGCCTGCGGTGATGTGCATTTCGATCAGTTCCCGCAGCTTATCGTAATGGATGCTGCCGTCCGGCCCGAAGGGCGTCACGATGGCGACGCAGGAGCCGGTGAATACGGGTTCACGCATTGTGTTGACCTCCTGTTCCGGTTTCCTCAGTCCATATAGCCTTCGGCGCAGAGCATTTCGGCCAGCTCGACGCCGCCGCCGGCGGCGCCCCGAAGGGTGTTATGGGAGAGGCAGACAAATTTGTAGTCGTACTGTGTATCCGGCCGCAGACGGCCGATGGAGATGGCCATACCGCCCTCCAGATCCCGCTGCAGACGGGTCTGGGGCAGCGAGGGGTCTTCAAAGTAATGGAGAAACTGCTTTGGCGCGGAGGGGAGCTCCAGCTCCTGAGGCCGGCCGCGGAAAGAGGCCCAGAGGGCTTTTATCTCATCCACGGAGGGGGTCTTCTCAAAGGAGACGAAGACAGCGGCCATGTGGCCGTCCGTCACCGGTACCCGAAGGCACTGGGAGGTGATGGCGGGCAGCGCGGCGTCCACGATCACATCGTTTTCCACACGGCCCCAGATCTTCATGGGCTCCTGTTCGGATTTTTCCTCCTCGCCGCCGATGTAGGGGATGACGTTGTCGATCATCTCCGGCCAGGTCTCGAAATTCTTTCCGGCGCCGGAGATGGCCTGGTAGGTGCAGGTGAGCACCCTGGTGGGCTTGAAGGGAAGAAGCGGGTGCAATGCCGGTACGTAGCTCTGGATGGAGCAGTTGGACTTGACCGCCACGAAGCCCCGCTTCGTTCCCAACCGTTTTCGCTGCGCCGGGATGACGGCAAAGTGGCTGCTGTTGAGCTCCGGGATGACCATGGGAACGTCCGGCGTGTGCCGGTGGGCGGAGTTGTTGGAGATCACCGGGACCTCCAGCTTCGCATACCGGTCCTCCAGGGCCCGGATCTCGTCCTTTTTCATATCCACGGCGGAGAAGACGAAGTCGACCTCCGAGGCAATGGCCTCCGCGTCGGCCACGGCGTCCTGTACCGTGATGGCGCCGATCTTCTTCGGCAGGGGCGAGGACATCATCCAGCGTCCCTCGATGGCCTGGGAATAAGGCTTCCCGGCGCTCCTGCCGCTGGCTGCCAGATGGGTGAGCTCAAACCAGGGGTGCTGATCCAGCAGGGTGATAAACCGCTGGCCCACCATGCCTGTGCCGCCTAAAATGCCGACCTTGTACCGTTTCATGGGAAAGAGCTCCTCTCGCCGTGGATTGCCTCGCACCATCCTATGACGGCCCGGGGCGCGTTGTACCTGGACCGAAAATGCGCTTGCTTCATGTCGGGTTTTGTAATATACTGACACAGGATAGCACACTGCGGCCCGGACTTTGTTTCTTTATCGCATTATTATACTGTAATTTGCGTTTACTGTCAAATGGAGATGGAGGGAACCTCCTATGAAAAAACGGAGATGGGCGTCGGTTTTCTGTACGTTTTTGATACTTGCGGCCATGCTGCCGCTGTTCGGACGTGCCCCTGCGCAGGCGTACTCCGATCCCTATATCCGCATCGGTCTGGCCTACGGCAGCTCTGCGCCGGTCAGCGCGAACCTGGAAAACTCCGTGGGTACCGGCTACCGGCTCGGCTATTTCGACGACGCGTACAATTTCACGACCCTGCGCACCACCTATCAGTCTCAGCTGACCATGCTGAAGGACGGCAATATCTATCTCTCCGGCAGCACCTATTCCGCCTCCGTGCCCTCCGGAAGCTATTCCTGTATCGGCGCCTACCACATTCAGCCTGCGGGGACCTACGGCTCCGCCTCTGCCGCCACCGCCGCTGCCGCCGCCTATAACGGCGGGTTCCCGGTCTGGATCAACGGCGCGTTTCATGTGCGTGTCGGCTGCTATACCAATCAGTCGGACGCAGAGAACGCCGCGGCCGCTCTGGGCCTGACGGACTACACCGTGGCAGGTCCCAGCGCCACCGCCGTCACCGTCACCCGAACAGGGACGACCGAAGTGCTGTTCCAGTTTGACGGCGGTACATCCAGCTCTCTGGCGGTGATGCCCGGTCAGGACGATTCCGAGAAGACAGTCACCTGGTTCAAGGGATACCGCTATTACGGCGGCTTCCAGTATAAGCGCTTGAACGGCGGCAATCTCACCGTTATCAACGTGGTGCGGATGGAGGACTATATCAAGGGCGTCCTGCCCTATGAGATGAGCGCTTCCTGGCCCCTGGAGGCCCTGAAGGCCCAGGCGGTTTCGGCCCGGACCTTTGCCGCGAATTCCTACAATAAACACAACAGTTCCGGCTTTGATCTGTGCAACAGCACCTGCTGCCAGGTCTACCGGGGCCTGAACTCCGCCGGGGTCAACAGCGACGCCGCGGTGGACGGTACCGCCGGCGTCTATATGCGCCACAACGGCGCGCTGGTCACGGCCTACTATCATGCCTGCGACGGCGGCGCCACGGAGTCCAGCGAGAACATCTGGGGCACAAAGCTTGGGTACATCGTCGGCGTCATTGACCCCTACGAGGCCGACGTGATCGATAAGATCCCCCGCTATTACTGGACCATGAGCTATACCTCCGCACAGCTGACCGCCAGACTCAACGCACTGGGCTACGGCTGCGCCGACATTGTCCGGGTCTATGTTTCCGAGTACACGCCTACGGGAAATCCGAAGACGGTCACCTTTGTGGACAGCGCCGGCAAGAGCATTGCGCTGTCCCACACGGCGATGCACAATGCCTTCACCATCTCTTCTCTGGGGAAGGGCCTGGGCAGCTATCGCTTTGATATCACCGGGAACGGAAGCGCCGACGGCGGGCCGGTCTATGTCAACGACGGGGAGCAGCTCGGCTCTCTGGAGGGGGTCAGCGTCGCCAACGGAGACGGCGATGTGACCACGCTGCCCGGCAACGAGGCGTACGTCATCGACGGTTCCGGCACCGTATCCTCCGTCACCGCCGGCAGCTATGAAGGGCCGTCGGACACCTTTACCCTCAACGGCTCCGGCAGCGGCCATAATCTGGGCATGAGCCAGTGGGGCGCCTACGCCATGAGCCAGCGGGGTTATTCCTACGACCAGATCCTGCACTTCTACTATACCGACGTTACACTTGGAGCGTGAAGATGAAGACCTCGGATTTCTACTATGATCTGCCCCCGGAGCTGATCGCACAGACGCCGCTTGCGCAGCGGGACGCCTCCCGGCTGCTGACGCTGGACCGGGCCTCCGGTGAGATCGGGCATCATTTCTTTCGGGATTTGCCGCAGTTTCTGCGTCACGGCGACTGCCTTGTGCTCAATGATTCCCGGGTCCTGCCCGCCAGACTGCTGGGGCGCCGGGATACCGGCGGTGCAGCGGAGGTGCTGCTGCTGACGGACAGGGGGGACCGGACCTGGGAGTGCCTGGTCCGTCCGGGCCGGCGTCTGCGCACGGGGGCAAAGCTCATCTTCGGCGAGGGGCTTCTGCGGGGTGAGGTCACCGGGGTCCTGCCCGACGGCAACCGGCTGGTCCGCTTCGACTATGAGGGAATATTTCTGGAGCTTCTGGAGCGTCTGGGGCAGATGCCCCTGCCGCCTTATATCAAGGAGGAACTGGAGGACGGCGAGCGGTACCAGACGGTCTATGCAAAAAACGTCGGCTCCGCCGCTGCGCCCACAGCGGGGCTCCATTTTACGCCGGAGCTGCTGGAGCGAATCCGGGCGATGGGCGTCACCCTGGCATGGGTCACCCTCCACGTGGGGCTGGGCACCTTCCGTCCCGTGAAGGAGGAGGAGATCACAGACCATCAGATGCACGCGGAGTACTGCAGTATCCCGGAGGAGACAGCGGAGGCCATTCGCCGCACCCGGAGCGGCGGCGGCCGCGTCATCTGCGTGGGTACCACGTCCTGCCGGACACTGGAATCCTTTGCCGATGACGACGGTACGGTGAAGGCCGCCTCCGGCTGGACGGACATCTTTCTCTATCCCGGCTGCACGTTCCGGGTCACCGACGCTCTGGTTACGAATTTCCACCTGCCGGAGTCCACGCTGCTGATGCTGGTCTCCGCTCTGGCGGGCCGGGAGCGGATCATGGAGGCCTACCGGCAGGCCATTGAACGCCGCTACCGTTTCTTCTCTTTCGGCGATGCCATGTTCATTTACTAAATGTAAGGGAATCGTTTGTTATGTTTACACTGATAAAAAAAGACGGAAGGGCAAGGCGGGGCGTATTTACCTGCGCTCACGGCACGGTGCAGACGCCGGTGTTCATGAACGTGGGAACCCAGGCCGCCATCAAGGGCGGGGTATCGGCCCATGATTTGAAGCAGGTGGGTTGTCAGGTGGAGCTGTCCAACACCTATCATCTGCATCTGCGGCCCGGAGACGATGTGATCCGGGCCATGGGCGGCCTGCACCGGTTCATGAACTGGGACGGCCCCATCCTCACAGACTGCGGCGGCTTTCAGGTCTTTTCCCTGGCCAAGATGCGGAAGATCACCGAGGAGGGCGTGACCTTCGCCTCCCACATCGACGGCCGCCGCATCTTCATGGGACCGGAGGAGAGCATCCGAATCCAGGCCAATCTGGGCTCGGACATTGCCATGGCCTTCGACGAGTGCGTGGAAAACCCGTCGCCTTACCCCTATGTCAAGGCCTCCTGTGAGCGGACCCAGCGCTGGCTCCACCGTTGCCGCGAGGAGCATGCCCGGCTGATGGCCCTGCCGGACACGGTCAATCCCCGGCAGCAGTTGTTCGGCATCAATCAGGGCGGCATCGAGCCGGAGCTGCGGATCTGGCATATGCAGGAGCTGGCCAAGCTGGACATGGACGGCTATGCCGTCGGCGGTCTGGCGGTAGGGGAGCCTACGGAGACGATGTATGAGATCCTGGACATCGTGCTGCCCTGGGCGCCGGAGGACAAGCCCCGCTACCTCATGGGCGTGGGCACGCCGGTCAATATCATCGAGGGCGTGGCCCGGGGCATCGACTTCTTCGACTGCGTCATGCCCGCCAGAAACGCCCGCCACGGCAAGCTGTTTACCTGGAACGGCGCCATGAACATGAAAAACGAGAAGTACAAGCTGGACGACAGACCTGTGGACGCGAACTGCGGCTGCCCGCTCTGCCGCAGCTATACCCGGTCCTATCTGCGTCATCTGTTCCAGGCAGGGGAGATCCTGGCCCTGCGGCTGTCGGTTCTCCACAACCTGTGGTTCTACAACGAGCTGATGGCAAAGATCCGGGAGGCCATCGAGGCGGACTGCTACGAGGACTTCCGACAGAAATACAGTTTGCAGCTGTCGCAGCGGATATAGCGATTTCACAGCGGATCGTGAAAAAAAGCTTGCAAAAGAGAGGGGACTTCTCTATAATAGTGTCCAGCACAATTTGAAATAAACGGTTCGGGGGGAATATGAATTGAACGGAATATCCGGCGTTCTGCCTTTTATTGTAATCATCATTATCATCTATCTGTTTTTGATCCGTCCGGAGAGCAAGAAGAAAAAGACCGCGCAGCAGATGCGCAGCAATCTGGAAAAAGGTGATAAGATCGTCACGGTGGGCGGCATTATAGGCGTCATCGTCCAGGTTACGGAGGAAACCCTGGTCATCGAGACCAGCGCCGACCGCGTTCGTGTCGAGGTCATGAAGTGGGCCGTCTCCAGCAAGAAGCAGGACAAGCCGGAGAAGATCGAGGAGCCCGAGCCCGAGGACGAGGAATAAACGTATCTGCACTGCAATCAGAATAATAAGAGACCTCCCCGCATAGGATGGCACAAGCTGATCTTGCGGGGAGGTTTTGTTATGGCCGGAAAAAAAGAGAAAGCGGGCAGAGGCGCCGTCATGGCGGTGCTCCGGGGGACGGCTGTCGGGGCTGCCGCAGTGCTGGCGCTGATGCTGCTGACCGCTTTGCTGGTCAGCTGTAATGTGCTGGAACTGACGGAGAGCCGCTGTATAGGTCTGCTCATCGGATTCATCGGCGGCCTTGCGGCAGGACACACCGCGATGAGACAGGGGAGAGGCAGGCGCATCCTGATGAGTGTGGCGCCCGGTGTGATCCTGTGCCTGATCCTGCTGCTCCTGTCTGCCGTTCTGTACGAGCCGACACAAGCGGGAAACCGCGCCACGGTGCTGCTCTGTATCCTGGTCGGAGGGCTGGCTGCGTCCGCGATACGCGCACACCGAAGCGGCAGGGGACGTCGGACCTCACGGGCACTACACAGGAGACATAAATTAGGATAAAAATGGAAAATCAATATATAGCGTCCGCATTTTGCGGACGCTATATATTGCGCCGCAAAGAGAGCTGCAGCACGCTGATTTACAAAGTTTACATAATAAAGTTTACATAAGATGGGAAAATAATAAAAAAATTTACTATTTTTTGCGTTTTGCCCTTGCCAGCGGGCTGAAATTGTTATAAAATCATGAACATCTCTTAAAGGCATAATTCCGGAGGTGGGACCATGGCGGAGCACGGCGGCCTGCGTTTGGGCGTGATCGGAACGGGGAATATGGCCTGTGCCATTCTCACCGGCGCCCTGGCGTCCGGGGTGCTGGAGCCGGAGGCGGTGCTGGCCTCTCATCCGCGGCAGGAGCGCCGGGATGAGATCCGCGATAGTCTTGGTGTCGCCGTGACGGCGGATAACCGGGAGGTCGCAGAGCGGTCCGATGTGATCCTTCTGGCGGTCAAGCCTCAGAAGGTACCCCAGGTGCTTGCTGAGGTGGGGCCTCTTCTTGCCGGGAAGTGTCTTGTCTCCATCGCGGCGGGTCTTTCAATCGACAGTCTGCGGCGCTATGTTCCCGAGGGAGCGATCCTGCGGGCTATGCCCAATACGCCTCTGATGCTGGGATGCGGGGCCACAGTCCTGACGCCCAGGGGGGAGATTCCGGAGGCGCAGTATAGACTGGTTTTTTCTCTCTTTGAGGCCTCGGGCTTTGCCGCCTCCGCGCCGGAGGAGTATATGAATGCGGTCACCGCCGTTTCCGGCTCCAGTCCGGCCTACTTTTTCCGCATGGCGCAGGCCATGACGGAGGCTGCTGCGGCATTTGGCCTTGCGCCGGATCTGGCTCTGCAGTTGACAGCCCAGACCATGGAGGGCGCGGCCCGGATGCTGAAAGAGAGCGGCCATACGGCGGCTGAGCTGACGGCGCAGGTCTGCTCGCCGGGGGGGACGACGCTGGCGGCCCTGACGGCCTTCGACGACATGGGCTTTGACGCTCTGATCCGTGAGGCCTTGACCCGCTGTGTGAAGCGGGCGGAGGAGCTGGACGCCTGAATAAACGCACCTGCCGTCTCATAGGCTTCCCGTGAGGGGAGATGATGGGATGCCGGAGCGAGATGCGGCTCTGCCCGGAAGGGAGAGAGGGCTCGTCACCGTCTGTCTGACGGCCTGTTTTCTGCTGGGAGCTCTGCTGGGCTGTCTGCTGGCGGTCCGGACCGGCGGACAGGGCGAGGAGATCCTCCGGCTCTGTCTGGATTCCAGTATTCTGCTGGGGGATGCCGGCATCCCGGCGCTGCTCTGGTATGGCCTGCGGTTTCTGCTGCTGGCGCTGCTGTGCGGTATCCTCTCGTTCCGCCTTGTGTCCCTGCCGCTGCTGCTTGCGGTCCGGGGACTGATCCTCGGTTTTTTCTTCAGTCTTTTGTTCTGTGTGCTGGGGGGCGCCGGACTGTTCTGGGGCATCTGCACGGCCGGTGTTTCTGCCATGCTGCTGGAGCCCTGCCTGTTCCGCATTGCCGTACAGGCGCTGACCCGGTCCCGAAGGAGAGGCTTTTCTATGCCCTGTTCCTTCGGAACGCTGGCGTTTTGCGCTGCCGCGCTGACATGCCACACACTGTTTTTACACTATCTTGCGCCGCTGCTGCTGACCTGGGTCGGCGGCTGACGGTGAGAAAGGGGGCTGTGTTCTTGGATTTCCTGCGTGCTTACGGTACATATCTGGAAGTGGAAAAGCATTCCTCTGAGAATACGCGCAGCTCCTATCTCCGGGACGTGCGTCAGTTCCTGGAGTATCTCGCCGAGAGCGATGGCCCGGCTCCGGAGGAGGTCACCCGGGACGTGGTGAAGAAGTACGTCATGCGTCTCTACGGGCAGGGAAAGTCCCCGGCCACCGTGACCCGTGCCGTGGCTTCCCTGAAGAGCTTTTACACGTACCTGGTACGGGAGCAGATCGTGAAGGACAACCCCGCCCGGGACGTGACTGCCGCCAAAACAGAGCGCAAGCTGCCCCAGATCCTGACCAATCAGGAGGTGGAGCTGTTTTTGGAACAGCCCAGCGCCGTGGAGCCGAAGGGGATTCGGGACCGCGCCATGTTGGAGCTGCTCTATGCCACCGGTATCCGGGTCAGCGAGCTCATCGAACTGGACGTGGCCGATCTGGACCTGGATGCGGAGACTCTGCACTGCGCCAATCCAAAGCGGGAGCGGACGATCCCGCTCTATTCCGCAGCTGTCCGGGCCCTGTCGATCTATCTCAACCGCGTCAGGCCTCAAATGGTGGAGGATCCCGCCGAGAAGGCGCTGTTCGTCAACATGAACGGCGCCCGGATGTCCCGCCAGGGCTTCTGGAAGATCATCAAGCACTACCAGGAAAATGCGGGCATCGAGAAGAAGATCACGCCCCACACTTTGCGCCATTCCTTTGCGGCCCATCTGCTGGAAAATGGCGCGGATCTGCGTTCCATTCAGGAGATGCTGGGTCATGCGGATATCTCCTCCACCCAGATCTATACACAGGTGGTGGGGAACAAGCTCCGGGATGTGTATCGTAAGAGCCATCCCCGTGCATAAGAAGAGAGGACGCCCCGGCAAGAGCCGGGGAGATGTAACGCAATAGAAACGCAAAACAGCTGAAAACGTGTGTTTTCAAGGGGCGACGGCGTGACTTCGGTCACGCCGTTCTCTTTTTTACGCCCGCGTATCCGGCGGGGATAGAGCCGGATTCCACTTTTCCCGGGACCCGGGTCCGTTTCTGCTCGAAAATGAAACTTTTGTTTGGCTTTTCCTTTTTCCTGTGATACAATAATCGAAACGTGGCGGTCTGCGCCGGCGAAAGGACGGAGGACAAATGCGGATACTGGGGATCGATCCCGGCGTGGCCACGGTGGGTTTTGCCGTACTGGAGACGGGCGCCGGGAGCCAGCACCTTGTCACCTGCGGCGCCATCACCACGCCCGCCGGACTGCGGCTGTCGGCGCGGCTGCTGCAGATCGAGGGCGACCTGCACGCGCTGATCGCGCAGTTTTCCCCGGACGTGATGGCGGTGGAGGAGCTGTTTTTCAGCAAGAACGTCACCACCGGCATTGCCGTCGCCCACGCCAGGGGCGTGATCCTGCTGGCGGCGGAGCGGGAGGGGATCCCCATCTTCGAGTACAAGCCCATGCAGATCAAGCAGGCCGTCACCGGCTACGGCGGTGCGGAAAAGCGGCAGGTCATGGAGATGACCCGGCGGCTTCTGAACCTCAAAGAGACGCCGCGTCCCGACGACGCGGCAGATGCCGTGGCCGTGGCGTTGTGCCATGCCCGCAGCGCCACATCCTTACTGAACCGGGGGTAACGCTTTATGTTCTATTCTCTCACCGGTACCGTGACCCTGACAGAGCCGTACCTCGCCGTTGTGGACTGCGGCGGCGTGAGCTACGCCTGCAATACGACGCTGACCACCCTGGCCGCCCTCACAAGAGGGGAGACGGCCACCCTGTACACCTATCTCCATGTCCGGGAGGATATCTTCGATCTCTACGGTTTCTCGACCCGGGACGAGCTGCGCTGCTTCAAACGTCTGCTGGGCATCTCCGGTGTCGGTCCCCGGGCGGCCCAGACGATCCTGTCGGCCAATACCCCGGAACGGCTGGCCCTGGCCATCCTTACCGGGGATGAAAAGGCCCTGACTACTGCCCCGGGCATTGGGAAAAAGACTGCCCAGCGGATCATTCTGGAGCTGAAGGACCAGCTGGCAAAGGAGCAGAAAGAGATTGGCGGAAGCCTGCCCCTGCCGGAGAATGCCGCCGGAGCAAAAGGGCCGGATAAATACAGCGAGGCCGCGGCGGCCCTGGCGGTGCTGGGCTACAGCGCGTCGGAGGCGGCAGCCGCCCTGAAGGGCGTTGAGATCGAGTCCAGCAGTCTGGAGGATATCATCAGGGAGGCCCTGCGCCATACACTGAAGTAGGAGGAGCGGCATGAGCATCGATTATTTTGATCCGCGGGAGGAACCGGTCCTTTCCGCCTCCTTTTTGAAAGAGGACGAGGGAGAGCATTCCCTTCGCCCGCGGCTTTTAAGTGAGTATATCGGCCAGACGAAGGTCAAGGAAAATCTCTCCGTCTTCATTGAAGCGGCCCGGATGCGGGGCGAGGCTCTGGACCATGTGCTGCTCCACGGCCCTCCGGGACTGGGCAAGACGACCCTGGCCGGGATCATCGCCAACGAGATGCAGGTCAATCTGCGCATCACCTCCGGCCCCACCATCGAGAGGGCGGGGGATCTGGCGGCGCTGCTGACCAACCTGCAGGAGGGAGATATCCTGTTCCTTGACGAGATCCACCGGCTCAACCGGTCCGTAGAGGAGATCCTGTACTCCGCCATGGAGGACTATGCCATCGACATCATCATCGGCAAGGGCCCGGCGGCCAATTCCATCCGCCTGGATCTGCCGCACTTCACTCTGATCGGCGCCACCACCCGGGCCGGTCAGCTCTCTGCGCCCCTGCGGGACCGGTTCGGCATCACCCTGCGGCTGGAACTGTACACCGTTGAGGAGCTGGCGGAGATCATCACCCGCAGCGCCGGGATCCTGGAGACGCCCATCGAGCCCGAGGGTGTGTGGGAGATCGCGTCCCGGAGCCGCGGCACCCCCCGGATCGCCAATCGGATGTTCCGGCGGGTCCGGGATTTTGCCCAGGTCCGGGCCGACGGACTCATCACCAAGGATGTGGCGGACCGGGCCCTCACGGCCCTGCAGGTGGATCACAAGGGCCTGGATGAGCTGGACCGCAGGATGCTGCGCAGCATCATCGAGCAGTACAATGGGGGACCGGTGGGGCTGGAGACCCTGGCTGCCACCGTCAACGAGGAGGCCGTCACCCTGGAGGATGTCTATGAGCCCTATCTGCTGCAGCAGGGCTTTTTGACCCGCACCCCGCGGGGTCGGTGCGCTGCGCCGAAGGCATATGAGCATCTCGGCATCCCCTTTATGGGACAGATGTCCCTGGAATCCATCGAATAAAAGAACGAGGTAACAGAGCTATGGGAGCATTATTTGGAACAGACGGGATCCGCGGCGTGGTCAATCGGGACTACGGCGCGGTGCTTGCATTTCGTGTCGGCGTGGCGGCGGCGGTGGCCCTCTCGGAGCAGAAGGCGCGGCCGCTGTTTACCATCGGCAAGGACACCCGTATCTCCTCCGACCTGCTGG
The DNA here is from genome assembly GCA_017516065.1 of Oscillospiraceae bacterium. Classification (GTDB taxonomy): domain Bacteria; phylum Bacillota; class Clostridia; order Oscillospirales; family Oscillospiraceae; genus RGIG5644. The sequence continues at coordinate 43,522 of JAFWDQ010000012.1, forward strand.
AGGCGGCGCTGATCGCGGGCCTGTGTTCAGCGGGGGCGGACGTGATCCGGCTGGGCGTGATCCCCACGCCCGCGGTCGCCTATCTGACCGTTGAGAACAAGGCCGATGCCGGCATCGTCATTTCCGCGTCCCACAATCCCTATGAGCATAACGGCATCAAGATATTCAACGGCAGCGGCTTCAAGCTCTCCGACGAACTGGAGGAGCGCATCGAGCGGATCGTTCTGGCTCAGGAGCTGCTCCCGGTCCGAACCGGCAGCGAGATCGGCCGGGTCATAGAGGGGGAGGAGGCCCAGAAGGCCCGCTACATCGGACATCTGCTCTCCTGCGTGGATACGGAGGCTATCGAGGGGCTGCGCGTTGCAGTGGACTGTGCCAACGGCGCGGCCTCCGCTACGGCGGCGGCCCTGTTCGATGCCCTGCCGATCCACGCGGATATCTTTTTCAATCATCCCGACGGCATCAATATCAACGACAACTGCGGTTCCACCCACCTGGAGCAGCTCAGGATGACCGTGGTAGAGGGCCGTTACGACCTGGGCCTGGCTTTTGACGGCGACGCGGACCGCTGCCTGGCGGTGGATGAGACCGGAGAGGAGATGGACGGCGACCACATTATGGCGGCCTGTGCCCTGCGTCTGAAAGAGGAGGGGAGACTGGCCGACAGTACCGTGGTGGCTACGGTGATGTCCAATATGGGCTTCCACGCTTTCGCCAGAGAGCAGGGGATACAGCTGCTCTGCGCCAATGTGGGGGACCGCAACGTGCTTGAGATGATGCAGGAGAGAGGCTGCGTCCTGGGCGGCGAGCAGTCCGGTCATCTGATCTTCCTGGAGCACGCCACCACCGGCGATGGCCAGCTGGCGGCGCTGCAGCTGCTGGAGACCCTCTGCCGGTCCGGGAAAAAGGCGTCCCAGCTCAACGGCCTCGTGGCCCGGTATCCCCAAGCGCTGCTGAACGTGCCGGTGGCCGACAAGGCAGCCAAGGAGGCGGTAATGGCCTCGCCGGTGCTGAAGGAGGCCGCGGCAAGAGCGGAGCGGGAGCTGAAGGGAAAGGGGCGCGTTCTGGTGCGTCCTTCCGGCACGGAGGCCCTCATCCGCGTCATGGTCGAGGCGCCGGAAAAAGAGGAAGCGGAGGCCTGGGCGAAAAAAATTGCGGATGCGGTGGCTGAAATACAGTAATTTACGAAAATTGCAAAATTTTTCCGGTAAAACCCTTGACATGGCGGTTTATACTCCATATAATAAGGCATAAACTAATCTGTGTTATTATGCCATAGGGCGGAAGAGGTCTCTCCATGCAGTATTTCAAAATGGATGACGCCGCCCTCTGCTCCGCAGTTCGTTCCGGCGACAGGGAGGCCGAGGAGGCGCTGGTGCTTCGATACAGCCGTCTTGTACGCGTCTGCGCGCGTCCCTACTTCCTGGCTGGCGGCAATGGCGAGGACCTGATCCAGGAGGGAATGATCGGCCTGCTCAAGGCCATCCGGGATTATGACCCCGGGCGGTCAGCCTCCTTTAAATCCTTTGCGGAGCTCTGTATCCGCAGCCGGCTTCTCTCCGCCATTGAAATGGCATCGCGAGATAAGCACATACCGCTGAATAATTCCATCCCCTTTGAGCACCCTCTTTTTTCCGACCACGAGCCCATGCTGGCTACGCAATCTCCCTTGAACGACCCAGAATCGTTTATTATCGGCAAAGAGGATCTCCGAGAACTGCTGCGCTTTTTATATGCCCGGCTCTCCCGCTTCGAGGCGGAGGTGCTGGACCATTACCTCAACGGCTTCTCCTACGCGGAAATCGCCCAGAGGACGGGAAAGCCAGTCAAGTCGGTGGACAATGCGGTCCAGCGAATCCGCCGCAAGGTGGTGCAGCAGTCTGATTCCGGCGAATTCAGCAGAAGCTGAACGCATATATTGCCCTGTGCAGTCCTGCACAAATCCAGTTCGGTCCAATTCCGTTCAAGGGCAGAAAAACGCAAAAAAGAGAGGGTAAAAAAACATGTACGAAGACAAGACTTTAGTGTGCAAAGAGTGTGGCCAGGAGTTTGTGTTCTCTGCCGGCGAGCAGGAGTTCTATGCCGAGCGCGGCTTCCAGAACGAGCCCCAGCGCTGCAAGCCCTGCCGTGATGCCCGCAAGAACGCGGCCCGCGGTCCCCGTGAGTTCTTCACGGCTGTCTGCGCTGCCTGTGGCGGCGAGGCGAAGGTTCCCTTCGAGCCCAAGTCCGACAGACCCGTCTATTGCAGCGACTGCTTTGCCCGCATGAGAGAGGAACAGTAATCGACTCGTTCACAAAAATGCAGAAAAACTCCTGTCCAGTTCTCCTGGGCAGGAGTTTTTGCCTTTGTCTTACAGGTGATTCCGGGCATAGGGCGCACGGTGGAATTTTTATTTCTCGCCGGTCCCTTGTGTTTCCACCTCCGGATTGTTATAATATAAGAATGAAACAGCAGGGCAGGAGGTGCAAGTTTTGGAGGAACCGATCTATCATCTCAAGGGCGTCGTACAGAATTGCACCGAGGATACGGGGGATTTTGTCGGGCCCCTGGATCTGATCCTGTATCTGCTGCGCAAAAATAAGATCGCCATTGAGGATATCTCCATCTCCGAGCTCCTGGATCAGTACATGGAGCACCTGCACCGGTGGGAGGAGATGGACATGGCCATCACCAGTGATTTCGTGGCCATGGCGGCGCATCTGATGTACATCAAGACCCGGATGCTGCTGTCGATCCACGACGAGGAGGCCATGTCCGAGATGGAGCAGCTGATCCGTTCCCTGGAGGAGCGCCGATGCAGCGAGGTATATACCCGCATCAGAGGTGTGACAGAGACGCTGTCCGCCCGGGAGGCGGAGGGACTGGACTGCTGTACCCGGACGCCTGAGCCTCTGGAGCCCACCCGGACCTATCAGTACAGCCACCGGCCCGAGGAACTGCAGACCGTCATGCGGGAGCTGCTGCTGCATGTGGAGGCGCCGCCGCCCATTCGGGTGCTGGAGCCGCTGGTGGCGGCGGAGCCCTATCCCGTGGCGCGGAAGCTGAAAGAGGTGTGGAGCCGCCTGACCGACCACGGGCGCCCGGCCCGGCTGCGCCAGCTGTTTCGGAACGCCGGGAGCCGCTCGGAGATCGTCGCGGTTTTTCTGGCCGTACTGGAGCTGTGCAAGGACCGGCGGATCCGCGTACAGGGGGACGGCATGGATTGTACCGTCTCCTGTATGGGCGAGGCAGGGGAGTAAAAAATGGACTGGAAAAACATAGAATCTGCCCTGGAGGGCATACTGTTTGCAGCGGGCGACTCCGTCCCGGCGGAGCGGCTCTGCTTCGCCCTTGATCTGGACCGGGAGACACTGGACGCCGCCGCCCGTCGGCTGGCAGACTTCTACTGCTTCGATCGGCGGGGGATCCGGCTGCTGAAGCTGGCAGACGCTTATCAGCTCTGCAGTGCGCCGGAGCAGGCGGAGATCATCCGCAAGGCCCTGGAGAAGCGCAAGCCCCCGCGGCTGTCCCAGGCGGCCCTGGAGGCCCTGGCCGTGGTAGCCTACTATCAGCCGGTGACCCGGGCCTATCTGGAGCAGGTCCGGGGCGTGGACAGCTCCTATACAGTAAACCTGCTGCTGGACCGTGGACTCATCGAGCCCTGCGGACATCTGGACGCCCCGGGGCGTCCCATGCAGTTTCGTACTACGGAGCAGTTTTTGCGATCCTTTGGCATGACGTCTCTGGAGGATCTGCCGCCGCTGCCCAGCGGCGAGGAGGAGACGGCGGAAGAGGCGCCGGAAGAGGAGGAAACGAGGTGAAGCCGTGATCGGACATATTCTGATCCCCTGCATCATCGTTGTTGTCATAGTGATCCTGTGTCTTCTGCCTGTCGGCGTCATCATCTGCTATGAAAAAAAGCAGCTGGACCTGCGCCTGCGCATCGCGTTTCTCTCCTTTGCCATCCATCCGGAGGACCGGCTCCTGCCGGGGAAGAAGAAAAAAAGGAGAAGGCGGCGAAGCCGCCGTGCTCCGCCGCCATGGAGAGATATCCTGCGTCCGGCCCTGGACGCCATGCGGGGGATGATACGGAAGATCCGCATCGATGAGCTGCGCATCCATTACACGGCGGGCTCAGAGGATCCCGCCTCCGCGGCGCTCCAGTACGGTCTCGTTTCCGCCGGGCTCGGCGTTCTGCTGGGACAGCTGGAGGCGGCCTGCAGGGTCAAAAAACGGCAGGTGGAGATAGACATCGACTATGAACTGACCGGACCGGAGGTCCAGGCGAGGGCGTCGCTTTCCCTGCGCCTGTGGCAGCTGGTGGGACTGATCGTCCGGTTCGGCGTACGTTATCTGAAGCAGCAAAAGGGAAGACCGGCGCAGTCCGGGAAAGACAGGCAGGCGGACCCGATGAAGGACGCACTGCGTAATCGTGGAAAGGAGCAATTACATGGACAAGCATCCGATCAATGATCTCATGGGCGAAACCATGGAAAAGATCCGGGAGATGGTGGATACCGAGGTCGTGGTAGGCAAGCCCATCACCACGCCGGACGGTGTGACCCTCGTTCCGCTGTCGAAGGTCAGCTTCGGCTTCGTGTCCGGCGGCTCTGATTTCGCCAGCAAGAAGCAGGCGGAAAACCGGGACAAGTCCTTCGGCGGCGGCAGCGGCGCCGGTGTGAAGATCACGCCTGTGGCGTTTCTGGTCCTCAAGGGTGAATCGGTGAAGATCGTGCCGGTATTCAACCCCTCCAGCAATACCCTGGACCGGCTGGTGGATATGATTCCGGACCTGTTTGAAAAAGTGACCGGGTATATCGACAAAAAGACGGATAAGGAGTTCTGAACCGCTCTATAATAGAATCATGCCATACGATTTGGGGTGATTCGATTGACCAGAGCGCTTCGATGTATGATGGCCGCAGTTTCTGCGGTCATCTGCATACACACCGCCGCCGCGGCGCTGGATCTGTCCGCCCGCAGTGCTGTCCTGATGGATGCGGAGAGCGGGCGGGTCCTCTATGCCCAGCGAGCCGGGGAGCGAGCCCCCATGGCCAGCATCACAAAGCTGATGACCGCTCTGACGGCGGTGGATCTCTGCCCGTTGGAGCAGACCATGACCGTTACGCCGGAGCAGGCCGCGACACCCGGATCCTCCATGTATCTCAGACCAGGGGAGACCCTTACGCTGGAACAGTTGCTCTACGGGCTGCTGCTGGCCTCCGGCAACGACGCGGCGCTGACCGTCGCCGAGGGCTGCTGTGGGGATACAGAGACTTTCGTGGCCGCCATGAACGACCGGGCGGCACAGTTGGGGCTCACAGGCACTCATTTTGCCAATCCTCACGGGCTGGATGCGGAGGGGCACTATGCCACGGCGGAGGATATCGCCGGGCTGATGTGTGCCGCTCTGGAGCGGGACGTGCTGGCACGGATCCTGTCCACCTCCGATATTGTCATGCCCGGGAGGACGCTGACCAACCACAACAAGCTCCTGTGGCAGTATGACGGCTGTATCGCCGGGAAGACCGGCTATACGGACAACGCCGGGCGAACCCTCGTCACGGCGGCGGAGCGGGACGGTCAGGTGCTGGTGGCGGTGACCTTTCAGGACCGGAACGACTGGGCGGATCATGCCGCCCTGTTTGACTACGGCTTCTCCTCTTATCCCCGGCGGACCCTCTGTACGGCCGGGGAAATACTGGCGGACTGTCCCGTCGCCGGCGGCACGGAGCCAACGGGTCAGCTGCTGGCTGCGGAGACCTGCCGCTATCCTCTGGCGGAGGAGGAGAAAGCCGTACTGACGCTGGAGACGCCGGAATCGGCGTCGGCACCCGTCAAGGCGGGAGAGCCGGCCGGCAGAGCCGTATATACGCTGGATGGGCAGGAGATCGCCTCCACGGAGCTGGTCTGGGCACAGGATATTCCGGCAGCGCAGCGATGGAGCGGCTTCTGGGGGCGCTTTACGGCATGAGGGGATCGGGTGAGAGCATGACGGAGAGATTGCAGAAGATCCTCTCCGGGGCGGGGATTTGCTCCCGCCGCCGGGCAGAGGAATATATCGAACAGGGGCGGGTCTGCGTCAACGGCGCGACGGCGCGGCTGGGGGACGTTGCCGATCCCGAGCGGGACACGGTGACCCTGGACGGTGCGGTGGTCCCCCTCCGGGCGGAGCCGGTCTATCTGATGCTCAACAAGCCCCGGGGATACGTCACGACCCTGTCCGATGAGAAGGGGCGCCCTACGGTGGCGGAGCTGACGGCGGACTGCGGTGTGCGGGTCTATCCCGTGGGCCGGTTGGACCTGAACTCCGAGGGCCTGCTGCTGCTGACCAACGACGGTGCGGCGGCGAAGATCCTGACCCATCCCAGCCACGAGATCGAGAAGCGTTATCTTGTCTGGGTCAACGGGGACGTGGAGGCGGCCCTGCCTTTGCTGCGGTGCCCCATGACTCTGGACGGCACGGCCCTGCAGCCGGCAAAGGTGAGGCTGCATGAGCAGCGAAATGACGGCGCCAGGCTGCTGACCATGACCATCCGGGAGGGGAAGAACCGGCAGATCCGACGTATGTGTGAGGCGGCAGGCCTGCATGTGGTGCGCCTGCGCAGGATCGGCGAGGGCCCGCTGCGGCTGGGGGATCTTCCCTCTGGGACCTGGCGGTACCTCACAGAGCCGGAGCGTGGGTGGATCCGGTCGCTGACAGAAAATTCCCGCCTTGATAAGACGGAAATTAGTTGCGAATTATAAATTGCTTGCTAAGATAGGGCAGAGACTGCGTCTGATCTGCCATAAAAAAGGGGCACAGGATATGAGCAATGATATTCTCCATACGATAGAGAACGGAATGCCCGACTTTTCCAGAGGACAGAAGCGGATCGCCAGTTTCATCCTGCAATCCTACGACAAGGCGGCTTTCATGACAGCCAGCCGGCTGGGACAGACGGTCCAGGTCAGCGAGTCCACCGTGGTCCGGTTTGCCGCTGAGATCGGCTGCGACGGGTACCCGGGGATGCAGCGGGCGCTGCAGGAGATGGTCCGCAGCAAGCTGACATCTCTCCAGCGCATCGAGGTGGCCGACGACCTGATGGGGGAGCAGGACATCCTGTCCATGGTTTTCCGATCGGACATCGAGCGGCTGCACATGACGCTCAAGGAGTTGGACAGGACAGCGTTCGACGCCGCCGTTCAGACGATCCTGCAGGCGAAGAACATCTACATCATGGGGCTTCGATCCAGTTATACCATCGCCCGGTTCCTGGGCTTCTACTTCCGTCTGATCCTGCAGAACGTGACGGTGCTCACCGGCGACGCTGCCGGAGATCTCTATGCGCAGATGATCCATATCGGGCCGGGTGACGTTCTTATCAGCATCAGCTTTCCCCGTTACTCCACCATGACCACCGGCATCTCCCGCTGGGCTGCCAGCCGGGGCGCAGAACTCATCGCCCTGACGGACAGCGAGACGTCGCCCATCGCCCCGACGGCATCGCACACCCTGCTGGCCAAGAGCGACATGGTCTCTTTTATCGATTCCCTTGTGGCACCGCTGAGTCTGGCCAACGCCCTGATCGTTTCGTTGTCCCGGCACAGAAAGCAGGAGCTGAATGAGACGCTGGAGACATTGGAGCAGATCTGGTCCGACTATGATATTTATGAAGAGAACCAACACTGAGCCTGTCGCCGTAGTGGGGGGCGGCGCCGCAGGACTGATGGCCGCTCTCTCTGCGGCGGAAACCGGCGCCGGCGTACTGCTGATCGAGCGCAACGAAAAGGTGGGGCGCAAGCTGTACATCACCGGCAAGGGCCGGTGCAATCTTACCAATCACTGCACGGTGCCGGAGCTGCTGGAGCATGTAGTCCGCAATGGGAAGTTCCTCTACAGCGCCTTGACACAGTTCCCGCCGGAAGCGGTGATGGCGTACTTTGAAAACCTGGGCGTGGCCTTGAAGACCGAGCGGGGCGGTCGGGTCTTTCCCGTGTCGGACCGCGCGGCTGACGTTGTCGACGCGCTGTATCACGCGCTGCCCCGGGCCGGCGTCCGTCTGGTGCGGGACCGGGTGCGGGAGGTGTGTCTCCGGGACGGCGCGGTGTGCGCCCTTCGGGGCGAGGCGGGGACGTATCCCTGCCGGGCCGCGATCCTGGCTACCGGCGGGGCCTCCTATCCGGCCACGGGCTCCACAGGAGACGGGTATGAGATGGCGGCGGTTCTGGGCCATACGCTGCTGCCGCCGAAGCCGTCTCTGACGGGGCTGGAGATCGAGGGCGGCGAGTGCGCCGCCATGCAGGGCCTGGCTCTGAAAAACGTGGCGCTCACCGTGAAGAACCGTGCGGGGAAGAAGCTTTGGCGGGAGCAGGGGGAACTGCTGTTCACCCACTTCGGCCTCTCCGGGCCGCTGATCCTCACCGCCAGCGCCTACATGCGGCAGTTTGAAAAGGAGAGCTATACGCTATCTATCGATCTGAAGCCTGCTCTGACGCCGGAGATGCTGGACGCCCGGATCCTGCGTGACTTTGCAGCGGCGCCAAACCGGAGCTTTGCCCGGTCTCTGGACAAGCTGCTGCCGTCCGGCATGATCCCCGTGATCGTTGCCCGGTCCGGTATCGAGCCGGACAGACAGGCCAACGCCGTCACCCGGGGCCAGCGGCAGGAGCTGGTGAGACTGCTGAAAAACCTTGTTTTCTCCGTGACCGGTCCCCGGCCGCTGGAGGAAGCTGTCGTCACAGCAGGAGGCGTTAAAGTGGGGGAGGTGGATCCCTCCACCATGGCGTCGCGGAAGGTGCCGGGGCTTTATTTTGCCGGAGAACTTCTGGATGTGGACGCCTGTACAGGCGGATATAATCTGCAGATCGCATGGTCCACCGGCCGGCTGGCCGGTCTGTCTGCGGGAAGAGAGGTGCAGGAGACATGAAAGAGCATTACAGTATCGCCATCGACGGACCCTCCGGCGCGGGGAAGAGCACCCTGGCGCGGATCCTGGCCCGGCGGCTGAATTTTATCTATGTGGATACCGGGGCCATCTACCGCACGGTGGGACTGGACGCCTGGCGGCGGGGCATCGATTCCCGGGATGAGCCTGGCGTGGTGGCGCTGCTGGACGGTATCCGGATCACCTTTGCCTGTTCCGAGGGACTCCAGCGCATGGAACTCAACGGAGAGGACGTGACGGAGGAGATCCGGGCCCACGTGATCTCCCGGTATGCCTCCGATGTATCGGCCATGCCGCCGGTGCGGGCGTTCCTGCTGCAGATGCAGCGGGATGCCGCCGCGGAGAACAATGTGATCATGGACGGCCGTGACATCGGTACCGTGGTCCTGCCAGACGCGGATATGAAGATCTTCCTCACCGCTACCCCGGAGGAGCGGGCCCGCCGCCGCTGGCTGGAGCTTCAGGAGCGGGGAGAGGACGCTTCTCTGGAGCAGGTGCTTGCGGATGTCAACCAGCGGGACTACAACGACACCCATCGGGCCGCAGCGCCCCTGCGGCAGGCAGAGGACGCCGTTCTGGTGGACACCACCGGCATGACTCTGGAGGAGGTGTCGGACTATCTGGAGACCATGATCCGGGAGAAGCTGGCCCTATGAGAAGATGGCTGATGCTGGCCTACGTGGTCTGCGGGCCGATCCTGCAGTTTCTCTTCCACATCAGGGCGGAGGGGATGGAAAAACTCCCGGAGGGCGCCGTACTGCTGTGCGCCAACCACTCCGCCTATACCGATCCCATGTTCGTGGGCTATTTGATTTTCCCCAGGTACAATCCCCGCTTTGTGGGCAAAGAGGAACTTCGTCACGTTCCGGTGCTGGGCAGGGTTCTGGAGAACATGGGCGTGATTTTTCTGCGCCGGGGCAAGTCCGATCTCAAGGCGATCCGGGAGATCCTGCGCAGCCTGAAGGACGGCGAGAAAGTCCTCATCTTTCCCGAGGGCACCCGGGTCAAGGGCGATGAATACGGCGACGCCAGAACGGGCCCGGCCATGCTGGCCCTGCGCACCGGTGCGCCGCTGATGCCGGTGTATATTCCCAGCCGGAAGCGGGTGTTCCGCCGAAATATAGTGATTTTCGGCGAACCCTATCACCCGCAGCGGACCCCGGAGCGGGCGGCCCAGGAGGACTATGAGAGCATTGCCGAGGATCTGATGGCGCGGATCCGGGCGCTGGAACCGAAGGAGACGTGAGATGAAGGAGCTGTATCTGGCAAAGACCGCCGGCTTCTGCTACGGGGTGCGCCGTGCGGTGGAGCTGGCAGAGCAGGCGGCGGAGAGCGGCGTGCCATGCGTTATGCTGGGACCTGTGATACATAACAAGCACGTGGTGGCGTCTCTGACGGAGAAGGGAATCCCCTGTGTTGAGCGGGTGGATCAGGTGCCGGAGGGCGTCACGGTGATCATTCGCTCCCACGGCGAAGGACGCAGCGTCTATGAGGCGCTCCGGCAGCGGGACCTGCCGATCCTGGACGCCACCTGTCCCAACGTGGAGCGGATCCACAGGCTTGTTGAGGAAGCGGAGGCCGGGGGACGACGGCCCGTCATCATCGGCAGCAGACAGCATCCGGAGGTCCGGGCCATCGCCGACTGGTGTCGTGAACCGCTGATTTTTGAGACGGCAGAAGAGGTTGCCGCCTGGCTGGAGGAGGCCCCGGATCGACGGAATGTTCCGCTGACATTCGTCTCACAGACCACGGCCACGCAAAAATTATGGAAATCTTGCGTTGAAACCGCAAAAAAGGTATGTACAAACTTCGAAAAATTTGATACAATATGTAATGCTACGTTCCAGAGGCAGGAGGAAGCGGCCCAAATCGCCGCCCAGTGTGACGCCGTCGTTGTCATCGGAGACAGCCAGAGCGCCAATACGGGAAAGCTCGCGGAAATCTGTGGGCAGGCGTGCCCGCATCTGTTTCGCATCCAGAGCGCTACCGAGCTGGAGCTTTCTCAACTGAAGAACCTGGATCGGGTTGGCGTCACTGCGGGTGCTTCAACACCCCAGTGGATCATAAAGGAGGTCTATGACATGATGGACGAGGAAATCAAGATGGGTGAGGATATCGTCGACAAGACAGAAGAAACCGTGGAGGAAACCGTGACAGAGGAAACCGCAGCGGAAGCACCTGCGGCGGCGGAGCCTGCAGCGGAGGAACCCGCAACTGAAGAACCCACGACGGAAGAGGCGACTGAGAAGCCCAAGGCTGAGGAAACGCCGGCCGAGGAGCCCGAACTGCCGGGCATCGAAGAGGTCAACGAGGACGACACCTTTGACCAGATGCTTGACAAGACCTTTAAGACCCTCAACAGCGGCGAAAAGGTCACCGGCATCGTGACGGCCATTACCGCCACTGAGGTCCATGTGGATCTGGGTGCAAAGCACGCAGGCTACATACCGGTGACGGAGCTGTCCAATGACCCCGACGTGGATGTGAATGAGATCGTGAAGGTAGGCGACCCCATCGAAACGTACATCATGCGCGTGAATGATGCAGAGGGCGTTGTGACCCTGTCCAAGAAGCGTCTTGATACCATCAAGAGCTGGGACGATGTGGAGCTGGCCAGAGAGAACCAGACAGCCGTGGAAGGCACCGTCATTGAAGATAACAAGGGCGGCGTGGTCGTTTCCGTCAACGGCATCCGGGTGTTCGTGCCTGCCTCCCGTACCGGCCTGCCGAAGGGCGCCGCCATGAGCGAGCTGCTCAAGGAGAAGGTCCGTCTGCGTATTACTGAAGTCAATCGCGCCCGCCACCGTGTGGTCGGTTCCATTCGTGCCGTGCAGTACGAGGAACGCCGCGCCGCGGCCGAGGCCGTGTGGAAGGAGATCGAGGTCGGCAAGCACTACAACGGTGTTGTCAAGTCCATGACCTCCTATGGCGCATTTGTGGATATTGGCGGCGTGGACGGCATGGTCCACATCTCCGAGCTGACCTGGAGCCGGATCAAGCATCCCTCCGAGGTCGTCAATGTGGGCGATACCGTGGATGTGTACGTTATCTCCTATGATCCGGAGAAGAAGAAGATCTCTCTGGGTATGAAGGACCGCAGCCAGGATCCCTGGACCAAGTTCATGGAGACCTACTCCGTGGGCAGCGTTGCCAACGTGACCGTCGTCAAGCTGATGGACTTCGGCGCTTTCGCGGAAGTGATTCCCGGCGTGGACGGCCTGATCCACATCTCGCAGATCGCGGATCATCGCATCGACAAGCCCGGCGACATCCTGGAGGAGGGCCAGAAGGTGGATGTGAAGATCACGGATATCAATGAGGAGACCCACAAGATATCCCTGTCGATCCGCGCCCTTCTGCTGGACAAGCAGCGGGCCGCTGCCGCCATGGAAGTGGACGAGGACTGATCCCTTTTTGTTATGAAACAGCCCGGACATCTGTCCGGGCTGTTTTTTTAAAAAACTGCCGTCACCACAGCCCCTGAAACTTCAGTCGGAAGTTGTAAAGCAGGCAGATGTTTTTTCCGGGGCCCTTTGCCGCAGCGGGAAGTTGTACAAAAATCAGAGGAGAATAAAGAGAGACAGAAAAAAACAAAACAGAGTCATATTGAAAAGGTTTTTGGGAAAAAAGAAGTTTTCCTTGCAAAAGTGAAATAAATAGTGTAGAATATGATATGTGTAAATATGTTCTTTTGGACGGAGGTGAACAGCGTGTTCCAGGTCGGGGATAAGATTGCCCATCCCATGCATGGCGCAGGCGTGGTGGACAGCATTGTGGAAAAAAAGATCAACGATAAGGAGATGCTGTACTACGTTCTGAAGATCCCCGTAGGCGGCATGCTGGTCATGATTCCGGCGGACTCCACGGAAGAGATCGGCGTTCGCCCCATCGTCAGCCGCGACGAGGCGGAGAAGATCCTGGAGAACATGGCTACCATTGAGACGGAGATGGTCCAGAACTGGAACCATCGTTACCGGGAGAACATGATGCGCATCAAGAGCGGCGATCTGCTTGAGGTCGCCCGGGTTGTGAAAAGTCTGATGCTTCGGGATCAGTCCAGAGGGCTGTCCACCGGTGAACGGAAAATGCTCCACTCGGCAAAACAGATCCTCCTTTCCGAACTGGTGATGGCCCTTGGATGCACCTATGAGGAGCTGGAAACCCGCATCAGCGACTTGATCGAAGCATAAAAATATCGATGAGAGTGTTGTCGTAAGGCGGAGCAAGGCTCCGCCTTATTCGGTGTTTTCTTTCTGTTATTGTTTCAGGAGGTGGTTGTATGTCCATCCGACGCAGAGCCCGTGGAAACGGAAGAAAAGCGGCCTTCTGTACCGCAGTTGTGGCGGCGGCCGGGTCTTCCAGCCGCATGGGGGGAGAGGACAAACTGCTGGCGCCTCTGAACGGCCGGCCTGTGCTGGCCCATACGCTGCTGGCCCTGGAGCATTGTCCGGAAATCCGCGAGATCATCGTGGTGACCCGGGAGGAAAGCCTTCTTGAGGCGGGCCGCATCTGCAGGGAGTTCGGCGTCAGCAAGGCGACAAAAATCATACTCGGCGGTGCCAGTCGTACGGAATCGGTGCTCAACGGCGTTCTGGAGGCAAGTGAAAAGGCCGACCTCATCGCAGTTCAGGACGGGGCGCGGCCGCTGACGACGCCGGAATTGATCTCCGCCGTGGTGCAGAAGGCTGCCCGAACCAACGCTGCTGCCCCTGCCGTTCCGGTTAAGGATACGATCAAAGAGGCCCGGGAGGGCCTTGTGGTCCGTACGCCGGACCGGAACACGCTCTTTGCCGTTCAGACGCCTCAGGTTTTCGAGGCGTCCCTGCTCAAGGGCGCACTCCAGAGAGCCATTGAGGACGGCGTCGCGCCCACCGACGACTGCGGTGCCGTGGAGCGCATCGGGATGTCCGTGTTTCTTGTGGAGGGGGACGAGAGAAACCTGAAGATCACTACGCCGCTGGATCTGGTGATCGCCGGGACGCTGCTTCAAGGGGAGGAAACGGTATGATGCGTATCGGACACGGCTACGACGTGCACCGGTTGACAGAGGGACGACCGCTGATCCTTGGCGGCGTAGAGATTCCCTGGACGCTGGGGCTGCTGGGGCACTCCGACGCCGATGTGCTGACCCACGCGGTCATGGACGCCCTGTTGGGTGCCGCCGGGCTGGGAGATATCGGCCGTCATTTCCCGGATTCTGACCCCGCCCTGCGGGGGATTTCCAGCCTGCTGCTGCTGGAGCGGGTGCGGGATCTTCTGCGGGAGGCGGGCTGGGAGCTGGGCAATCTTGACGTTACCGTCATCGCCCAGGCGCCAAAGTTGGCCGGATATCTCAGGACCATGGAGCGGAATCTGGCCGATGCCCTTGCGGCGGACCCGGAGCAGATCAATATCAAGGCCACCACGGAGGAACAGCTGGGCTTTACCGGCCGGGGAGAGGGCATTGCCGCCCACGCCGTGGCGCTGATCGAGAAAAACTGACGAGACAGGCCGGGGAGTGCCCCGGCCTAAAAACAGGAGGATACCATGAGGCCATACACACACAAGGTTTTGTACTACGAGACGGATCAGATGAGCATTGCCCACCATTCCAATTATATCCGCTGGATGGAGGAGGCAAAGATGGACTTCCTTGATCAGATCGGATTCAACTACGCCGTTCTGGAAAAGAAGGGCGTCATTTCACCGGTGGTGTCGGTAGAATGTCACTATATACTGTCGACCTTTTTCGACGAGACGGTGACGATCCTGGTCACGATGCGGGAATACAAGGGCGTGCGGCTGAAGCTGCACTATGAGATGCTTCATCCGGATGGCAGGGTGGCGGCCGTTGCCGACAGTGAAAATTGCTTCACCGACCGGCAGGGCAAGCCTCTGGCCATCAAGCGTATTGATCCTGCCTTCCACGAAAAGCTGTGTGAGCTGGCCGCTGCGACCGAGGACTGAGACGCGGAGCACGTCGAATTTTCAAGGCATTTGTAGCCCTTCGGCCCCTGCTGCATAGTATGGGGCGAGAGGAGAAATGCCTCGTATGAAATACAGCATTATCATCAGCCGCTCGCTGACACAGGCCCACCAGATGGCGGACGTGTGCAGACGGGCGGGTATTTCCGCACAGCTTGTGCGCACCCCTGCGGTACTGCGGCAGGGAGGCTGCGGCAGCGCCGTCAGAGTTGACGGGCGCGATCTGCCGCAGGCCCGGATGGCTCTGTCCAGGGCCGGGATCACGTCGGCGCGCATCTATACGGCGCAGCCCGGGGGCGGTTGGCAGGAGGTCTCCGGTGATTTATTTTGACAGTGCCGCCACGACCCTTCAAAAGCCGCCGTCCGTGGCCCGAGCCATGGTCCGGACAATGAAGGCCTGTGCCAGCCCGGGACGGGGCGGTCATCCGCCGGCCAACCGTGCTGCCGAGGCGGTCTATCGATGTCGGCAGGAGGCCGCCGGGCTGTTCGGCATGGACGATCCCCAGAGGGTGGTCTTCACATCCAGTGCCACCCACGCGCTGAATCTTGCCATCAAGTCGGTGGCAGCCCCTGGAGATCGGGTGCTGGTCTCCGGCTATGAGCACAATGCCGTACTGCGGCCTCTGGCGGCCATCGGGAACATCCGGGTGGAGCAGGCGGCGGCGCCCCTCTTCGATCGGGCGGCGCTGCTGGAGAGCTTTCTCCGCCGCATCGACGGCGTCTCCGCTGTGATCTGCACCCATGTATCCAACGTGTTCGGCTTCATCCTGCCGGTGGAGGAGATCGGCGCCCTCTGTCGGGAGCGGCAGATCCCCTTTGTGGTGGACGCCGCCCAGTCCGCAGGCCTCCTGCCCCTGTCATTTCCGCGCCTGGGGGCGGATTTTGTTGCCATGCCCGGACACAAGAGCCTGTACGGTCCCCAGGGGACCGGGCTCCTCCTGTGCGGGGAACGACCCGTCAGAACCCTTTTGGAAGGCGGGACCGGCAGCCTTTCCGCACTTTCCGAAATGCCGGATTTTCTGCCGGACAGACTGGAGGCGGGGACCCACAATGTGCCGGGGATCGCTGGACTGAGAGAGGGGATCCGGTTTGTTCGGGCTCGTGGACCGGAGCACATCCTGCGGCATGAGCGTCAGCTGGCCGGTCAACTTGTCGGCGCGCTCTCCCAGCTGCCCGGCGTTACTGTCTGCAGCGGAGGACCGGAGGAGTCCCGCAGCGGCGTCGTCTCCTTCTGTGTCCGGGACACGGACTGTGAGACGCTGGGGGATCTGCTGGCAGGGGAGGGCATCTGCGTCCGGGCAGGACTCCACTGCGCCCCTGCCGCACATCGGAGCGCCGGAACGCTGGAGACTGGGACGGTGCGGGTCAGTTTTTCCATCTTTAACACACCCGCCCAGGTGCGGCAGTTCTGTACCGTGCTGCGCCGACTGATCCGGTAGGTCAAAAAGCGTCGTTTTGGGCCGCAATCCCGGAAATTAACCAAATATTCACAGATATTTCATCCGCCCGTCTTGTCATTCGGGCGGATGTATTATATAATAAATAAAATCAGGAATAATGCCTTTCAATCAGGCTCAGGAAGGGAGGCGCGGCCGCGTCGTGGCACATCTGGCGAACTTTTTTCACATTATTTGGCGTTTTCTGTTGACGCTGAACTTTACGGATATTATTGACATTGCGATCATCACTTTCGTGATCTATAAGCTCCTGCGGATGCTGCGTGCCGCGCGTTCCGGACAGCTTGCCCGGGGCATCCTGTTTTTCTTTATCGCCCTGTGGATTTCATCGATCTGCAAGCTCACGGTTGTCAACTTCCTGCTCAACCGTGCCGTCGAGGTCGGATTGCTGGCCCTGGTTATCATCTTCCAGCCCGAGATCCGCCGATTCCTGGAGCGGCTGGGCAGCGGCGAGACTGTGAACCGGATCTTCCACACCCAGCAGACGCCAAAGGAACTGGAGGCTACCATTACGGAAATGGTGGCAGCGTTTACAGATATGTCCAAGGACCGCACCGGCGCGCTGGTGGTCTTTGAGCGGACTTCCAACCTCAGCGACATCATGAAGACCGGCGTGACGCTGGACTGTGCCGTCAACAGGGAGCTGATCAAGAACATCTTCTATTCAAAAGCACCGCTCCATGACGGGGCCATCATCATTCGGGAGGGGCGTGTCGCCGCGGCCGGCTGCGTGCTCCCCCTGTCGCAGAATCAGAACCTGAGCCGCGATCTGGGTATGCGCCATCGGGCAGGCATCGGCATGTCGGAGAACTCCGACGCCGTGGTTGCCATTGTCTCCGAGGAGACGGGCGGCATCTCCGTAGCCATGCACGGCGTGCTCAAGCGGCACCTGGCGGCTGAGACCCTGGAGAGACTGCTGCAGCTGGAGCTGCTGCCGGAGGAACCGGAGGACCGGATGTCCCGCAGCAGCCTGTTCCGTAGCGCTTTCTGGATGCAGAACTGGAAAAGGAAGAACGGGAATGATCAGGAGAATCATCAACAATAAGATCGTCCATATCGTGTTTGCCCTTCTGCTGGCGCTTTTGCTCTGGTTCTACGTGGTCAATCAGGAAAATCCCGACGACGTAGACCTGGTCTTTCGGGACGTTGTGATCCAGTATGAAGGAGAAGACGACATACTGGCGTCGGAGAATCTCAGCATCACCTCAGACAACGATACCATCGATCTTCGTCTGGAGGGCAAGCGGCGTGAGCTGCTGAGGCTGGATTCCTCTGACCTGTATCTGGTTGTGGACGTTTCCAATATCGACGAGCCGGGGACCTATTCGCTGCCCTATCGGCTGTCTCTGCCTCTGGGCATCAGCGCCACCGTCTCCGAAGACAGCCCGCAGGAGATCACTGTCACCGTTTCCCGCTTTGCCGAGAAGTCGATCCCCGTCACCGCCGTGTTCAACGGCAGTGTGGCAACGGGCTATCTTGCTGACGACAACATCTCCGTTTATCCCGACTCCATCGTGATCTCCGGCAGAGAGGAAGATGTGGCGCAGGTGGACCACGCTCTGGTCACCCTCTCCGGCTCCGGGCTCCGGGAGTCTATCGTTGAGAGCATGCCCTTCACGCTGGTGGATGCCGATGGCAACACCCTGTCCTTCGAGGATATGACGCTCAGCAGAGAGCAGGTCACGGTGAAATTCCCCATTCTGCTGCAGAAGAAGGTCCCCCTGACCGTTGCCCTGCAGGAGGGCGGCGGCGCCACGGAGGCAAATGTGAGCTGGTCGATGTCCCAGGATTCCCTGCACATTGCGGCGGAAGAGGACGTGCTCAACACCATCGACTCCATTGAATTGGGCGTCATCGATCTGGCGCAGGTGGAGGAGAACGGTACTTATCTCTTCCCGATCACCCTGCCGGAAGGCGTGCGGAATCTCAGCGGCGTGACGGAGATTCAGGTGGATGTGACCGTCCGGGGCCTGGCCACAAAGCAGGTAGAGACCACCAACATCTCCTGCATCAACGTGACGGAGCGTTATACGGCCTCAGTGGTGACCGACAGCCTGACAGTGACCCTCCGGGGACCGGAAGAGGACCTTGCGGCGGTGACAGGCGACAATGTCCTGGTGGATGCGGATCTGTCCGAGATCGGCGGCGCCACCGGCATCTATACCGTGCCGGCCGTAGCCCATGTGGAGGGCAGCGATACCGTGGGCGTCATCGGGACTTATAAAGTCACCGTGTCCCAGAAGCGGTAAGCCATGTTCGGCTATATTCGACCCTTTCGGGATGAGCTGAAGATGCGGGACTTCGACCGCTTTCGCTCCGCTTACTGCGGCCTGTGTCACACCATGGGCCGCCGGTGCGGGCCTCTGTCCCGGCTGCTGCTCAATTACGATTTTACTTTTCTGGCTATCCTGCTCTCTGCGGCCTGTGAGATACCCTGCCGCGGCACCTGCCGTCGGTGTGTGGTGCACCCGCTGCAGCGTCGGGGCTGTTCCGAGCCATCCCAGGCGCTGGATCTGGCGGCGGATGAGAGCATGATCCTGGCCTGGTGGAAGCTGCGGGATAACGTGCAGGACAAAGCTTTTTTCAAAGGCCTCCCGGATCGGTTCGGGGCGGCGCTGCTGCGCAGAGCCTATCGCCGGGCGGCCAGGAACAGGCCGGAGTTTGATGCCATGACCCAACAATGCCTGGATGATCTTCGGGTGCTGGAGCAGGCACGCTCGCCATCCCTGGACCGTACGGCGGACGCCTCCGCCCGGCTCCTGGCGGCGGCGGCCAGATCCGTGCCGGACGAAAACCGGATGCGGGTGCTGGAGCAGCTGCTCTACCATGTCGGCCGCTGGATCTATCTGGCAGACGCCTTCCACGACCGGAAAAAGGATGCGGAGAGCGGTGCCTATAATCCGTTACTGTGCTGCTTTCCGGAGGGGCCGGACCTGGGTCCGGAGGCCCGGGAGCGTCTGGAGCTGACCATGACCCATTCCCTGAATCTGGCAGGCTCCGCCTTTTCTCTCCTGCCGGAGGGCCCCTGGTCCCCGGTGTTGGAGAACATCCTCTTTCTGGGCATGCCTGCGGCGCAGACTGCGGTGCTGGCCGACGCCTGGAATCCGGGACGGAGACGCGGCGTACGGGAATAAGAGACGGAAACGTGTTCCGGACACCAACCAAAGACAGGAGTGCTTGCATGAACGACCCTTACAGCGTCCTCGGCGTCAGTTCAAACGCCAGCGACGATGAAATCAAACGGGTGTACCGTGATCTGGCACGAAAATATCACCCTGACAATTTTCAGAATAACCCTCTTGCCGATCTGGCGGAGGAGAAGATGAAGGAGATCAACGAGGCGTACGAGGCGATCACGCGCATGCGCAGCGGCGGCTCATCCTCCTATTCCGGCACACGCAGCGGCGGCTCCTCCTATTCCGGCGGCGCTTCCGGCAGCAGTTACGGTGCCGGGTCCTCTTATGCCGGCGGGAATATGGCCCTGTATGCCCAGATCCGCAACGCCATCAACAGCGGTCATCTGGATCTGGCGGAGCATCTGCTCCAGCAGGCGCCGCAGAATGCCGAGTGGCATTTCCTCGCCGGCAGCATTGCCTATCGGCGGGGCTGGATGGACGAGGCCCTGCAGCAGTACAACCGGGCCTGTCAGATGGATCCGTCCAATATGGAGTATCGTCGGGCTCTGGACTACATGCAGAGAGCCGGCGTGGTCTATCGGTCTGCCGGATTCCCCAGTATGCGAAGCTTCGGCGGCCTTACGGCCACGGAGTGCTGCGCCTCACTGCTGTGCGCCAACTGTCTGTGCCACGGGGGCTGCTGACAGATGAGGAACGACCGCACTTTCTCCATTACCTTCTGCGCCATGCTGGCGGCGCTGTCTGTGGTGCTGCTGCTTGTCGCGTCATTTCTGCCCTCAGGGCAGCTGGGCATGGCCGCCATTGTCGGACTGCTTCCTGCGGCGGCGGTCATCAGCGCCGGAGGCCGGAAGGCAGGGCTGGCCTGCTATATCGTCACCGCGCTGCTGGGCTTCCTGCTTCTGCCGACAAAATTCGCCGTACTGCTGTATACGGTGCTGTTCGGCCACTACGCCGTGGTGAAAAGCCTGCTGGAGCAGATCAAAAACCCGGTCCTGATGTGGGCCTGCAAGCTCATTGTCTGCAACGCCCTGTTCACGGTTCTCATCCTGGGCTTCCGTTCTCTGCTTCTCGGCGGCCTGCCGGAGCGTCTGCAGCATGTCCCGCTGCTTTATCTCGGCGGCAGTATCGCATTTATTGTCTATGATCTTGTCTTTTCCATGCTGATCCGCTTCTACCGACAGCGGATCGGCCCTTATATCAGACGGTAAAGGAGCGTTTTTTTTGATCAAAAGTATGACCGGCTACGGCCGGCGGTGTGAGGAGCTGGGTGATAAGCGCATCACCGTGGAGCTCCGCTCCGTTAACAACCGATACCTGGACTGCAATGTCAAACTGCCCCGCATCTATATCTGTGCCGAGGACGCACTGAAAAAGCGGGTGCAGAGCAGGATCTCCCGGGGCAAGGTGGACCTGTTCGTCACTGTAGAGCATATCGGCGAGGACGCTGTCTGCGTCACGCTGAATCAAACGGTGGCTCAGGGTTATTACCGGGCTCTGCGGGAGATGGCCGACACATATGAGCTGCAGGACGACATCTCCGTGTCCCTGCTCTCCAAGTTCCCCGACGTGTTTACTGTTGAGAGGCAGGAGGAGGATCTGGACGCTGTGACGGCAGACCTTTGCACGGTTCTGGACGGCGCTCTGGACGCTTTCCAGGAGATGCGGGCCCGGGAAGGGGAGCAGATGGCGCTGGATATCCGGAGCCGTCTGGCTGTCATCGAGGGGCTCACGGGAAAGATCGAGGAGCGGTCTCCCCAGACCACGGCGGAGTATCGTGCCAAGCTGGAGCAGCGCATTCGTGAACTGCTGGAGAGCGCCGCAGTGGACGAGCAGCGGCTCCTGACAGAGGCCGCTATCTTTGCCGACAAGACCGCCGTAGCGGAGGAGACCGTCCGGCTGCGCAGCCACCTGCTGCAGATGGATGGGATGCT
This sequence comes from Oscillospiraceae bacterium, assembly GCA_017516065.1. GTDB lineage: Bacteria > Bacillota > Clostridia > Oscillospirales > Oscillospiraceae > RGIG5644. The sequence continues at coordinate 64,918 of JAFWDQ010000012.1, forward strand.
GGCGGAGAACGGATCCGTAGGCCGTAAGCTGGACTTCCTGGTTCAGGAGATGAACCGGGAGGCCAATACCATCGGGTCGAAGTGCAACGATCTGGAGATTTCCGGTTGGGTGGTAGATCTGAAATCGGAGATCGAAAAGATCAGGGAACAGGTACAGAACATCGAATAAGGGGTAGACTTTATTATGAAACTGATCAATATCGGATTTGGCAATATGATCTCCGTGGCCCGTCTGATTGCCATCGTCAGCCCGGACTCCGCACCGATCAAGCGGATCATCCAGGAGGCGAAGGAGTCCGGCCGTCTCATCGACGCCACCTACGGCAGACGCACCCGGGCTGTCATCATCATGGACAGCGATCATATCATTCTTTCGGCCATCCAGCCTGAGACCGTGGCCAATCGTCTCGGTGACCGTCCGGCAGAGCCGGAGGTCCCGGTGGAGGATTGAGTATGGAACAGCCTGCCCTGCTTGTCATTATCTCCGGTCCGTCCGGTACGGGGAAAAGCACAGTGATCCGGGAGATCATGCGTCGCCGGACGCTGTTTTTCTCCGTGTCCTGCACCACCCGGCCCATGCGGGAGGGAGAGCGGGACGGCGTGGATTACCACTTCATCAGCCGGGAGCGGTTTGAGCAGCTTATCGCGGAGGATGCGCTGTTGGAATATGCGGAGTACGCAGGCCGCTTCTACGGCACGCCCCGGAGACCGGCGGAGGAGCAGATGGCCCGCGGCACGGACGTGCTGCTGGACATCGAGGTGCAGGGGGCCCGGCAGGTCCGGGACCGGATGCCGGACGCCGTGTCCGTTTTCCTTACGCCGCCCTCCTGGGAAGAGCTGGAGCGCCGGCTCCGCAACCGGGGAACGGACAGCGAGGAGATGATCCGTCGGCGGCTGGAGACGGCCCGGGGCGAGCTGGACGAGGCCCGCACCTACGACTATCTGGTGGTCAACGACGAGGTGACTGCGGCGGCGGACCGGATCTGCGCCATCCTCGACGGGGAGCGCTGCCGTACATCCCGCTGCGCCGCATTTTTCTCTGAGATCTGAATCGAGCAGAAAGGACGATTTTCTATGTTATATCCTGCCATGTCGGAGCTTCTGAAGCATGTGAACAACCGGTACCTGCTGGTCAATGTTGTGGCTAACCGGGCCCGTGAGATCGCGGCTGATGCCGAGGAGGAGGGCATCTCCATGGAGCAGAAGCCCGTGAGCATCGCCATCCAGGAGATCGCGGACGGCAAGCTGGACACCATTATCCAGCAGGAAGAGTGATCCGGAACGTCTATGGACAGTTCTTCCCAATCGCATCCGGCGGGGACGTCGTTGTTGGCACGGCTGGCGGTCTCCGCCGCCGTCTATACCAGCGATAAGCCCTACACCTATCTGGTTCCGGACGCGCTCCGGGATCGGGCCGCGGTGGGAATGCGAGTCCTGGTGCCCTTCGGACGGGGCAATCGCAGCAGCGAGGGCCTGATCCTTTCTCTGGAGGAGGGGCCCAGAGAGAAGGCGATGAAGTACATCACCGCCTTGCTGGACCCGGACCCTGTTCTCGATGCAGAGGGGATTCGGCTGGCCGTCTGGCTGCGGGAACGCTGCTTCTGCACGCTGTACGACGCTGTGAAGGCCATGCTGCCCGCTGGGCTGTGGTTCTCTCTGAAGGACCGTTACCGAATCGCCGACGGCGTTGCGGCAGACCGGCTGGAACAGGCAATGGCGCAGTCGGAGGACTGCGCCAGGATCCTGACGTATCTGTCCGCGCTGTCCGGCGCCGGAGCGGAGCGGAGCGCGCTTCAGCAGGTGATCCCGGACCCGTCGCCGGTGCTCCGGGACCTTGTCCGGGACGGCGTTCTGGTCAAGGAGACCCACGCCGCCAGAGGCGTGGGGGAGAAGCGTATCCGCTTTGCCGCGCTTGCCGCATCTGCCGACGTTATCCGGGAGCGGATGGCCGGCAGGGAGAAGACGGCGCCCATGCGTTGGGCCGTTGTCGAGCATCTGGCGCTTTCCGGACGGATCCCCGTGGAGGAGCTTCGCTACTATACCGGCGCTTCCGCCGCCACCCTGACCGCCATGAAAAAGGCGGGCCTGATCTCCGTCACGGAGGAGACGGCCTTTCGCCGGCCCGGCCACGCCGCATGGACGGAGGCGGAGCCCATCGTTCTCACGGCTCCGCAGCAGGAGGTCTACGAGTCTCTTTCGGACCTGCGGCGGAGCGGAGAGCCCGCTGCGGCGCTGCTCTATGGCGTCACCGGCTGCGGCAAGACCTCCGTCTATATCCGGCTGATCGAGGACACCCTTGCCGAGGGCAGGAGCGCTCTCGTCCTGGTGCCGGAGATCGCACTGACACCTCAGCTGCTGCAGCAGTTCGGCAGTCATTTCGGCGACAGGGTGGCCATTTTACACAGCAGTCTGACCCCCGGAGAGCGGTATGACGAGTGGAAGCGGATCAAGACCGGGGCGGCAAGTGTCGTCCTGGGCACCCGATCCGCCGTCTTCGCCCCCTGCGGGGAGCTGGGGCTGCTGATCCTGGATGAGGAACAGGAGCACACCTATAAATCGGAGAATATACCCCGCTATCACGCCCGGGATGTGGCGAAATATCGCTGCTTCCAGAGCAAGTGCCTGCTGCTGCTGGGCTCCGCCACCCCCTCGGTGGAGAGCATGTATCTGGCCCGGCAGGGGACCTATCATCTGCTGACCATCCCGGAGAGATACGAGAGCCGCCCCATGCCGGAGGTGCTCATCAGCGATATGCGGCAGGAGCTGCGGAGCGGAAACGGCGGCACACTGGGCGGCCTTTTGCAGGAGGAACTGCGGAAAAATCTGGACCGGGGGGAGCAGAGCATCCTCTTTATCAACCGCCGGGGCAACAGTCCCATGGTCCACTGCGGCGCCTGCGGCGAAGTGCCTTTCTGTCCCCGGTGCAGCGTGCGGCTGACCTATCACTCTGCCAACGGACGGCTTATGTGCCACTATTGCGGACATTCTGAGCCGATGCCGCCGGAGTGTCCCGCCTGCGGAGGGAAACTGAGCTTTCTGGGCGCCGGGACCCAGCGGGTCCAGGAGGAGCTGGAGGCCCTGTTCCCGGGTACAGCCGTTCTGCGCATGGACGCGGATACCCTGTCCGCCGCCAACGGCCACGAGGCGATGCTGAGCCGCTTTGAGCGGGAGCGGATCCCCATCCTGCTGGGGACCCAGATGGTGACCAAGGGACTGAATTTTTCCAACGTCACCCTGGTGGGCGTTCTGGCCGCGGATCTGTCCCTGTATGTGGACGACTACCGGGCAGGAGAGCGGACCTTCTCCCTGATCACCCAGGCCATCGGCCGGGCCGGTCGGGGAGACAAGCCGGGCCGGGCCGTGATCCAGACCTACACACCTGGAAATGAAGTGATCCTGGCCGCTGCCCGGCAGGATTACGACGCGTTCTATGAACTGGAGATCGCCCGCCGGCAGCTCCACGGCTACCCGCCTGTGCGGGACCGCTACGTCCTCGTTGTCGTGGGCAGAGAGGAGCTGGCGGTGCTTCAGGGGGCCGCACGGCTCTGTGAGCAGCTCAGGAAGGCGCTGCACCGGGCAGACCGGCTCTATCAAACCATTCTTTTGGGCCCTGCGCCGGCTGCTATCGTCAAAGTAAAGGAGCAGTATCGTTACCGGATCACGGTCTGCGGTACGTCGGACAAGACCCTGCGGGCCGTTCTGGCCAACACCGTCGGAGCTTTTCAGCGGGACAAGGTCAATCGCGGCCTGACCGCCTACGCGGACCATGACCCGGAGGGCTGAATTTTGGAAGGAGAACCTGGCTATGTCTGTTCGGAAGATCATACAGCGTGGAGACCCCGTATTGAATAAAAAAGCGCATCCCGTCACCAACTTTGACGAGAAGCTGCACACGCTTCTGGATGAGATGAAGGAGACTTTGGATCGGGCCGACGGCGTGGGCCTCGCAGCGCCTCAGCTGGGACTGCTGCGCCGTGTCGTACTGGTGCTGGACACCAACAACGAAAACAAGCCCATCGAGCTGGTCAATCCCCGGATCATTGCCTCTTCCGGTGAGGAGCGCGGGGTGGAGGGCTGTTTGAGTGTGGCGGGCCTGTACGGCTACGTTACCCGGCCCACCGAGGTGACGGTGGAGGCCCAGGACCGCTATGGCGAGACATTTACCGTTACCGGCACCGGCCTGACGGCCCGCTGCTTCTGTCATGAGATCGATCATCTGGAGGGCCACCTTTTTGTTGAGCTCACCGATCATCTCTATACCAGCGAGGAGATCGACGAACTGGAGGCCGAGAAGGACGACAAAAAGCGTGAAAAGCGCGGCCGCCGTACAAAGAAAGGGTAAGGCATGAAGATCGTATTTATGGGCACCCCGGAGTTTGCTCTGGCGTCTCTTGCGCGGCTCTATGAGGCAGGCCACGAGATCGTGGGGGTCTATACCCAGCCGGATAAGCCGAAAAACCGGGGGATGAAGATGATCCTCAGCCCCGTCAAGACCTTTGCTCTCGCTCATGACATCCCTGTTTTCCAGCCCGTGTCCCTGAAAAAGACGGAGGCGGAGACGGCGGAGCAGCTGCGCGCTCTGGCTCCGGATCTGATCGTCGTGGCGGCCTACGGCAAGATCCTGCCCGACGCGGTGCTGCAGGCGGCCCCTCTGGGCTGCATCAACGTCCACGCCTCTCTGCTGCCCAAATATCGCGGCGCCGCGCCCATCAACTGGGCGGTGCTGAACGGCGAGCGGGAGACAGGCGTTACCATTATGCACGTGGCCCCGGAGCTGGACGCCGGGGATATGATCCTTGCCGGCTCCACGGAGATCGGTGAGAACGAGACGGCGGCGGAGCTCTACGACCGGCTGAAGGTGCTGGGCGCTGAACTGCTGCTGGAAGCCGTCGAACAGATCCAGGCGGGGACGGCCCCAAGAACACCCCAGGACCACGCCGCCTCCACTTATGCGCCGATGCTGAGCAAGGAGCTCTCGCCGGTGGACTGGAACAGGCCTGCCGGAGAGATCCATAATCAGGTCCGGGGGCTCCAGCCCTGGCCAACGGCCTGCGGAGAGATACAGGGCACCACGTTCAAGATCCACCGCACCTGCGTTTCGGAGGAGCAGGAGGAAGGAAAGCGCCCCGGCGCTGTTCTTCGGGCGGATAAGAACGGCATCGCAGTTGTCTGCGGCGGTGGCACGGTGCTCTGCATCAGGGAACTGCAGGTCCAGGGAGGAAAACGGATGCAGGCGTCTGCCTATCTGCTGGGCCACCCCATGGAGCCGGATGTATGAGCCGGACGCCGGAGCCTGACGCCCGGGCCACAGCGCTCTTTGCTCTGGAGGCCTATGAGAAAAGCGGTGCGTGGACAGACGCCTACCTGGCTGAGGCCATCCGACGAAACGGACTGGACGGCCGGGCAGCCGCACTGGCTTCCCGGCTGACGGCGGGGGTGCTGCAGAACAGGACACTGCTGGATTATTATCTTACCCGGTTTTCCTCCATGCCTTTGAAAAAAATGGACCGGGGAATCCTCTGCATCCTGCGGCTGGGCGCCTATCAGCTCTGCTTTCTCGACCGTATCCCCGCCCACGCGGTGGTGAATGAGGCGGTGAAACAGGTGCGCTTGTATGCCGCGCCCAGAGCCGCTGGTATGGTCAACGCGATTCTGCGCGCCCTGATCCGCGGACCGCTCCCGGAGATCGAGGGCAAAACACCGGAGGAGCGTCTGGCGCTGCGGTACAGTCATCCGGTATGGCTGGTTCGGGAGCTGTGCCGAAGGATCGGGGAGGAGGGAACAGAGGCGTTTCTCGCCGCGGACAATCAGCCCGCAGCCCTCTGTGCTCAGGTCAACACGTTAAAGACGGATACTCCGACCTTAAAAGCCGCTCTGGAGGCGGAGGGCGTCGCCGTATCGGCGCACCCCCTTCTGGCCGACGCACTGCTTTTGGAGCATACCGGCGCGCTGGAACGTCTCACCGCATGGAAAGAGGGGGGCTTTTACATCCAGGACGCTGCCGCCCGGCTGGCGGTAACGGCGGCGGAGCCGGAGCCTGGCTTCCGGGTGCTGGACGCCTGTGCCGCCCCGGGAGGCAAAAGTTTAGCGGCTGCCATCGCCATGAAAAACGAGGGAGCCGTGACGGCCTGTGACATCCATCCGAAAAAGCTGGCGCGGATCGTGCCCTCGGCCCAGCGGCTGGGGATCACCTGCATCGGAACAGAGACGGCGGACGGCCGGGAGTTCCGCCCGGCATGGGAGGCGGCCTTCGACCTTGTTCTTGCCGACGTGCCCTGCTCCGGGCTGGGGACCATCCGGAAAAAGCCGGAGATCCGCTATAAGGACCCGGCCCAGCTGGAGGCCCTGCCGGAGATCCAGATCGCGCTGCTGAACAATCTCTGCCGCTATGTGAAGCCCGGCGGCGTCCTGCTCTATTCCACCTGCACGGTGCTGGAGCGGGAGAACGAGGCGGTCGTGAAGCGGTTTTTACACGAGAATACCGCGTTTTGTCTCGAGCCCTTCGTCCTGCCGGAACCCATCGGCAGGGCAGAGGCGGGGATGCTGACCTTCTGGCCGCATCTCCACGGGACGGACGGCTTTTTTGCCGCAAAGATGAGGAGGCGGCCATGACCGAGATCAAATCGCTGCTGCCGGAGGAATTGAAGACCGGGCTGACGGAGCTGGGGGAGCCAGCCTTCCGGGCCGGGCAGATCTTTTCCTGGCTGCATAAGGGCGTTTCCTCCTTCGACGAGATGACGAACCTGCCCCTGACTCTGCGCCAGACACTGGCGGAGCGATATCTTCTCACGGTGCCGGAGATCGTCCGGCGCCAGGTCTCGCAGGCGGACGGGACGAGGAAATACCTCTGGCGCCTCACGGACGGTAACTGCATCGAAAGCGTTCTCATGCGCTACCACCACGGCAACACGGTCTGCCTGTCCTCGCAGGTGGGCTGCCGGATGGGTTGTGTCTTCTGCGCTTCGGCGCCCATGGGACATATCCGGAATCTGACGCCGGGGGAGATGCTGGACCAGGTCCTCTTTACGATCCGGGACAGCGGCGAGACCGTCTCCAATCTGGTGCTGATGGGTATCGGGGAGCCGCTGGATAACTACGACAACGTGATGCGGTTTCTGCATCTTGTCAACCGGCCCGGTGGACTGGAGATCGGCATGCGCCATATTTCACTGTCCACCTGCGGATTGCCGGAAGGAATTGACAAACTGGCCTCGGAGAGGTTACAATTAACGTTATCCGTCTCCCTGCACGCACCGGATGATGAGACCCGGTCCCGGATCATGCCTGTGAACCGGGCCGTGGGTGTGGAGAAGCTGTTTGACGCCTGTCGGCGCTACTTCCGTACCACAGGCCGCCGGATCTCCTACGAGTACGCCATGATCGACGGCGTCAACGACGCGGCCTGGCAGGCGGACCTGCTGGCGGAGCGTCTGAAGGGAATGCCGGGACACGTCAATCTGATCCCCCTGAACAATGTGCCGGACAGCCCCCTTAAGCCCAGCCGTCATACGGAGGATTTTCGCAGACGGCTGGAGCGTCAGGGCGTCACGGTCACGGTGCGGCGGCGGATGGGAAGCGATATCGACGCCGCCTGCGGACAGCTGCGGCGGCATGCGATGACAGGTACCACAGAAAAGGAGTGAGACGTATGAGAGCGTGGGGCATGACCCATAGAGGAGCGGTGCGGGAGCAGAATCAGGACAGCTTCCGTATCGTAGAGCTGGGATCCGCGCTCCTGTGCGTTGTATGTGACGGTATGGGCGGCGCCCTGGCCGGCGACGTGGCCAGCGATCTGGCTGTGGAGGTGTTCTGTGAGAACGTCTCTGCCGCGGCCCGGAGCAGGGATACTGCGGCGGTGCTCCGAACGGCGGTGCTGGCGGCAAACAATGCCGTCTTTGAAAAGGCTTACAGCGATCCCGCTTACTACGGCATGGGCACCACGCTTGTGGCCGCCTTTGTGACCCCGCGTCAGACTCTGGTGGTCAACGTGGGGGACAGCCGGGCCTACCAGATCGACCGCAACGGCATCAATCGGATCACCAACGACCATTCGCTGGTGGAGGATCTGGTGCGGCGGGGCGAACTGACGCCGGATCAGGCAAGGTTCCATCCGAAGAAGAATCTGATCACTCGCGCCCTGGGCGCCGAGCCGCTGGTGGACTGCGATATCTTCCGGCCGTCTCTGCGCCAGGGAGACCACCTGCTGCTCTGCTCCGACGGTCTGATCAATACTCTGTGCAGCCAGGAAATCCTCTACGAGACGATCCACGGAGGCCCGGAGGATGACTGCTGCCAGCGCATGATCGACATCGCCCTGCAGCGGGGCGCGCCGGACAACGTCACGGCAGTTCTGATCCGTATTTAAGAAATATGACGGATATGATCTTATGCAAGACTCTGTGTATCCGGGAGAGGAGGCGATCAACGTGGATCCGTATATAGGGAAAATGCTCGACAACCGATATGAGATATTGGAGATCATCGGCACCGGCGGCATGGCAATGGTCTACAAGGCCCATTGTCACCGGCTCAACCGGCTGGTTGCCATCAAGGTCCTGAAGGAGGAGCTGGCGGACGACGCGGATTTCCGCCGCCGTTTCCAGGACGAATCCCAGGCGGTCGCCATGTTGTCTCACCCGAATATCGTCTCTGTCTACGATGTCAGCCACTCCGGCGATACGGAATACATCGTGATGGAGCTCATCGACGGGATCACCCTCAAGCAGTACATGCAGCAGAAGGGCGCGCTGCCTTGGCGTGAGGCGCTGCATTTTATTACCCAGATCATGAAAGCCCTCAGTCACGCCCATAGCCGCGGCATTATCCACCGGGATATCAAGCCGCAGAATATCATGATCCTCCGGGACGGTACGGTGAAGGTGGCCGACTTCGGCATCGCACGTCTCGTCTCGTCTACCCAGAGCACTCTGACCCAGGAGGCCCTGGGTTCGGTGCATTACATCTCCCCGGAGCAGGCCAAGGGCAGTCATATCGACGCCCGGTCTGACATCTACTCTGCCGGCGTCGTCCTCTATGAGATGCTCACGGGACGGCTTCCCTTTGAGGGAGATTCCCCGGTGGCTGTGGCCATCCAGCACATCAGCTCCGTGCCGCTGTCGCCCCGGGAACTCAACCCCGATATCCAGGAGGGCCTGGAGGCCATCGTCATGAAGGCAATGGCCCAGAAGGTCCAGAACCGCTATTCCTCCGCCGACGAGATGCTGGCGGATCTGGAGGAATTTCGTAAAAATCCCGACATCAACATCGAATACGATCCCAACGACGTGGTGCCGCCGGAGCTGGCGGACGAGCCGACGCAGATGCTGCCGAAGGCGGGCGTCGTGACCGCCAGTGTAACGGAGAATACCACCCGCAGGCTCCTGCAGGATCAAATACCCGCAGAGACGGCGGAACAGACCGTCAAGACCGGTGAGAAGGAGGAACGGCCCCACCGGCGCCGCAATTTCATCATTACCATTGCCGCCATCCTCGTGCTGGCTTTCGGCATTTCCTATTTCCTCATCGCCGGCAGCCGTTCTCTTCGGCCTGCGGACAGCGTCGAGGTGCCCAACGTGGTGGGCCAGGAATTGACGGCGGTCCAGGAAAATGAGGAATATGCCGAGATGGGCTTTACCTTCGTCGTGGGTAATATGCTCACCAGCGAGCAATATGAGGCCGGCGTGATCATCAACCAGTCCCCGGAGGCGGAGCGGACCGTCAAGGGGAACCGGGAGATCATCGTGGACGTCAGTATCGGCACCACCATCACAAAGATGCCGAACATCTACAATATGGAGGTCAGGGCCGCACAGCTGATGCTGCAGTCCATGGGCCTGGATCTGAATATCGTGGAGGAGGAACGGCAGTACTCCGACGTGATCACGGAAAATTACATTATCTCATACACTCCGAAGGAGGGGACGGAGCTCAAGCGCGGCGATACGGTTACCATGGTGGTCAGCCGCGGCCGTGAGATCAACTACGTCACCATGCCGTCTCTGCTCAGACAGCAGGAGAATACGGCCCGTAGCCAGCTGACGGCGCTGAACCTGAAGGTGGGCACCGTTGTTTCGGTGGAGAGCGAGCGTCCCGCCGGCGAGGTCATCGGACAGAGCATTCAGGCTACTGCGGAAATCCCGGAGGGTACCGCCGTGGATCTGACCATCAGCAAGGGCCCCAGCGAGAGCTCACCGACGGTGGACTATTCTGCGCAGAACTTTGAAGAGGGCACCGGCGAATCCGGAAGCATGGTGCTGGACATCACTCTGCCGGAGGGAGACGGCGACGTCACCGTCATGGTCAAGCAGGAGAGCGAGACTATCTATCATAAGACCGTGGCCCGGAGCGCCGGGACCCTGTCCCTGACCCTCACCGGCAGCGGCGTGCAGTATGTCCAGGTCTATTTTGACGACGAACTGGTGGAGAGTCAGTACGTCTCCTTCGATCCGCAATGAGCGCGGTGATCTACAAGGCCCTGAGCGGGTTCTACTATGTGGACGACGGCGGCAGATCCATTTCCTGCCGGGCCCGGGGCCGCTTCCGCCACGAGGGCTGTACGCCTCTGGTGGGAGACAGGGTGCGGTACACCCTTACGGGGGAGGACACCGGCATGGTGGATGAGATCCTGCCCCGACGCAACGCGTTCCAGCGGCCGGCGGTGGCGAATATTGACCAACTGGTCATTGTGGCCTCCGCCGCCATCCCCGTTACAGACCCGTTTCTCATCGACCGTATGACGGTGACGGCGATCCTCAGGGGCTGCACGCCGGTGATCTGCGTCAACAAGTGCGATATTGCCTCCGGCGAGGCTCTGGCCGGCATCTATCGCCGCGCCGGATTCGTTACTGTGGAGGTCAGTGCGGTCACCGGTATGGGTCTGGAGTCGCTTCTGACCTGCCTGGAGGGGCATATCTCCGCCTTTACCGGCAATTCCGGCGTGGGGAAGAGCAGTCTGCTCAACGCCATCGATCCGGCAATGCAGATCCCGGTGGGGGAGGTCAGCGAAAAGCTGGGCCGCGGCCGTCACACCACCCGGCATGTGGAGCTGTTCCGCCTGGGCGGCGACACCTTTGTGGTAGACACGCCGGGCTTTTCCTCCTTTGATTCGGAACAGGGCGTTTTCCTGCGTAAGGAGGAGCTGCCCGCCGCGTTCCCGGAATTTGCGCCATATCTGGACCAATGCCGTTTCCGGGACTGCGCCCATGTCAAGGAGGATGGGTGTGCAGTGCTGGAGGCTCTGGCGGAGGGCCGTCTGGAGCCCACCCGGCACGACAGCTACGTGCGGCTCTATGAGCTGGCCCGCGAGCACAAGGATTGGGAGACGTGATTCTTTTTCGACCGTTGTATATCGGCAGCGTTTTCAGGACGCTGCCGATATTTTTTTGTGCGCGGGCAAGCTGCGCCGGCATATGCTGGACCAGAGAGGAGCGAAGCCGGATGAAACGACTTGGACGGGGAGGGATCCTGATTGCGGTGGGCATCGGCGTCCTTCTGGCCGTACTGCTCCCGCTGGGCGCCGCGCTGGTGCTGATCGGACTGCTGTTCATCTGCTGCGGCCGTATGTGCCGCTGATGTCCGGAAAGTCCCGGAGAAGGAGGGAAGGCCGTGAAGATCGTTGTCGTCAGATCCCCGAAAATACTGCGGGGGCTGCTCTGTGTGCTGTTCGGCATGAGAGAAAAGCCGGAAACACAGACATAACGGATGGTCCAAGCTCATATACTCCGTCAGAAGATCAAAGACTGATTGACAAGGAGAGGACATATATGGAGCTGGCATTTGAGGAAACTCTTTACGATTCCTATGAGAACGTTTACCACACCGCGCTGCTCCGGGAGGAGACCATGGAGGCCATCGTGCCGGATGCATGCCCGGACATTCTGCGGGTCCTGGACACCGTCGTCACCGTCTGCCTGAACAGTAAGCAGACGCAGAACGGATACGCCGAGCTGTCCGCCGCCGCCAGGCTGGAGATTCTCTATCTGCCGGAGGGCGGCGGGGCTGTGCAGCGGCTGACCATGTCCATCCCGTACCGGGTGACGGCGGAATCCCCGGCGTTGACGGACCGGAGCCGACTTACTGTCTGTCTGTCCGTTCACCGCCAAGAGATCCGGACCCTGCACTCCCGGAAGATCCTGGCCCGACTGGAGCTCTGCTTCCAGCTGGATGCCTGGGAGCGGCGGCGGGTGAACATTCCGGGCGGCCCGGGGGCGGATATGCCTCAGTCGGTGCAGACCCTGACGGCGCAGCAGGAGATGCTGGCGGTGACCGGCGTGGAGGAGAAAGCCTTTTCGTTCTCCGACGAGCTGGAGCTTCCCATGGACCTGAAGGAGGCGGCCCTGCTGACGGGTCAGGCGGACCTTGTCTGCAGCGAGGCCCGGGTCATCGGCGGTAAGCTTATCGTGAAAGGGGAGGCCAGGCTGTCCTTCCTGCTTCTGGATGGAGAGGGGGCGCTCCGGGAGGAGACGGCCCCGCTGCCCTTCTCCCAGATCATCGAATGCAGAGATGTGGAGGAGGAGGCGCTCTGTTCCGTGTGCCTGACCCTGACGGAGGCGGCGTTCCGTCTGGCCGGAAACAGGGTTGAGACAGACCTTGGCGTTCTGATCCAGGCTGTGATGCGGGAAAGTCGGACAGTGACCTATCTGACGGATGTCTACAGCACGGAGGGCAGCGTGACACCGGAGTGGTACACAGGAACATGGACGGAACTGCTGGAGAGCATCACTCGCCGACAGTCCGTCCGGGAGCTGCTGGAGACCGGAACGGGCGTGTCTGCCGTTCTGGCGGCACGGGTCCGGCTTGGAAAGACAGAACAGGACAGGAGCCAGGGGACGGTCTCTGCCGCCGCGCATGTCACTGTGCTCTATCGTGACGACAACGGCGGTCTGGGTACGGCGTTCCGGTCTCTGCCCGTAACCGTCTCCGCAGAACTGCCGGAGGGCGCCTTTTGTGAGGCAAACGCTGCCCTGGAGGACGCGCCTTCCGCCACGGCCGCCGCCGGCGGCGTGGAGGTGCGTTTCTCCGTGTCCTTCACTCTGCAGTGCCAGTCCGCTGTCTCCATCCGCTGTATCGTGGAGGCGGAGCTGTCCGAGGGGGAGCGTTCCTCCGGACCCTCGCTGATCCTCCGCAGGGTCAGAGAGGGGGAGCGCCTCTGGGACGTGGCCAAGGGCTGCGGCACAACCGTGGAGATGATTCGAGCCGCCAACGGAATGGAGGGGGAGGAGCTGCCTGACGGACGACTTCTGCTGATTCCCCGGCGACGCTGAAGGAACGCCCTCTGCAAAAAAAGGCAGAGGGTGTTTTTTCCTGCCCCGGCATCCTTCTGACTGTCATAAAGGGCGGGGCTGTCTCATATCCATGTACCACACAAACGTAAGCCAGAGGATTCGGAGGAGACACTATGGATACCAGTATTTACCAGGACATTGCGACCCGGACGGCGGGCGACATCTATATCGGCGTGGTGGGACCGGTGCGGACGGGGAAATCCACCTTTATCAAGCGGTTCATGGAGACAATGGTTTTGCCCAACATCGAGGATCCCTATCGCCGGGATCGGGCCAGGGATGAGCTGCCCCAGAGCGGTTCGGGGCGGATGATCATGACGGCGGAGCCGAAATTCGTGCCGGAGGAGGCAGTAGAACTGTCTCTGGCTGAGGGAGGCACCTGTTCTGTACGGCTCATCGACTGTGTGGGTTACATGGTCCCCGGCGCTGTGGGCAGCTTTGAGGGGGAGATGGAGCGGATGGTTATGACGCCGTGGTATCCCCAGGAGGTCACCATGTCCCAGGCTGCGGAGACAGGGACCCGGAAGGTCATTGCGGAGCACTCCACCATAGGTATCGTCATGACCACGGACGGCAGTATCACGGACATCCCCCGTGAGGACTACGAGGAGGCGGAGGCGCAGGTGGTTCAGGAGCTCCAGACACTGGGAAAGCCATTTCTGATCGTCCTTAACTGCGCCCAACCGGACAGCGACGACGCACAGGCCCTGCGGCAGGTGCTTGCATCCCGGTACGGTGTGACCTGTATCGCGGTCAACTGTCTGTCCGTCGGGGAGGAGGAGATCCGGGACATCATCCGGGGCGTTCTGGGCGAGTTCCCGCTGATGGAATTGGATGTGTGGCTGCCGTCCTGGCTGGATGCACTGCCTGTGACGCATCCCATCCGCAGCGGCATCTATGATATGCTTCGGAAGCAGGGGGACTCTCTGCGGCGTATCTGCGACGTACAGCCGGTCGCCGAGAGGATGGACGGAGAGGAGAAGATCGAGAGAGCGGAGGTCTCCTGGCTGGAGCTGGGCACCGGCGTTGCAGCGATCTCGCTGGATCTGCCCCGGGAGCTGTTTTACCGGACAGTAGGGGAGGAGTGCGGCTTTTCTGTTGCCGACGACGGTGACCTGATGCAGCTGCTCACAGAGCTGGGGGGCATGAAGCAGGAGTACGACAAGGTGGCAAAGGCACTGGCCGATGTCCGGGAGACGGGCTACGGCATCGTGCCGCCCAGTGTCCAGGACCTGCGTCTGGAGGAGCCGGAGATCATGCGGCAGGGGGGACGCTACGGCGTCCGGCTGAAGGCCAGCGCCCCGTCTATCCACATGCTTCGGGCCGACATTGAGACGGAGGTGGCGCCCATCGTTGGGACAGAGAAGCAATCAGAAGAGCTCATCGAATCCCTGCTCCGGGACTTTGAGGATGATACCCGTGCCATCTGGCAGTCCAATCTCTTCGGCCGGTCCTTTCATGATCTGGTAGGGGAGGACCTGCAGGGTAAGCTGCGGCGGATGCCGGAGGATGCCCGGGAAAAGCTGCGCACCACGCTGCAGAGGATCATCAACGAGAGCGCAGGCGGGCTGATCTGTATCCTCCTGTGACAGAACAAGTGAAACGCGCGCGGCGGGCATGCTCCGGCGGCCCGACCGCGCGTTTTTTCCTGCTTGTCAAGCGGAAAAGACTGTAGTATAATATAAACAGATTTCATCTCTTTGAAATCCTGTGTGTGATCGAAGGAGGTGTGTCGGCATGATCCTGGCATTGGACGTGGGCAATTCCTCCACCCACATCGGACTTTTGGAGGAGGACGGAGCACTGGCGTTCTGCGGTTCTCTGGCAACGGAGCGGACCCGGACCACAAGTCAGTGGGCCA
Source organism: Oscillospiraceae bacterium (assembly GCA_017516065.1). GTDB lineage: Bacteria > Bacillota > Clostridia > Oscillospirales > Oscillospiraceae > RGIG5644. The sequence continues at coordinate 80,062 of JAFWDQ010000012.1, forward strand.
TTGATCTGATGGGCCTGTTTCAGCTCCATGGGGCCAGTTGTACGGAGGTCACCGGGGCCATCATCTCCAGCGTCGTGCCGCCGGTCACCGCACCGCTCAGCCGGGCGGTCCAGACAGTGACGGGACAGGCTCCCATGCTGGTGGGGCCGGGGATCCGGACAGGGCTGAATATTAAGACAGACAGCCGCAATCAGCTGGGAGCGGATATTGTCGTCTCCTCGGTAGCGGCGCTGAATAAGTATCCCTCGCCGGTCATTCTGGTGGATATGGGGACGGCGACGACTCTGTCCATGCTCATCGACACCACCTATGAGGGCTGTGCCATCATCCCCGGCGTTCAGGTAGCGATGGATGCGCTGTCGTCCAGGGCTGCGGCGCTGCCCCATATCTCCATCGCCGAGCATACGCCCCAGCTGCTGGGTCGCAACACGGATGATGCCATGCGCGCCGGGATCCTGCATGGCAGCGCCGCTATGATCGACGGCCTCATTGAACGGCTGGAGCAGGAATATGGTCCTGCGGCCGCCGTGGTGGCGACCGGTGAGATCAGTCCGCTGATTTTGGACTACTGCCACAGGAAGATCTGCTACGATGAAAATCTGATTATGGACGGTCTGTATCTGATCTATCGTAAAAACACTGATCGAAACAGGAGATAAAACTGGTATCACGGTCTTCGGACGTGACACATAAATTGCGCTGTATCCCGTTTGGGAGCGGCAGCAGGGAGGAAAAAATATGGCAAAACAGAAAAACATGACGAAACTGCAATACCTGATCCGTCTGGCGGTCCTCATCGCGATTTTGATCCTGCTGGAGGTCACCGGCCTGGGCATGATCCGTACCGGCGGTCTGGAACTGACGATCCTGCAGATCCCCGTTATCATCGGTGCGATCCTGCTGGGCGTTCGAGCCGGCGGTATCCTGGGCGGCGTCTTCGGTCTGATCAGCCTGTGGGAGTGCTTCGGCAAGAGCGCCTTCGGCGCCATGCTGCTGAGCATCAGCCCTCTGGGCACCGTCGTCACCTGTCTGGTACCCCGTATCCTCATGGGCATCCTGTGTGCGCTGATTTTCAAGCTGATCTATCACTTTGCAAAGAAACTCCTGCCCTTCGTGGTGGCGAGCCTCTGCGGCGCGGTGCTCAACACGATCTTCTTCATGTCGTCACTGATCTTTTTCTTCTACAGCACAGAGTATATCCAGGGCTTCGTGTACGCCATGGGCACAAAGAGCCCCTTCACCTTTGTTCTCGCCTTTGTCGGCGTGCAGGGACTCATTGAAGCTATCCTCGCCATGGTTGTGGGCGCGGCTATCTCCAAGGCTCTGTATATGGTCCTGTACCGCAACAAGTAAATAAGTAAATCCGATAAAAACAACGACAGCGCGGAACTTTTCCGCGCTGTCGTTTTCATATCAGTTTCCGCCCAGGATACGGTTTCGCTTTTCGTTGTACTCCTCGGGCGTCAGAATGCCTCGCTCAAGCAGAACGTAGAGCCGTTCCAGATCCGCTGCCTGCTCTGCCGTTGGAGTTGCCAGAGCCGGGCTCTGACCCGCAGCCTCTCGCTCCAAAAGGTCTCGACGCAGATTTTCAATGGCCTGCATCACTGCCTTGGCTGTTTTTTCCGGAAAAGAGATCTCCATATCCAGCGTCGGAGTCTCCACCACCAGGCCGGTGGAAAAGCCCCACCGGATGTGCATGCCGGTGATCTGCCCGATGGCCACCTGATGGAGTTCCTCGTGGGTCAGCATACCGCCGCCCAAATGCAGGAGCCGCTCGCTGGTGAGAAGAAAAAGACCGTTGATTTTGATGCGATTGCCTGGCGTCAGCTTGAGCTGCCCGGGCTTCTTTTTTGCCATATATACGCCCGTGCGGCATGCCAGCCAGACGTGCTCCATGGGCTGCAGCAGGGGTTCCATCGTCTCAATGGGATTTGACAGCGACAGGGTAGAGCACCCCATATCCTTTGCCCTCTGCAGGGCCTCTTCCATATCGGCACGCATATAATCGTCCTTCCGTTTTTATTGATATATCAGTCTTTTTTGCGAACTTTTGCCAGAGGATTGGCACGAGCCGCCACGCGAAGTTCGTCGTTGTCCACATGAGTGTAAATCTGTGTGGTGTTCAGATTTTCGTGGCCCAGGACCTCCTGGAGGGTGCGCACATCCACGCCATTCTGCAGCATGAGGGTGGCGGCTGTGTGGCGCAGCTTGTGGGAGGAGAGGTGCTCGGCGTCCAGTCCGGCCGCCAAAAGGTGCTTTTTTACCAATTTATGGACGGCGGAGACGGTGATCCGGGTCCGCCGCCGGGTGACAAACAGGGCATTTTCATCGATGAGGGTCATTGCGGAGCGCTCCGCAATATAGTCGTCAAGCGCCGCGGTGCAGGCGTCGTTGAGGAAGACGATGCGCTCCTTACCGCCCTTGCCCAGTACGTGGAGACGATCTTTCTGAACGTCGTTCATATTTAGACCGACCAGCTCGGAAATCCGCAGACCGCAGTTAAGAAACAGCGTCAGAATACAGTAATCCCGGGTCTGATTGGGACCTTCCACGGACTCCAGCAGTCTGATACTGGAGTCCAGATCCAGATACCGGGGCAGATTTCGTTTGCGCCGGACAGAATCCATATCCTTGACGGGATTTTCCTCCAGCAGATGGACCTTGGACGTGAGATACTTAAAGAACGATCGGATCGTCGACAGTTTGCGGGCCCGGGACGCGGATTCCAGGTGACGCTCCCGTGTCAGGTAACTCATATAATTATAGACGTCCGTCAGTGTTACGGTCCGCAGAAAGTCAATATCAATGTCGAGGATCGAAATGGAATCAAAGGGAACAGATTTCAAAGAGGGATCGCGCTGCCGTTTCAGATAGCGGAAGAAACTGCGCAGGTCGAGATAATACTCGTCGATGGTTTTGGCGGAGTGATCCTTGACAGCTTCGTGGTAGGTGAGAAACTGACACAGGACCTCCGGCGCATCCTGGCGATAATCCATGGCATTAGGGAGCGATTCGGCCGTTTTCCTTTAAATATAGCATTTTGGCCTCCCCTCAAGTCAACAAAATTTTTATTTTGTTGACTTGTATGTGTCCCGTGTTCACCTCCTCCTCTGTCGGGGTCGTGTCAGTATGGCATGAGTTGCAAGCTGTATTACGCCAGAACGGCGTCAATGGCTTCTCTGATATTGCGCACGCGGATCAGTTCCAGGCCCTCCGGTACGGAGATGGCATCGCTGCCCCACACCGGCACGATGCAGCGCCGGAAAGACAGACGGTGGGCTTCGTTGATCCGCTGGGCCAGCATACTGACAGACCGGAGCTCGCCGGTCAGGCCAACCTCTCCGATGGCGGTAAGATCCTGCGGCAGCGGCTTGTCCAGAAAGCTTGAGGCCAGCGCCAGCACCGTGGCCAGATCCGCGCTGGGCTCGTCCAGCGTCAGGCCGCCGACTACGTTCAGATATGCGTCACAGCCGCCGACGGCCAGCCCTCCCCGTTTCTCCAGAACAGCCAGCAGCATGAGGAGCCGATTGTAATCCACGCCGTTGCTCATGCGCCGGGAGGCGCTGAAGCTGGTGGGCGTCAGCAGAGCCTGGATCTCCGCCAGGATCGGACGGGCGCCCTCCATCACGCAGGTGACGCAGGTACCCGGAGTATTCACCGGACGGGCGGACAGCAATGCCTGGGACGGATTCGGGACCTCTGTCAGACCCTTGTCCTCCATGGCGAAAACGCCGATCTCATTGGTGGCGCCAAAGCGGTTTTTCACCGCACGGAGGATCCGGTAGACCATGTGCTGATCGCCTTCAAAATAGAGTACGCAGTCCACCATATGTTCCAGGATCCGGGGCCCGGCAATGGAGCCCTCCTTCGTCACGTGGCCCACCACAAATACCGTGATGCCGCTGCCCTTGGCCAACTCCATCAGCGCCGCCGTACAGGCCCGGACCTGTCCCACGCTGCCCGGCGGCGAGGCCAGTTCGGCGTCGTACACCGTCTGGATGGAGTCCACAATCAGGACCTCCGGCTTCAGCTCATCTACGGCGTCCAGAATGTCACTCATGTTCGTTTCGGACAGTACGTACAGATTCTCCTGGTCAATGCCCAGGCGATCCGCCCGGAGCTTCAGCTGGCGCTGAGACTCCTCTCCGGATACGTACAGCACGGTTGCGGAAAAATGGTCGCAGATCTGCAGCATCAGCGTGGATTTGCCGATGCCTGGCGCGCCGCCGACCAGCACAAGCGAGCCGGTCACGGCGCCACCGCCCAGGACCCGGTCAAGCTCGCCTAAGCCGGTAGGAAAGCGGATTTCCTCGGTGCTTTCTACCTGTGCCATAAGCTTGATGCCGGAACTGCGCCGGGGGGCCTTCCCTGCCGGACTGCCGGGCTGCGGTGTGCGCTTCGGCGCCTCCACGATGGTATTCCAAGCGCCGCAGGCGCTGCAGCGTCCCGCCCATTTCATTGCCTCATTTCCGCATTCGGTGCAATAAAAAACGGTCTTTTGTTTCATAAATATGCGTCCTCTATCGGTAGTATACATCCCAATAGGCAGCTGCAAGAGCCAAAGATATCTTAATTTGATAGGCATCTGTGCCTAAAAGTTTATCTTCTGCCGGATTGGATAAAAACCCACATTCTGCCAAGATTGCAGGGCGGGTAACGTGTTTCATCAGATAGACGCTGTCAGGGATTTTCGCCGGTTTTCGCGCATTTGCCGGGTCCAGCGCCAGTCGAAGGGCCTCCTGGGCTGTCTGGGCCAGAACAAAGCTGCCGGCCTCATCGGCATAGAAAACCTGTGCCCCGTGGTTGCCGCTGTCGGTATAGGTGTTCTGGTGGATGCTGATCAGCACGGCGTTCTCCGTAGCATTGACCTGCGCTACACGGTTTTGCAGATCAGACTTTTTCTTCTCCGCCACCGTGCTCGCGTCGGCGTCATGAAGAGAGGTGTCGCTGTCCCGCAGCAGAACGGAAGTCACGCCGACAAAGCCCATCAGGGCGTCCAGTCGAAGAGCTACAGACAGGTTGATGGAACTCTCCACCTGACCGGATACGGAGACGGCGCCGCCGTCCTCTCCGCCGTGACCGGCGTCAATGATCAGCACCGGCGGACCCTCCGGCAGGGTGACCGATACCGGCGCCGCCGTCTTCGGCCAGAGCAGCGCGCCGTATACCACCGCCAGAGCCAGCGGCAGGACCCAAAACCTTCTTATCGTCCTTCTCATCGCGCAGCCCTCCCCTTCTGGTCCAAGGAAGACTATGCGTGGTCCGGGCGCTTTATGACGGAGGGAGCTTATGCCTTTCCGTCGCAGCCCAGGACGTTGATGATCTTCTTCTTCACCAGGTCTCGAATGAAGTCGCGGCCCGGGGTCAGGAACTGACGGGGATCGAACTGCTCCGGGTGAGCGGCCAGCTGCTGTCGGACGCCGGCGGTCATGGCCAGACGCAGGTCCGAGTCGATATTGATCTTGCATACAGCCATGCGGGCGGCCTCGCGGAGCATCTCTTCGGGAATGCCGATGGCGTCCTTGAGCCGGCCGCCGTTGGCGTTGATGATGTCCACATATTCCGGGATCACGGAAGAGGAGCCGTGAAGGACGATGGGGAATCCGGGCAGACGGCGCTCCACCTCCTCGAGAATGTCGAAGCGGAGCTGGGGCTTCTGGCCCGGCTTGAACTTAAACGCGCCGTGGCTGGTGCCGATGGCGATGGCCAGACTGTCCACGCCGGTGCGGGAGACGAACTCCTCCACCTCTTCGGGACGGGTATAGGAGGAGTCTTCAGCCGAGACGTTCACCGCGTCCTCGATGCCGGCCAGACGGCCCAGCTCACCCTCCACCACAACGCCGTGGTCGTGGGCATATTCCACTACCTGACGGGTCATTCTGATATTGTCCTCGAAGGAGTGCTTGGAGCCGTCGATCATGACGGAGGTAAAGCCGCCGTCGATGCAGGATTTGCAGATCTCAAAGTCCTCGCCGTGGTCCAGATGGACGCAGATGGGCAGGCCCGTGTCCTCGATAGCCGCCTCGATGAGTTTCATCAGATAGACGTGCTTGGCATACTTGCGGGCGCCGGCGGATACCTGAAGGATCAACGGCGCGTTTACTTCCATCGCCGCCTCTGTGATCCCCTGCACGATCTCCATATTATTGACATTGAACGCGCCGATGGCGTAACCGCCCTCATAGGCTTTCTTGAACATTTCGGTGGATGTGACCAGTGGCATGGCGATTCATCTCCTTTATATATTTCGGGAAATAAGGCCGGCGCGGTGCGCCGCCGACAATTCCACATACTAAATTTTAACCGTTTTCGTTGTAAATTGCAAGGAAAAGTGATATGATTCATAGTGTTCCCTCTGTAATCGTACTGGAAGGAGGACCTGTCTTATGGATCAGCTGAAAGGCGCCTGTATCTTCGGTCAATCCGGCGGCCCCACGTCCGTCATAAATTCCAGTGCCTACGGTATCATCCGCAGCGCACTGGACAGCCCCTGCATCACCCGCGTTCTTGGTGCGGCCTACGGCATCAAGGGTGTGCTGAACGACACCCTGTATGATATGGGCCGGGAGGATCCGGAGGAGCTTGCGCGTCTCCCCTACACCCCCGCCTCCGCCCTGGGCTCCTGCCGCTACAAGCTGGCGGATCCGGAAAAGGATGACACCGATTACAAGCGTATCCTGGAGATCTTTAAAAAATACGATGTGCGCTACTTTTTCTATAACGGCGGCAACGACTCCATGGATACCTGCAATAAGATCAGCAAGTATATGAACAAGGTGGGCTATGACTGCCGGGTCATGGGCGTGCCCAAGACCATCGACAACGATCTGTGGGGCACGGATCACTGCCCAGGCTATGGCAGCGCCGCAAAGTATATCGCTACCACCTGCATGGAGGTCTATCAGGACGCCCATGTCTACGACAGCGGCATGGTCTGCATCATCGAGATCATGGGCCGCCACGCCGGATGGCTTACCGCCGCCGCCGCCCTGGCCAGCAACTACGGCGCCGGGCCGGACCTGGTCTACCTGCCGGAGACCGTGTTTGACATGGACCGGTTCCTGGAGGACGTGGAGGCGGTCTATCGGAAGACCGGCAACTGTTTTGTCGCCGTCTCCGAGGGCATCCACTATGCCGACGGCACCTTTGTCTCCGAGGCGAAGACCTCCGCCACCGACGGTTTCGGCCACGCTCAGCTGGGTGGTCTGGCCGCCCGACTGGCGGACGTCGTAAAGCAGCGGATGCACGTCAAGGTCCGGGGCATCGAGCTCAACCTCCTGCAGCGCTGCGCCGCGCATCTGGCGTCCCAGACGGATATCACGGAGGCTTATCGGGCCGGCGCCGCCGCAGTGAAGGCGGCTGTTTCCGGCATGACGGACCGCATGGTGATCTTCCAGCGGCAGTATCAGGAGGGAAATTACTTCTGCCGCATCGGTTTCCTGCCGCTGGAGGAGGTCGCCAACAAGGAGAAGAAGATCCCCCTGGACTGGATCAAGGCTGACGGTACCGGGCTGGAGCTGCCCTTCCTGGAGTATGTGCTGCCTCTGGTCCAGGGCGAACCCGAGCTGTCTCTGGAGGAGTCCCTCCCCCGCTTTGCCATGCTGAAAAAGATCCGGGCCTGACCGAAAAGGAGCGTAAGATGAAAAAGCTGATGCTGCTGTTCGTCGCTGCGCTGCTCCTCCTCCCTGCCCTGACCGGCTGCGGTCAGTCCGGCGGAGGCGGCGAGGACGTGGACTACAAGCCTGTGATCTACCTCTATCCGGAGAAGCAGACAGCCGTGGACGTCACGCTGGACTACGACGGGCGGCTCACCTGCACCTACCCCGCCTATGAGGACGGCTGGCACGTGATGGCGGAGCCTGACGGGACCCTGACGGATCTCCGTGATGGGCGGACGTACTCCTATCTCTTCTGGGAGGGTGTGCCGGATGCCGCCGACTATGATATGAGCCGGGGCTTCGTCGTAAAGGGCGAGGACACCGCCGCGTTCCTGCGGGACGCGCTGGCGCAGATGGGGCTGGATGCACGGGAATACAATGAATTCATCGTGTTCTGGCTGCCGCAGATGCAGGATAATCCCTATAACCTCGTCACCTTCCAGACGGACGCCTATACGGACCGCGCCAGGTTGCAGATCACGCCGGAACCGGATACGGTTCTCCGCGTCTTCATGGTCTGGCAGCCTCTGGCGCAGCCGGTGGATGTGGAGGCCCAGGAACTGTCCCATACGGACCGCACCGGCTTCACCGTTGTGGAATGGGGCGGGACGATGCTGGAGCCGTAAGTGTTTGGACATAAAAAAACCGCTGTGCAAAGCACAGCGGTTTTTTTCTTGTTTTTCTTTACGCCTGCTTCAAAAATTTTTCCAGTCGATCCAGGCCTTCTTTGATGTTTTCCAACGACGTGGCGTAGGACCAGCGGACGTGGCTGGGGGCGCCGAAGCCGGTGCAGGGCACCACGCAGACCAGGCCCTCCCGGAGGAACACGTCGGCAAAGGTGTCCGCGTCCGAGATGACCGTTCCGTGGATGGTACGGCCCAGCAGCTCCTTCAGATTCATCATCACATAGAACGCGCCCTGGGGTTTCAGGCAGCTGACGCCGTCGATCTGATTCATCCGCTCCACCATATAGTTGCGGCGGGCCTCAAACTCCCGGCGCATTTCCTCCACACAGGTCTGGTCGCAGGTCAGCGCAGCCAGCGCAGCCTTCTGGGACATGGAGCTGGGAGCACTGGTGGAATGGCTGGACAGGTTGGCCATGACCTTGGCGATGTTGTCCGGCGCGCAGGAATAGCCGATGCGCCAGCCCGTCATGGCATAGGCTTTGGACACACCGTTGACCAGGATCGTCCGTGCCTTCACCTCTTCGCTCAGAGAGGCGATGCTGGTAAACGTCGCACCGTCGTAAATAAGCTTGGAGTATATCTCGTCGGCGATGATATACAGATCGTTCTTCACGCAGATATCTGCCACCGCCTGCAGTTCTTCCCTGGTATATACCATACCGGTGGGGTTGGAGGGATTGTTCAGAATGATGGCCTTGGTCCGGTCTGTGACGGCCTGCGCCACCTGTTCCGGGTGCAGCTTGAAGGCCTCTTCCTCCGGCGCGTCGACAATGACGGGCACACAGCCCAGCATACGGACCATCTCGTAATAGCTGATCCAGTACGGCGCGGGCACGATCACCTCGTCACCGGGGTTGAGGACGGCGCTCAGGGCGAGATAGAGATTATACTTGGCACCGGTGGCCACAACCACCTGAGACGGCGTATAGTCAAGACCGTAGTCCGTCTTCATGCGCATACAGACCGCCTCACGGAGCGGCAGGATGCCGGCCGCCGGCGTATAATGGGTAAAGTTCGTTTCAATCGCCTCGATACCCGCCGCCTTGATGGGGGCCGGGGTGTTGAAATCCGGCTCTCCGGCGCCGAAGCCGATCACATCGATGCCGTCGGCCTTCATCTGCTTGAACATGGCGTCGATGGCCAGCGTCGTGGACGCCTGAACAGTGCTTGCTATCTTTGAGATCTCTTTCATAGCGGGATCCCCCTCCCTCTTCTTTCAACTATAAATTATAGGCATCCTCCCGCGTAATTTCAATAGATTCCGACAAGTTTTTGCAAATAATACGGCGGCCCCGCAGGGCCGCCGCAGCTGTGTCGGTCGTCAGGACGGATTCCGGTCAGCTCATCATGGCCTTCAGCTCTGCCTCCGTCAGCACCGGGATACCCAGAGACTGAGCCTTTGTCAGCTTTGAGCCGGCGCTCTCCCCTGCCACTACGTAGGTGGTCTTCTGGGACACAGAGCCGGTGACTCTGCCCCCCAGCGCCTCGATAGCCGCCTTGGCCTCGTCCCGGGTATATCCCTCCAGCGTTCCGGTGAGGACGAAGATCATGCCGGCAAACCGGCGGTCCTGCTGATCCGAAACGGCGGCGGTCATATTGACCCCCGCCTCCCGCAGGCGGTCGATCAGATGCCTCGCCTGAGGGCTTTGACACCATCCGAGGAGATTTCGGGCTGTGACAGCGCCGATGTCGGGGATGTCGCACAGGGTCTCCTCCCCGGCCTCCAGAACGGCATCCATGGAGCCGAACCGCTCCGCAATGAGCCGGGCGGCCCGCTGGCCCACCTGCCGGATGCCGAAGGCAAACAGCAGCCGGGACAGATCGTTCTGTTTTGATTTTTCGATGGCGTCGATGAGGTTCTGTGCGGACTTCTCCCCCATGCGCTCGATCACGGCCACCTGCTCCACGGTAAGACGATACAGGTCGGCGGGAGAGCGGACCAGCTCTGCCTCTACCAGTCCCCGGATCACGGCGGGGCCCAGGTGGTCGATGTCCATGGCGTCCCGGGAGGCAAAGTGCGTCAGCTTCCGCAGCAGCTGGGCGGGACATTCCGCACCTGTGCAGCGGACAGCGGCGCCGTCCTCATCCCGTAGCGCCGGGGCGCCGCAGACGGGACAGGTATCCGGCAGATGATAGGGCACGGCGTCGGGAGGACGCTTTTCCGGGACCACGGACACGATCTCCGGGATGATCTCCCCGGCTTTGCGGACGATGACCGTGTCACCGATGCGGATGTCCTTTGCCGTAATGTTGTCCTGGTTGTGAAGGGTGGCGCTGGTGACTGTTGTGCCCGCCAGCCGTACGGGTGAAAGCAGAGCCTTTGGCGTCAGCACGCCGGTGCGGCCCACCTGTACGATGATATCCTGTACCGTGGCGGGCTTCTCCTCCGGCGGGTATTTGTACGCCGCCGCCCAGCGGGGGAATTTGACGGTGCGGCCCAGAGTTTCCCGGGCAGCCAGATCGTCCACCTTCACCACGGCGCCGTCGATGTCAAAGGGGAAACCGTCCCGGTCCTCTCCGGTGGCGCGGATGAGCGTGAGAGCGTCGTCAATGGTGGGGGCGAGTTCCCAGGGTACCACAGGCAGCTGCAGCGCTTTCAGCCAGACCAGGGCCTCGCTGTCCGTTTTGAACGTAACCTCCTCTGCAAGCAGCACCTGGAACAGACGGATATCCAGCCGCCGCTGGGCGGCGATTCGCGGATCCATCTGCCGGAGGGAGCCTGCGGCGGCATTTCTGGGATTGGCCAGCAGGGGCTGTTCCATCGCCTCCCGTTCTGCGTTCAGGTCGGCAAAGACCTGCTTGGGCATGAAAACCTCGCCCCGGACGATGAGGCGCCGGGGCGCCTGCTCCAGCCGCAGGGGGATGGAGCGGATGGTCCGAAGATTTTCCGTCACGTCCTCCCCTACCTGACCGTCGCCCCGGGTCACGCCCCGGATGAAGCGTCCGTCCACATACTCCAGTGCCACGGACAGACCGTCGATCTTCGGCTCTACAATATATGCCGATACCGGCACGACGCTCCTGACCCGGGCCTCAAAGGCGGCAAGCTCCTCTTCGCTGAATACGTCCTGCAGACTGTCCAGAGGTACAGGATGCTCTACCGCCTGGAAGGTGGAGCGGATCGCCCCCCCTACCCGCTGGGTGGGCGAGTCAGGCGTCACCAGATCCGGGTGAGCGGCCTCCAGCTCCTCCAGTCGGCGGTATTCCCGGTCGTATTCGTAGTCGCTGACTGCGGGATCGTCCAGCACATAGTAGCGGTAGCCCCAGTCTGTCAGTTCTTTTCGCAGTTGTGCCAGCTCCTGCTGCAGGTCCATGGTGTCTCTTCCCTTCTGCTGTCAATCGTTTCGCCCGGGGCCGTAATCGTTGAAGTAGTTCACGGCATCTTCGACGCTGTCAAATTGACTGAAATAGGTGTAACTGTTCGGTACGGAGCCAACGAGTACGGTCTCCGCCACGTTCACTTCGTTGTGGACTGTGGTGTTGGCCGTATATCCCGGCAGGAGCACGGCCAGTTCCGTGTCCACCGAGAGGATGACACGGTACCGTGTCTGGTTGATCCCGGCAGAGATAAAGCTGTCCTGCACGCTGGAGTGGACGGAACTGACGGAGAGGATGCGGATCCAGAGCATGGGTCCCCGGGCGGAGAGCAGATTGATCCCCGTGAGACTGCCCAGAGGGACGCCGATCTCCTTGTTCGTCAAATCGTCCACCCGGGACAGCACAGAGCTTGTGATCTGTGAGCGCAGGCGGTTGATCTCCTGTATATTGGTCTGAACGGCGGTGACGTTGCCGTCGTTGTTGGTCTCCAATTCGATGATCCTGTCGTAATCCACCGTATCCCCTGCCATGGTTTCCATGATGGTGGAGCCGATGATCTCCATAGCCGCATTGTTTACCTGGGATAACGCCATGGCGGTGATCACCGGGCGCAGCTGCCGGTCCAGAGCCCAGAAGACAGCTACGCACAGCAGGAGAGCCGCGATGCCCCGGCGCAGACTCCGGCGCTGTGTCGGATGACGCGCAGAGTGCCGCCGGGGCTGTGGACGCCGCCTGCGGCGGCGAGGCAGTCTGCGTCTCATGGTATCATCTCCCCTGCCCAGCCTATGTCGGGCAGGGATCGTCTTATTCTCGCAGAAGCTCCTCCACCGCCAGAAGGATGCCCAGCTTGCCGGACTCATAGGTCAGGCCTCCCTGCAGGTACGCGGTGTAGGGCTCCCGCATGGGGCCGTCGCAGGACAACTCAATGGAGGCACCCTGGATAAACGCGCCCGCCGCCATGATGACAGGGCAGTCGTATCCCGGCATGGGCCAGGGCTCCGGGGTCACGAAAGCGTCCACCGGCGCGCCGGACTGGATGCCGCGGCAGAATTTTTTCAGAGCTTCCCCGTCGCCGAAGCGGATGGTCTGAACGATGTCATGGCGCACCGCGTCGGAGGCCGGAAACGCCTCATACCCCAGCAGCTCCATCATCCGTGCGCAGAAGATCGCCGTCTTCAGAGCCTGCGCTGACACATGAGGCGCCAGAAAGAGCCCCTGATAGAGACTGCGGTTTGTCCCCAGCGTGGCGCCGCATTCCCGGCCGATGCCGGGTACGGTGGCCCGGGCGGCCACGGCCTCCACCAGATCATGCCGTCCCGCCACGTAACCGCCCATAGGAGCCAGTCCGCCGCCGGGATTTTTGATCAGGGAGCCCATGACGAGATCCGCGCCCACGTCTGTGGGCTCTCTCGTCTCGATAAATTCACCATAGCAGTTGTCTGCCAGCACCGAGGCGCCGGGGTTTGCCTCATGGACAGCGGCGCACAGGCGGCCGATCTGTTCCACGGAGAGACAGGCCCGGTCGGAATAGCCGGGAGAGCGCTGGATCACCACGGCCCGGACAGCGGGGTCCGCCGCCGCCCTGGCCACGGCCTCCTCATCCGGGGTCCCCTCCGGCGTCAGATCTACCTGCCGGTACGTCACGCCCCAGTCCTTCAGACTGCCGGGGGCGTCGCCGGAGATGCCGATGGTGGTGCAGATGGTGTCATAGGGCGCGCCTGCGGCGTACAGCAGTACGTCTCCGGGGCGCAGGATGCCGAACAGGGCTGCGCCGATGGCGTGAGTGCCGCTGACCATCTGCAGACGGACCAGCGCATCCTCCGCATGAAAAATATCGGCATAGATGCGGTCCAGAGTGTCCCGACCCGCATCGTCGTAGCCGTACCCGGTGGTACCGGCGAAGAGGCTGTCCGACACCCGGTTTTTCCGAAAGGCCGCCAGGACCTTGGCGGTGTTGGCCTGGGACACCGCGTCGGCCAGGGCCAGCTGAGGCGCGATCTCCCGCTCCGCCTGTTCCGCCAGAGCAAGGACCCGTTCAGACAGGCCGAAGGGATTGTCAGTTCTCATAGCGTCGCCTCCGCCACAGCTGTCACAAGCTCGACACAGGCGGATAAGTCCCGCATATCCACCATCTCGCAGGGGGTGTGGACATACCGGGCCGGGACGGAGATGCTCCCCGTAGGCACGCCGAAATGGGTCCGGCGGATGGCCCCGGCGTCAGTGGTACCGGAGGTCAGGACGGCCCGCTGGGTGGGGATATTCTTTGCCCGGGCCAGCTCCTCCAGCAGAGACACGACGGCGGGATGGGCGATCAGACTGCTGTCCATGATACGCAGAGCCGCGCCGCCTCCCAGACGGACGGGAGACATCTCCTTCTGCCCCGGCATATCGCCGGCCGGGACGACGTCTACGGAAAAGCCATAGTCCGGGCATATCCCGTAGGCCGCCGTTTTGGCGCCCCGGAGGCCCACTTCCTTCTGGACGGTAAAGGTAAACCAGACTTCGTTGGCGGGGCTCTGAAGGCGCTCCAGCGCCGTCAGAAGCACCAGACAGCCCGCCCGATCGTCCAGCGCAGGAGACAGCACCCGTGTACCGACGCAGGATGCAGTGGCCTTGAAAACAGCGGTATCGCCGGGCAGGATCAGCGTCTCCGCCTCCGCCCGGTCTCTGGCGCCGATGTCGATATAGAGGTGCTTGATCTTCAGATCCTTTTCCTCGACGCCGTCCTCTTTTCCGACAACGCCGCAGGTGCCGTTTGAAAAAATCACCGGCGCGTGCAGGATACTTACCGCCTGGATGCTGCCCACCGTGCCGAAGCGGACGAAGCCTTTTTCGTCGATGTGGGTAGCCATGAGTCCCGCTGTGTCCATATGGGCGGCAAAGAGGAGGCGCTTTCCCCCTGTTCCTTTTCGAATCAGGACATTGCCCATGGCGTCCGTACGGACCTCATCGGCAAATGGGGCGGCCTGGGTGCGGATCAGCTCCGCCAATTCGCCCTCATTGCCAGACACACAGCGCAAAGCTGTAAGGGCCTTCAGTCTCTCAAATATCGCTTCCATGCAGCATCTCCTCTTCCACAATGGTCAGGAATCCCCGGGCCAGCGCCAGCATCGCGTCGAAATCCCGGATACAGGCCACGCCGGCAGGGGCGTGGGTATACCGCACAGCGGCTGAGACGGCCACCGTCCGAACGCCGGTCTTCGTACGCTGGATGGCCTGGGCATCTGTGCCGCCGGAGATCAGTTCCTTGATCTGCCACGGGATTCGGTGCTCCTGCGCGTAGGTGCGCATCTTCTCCCACAGAGCCCGGTCGTAGATGGTGCCGCCGTCCATGGCGGGCATGACGGCGCCTTTGCCGGGCGAGCAGACACGCAGATGGGGCGGTGTGTCGGGATTGTCCGCCGCCGTTGTGCCCTCCAGGACCAGCGCAAAGGCGGGGGTGACGGCAAAGGCCGCACCGAAGGCGCCCCGGGTCCCTACCTCCTCCTGAACGGTAAAGGCAAACCAGCAGTCTATAGGCAGTGGCTCCCGCAAAAGTTCCAGCATCACCGCACAGCCGACCCGGTCGTCGATGGCCTTTGCTTTCAGCATTCCATCGCCGAATTCCTCCGGGACACTGTCAAAGACACCGATGTCTCCCGGGCTCACCATCTTCTCAGCGGCTTCACGATCCCCGGCGCCGATGTCGATATACAGCGCCGCACGCTCCGGGACCTTTTTCCGCTCTGCCTCCGTGGTGAGATGGATTGCCCTCAGGCCGATGATTCCCGGGATCTTCTTCTGCCCCAGAAGGACTCGTTTCCCGATGACCACCCGCCGGTCGATGCCGCCGACAAAATCGAATTTCAGATAGCCCTCTCCGTTGATCTCCGTCACCATCAGGCCCACCTCATCCATATGGGCGGCCAGCAGGATCGGCTGAGGCGAGGAGCGCTGGCCTTTTTTGAAGACCAGCAGATTGCCCATGACATCCGTGCGGATTTCGTCGGCGAAGGGGGACGCCTGCTCCCGGATATACGAGCGCACCTCGTCCTCCCAACTGGAGACGCCGGAGAGAGCGCACAGAGTTTTCAGCGTATCCAGGATCATCGATCTCTGTCCCCCCCTCGGGTTTCCGCGTAGGCGGCCAGCAGCCGCGCTGTATTCTCCATATCGTCCCAACGGACCACCTCTGCCGGCGTGTGCATATACTTCAGCGGCAGAGACACCACCGCCGTGGCGTAGCCCTCTCTGGCCACCTGCATGCCCCAGGCGTTGGTGCCGGTGTTTCCGCTCATGATCTCCAGCTGAAAGGGGATGTTCCGTTCCCGGGCCAGTGTCTTCAATTCCTCTGTCATGGCCCGGTTCATATTGGGTCCCACGCCGATGGCGGGGCCTCCGCCCATCAGTAGCGTATGGGTCGTCTCGGCGTCCGGCGTCCGGCCGTGGGTCACGTCTGCGGCGACAGCCCAGTCCGGATCGATGCCGAAGATCCCGGCTGCCGCGCCGCCGCCGCTGATCTCCTCCTGTACGCTGCCCATGAAATACAGGTCCACATTCAGCTTTTGTTCCGCCAGGAGCTCCGCGGTCCGCAGGAGCACGGCAAAGCAGGAGCGGTCGTCCAGGGACTTCCCCCACACCTGCTCACGGCCCAGCTCGCCGAAGCTGCCGCGAAAGACCGCCGGCGTTCCGAGGGGGATCCGTCGCCGGGCCTCCTCGTCGCTGAGGCCCACGTCGATCAGCATCTTCTCCACAGGGATGGACTCATTGAGTTCCTCCCGGCTGAGCACATGGGGCGGCAGGCAGGCCACCACGCCAGGCATGGGCTCCGGCGTGAGTACTGTCACCTCGCTGTTGAGCAGCACTCTGGGGTCTACACTGCCTATGGAGCGAAAGCGGAGGAAACCATCGACAATATTCGTAACCAGAAAGCCGACCTCGTCAAGATGGGCGTCAAGCAGAAGCCTGCGGGCGTTGGGACGGCCGCAGTACCGCACGCCGATCAGGTTGCCCAGGGCGTCTGTGCGAACCTCGTCTACCAGGGGTTCCAGCAGCGCCGCGGCAGCCTCTGTGACCCGGCGCTCATGGCCGGACGGTCCGACGGCGGCGCACAGGGTCTCCAAAATTCTCTTTGTCCCCATTCCGGCACCTCATTACAGCTCGTTGACCAGTTTTTTGAAAAATTGGCCGCGGACGGCAAAATTTTTGAACCGGTCAAAGGCCGCGCATGCCGGTGACAGCAGCACCACGTCGCCGGGCTGCGCCAATTCGGAGGCCGTTTTTACCGCCTCGGCAAAGTCATCGATCATCCGGATCTCCGGCGCGCCGGGCTGATAGTCCGCCGCCGCCGTCACGGCGTCCCGGATCTTTTCCGCGGTGTCCCCGGTGAGAACCAGGGTCTTCACTTTTTCGCAGATAACGGGCCCAAGTGGTGTAAAGGGAATATGCTTGTCATACCCGCCGGCAATGAGGATGACCTTCTGGCCGAAGGAATTGAGTCCCGCGATGGTCCGGGTGGGGCTGGTGCCGATGGAGTCGTTATAGTATTTGACGCCGTCTTTTTCCCGCACCAGTTCGATACGGTGCTCTACGCCCTTGAAGGAGGTTGCGAAGGTGCGGATCACACCGTCGTCTACGAAGTCCTCCACCGCGGCGATGGCCGCCATGTAGTTTTCCACGTTATGGATGCCGGGGATCAGGATCTTCTGCGTCGGCAGAACGGGACGCACCCGCCCTCCCAGATCGCTCATGATCACACCGTCCCGGAGCCAGACGTCGGCAGTCTCCTGACGGCTGAACTGACGCACGCGGCCCTGTGCCTTTGCGGCAAAGGACCGGGTGATCTCGTTGTCACGGTTGATCACCAGCAGGTCCTCAGGACCCTGCCAGCGGTAGATGTTCTCCTTTGCCTCCACATACTCGTCCATGGACTTGTGAACGTCCAGATGGTTCGGCGAGAGATTGGTGACCACGGCGATGGCTGGGCTCCGGCGCATGCTCATCAGCTGGAAGGAGGACAACTCCACCACGGCAAAGTCGTCCGGATCCATTTTGGGGACTTCGGAGAGCAGGGGCTTGCCGATATTGCCCCCCAGCCAGACCTGATAGCCGCAGGAGCGGAGCATCTCGGCGATGAGGGTCGTCGTGGTGGTCTTGCCGTCGCTTCCGGTGACGGCGATAATGGGAGCGGGACAGACTTCGAAGAACACCTCCATCTCGGAGGTGATGACACTCCCCTGCTCCGCCGCCTTAACTAGCGCCGGGTGGTCAGGCCGCATACCGGGGGTACGGAAGACGACGTCGGCCTGCAGATTGTCCAGATAATCTTGGCCCAGCACCAGCTTTGCCCCCAGAGCTTCCAGTTCCTCCGCCCGGTCTGCCATCTCCTCCCGGGGCGTTCTGTCGCAGGCGGTCACATCTATATCATTCTCCCGCAGCAGCCGGATCAGCGGCGTATTGCTCACGCCGATGCCGATCACCGTTACACGTTTCTCCTTCAGTTGAGACAAATAGTCCTGTAAGTCCATTCCGGACACCCCCTGTTTGATACAAAAACAGCCGCGTTTTGCCGGTCGCAATATAAAAATCGGGCATAACAGCGGCGCTGCCGCTATTATACCCGATTTCTTATGCTATTTCAATGCGGGAGGACCGGTAAAGTCAAAGAAAACCTGGACGAAAGCCGGAGGTTTTCCGCCCGTCGGTCAGACAGGCTGATTGACCACACCGATAAACAGGGGCAGTCCGTCGGAGCCGGTAATCACGAAGAGGAACGGCCGGTCCAGAACGAAGTCCACCGTCTCCTCCGGCGGCATGCCGGCGCCTGCTGCCATCATGACCGTGTAGGCCACCGCCGTACAGCCCTGTTCGTCGATGGTTACCCGGGCGTCGTGCTCCGCCTGGGACACGTAAATGCCGTCCGTCTCCTCCGTCAGCGGCGTGAAGTCCGAAATAGTCGGATCAAACACGTCGGTGACTCCCAGGGTCTTCAGCGTCTGGCTCAGGTCCAGCTGTGAGGTCACATCAAACTTCGGCACGGCCAGATTGACTATGAGATACTTGCTGTTCTCCCAGTCCCCGTTTGCCAGCAGGAAATCCAGCGTCTGGCTGTCGGTCAGCAGCTCCTGCACGGATACGCCCTCGTCGGGCAGGATGAACCACATGGCGCCGCGGTTCTCCAGCGGCTGAGCCACGGAGGAAAAGCGGTCGCCCCAGTAGTAGTTCCGGGCGTCGGACTGGTGCATGAAATCGCACGTCAGGTCGCTGTCAGGCGTATGGAAGACGTCCTGTGTTGTGGAATGCTCTGAAAATTCATTGCTCCATTTGGCGCGGAAATAGATCGTTGTCGCCAAAGCCAAAATCGTTTCCGGCTCCATGGACAGGTCGGAGATCTGATCCTCCAGCAGGCCGCCGGTCTGGGCGTTGAGCCAGGCCTGCAGCGCCTGGTCAAATTCCGCGGAGCCCATCTCCCCCCGGTAGGAGGAGGCATAATACGTCTCTGCGATGGTGTTGAGG
Source organism: Oscillospiraceae bacterium (assembly GCA_017516065.1). Lineage (GTDB taxonomy): Bacteria > Bacillota > Clostridia > Oscillospirales > Oscillospiraceae > RGIG5644. The sequence continues at coordinate 99,218 of JAFWDQ010000012.1, forward strand.
GTCTCCGGCTTGAAGGCTACGCTCTGATTGAGCCACAGGGAGGCGGCCAGGATACTGGCGACCGCTCCGTCGTCACGGTAGTTGGCGTTCCAGAGTGCCGACGCCGTAGTGCGAAGGGATTCGATGCTGGCCTCGTCCAGCAGGTCAAGGATCTGCTGCCTGCTGTTTCCATCGGTCGTCTCCGCCAGCATACCAAGGGCCATATAGATATTCAGCGGGGAGCAGACGTGATTCTGGCCGTCGGACTGTCCCAGCAGGGCTGCTGCCGCAGTTCGGGTAAACTGCTTCGGACCCTCCAGATAGGCAGTGTCCTGCTGACGCTGCTGCTGTATGCTTGCGTTCCAGGCGTCAAATGCGGCGGAGAAACCCTCGTCGTCAAATTCACCGGTAGCGGGATCATAATAGGCCGATTCATCGGGGTACGGTGCCATTTTCGGGTAGGCTGTCTCCACAATAGCATAGGCGGAAGAGCCCTGGTCAGGCTGCGGATCCGGTTCAGTACCGCAGCCACCTATGACAGCGGGACTGCCGGCGGAGAGGACTGCCAGGACCAGAGCGATCAGTTGTTTCATCGTAAAAAGCCTCCTTTTACAGCTGATTTTCTGCCGTTTCTTCTATTGTGACGAAACAGGCTGCAAAAAGTTCCGGGAATTCTCACCGGTCGTTAACAGGCGTACGCCCACAGCTTCGGAAGTTGACAGGTCGGAGCGGGTTTGCTATAGTAAAGGCGCGAGCAAGCCGAGCGATCGCGCAGACAGCTTCGAAAGGACGTCTGTGAGGAAAGTCCGGGCTCCACAGGGCAAGGATAACGGGTAACGCCCGCCGAAGGCGACTTCAGGACAAGTGCAACAGAGATATACCGCCTCCGGAAACGGAGGTAAGGGTGGAAAGGTGAGGTAAGAGCTCACCCGATGGCGTGGAAGCGCCCATCGCTGTAAACTCTATCCGGAGCAACACCGTGGTGGAAGCATATGGCTGGCCCGGCCGCTTCCGGGAGGTGGCTGGAGTATATCGGCAACGGTATACCAAGATAGATGATCGTTCAAGACAGAACCCGGCTTACAGACTTACTCGTAAGAACGGAATGGACAGCTGTCCATTCCGTTCTTTCTTTTTACCGGTATTGCACCACGTCCCCGTGGCGGCTGCTGATCTCCACGGTCAGATTCGGACAACTGGCCGCGAGAAACTCCGCCAGCGGCTCGCAGATCACGTTTTCCGTGGGGAAGTGACCGGCGTCGATGAGATTGATTCCGATGGCTCTGGCATCAAGAAAATCGTTGTACTTCAGATCTGCCGTCACGAATGTATCGCAGCCCAGGGCCTTTGCGGCGAGCATGCTGCTGCCGCAGGCGCCGCCGCCCACAGCCACTTTATGTACCGGCACACCGGCGTCGTGACACCGGACGCCGGGGGTGTTCAGGGCGGTCTTCACGTGATAGATGAAGTCGGACATCGGTTTCGGGCCCTCCATCCAGAGGCCGGCGCGGCCCAGACCATAGGGCTCGTCCCAGTCATCCTCGCCGTCGGGCTCCAGGATTTCCGTTTCCGCCAGCGACAGAGCCCGGGCAAGGGCGTCGTTGACACCGTTGCGCACCAGGTCCAGATTTGTGTGCATGCAGACCGCGGAGATACCGCTTTGCACCAGAGCCCGTACCGTACGGCCCGTGGGGTCCTGATCGGTGACAGAGCGCAGGGGGTGGAAGATGACGGGATGGTGGGACACGATGAGTTGGGCTTCCGTTTCCGCCGCCTCCCGGACCACCTCTTCGGTGATATCCAGAGCGATCAGGACCTTGGAGACCGGCTGCGCCGCCTCTCCCACAAGGAATCCGGCGTTGTCAAAGTCCATCTGCAGTTTTGTCGGGGCGTACCCGTCCAGCAGCGTAAAGATTTCATGTACGGTCATGGTTCAGCAACTCCCTTTCTCTGCGCAGAGCAGAGAGATCTTCTTCAAATTCCCTGACTCGGGGAATGTCACAGGCCTTGCCGGAGCGCCGGGCTCCCTCCAGGGCCTTCTCCAGACGACGGATCTGCCGGTCCAAATATTCCGGCATCAGGGGATCGTCGGAGTCCAGCAGAGGACGGCTGAGATACTGCTCCGCCGGGGACAGCGCGCAGGGCGCGTCAGTGCCCCGTGCGGCCAGGACACAGTAGACGGTCCCGTTTTCCCGGACAAGCGATTCCGCCTCCACGGCGAGGCCCAGCCGGGCCAGTGTGCGGCGCAGCTGCTCCGCTTTCGTCATGGGCTGCAGAAGCAACAGACAGCCTGTCTCCCGGCACCATGGGGCGTCGGCCAGAAGATTGGCGATGGTCTCCCCTCCCATGCCGGCCACTACGATACAGTCGGCCTCCCCGGGGACTATGACCGAGAGGCCGCTGCCCAGGCGCAGCTCGATCTGATCTTCCAGCCCCGCCTCCCGCACGGCGCGCCGGGCCTTGGCCAGCGGATCGGCGCGGAGGTCCGTAGCAATGACGTGCGCGGCCAGACCAGATCTGACCAGATTCACCGGCAGCAGACCGTGGTCTGTCCCGATGTCCGCCACCCGGCTGCCGGCCGGGATATGGGCTGCGATGGCCGACAGTCGGACTGACAGCTTCTTTTCCATAGAGATACCTCAATGATTCCAAAAAACGTAAGGGAGAGTCCCTTACGTTTTCTGGCCGTTCGTATTCTGCTTACGCGCCGATCATGGAGTTGATCTTCTCAAGAAGCTGCTCCACATCCACGCCGTGGACCTCACAGGCCTGCTCAATGGTCTCGCTTCTGGCAGACGGGCAGCCCAGGCAGTGCATGCCGATGGCAAGAAACGCAGGGGCCGTCTCCGGCGCAACGTCCAGAATGTTTCCGATGATGGTATCCTTTGTGATCTTTTCCATAGTTATCATTTCCTCCTTGATAAATGTTTCATGTTTATAAAAGTGCTTCCAGACAGGAGATCAGCTCGCCGCGACCAGTTCCCTTCTCTGCGGAAAAGGGGATCAATCGGACGGAGTCCGGAAGATCAAGAGTTTCGCGAATCAGCGACAGATTGGGTTCGATTTCGCTCTTTTTCAGCTTGTCCAGCTTATTGGCAAGGACCACGCAGGGGCAGGCGTTGGAGCGGAACCATTCGAACATGACCACGTCGTCCGCGGTGGGCTTATGCCGGGCGTCTACGATCAGGACGCCGAGACTGATGTGGTCCGTCTCGGAGAAAAACGCCTCCATCAGCCGGGCCCAGCGCTGTTTTTCCGCCGCCGAGACCCTGGCGTAGCCGTAGCCAGGCAGATCCACGATATACAGGCTCTTGTCCACCAGAAAATAGTTGATCTGCCGTGTCTTTCCCGGTGAAGAGCCCACCCGGGCCATCTGCCTGCGGTTCAGGATGCAGTTGATGACAGAGGATTTCCCCACGTTGGAGCGGCCGGCAAAGACGGCCTGGGGCAGCGGGTCCCGAAGGAAATCGGAGGGTCGGGCAGCACCGCGGATAAATTCCACATTCTGGGTATTCACGACGTGTCTCCCCTACTGCAGTTCGACGCCGACGCCGGCAGAGGTCTGCTGCGGTACCAGGATCGGAGCTGCGCCCTCCGCCGTCTCCAGAGCCTCGTCGATGACAGCGTCCACATGTTCCACGGTGATGAAATGGAGGGCGTTGCGCACCGTAGGATCGATCTTTGCCAGGTCGGATTCGTTTTCCGCGGGAATGAGCACCGTGTGGATGCCGTTGCGGAAGGCGGCCATCGTCTTCTCCTTCAGACCGCCGATGGGCAGGACGCGGCCCCGCAGTGTGACCTCGCCTGTCATGGCATAGCCGGGGTGCACGGCGCGGCCTGTCAGCGCGGAGACCATGGCGGTGGTGATGGCGATGCCTGCGGAGGGACCGTCCTTGGGGACGGCGCCCTCGGGGAAGTGGACGTGGATGTCCTTTTTCTCATAAAAATCCTTCTCGATACCCAGTTGCTGCGTACGGCTGCGGATAAAGGTGTGGGCCGCGTGGGCCGATTCCTTCATCACGTCGCCCAGATTGCCCGTCAGCTCGATCTTTCCGCTGCCGGGGACCACGGCGACTTCGACCTCCAGCACCTCGCCGCCGGTGCTGGTCCAGGCCAGTCCGTTGACCAGTCCCACCTGACCGGTGGTGGCCAGCTTTTCAGGATAGAATTTTCTCGGGCCCAGCAGCTGTTCTAAAGAATCCACCGTGACGGCGACGCTCTTCTGTTCCCCGGATACCAGCTGCATGGCGGTCTTCCGGCACAGAGAGGCCAGCTCACGCTCCAGTTTTCGGACGCCGGACTCCCGGGTGTAGCGCACGATGAGCTCCCGCAGAGTGTCGTCGGAGATCTTCAGCATGCTCTTTTTCAGACCGTGCTGCTTGAGCTGCTTCGGCAGCAGATGGCGTTTGGCGATCTGCAGCTTCTCCTCATCGGTGTAGCTGGACAGCTCGATGACCTCCATGCGGTCCAGCAATGGACGGGGGATCGTGGAGGCGTCGTTGGCTGTGGTGATGAAGAAGACCTGGGACAGATCGAAGGGCAGCTCCAGAAAATGGTCCCGGAAAGCATGATTCTGCTCGGGGTCCAGGACCTCCAGCAGCGCAGAGGCGGGATCGCCGCGAAAATCATTGCCCAGCTTATCGATCTCGTCGAGAAGCAGCAGCGGATTGCTGGAGCCGCACTGACGGATGGCGCTGATGATCCGGCCGGGCATGGCGCCCACATAGGTGCGGCGGTGGCCGCGGATCTCGGCCTCGTCTCGCACACCGCCAAGAGAGAGCCGGGCCAGCTTGCGGTTGGTGGCTCTGGCGATGGAGATGGCCACAGAGGTCTTGCCTACACCGGGAGGTCCGATAAAGCAGAGAATGGGACTTTTCAACTCCGGCGCCCGCTGCCGCACGGCGATAAACTCCAGAATACGCTCCTTCACCTCGTCCAGGCCGTAGTGGTCGGCGTCCAGGATCTTCCGGGTCAGGCTCACGTCGGAGCGCTCCCGGGTCTTTTTTGTCCAGGGCAGTTCCAGGCAGGTGTCCAGATATCCCCGGAGCACCGCGCCCTCGGCAGAGCCGAAAGGCTGTTTGGCAAGACGGCCCAGGTCCTGAAGAAGCTTCTCCTCCACCGTCTTCGGCAGACGGGCCTTCTTGATCCTGGCCCGATACAGCTCCAGCTCCGAGTCGCCGTCATCCCCCAGCTCACGCCGGAGGACCTGCATCTGCTCCCGGAGGATGAAGTCCTTCTGGGACTTCGCCACCTGGTTTTGCATCTTTTCCTCCAGGTCCTGCTCAATGGCCAGGATCTCGATTTCCCGCTTCATGACCTGATTGACCTGCATCAGTCGGCGGATGGGGTTGAGCTGCGCCAGCAGAGCCTGTTTATCAGCGCCACGAAGGGGAATGTTCTGGGCGATATAGTCGGCAATATAACCGGGATCATGCCTGGTGACGATATGGCGGAGGGTGTCTTTATTCAGCTTTGGGGACAGGGCGGTGTACTCCTCCAGCAGCTGGTAACTCATGCGTACCAGCGCCTCGCTTTTTGCGCTCTGTTTCACGGCGGGGGGAGTGTCGTAGACCTCTACCTGGGCAGAGAGAAAGGGCGTCTTTTGCATCAGTTCGTGGATGCGGCCCCGGTATAGGCCCTCCACCATGACCCGGGCGGTGTCGCCGGGGAGCCGCAGGACCTGCCGGACGGTGGCCACTGTGCCCATGGGATAGAGGTCCTCCAGCTCCGGCTGCTCCAGGGCGGAGTTGCGCTGGGAGACCAAAAAGAGCTCCTGCCCTGTGGCAAGGGCTTCCTCCACTGCCTTGATGGAGATGGTGCGGGCCACATCAAAGTGGAGCACGATGCCGGGAAAGATCGTCAGTCCCCGCAGCGGCAGTGTCGGAAGTACCTGAATGTTCATGGAAGTGTTCATTGCGTCACCTTTTTGTATCTTGTATCAAAAAATGGTCGGAAATCGGGGCGTTGTACCGCTCGCCAGACGGCGGGGTGCGCCTGAAATGGAAACAGGAGACGGAAAACATCCCCGTCCCCTGTTGTCATCCGGTTATGCGCCCATGGCCTCCTCTGATGCGTCCGGGATGGTCTGGGCTTCCTCCCCTGCATTGCTGGTGCTCTCGGCGGGCCGCAGACGGGCTGGGTTGCGCTTGATGATGGGAGGCTCGTTATCCGTCACGCATGCGCCGGTGATGGTGACGGCTTCGATGTCACGGTTGGTGGGCACGTCATACATGATCTGCTGCATGATGCTCTCCACCACGGCGCGAAGTCCGCGGGCACCGATGCCGCGCTCAATGGAGAGGTCGGCAATGGCCTCCAGAGCGCTCTGCTCAAAGGTCAGGTCCACGTCATCGTAACGCAGCAGACACTGATACTGCTTGATCAGCGCGTTCTTCGGCTCCGTGAGGATCTGGATCATCTGGTCCCGGGTCAGGGCCTCCAGGGGGGCGATGACGGGCAGACGGCCTACCAGCTCGGGAATAATGCCGTATTTGAGAAGGTCATGGGGACGGACCTCTTTGTAAAGATCGGTAAGATTCTTGTCCTTCTTGCTCTGGATCTCTGCGCCGAAGCCGAGACCCTTGTGGTCCATGCGGGATTCCACGATCTTTTCGATGCCGTCAAAGGCGCCGCCGCAGATGAACAGGATCTTACTGGTATCGATCTGGATGAATTCCTGATGGGGGTGCTTCCGGCCGCCCTGAGGCGGCACGTTGGCCACGGTGCCCTCCAGCAGCTTCAGCAGTGCCTGCTGTACGCCCTCGCCGGACACGTCCCGGGTGATGGAGGTGTTCTCGCTTTTCCGGGCGATCTTATCCAGCTCGTCGATGTAGACGATGCCGTGCTGGGCCAGGTCCACATCGTAGTCGGCGGCCTGGAGCAGACGAACCAGGATGTTCTCCACGTCGTCGCCCACGTAGCCGGCCTCTGTCAGAGTGGTGGCGTCGGCGATGGCGAAGGGAACGTGGAGGAACCGGGCCAGGGTCTGGGCAAACAGGGTCTTGCCGCAGCCGGTGGGACCGAACATGAGGATGTTGCTCTTCTGCAGTTCTACCTCATTGTCCTTGTCAGCACCGTAACAGATGCGCTTGTAGTGGTTGTATACGGCCACGGAAAGGGTGATCTTCGCCTGCTCCTGACCGATCACGTACTTGTTCAGATGCTCATGGATCTCCCGGGGCGTGGGGAGCACGTCGCCCTTGCGGAACACAGAGGGCAGTGTGCTGGTCTCCTCCTGCATGCGGTTGCCCAGGATCCCGTTGCACAGTGCCACGCACTCGTTGCAGATGTAAACGCCGGGGCCGGCAATGATCCGCTCAACCTTGTCCTGCGTCTTGCCGCAGAAGGAACAGCGGTATTTTTTGTCTTCGTTGTTTTTCATATTGTCAGTCTCCTACCGGCTCAGCGCTTGTAAAACACCTTGTCGATCAGGCCGTAGTCCAGGGCCTCCTGGGCGGACATGAAATGGTCGCGCTCGCAGTCCCGCTCGATCTCCTCCACCGGCTTGCCGGTGTTCTCGGAGAGGATCCGGTTCAGGTCGCGCTTCATGCGGAGAATGCGCTCCGCCATGATCTGGATATCGGTCGCCTGACCCTGGCTGCCGCCGGAGGGCTGGTGGATCATGATCTCTGCGTTGGGCAGCGCGTACCGCTTTCCCTTTGCACCGGAGGAGAGCAGGAACGCCCCCATGCTGGCAGCCATGCCGATGCAGATGGTGCTCACATCAGGCTTGACGTACTGCATGGTATCATAGATCGCCATGCCGGCTGTGATCACACCGCCGGGGCTGTTGATATACAGCTGAATATCCTTGTCAGGATCCTGGGACTCCAGATACAGGAGCTGGGCCACCACCAGACTGGCGGTGGTGTCGTTCACTTCTTCGGACAGGAAAATGATCCGGTCATTCAGCAGACGGGAGAAAATGTCATAAGACCGTTCTCCGCGATTGGTTTGCTCTACGACATACGGCACTAAGCTCATTGAATACACTCCTTTCGCAAACGGGAAAAAACGATACTTTGCCGTGCGCGGCACAGGTATGACCGCGCCGCGCGGGACGCGGGTCTCCGGCTCTACAAAGTATAGCCGGGAGTGGTAAATTTATTCAGCGGGAGTCTCCGCTTCCTCCGCGGGCACGGGCTCCTCAGCGGGAGTTTCGGCTTCCTCGGCGGGCGCCTCTTCCTCTTCTTCCTCGGGCTCCGGCAGGGGAACGGCGTTCTCCATCATGATCTCGCCGGCCTTCTTCATGCGGAAATTGCGGATGGCGGTGGCAGGATCGATGTGTTCCTTGACCTCGTCCTCCGTGGCCTGATACTGCAGAGCCAGCAGAGCGTACTCGTGCGCAATATCCTCCTCGGTAGGCTGGATGTCCTCTGCCTTGGCGATGGCCTCGAGGACCAGCTCGCTCTGGACGCGGAACTTCGCAGACTCCTCCAGGTACTTGGCCAGATACTCCTCCTCCACCTGGAGCGCGCTGGCCAGCACGCCCACGTCCTTGACAGCCATGGGCAGGCCGTAGTTCTGGGAGAACTCCTCCATGGTGCGCTCCATGCTGGACTGCAGCATGGCGTCGGGGATATCGACTTCCATATCCTCCGCGATCTTGCGGATGAGGTTGTCGTGGAACACGCGCTTGGCGTAGTTTTCCTTCCGGGTGCGGACCTTGTTTTCGATGTCAGCCCGCAGCTCGTCCAGAGTCTCAAACTCGGACACATCCTTGGCGAAGTCGTCGTCCAGAGTGACGCCCATCTTCTCGCGGATGTCGTTGACCTTGATTTTGAACTCCGCTTCCTTGCCGCCCAGTTCGCTGTTGTACTTCTCCGGGAAGGTGACGAAGATGGACTTCTCATCACCGGTGGAGAAGCCGACGATCTGCTCCTCAAAGCCGGGGATGAACTGTCCGGAGCCCAGAGTCAGATCAAAGTTGTCGGCCTGGCCGCCCTTGAATGCCTCACCGTCGATGAAGCCCTCGAAGTTGATGTTCACGATATCGCCCATCTTGGCGGGACGGTCCACGCTCTGCGTCTGCATGGCGCGCTCGATGAGCACCTTCATGGAATCGGCGATGTCGTCCTCTGTGACCTCGGTGGAGGGCTTGACGGCCTCAATGCCCTTATAGGCCTTCAGCTTGGCTTCCGGCGCGACGGTAAATACGATTTTGAACGTAAAGCCTTCCTTGCCGACGCTGACGACCTCAGGCTCGGGGATGCTGGAGGCGTAAAAGCCCTCCTTGTGGATAAACTCACGGCACGCCTTGGGGAAGAACTCCTCCATGGCGTCCTCATAGAAGATATTGGAGCCGTACATGCCCTCGACGACCTTCCGGGGCGCTCTGCCCTTCCGGAAGCCGGGCACGCTCAGCTGGGAGCGGTTTTTCAGATAAGAGCGTTCAACTGCCTCTTCAAACTCCTCGGGGCCCACTTCGACCTCGATGGCAACGACATTATTCTCTCTGCGTTCTACATCTTTTACGTTCATAAATGTATTTCCTCCTACTACTCACTGGTGCCGGTTCTGTCCCCTGTCAGGCAACAGGCCGTACAAAAATAGAATATCACAAATTGAATCAAATTTCCAGCTTTATTTTCAGTTTCAGCGTATTTTTTTCGGCACAAAAGCCAGATGATCGGCGGATATCAGCGTGTAAGCCACACCCCGGACCGTCTCATCCACGGCCAGACTGCAGCTGGCACCGTGGAGATGGCCGTAATAACAGGCACAGACGCCGTACTGTTCCAGCAGAGACAGGATCTCGGGGCAGCTGTAACCCTGATAGCGTGGCGGGTAGTGCAGGAAGCACAGCTTCTCCCTGTCCCCTGCCGCCTGCAGAGACGCCTCCAGCCGGATCAGCTCGCGGCGGAACACCTTTTCGCTGTGGGGCTCCGCGTCCTCCTCATAAAACCAGCCCCGGGTGCCGCACAGGGCGGTATCCCCATAGAAATGACAGTTATTGTGGAGAAAGTCCAGCTTGTGAAACCCGTTTTGGACGAAAAACGCCTTCATTTTCGTAACGGTGTTCCACCAGTAGTCGTGATTCCCCTTCACGATCAGTTTGCGGCCCGGTAAATCGTTGAGAAACGCGAAATCCTCCCGGGCGGATTCCAAGCTCATGGCCCAGGAGATATCTCCGCACAGGACGATCGTATCCTCCTCCGACAGGGCGGAAAAAGCGTCCCTGAGCTTGTCGACGTAGCCCTCCCAGCTGCCGCCGAACACATCCATGGGCTTGTCCGTTCCCAGAGAGAGATGGGTGTCCCCTATCGCATAGAGCGCCAACGGAACGCTCCTTACGCCATGGCGGATACCGGGGGATACATGCCGTCCGGCTCCACGCAGTCGGTGAAGCGCACGGCTCGTCCCCGGAGACCGCACAGCGGCGCGGGACCCTGCACGCCGGTGCGCCTGCCCAGCTCGTCAATGGCGTCCAGACCCGCGGGAGGCGTCTTGTCCCCCAGAGCCCGGAGCACGCTGTCAGAGAACTTGAAGGGGCTGGCGGTGGAGGCCAGAATGCAGATATCGCTGTCACCGGTATCGGCGCGGTACTGAGAGAGCACGTCTACGCCCACGGCGGTATGGGTGTCGATGAGATAGTTCTGCTCCGTCCAGACCTTCCCGATGGCGGCGGCGGTCTTCGTATCGTCGCAGAAGCCGCCCCAGAACAGGCCGGCGATCTTCTCGCGGAGGGCCGCGGGGATCTCATAGCGGCCGGTCTCCGTCAGCTGCTTCATGCAGCTGCGGACCAGCGCGTCGTCCTGGCCGGAGACCAGGAACAGAAGCCGCTCCAGATTGCTGGAGATCAGGATATCCATGGAGGGCGACGTGGTCATGTGGAAGGGCCGGTTTCTGTCATAGACGCCGGTGCGCAGGAAGTCCGTGAGGACGTTATTGGCGTTGGAGGCACAGATGAGCCGCTTCACGGGAAGGCCCATCTGTCCGGCGTAACAGGCGGCCAGGATATTGCCGAAATTTCCGGTGGGCACGCAGATGTTGACAGCCTGTCCCGGTTCGATGACGCCGTCCCGGTACAGGTCGCACCAGGCGGAGATGTAGTAGACGATCTGGGGCAGGACACGGCCCCAGTTGATGGAGTTGGCCGAGGACAGCCTCAGGCCCTTTCCGTCCAGGACCTTTCTGAAATCAGCGTCGGAGAAGATACGCTTTACGCCGTTCTGGGTATCGTCAAAGTTGCCGTTGACCGCGCACACGCCGACGTTGCCGCCAGTCTGGGTGATCATCTGCAGTTTCTGCACATCGGACACACCGTCACGGGGATAGAATACCAGGATCTTTGTGCCGTCTACGTCCCGGAAGCCTTCCAGGGCCGCTTTTCCGGTGTCCCCGGAGGTGGCCACGAGGATGCAGACCGTCCGGTCCTCCTTCTGTTTGCGGATAGAGGCCGCCAGCAGGTGGGGCAGCATCTGCAGGGCCAGATCCTTGAAGGCGCAGGTAGGGCCGTGCCACAGCTCCAGGCACCGGGTGTTGTCCGCCATGGGGTGCAGGGGCACCACCGCCGGGGTATCGAAGCGGTCGGGGCCGTAGGCGGCCTCACAGTAGGTCAGAAGCTCCTCCTCGGTGAACTCATCCAGAAACAGCTTCATCACCGCGGCTGCCCGGCGAGGATAGCTCATATCCTTCAGATGATCCAGCAGCTCAGGCGTCAGCCGGGGCAGCTCCGTGGGGACAAACAGTCCGCCGTCGGGAGCAAGACCCTGCAGGATCGCCTGGGAGGCGGAACAGGGTTTGGATTTGTCTCTCGTGCTTACATACTGCATAATATCACTCTCTCCAGATTGTTATAGAACAGGTCTTGTATGGTCTCCTCGCCGACGCCTCGCCGCCGGAGCCCGTCCCCGATGAGATACAGGTCCTCCACACCCCGGATGGGGGCCGGCAGGGAATCACAGCCGTCCAGGTCACAGCCGAGACAGACGTGCTTCCCGCCTCCCAGTGCCAGGAAGTGCAGAACATGGTCCAGGGCAGTATCCAGCCCGGCGCCGCCGGTGAAAAGCGTGTATAAATTCAGCCCCGCAACACCGCCGCAGCGGATCAGGGCCCGGAACTGATCGTCCGTCAGGTTTCGGGAATGGGAACAGATCGCCCTGGCATTCGAGTGACTGGCCACGAAGGGGCTCATCTGCGCCTCACACAGCGCCGCCACGTCCCAGAAACCGGGCTCCGAGAGGTGCGACACGTCCGGGAGCATCTTCCGCTCCAGCATGGCCCGGACCCAGGCGCGGCCCTGCTCCGACAGCCCCCGCTCCGGCTGATCCGCGTGGGCGCCGCACAGGACGTTGGCCCTGTTCCAGGTCAGATTGATCAGACGCACGCCCAGCTCATGAGCGCGGGCCAGGCTCGCAAGGTCACAGTCCAGCAGGTCCGCTCCCTCCACAGAGAGGAAGGCGGCCATTTTCCCCGCCTCCCCGGCGGACCGATAGTCCTCCCGGGTCCGGCAGAAGACGATCCGGTCTCTGCAGCGGTCCAACTCCAGAAGAAAGCGGTCAAGGAGGGCTTGGAATACGGTGCCTCCCCCCTGCCGGTCCATATCCTCCGGGGCCGCCCATAGGGCAAAGCACTGGGCATAGCGGCGATATCTGCCGGCCCGCGTCAGGTCAATCTGCAGCCGGTTTTCCAGCAGCGTGCCTGTCTCCGCCTCAGCCAGTGCGGAGATCGTGTCACAATGGGCGTCAAAGAGCGCATACGCTTTCGCAGACAATCTGCGATCCCCTCCTGTTTTCAGAATACCATAGGGCTCCCTCTTCAAAGTGTGATATATACCACACTTCTTTCAATCCTCCGGGGGCTCGAAAGCGGCCTCAAGGTAGACGATGCGGGGCTGTTTCGTCGCGGTGCCTTCCGGGGCGTAGACCTCCGCCACATCGAAGCGGATCCGCTGCTGCGTAGGGTGCGCAGACAGATACATCTGCGCGCTGGCGCACAGCCTGCGCTGTTTGGCTGAGGTCACGGCCTCACGGGGCAGGGCAAAATCGCCGGAGCGGCGGGTCTTGACCTCGACAAAGCAGAGAAACGGGCCCTTTTCCGCGATCAGATCGATCTCACCGAAACGGCAGTGCCAGCCGCTGCTGAGTACCGTATAGCCGTTCTGCCGCAGCCAGCGGGCGGTCTGGGCCTCCCCCCACCTGCCCAGCAGCGACTGCTGCCGGCGGTCGCCGCTCACAGGTTTTTCAGGAACGTCCGCCGGTGGACCGGGGACGGTCCGAATTCCCGCAGGCGCTCATAGTGCAGCTTTGTGGGGTACCCCTTGTGCTTTTCAAAGGCGTACTGGGGATACTGCTTTGCCAGCTCCAGCATATACCGGTCACGGCTCACCTTTGCCAGGACGGAGGCGGCGGCGATATTGGCGCTGCGGCCGTCCCCCTGCACCAGCGTGACACAGGATATCGGCAGCTGCGGCGCACGGTTCCCGTCCACCAGCGCCAGTTCCGGCGCCGGATCCAGCTGAGCCACGGCCCGGGACATGGCCAGAAGCCGGGCCTGAAGGATATTGATCTCATCGATCTCCTCCGCCGTCGCCCAGGCAACGGCCCAGGCAACAGCCTGCTCCTGGATCACCGGGAACAGGGCCTCCCGCTTCTTCTCCGTCAGCTTCTTTGAGTCGTTGAGACCGGGGATCTCCAGTTCTGCCGGCAGAATGACGGCGGCGGCACAGACGGGGCCCGCCAGCGGACCCGCGCCGGCCTCATCCACACCGCAGATCAGGCGGATGCCCCGGGAAATGTATTCCCGCTCTTCTTTCCACAGGTCCATACTTACGCCTCCGGTACGGTCTCCAGGGTGAAGCGTCCGATCTTGCCGCCGCGGAATTCGTCCAGCAGAATGTTTGCCATGCGCTCAATGTCCACTTCGCCGCCGGAGATAAGGAAACCGCGCTTCCTCGCTGCGGCCTCCAGCAGCTGCCAGCCCTCCAGTCCCTCAACTGTCTCCAGCTTGTACCGGGCCGTCAGAGCCTGGGGATAACGGTCTGCCAGCAGGGTCATCAGATTGGCGGCGAGGCCCTCCACGTCCATGACGGCGTCCTTGATGGCGCCGGTGATGGCCAGATGCAGGGCCACGGTGGGGTCTTCAAACTTCGGCCAAAGGATCCCCGGGGTGTCCAGCAGCTCCAGATCCGTGTCCACGGTGACCCACTGTCGGCCGCGGGTGACGCCGGGCCGGTCGGCCACCTTGGCGGATTTCCGCTTGGCCACCCGGTTGATGAAGGCGGATTTTCCCACATTGGGCACGCCGGCGACCATGACCCGGATGGGGCGGCCCTTCTGGCCCCTGGCGGCGTACCGGGCGATCTGTTCCCGGAGCACGGACCGGACCGCCGGGGCAAAGCCGCCCACGCCCTGTCCTGTTTTGCAGTCCGTCTCGATGGCGGGAATATGATTTGCCTTGAACCAGGCCATCCAGCGCTTGCTCTCCGCCGGATCCGCCTGGCCGGAGCGGTTGAAAATCAAAAGACGGGGCTTCTGTCCCACGATCTCGTCCAGACTTGGATTCCGGCTGGCTATGGGGATCCGGGCGTCGATCACCTCGCAGATCAGATCCACCAGCTTCAGGTCTGCCTCCATCTGGCGGCGGGTCTTTGTCATGTGTCCGGGATACCACTGGATATTCATGTCGGCCATCAGTCCACACCTCCGAAATGAGAAAACGGGAAGATCACAAGCCGCACCTGTCCGATGACCTCTCTCTTGTCCACCGCACCGATGACGGAATAACGGCTGTCCGTACTGCCGTTGCGGTTGTCACCCAGCACGAAGATACAGCCGCGCTCCACGGTGACGGGAAACAGCACGTCGTAGTGCACATGGGTCGGCTCCGCGATATACGGCTCATCCAGCGTCTCGCCGTCGACGGACACGACGCCGTTCTCAAAGTCGATATCCACCGTCTGGCCCTCTGTGGCGATGACCCGCTTCACCAGCGGCTGGCTGTCATAAGCGTCCTTGCGGAACACCACGATATCCCCGGGCTCCGGCTCGGAGAACAGATACGACGTCACCAGCATCCCGTCACGATCGGACAGGGTGGGCACCATGGAACTGCCGTCCACAAACACGATGCGGCCAAGAAACGTGAACACCAACACCACGACAACAATGACAAAGACAAATGTCTTCACCCAGTCGAACAGGATGGAGCCCCGCGATTTTTCATCTGTGTGCCGGGATTTTTTACTCATCTTTACCTTCTCCAAACAGTCGGTCCACTGCAGCTCGATATCCCTCGTAGCCGCACAACAACTGCATTGCTTCCACCAGTGCGTTGGTGCTCATGCGCGCCGGAAGTTCCAGTTCCCGGGCCAGCAGCGCACGCCGCGCCGCGCTGTCAGGCTTGCCGGACAGTCCGTCCCGATAGAGATCCAGCTTCGTGATAGGCCGCTCAGGAAGTTGAGGCGCGTTCCCGTCAAAGGTGGCGCCGGCCTGCCGCAGGGCATTGAGGATCACCTCCGGCGGCATCCCCTCTACCCCCAGCTTGCCCTCTCTGCTCCGGCGGCTTTTCCGGGATTCCTTGCCGTACCGGTCGGGAATATAGGCCTGCTTCACGGTGCCTTCAGACACGGCGCCCTTGAGATAGTTGCGGATTACAAAGCCAGCGCCGTCACTGTCCGTCAGCAGGATGAGGCCACGCTGCTTTGCCAGACGGCGCAGAAGAGAGAGCAGTTCTTGATCCTTGAATACGTGAAAACCGGAGGTTTCCAGTACGGTAGCCTCCACGGCGCTGCAGACCGTATGTCGGTCATAACGCCCCTCCACGACGATGACTTCCGAGACCCGGGGCTTCATGACGCAAGCTCCCGGAGCCGTGGTAGCAGTTCGATCAGCAGTTCATGCGGATCGCCGCCGGACTTCATCTCAAAATCCGTCTGGGCGCAGAGGATCACGGCCCCCCGGCACCACTTTGCCGTGCAGCAGTGGGCGCTGGCCATCAGCCGCCGGGCGGCCCAGGGGGTCATACGGGGCCAGATCGTGGTGATGTCGGCAGGGTTCTTCCCGCTTTCTCTTAAAACGCAAATAGTGTAAAGCTGTCTGGCTTGACGGCCTATTGCGGCCAGAATAGGGATCGGTTCCTCCTGCATGCGCAGAAGATCGGCCAAAATTCCGGCCGCTTTATCATACTTTTGAGCCAGAACGGCGTCCGTCAGATGATAGACGGCGGCGTCCAGCGCCGGGACCACCACGGCGTCGATATCGGTCCGGGTGATGCGTTTGCCCCGGGTGTAGGCGCCGATCTTTTCGATCTCCGTATTGAGACTGTGCATGGCGCCGTCAGTGAGAAACAGCAGATGCTCCGCATCGCCGGGGTCGATCTCCTTGCCAAGAGCGGCGCAGTGCCGAATGATCCAAGGCACCAGATCCTTCTGCCCCTGCTTCGGAAAACAGACCTCCTGTCCGTACCGCGAAAAGGCTGTACGGAGCTTTTTCATGCGGTTGTCCGGCTTGTAGTCCAGCGTGTCGTAGAGGAATGCCAGACAGCAGGTATCCGGCAGGTCTTCAAAAAGGCCTGTCAGGCGCTCCCTCTGGTCTTCCGGTGCTTTATAGATATCATAGTCGGAAACCAAGATCAGTATGCGCGGGCACATCATGGGCAGACGATCCACGGCCTCCTCCAGATGTTCGACCGTTAGGGTCTTCCCCTCCAGCTCGAACAGATTGAACGACTCAAGCCCCGCGGGGATCAGGCGACGGCGCAGTTCCCCGGTATAAAACTCGCGCAGATAGGGCTCCTCGCCGTAGAAGACATAGAGCCGTCCCACCGTATTCTGTTTCAAATCGGCTTTAAACTGCCGCAGCGCGCCGCTTTCGTCGCCTTTTTTGGCTGTCATGTTTGCCTCCTGATATGACAAGCTAAAATACTTTACACACTCTCGATTTGCACGCTTTTTCCGTCAGAAGAAAGCTTCACAGAGGTCAGGGGATCCTGGTAGCTGTTGATAATGGCAGAGGCCAGAGGATCCTCGATCTGCTTCTGGATGAACCGGCGCAGATTTCTGGCGCCGTAGGCAACGGAGTAGGACTCCTTTGTCAGGTATTCGATCAGCGAGTCGTCCCAGGTCAGGGTGATGCCCTTTTCCGTCAGAGAATCCCGCAGCTCCCGGAGCATGATGCCCGCGATGGCCTTGAAGTTCTCTTCGGTGAGCTGGTTGAAGTAGACGATCTCGTCCACCCGGTTGATGAATTCCGGCCGCAGGAAGTCGTTGAGGGCCTTCATGATCCGTTCCTTGTTCTGCTCGTTGGGCGTGCTGCCGAAGCCGACGGTTTGATCCTTGCGGTTGCTGCCGGCATTGGAGGTCATGACGATAACGGTATTTTCGAAATTGATCTTCCTGCCGTGGGCGTCGGTGATCTGACCGTCATCCAGGATCTGCAGCAGGACGTTGAGCACGTCCGGATGGGCCTTCTCGATCTCGTCAAAGAGGACTACGGAGTAAGGCTTCCGGCGGATCTTTTCGGTCAGCTGACCGGCCTCGTCGTAGCCCACGTAGCCCGGAGGCGAGCCGATGATCCGGGACACGGAGTGCTTTTCCATGAACTCGGACATATCCAGCCGGATCAGGGATTCCGGGGCGTTGAACAGGTCGTCGGCCAGCCGTTTTACCAGTTCCGTCTTGCCTACGCCGGTGGAGCCGACAAAGATAAAGCTCACCGGCTTGTGCTTGGCCGAGATGCCAACGCGGTTGCGGCGGATGGCGGCGGCGATGCTGGCGATAGCCTCGTCCTGGCCTACGATGTGTTCCTTGAGACGATCCTCCAGTTTGGAAAGCCGGTCAAATTCCGCCTCCTGGATGCGGCTGGCTGGGATCTCCGTCCACAGCTCAATGACTCTGGCCAGGTCCTCCGTGGTAAGGGCAGGGATCTCCTCCTTGTCCAGCTCCGCTTTTTCAGCCAGAAGCTGAAGCTCCTTGCTGCGCAGGTAGGCCAGCCGCTCGTACATCTGGTTGTCCGGCGACGCCTCGATATGCTCGCGCTCCAGCTTCAGATCGTTGAGATCCTTTTCCAGCCGGAGGCGTCTGGAGATATTGGCGTCCTTCAGATTCTTGTCCGACGCGGCCTCGTCGATGAGGTCGATGGCCTTGTCCGGCAGGAACCGGTCCGTGACATAGCGTTCACTCATCAGTACCGCCTGCCGGGCAATGGCCGGCGTGATCCGGACGCCATGGAATTTCTCATAGTAGTGAGCGATGCCGTTCAGAATGGCGATGGATTCCTCAATCGAGGGTTCGTTGACGATGACGGGCTGGAAGCGGCGCTCCAGAGCGGCGTCCTTTTCGATATGCTTGCGATACTCGGCGAAGGTGGTGGCGCCGATGACCTGGATCTCGCCTCTTGAAAGGGCAGGCTTGAGGATATTGGCCGCGTTCATGCTGCCCTCGGCATCGCCGGCCCCCACAATGCTGTGGACTTCGTCAATGACGAGGATGACGTTGCCCTTTTTCTTGATCTCCTGGATTAGTCCCTTCATGCGGCTTTCAAACTGACCGCGGAACTGGGTGCCCGCCACCAGAGAGGTCAGGTCCAGCAGATAGACCTCCTTGTCCTGGAGCTTGTAGGGCACGTCGCCCTTGGCAATACGCACGGCCAGGCCTTCGGCAATGGCAGTCTTGCCCACGCCGGGCTCCCCGATCGGGCAGGGGTTGTTCTTCTGCCGACGGTTGAGGATCTGGATCACGCGCTCCAGCTCCTCGGCGCGGCCGATCATGGCGTCCAGCCTGCCCTCCCGTGCGCGGTCGGTCAGATTGATGCAGTAATTATCCAGAAACTTTTTCTTCGCGCTCCGCCCGTTCTCCTTGCCGGGGACCGGGTGTCCCCCCTCGGCGCGCGGCGGCTCCGCGGGGATCATCTCCCCGCCGCCGTTCGCCTGCCCCATCAGGCGGCTCAGGAACGGGAAGGTGGCCGTCTTGCCCTCGTCGTCATCATTCTCGTCGGCGTCGGTGGCGGCCTGCTGCAGCGCGGCGAGGCCCTCGCCGAACATGGTCCCCATATCCCCCTGCAGGGCGTCCAGGTCCTCGTCGGAGAGCCCCATCTTCGAAATGATGTCGTCCACGGGCTTGATGTGCAGTTCGCGGGCGCATTTCAGGCAGAGCCCCTCGTTTTTCGTGTTGTTCCCGTCGATTTTCGTGATAAAGATCACGGCGACGTTTTTCTTGCAGCGTGCGCAGATCGTTGGTTCCATGCGTTGTATTCTCCTAATTCAGTCCCGTTCGGTTCAGATACCAAGATATTTGACGA